>JBGTNH010000023.1:0-66188 GCA_041743165.1 Gillisia sp. | reverse complement strand
ACACCTCTCATCGAATAGAATTGAAAGGAGAAAGTCTAAGAAAAAAACTGTAATATTGTCATAATCTTATCTTTTTGACCAAAATCCTAGGGGGGGTCAGTATGGCCGGAACGGGGGGTCAGCATCACCGGAATATCCACATAAGAAAATCTTTTAATTCTACAATAAACCAAACTTAATATGAAAGCAGTAAATCACTCCTGGTGGATAGGAGCCATTATTTCCACAATATTAACATTCGTTTTTTTAGGTGATAATTCCTCCAGTGATAAAGGTATTTTACTTTTTATAGGTGTAGTAAATGGTCTCTTTTGGGGATGGGTCATAGGGTTAATAATTGATAAAATAAAAGGGAATCCAGAAAACAAAGTTCTAACTCCACATAGAGAGAAGGAAATTGTTATTCAAGAAGGAATTTATTATGATTCTCTTGAAAGACAATCAAGACGTATTGAAAGACAAAAGAGACTTGCTTTAAGAAATGCAGAATATTCCCCAAAAGAGGCTAGTGAAATATCAGGGAATGAAGAATCATTTTCGGAAACTGATAGAAATGAAATCGCAGATCTTCTCGAGAAGTTTAGTAGAAATCAACAGGCTCTAGAAGAACTAAAACAAATTAACAGTTATGAACCTCAATTTTACTTTAAGGAATTTCTGAAACTTTTTGAAAAAGAAGTATATAACTCTACTGGAGTTAACCTTTTGACAGTAGGTAATTCTTATAAATTCCGATCTTTTCTCTTTTCATTTGAACCTAAAATTGTCGAATTGGACAAAGAAAGGGGCTTCCTCGTATTTTTATCCAATTCCTTAGGTGATGTTTTTAAGAATCCTGAAGGTGGAACGATATGCAGTATTAAATATAATGTTTTAGGAGTTGAGGAAGGAAAATTATCGCGTTGGCTGTATATGCATTTAACTGGACGGGGTCATGAGCCTCAATTATTTCTTTTAAAAGAAGACGATTTATTTCCATGCGGATCTTTACCAGACGCAACCTACACAACTCTTTTTTATGAACTAGATAGACGTTTGGAGAAAACTCCTACGCAAGCAGATTGGGAAAATTTGCTGGATGATTTTTATAATAAGATATAATTTTAAACCTCTCCCCTTACAATTACTGTAGGGGGTATTTTTTGACCTTTGAAAGTTGACAAGTTGACTTAATGAGAAACGCTTAAATAAAATTCGTTTCCTTCATTGTCAATTCCTAACAATTCCCCTTTGGATATCCACTCTGTTTCTATTTCTATTTGGTTATCAAAATGATCAAATAGATATCCTTCTCCATACTTCCCTGAAGTTTCTACATAACCTGTGAAGTAATTATTATTTTCATCATATCCTTCAACATTATATTCATAAACGTTAGCTGATTGATATTCTATTTGAGGTTCATAAAAAGCAACGTATTTATCCACTGCTTTTCTACGCATTCTGGATTCTTTATATTCTTCTAAATTTAAGGAGCTTTTTAATTCGACTAAATAAGAAGGTTCATCAATGTAATAATTGTAGTAGTTTAATCCGATTGTAACCAACAAAATAGCTCCAACTAGTTTGGTGATTCTCCATTTGTTAAATAAGGATATTAAAAATAATCCACCGATAATGAATGCCGTATAAAACATCGTTTCTGGGTGCATTATATTAAAATCTTGAAATGGACCATACGAAAATGGATCTACATACAATGGACGATTATTTGCAATAGATCCTTTGCCAAAAGTTTCGATGGCATAAATAGTATTTTTGAAACTATCCATATATTCTTGACCATTAGGTAACCTTGCAATTGAATATATTAGTTCTTCTTTACTATTAACGTTAGATAAAAACATATCCAGTTCCTTATCTATTAATTGCTTTTCTGTAGAATATTGATTTTGTATTACAGTTAATTCTTCTGTTCTGAAAAAAATATTTGGATGCTTCATCTGTAACTACTAATCTAAAAAATGGACATTATAGGCAATTATAATATTGCTATACTGAATGTATAGTTGAAGATTGTTGGACTCTCCATATTGTAAGCGGAGATTACATTCGACTCCACTGCCATCAACACACATCATTCTAAAAATGTTGTTTCCATCCTCTGTAGTTTCTTCTTCCATATTTATTATATCATAGACCTCCTTTGGCTCTGTATACAATGTAACTCTCTTGTTTGCGTCATCTAAAACAGCTAAAACATCTGATTCTTTCCAATCCGTCCATTCTTTCCAAGTACCATCATCATTTTGAAATTTTATAGCGACACTTTCTGCTCTGAGTTTGTTGACTTCTTGAGAAAGCATAATACTGGAACAGAACAGGACTAAAATAAGAGACAAATGCATTTTCATTGTGTAGTGTTATTTTTGTTTACCTATTGGTTTATCACGAAAAGATTAATTGATTTTTATTCTATTATTCAGATTTGAAATTGCAGAACTTTGTAAATCGTTAGTTGTCAAATTAACTACAAAGCTCTTTTGTTTATGGAGGAATACAATTGAAGTATTAACAAATCTATGTCCTGAATAGGTTAAATATGATTCAATTTTTAATGCTTTCTCTCCATTGGCTAAAACTATCTGTTCAGCACTTTCTCCATTTGAAACGGCATTTTTCTTAGCAGCTTCTAAAAAATGATCTTTAAGACTTTTAATGAGTTACCACTAAACTCATTCATTTCTTCAAATAAGTTTTGAACGGTAACAGAATACTGAAATATTCTTTCATCATCATCCTGTAAAACGCAACTGTAATTATTTTGATTTCCCAAATTACGAGTGTACTCTAATTCACAAGGAGTATTTATAATAAGCCCTTCAATTTTATTATCAGTTTGGCTAAAGGTTGAAAATGAAATTAAAATGCCAAGTAGGAATATCTTTTTCATAAAGGTGGTTTTAAAAAATTAGCTTTCTATAAGGTAGTTGGTTGTGTTTCTTATTAATACCAAAAAAAGTTGTCAAGTTGACGTCAAGTTTTTTAACGCTTTTTCCCTTAATCAACTTCAATAAGAAGATTCATTGTTTCTTCTAGGTACTCATCAAGATTAGTATTATGATCGCTCAAAAAAGCTCTTTTGAATTTATTCTTCCCTATACAGATTAAATTCGCTTTTTGTTTGAAGTAACTGGTGTTGTATTCCTCTACTGATATTTTATTTTTCTTTGAATCAGCTATTGAGAGAATAAGTTGTGTGTCAGTAGGTTTAAACTTCGCTATAAATTTTAGAATACTATTTTTACTATCTTCTTCTAAATCTCCTTCAAAAATGGCATCTAATAAAAATGGAAACCTGTGGATACCTTCGGTATCTTTAATTAAACTATTAAAGGCAAAATTATAAGCCAGAAGAGTTTTTAATAATTCAACACCTTGCCTAGGAAAAGCTGGAATCTCATAAAGGTTCAGAAATCTTTGATCATCAAATTTTTTGACTTCCAGTTCTTTTAAATACTTTTTGAACAAAGTTCTGAAAATTGAGCTATAGGCTTTTCTTTCTTCTTCAATTTCATCATCAGTTTTAAAGTTTTGTAATTTTTTCTCTATTTCCTTCAACTCTATCGTTTTCTCACCAATTTTAGAAGTTACATTACTGGAAAATTGAACGTTTACTTTATTTTCTATCCAGGTACTAAGTGATAAATCGTTTAAGTTATAGTTTTCTAACGTAGCATAATCCTTGGCAATAATCTCCTTATATTTTTCAATATCTCTTTTCAGTGAATTAATTTTACCAGATGTAGCCTTGAGTTTATTTATTACTCGGTTATTTTCCTCAATTTGATCCTCAGTATCTAAATAATCCTGGTGATATTCATAGATTTTTTCTAAACTCTCGGGTAATTCTTGATGGCAGGTTGGGCAATCATTTTCGATTGGATCCTGATTTTTAAGTGTCTTTCTCACTCTGAAAAGAATATTTTTTCTATTTTCAAGCAATGCCAGCTTATTATGGGTAATGAGATAATCTTTTTCTAATTCAATAAGAGCTTCTTTATTTTCTTTATAGATCTTTAAGTAATCTAAAGCCTTAGTTACATATTTTTCATCTTTAAGTTTGGACAATTTAATTTCAGGGTCTTTACTTTCGATATTAGTTAGAAACTCAATTTCTTTTTTTAGACTTTCCTTGGATTTTTCTAATTCATTTTTTTCATTTCTATCGTAGTCGTTCACAATTCCGAGGTAATAATCAAAAAAATCTTGCTTGAAGTTTTTGATAAAATCTAGTCCTCTAAAAGATTTATGTCGATAAACCCATCCTACATCTTGAGCGATATAGTATGGTAGAAACATGGCTTCAATTGGTGCCTGTTGATACTTACCTGAACTCTCCAAATGGAGATTAAAATTAAACATTTCGCCTAGGTAATGTTTTAAGGATTTATGTTCTTCAGATCTATTGCCGCTAATCCCAATAAATTTCTTCCTGGGTTTATTCTCTCTTGATATAATAATTGTTTCATCTTCTCTTACGATAGTAATATTTTCATTAGTGTTTGAATGAAGAATAAAGTCAATTCTGAATATTACATTTTCTCTTAATAACTCCGAAAGTTTTCCTTTCTCGTCATTAATTCCGAAGGTATAGAGCAAAGCATGAATCAAAGTGCTTTTTCCAGAAGTGTTCTTTCCATAAATTATATTGGTGCCATTTATGAATTCCGTATAAAAGGACTGATGTTTTTCTTCTGTATAAGCGAAAAATCTTCTAAACTCTAACTTACTGTTCATTATTTTTTTGTTTGTGAATGGCTTCAAAATAGGCTGCGTAAATAGTTGCCTTTAAGTTTAGATCATCAAAAGGAACCGATGTCTCTGACCTTATCATATCAAACAATTCGAGTACATTTTCTTCTTCTTGTGTTGTAATACATTTTAGATAATTCTCTTTGACAAATTTTAAAACTCTTTGATGTTGAACTTGTTCCAAACTTTTGAATAGGTCGAATGCTGAATCAAAACTCATTTTAAATTGATCCCGTTCAAATGGTTTAATATTTAAAGTTCTTGTAATAGATTTGGATTCTTTTCGCCAAAAGTCAAAGGCTTTTGATTTTGTAGTTATGAGAGTAAAAACTTTAGAGATATCCTCACTATGAACTCTTTTTGATTTATCGAGTAATTTAGCAGTATTATCCTGGTTGTAAATAGTCTCAATATTTCTAAATAGGTGCAAAATAGTTATAAGGGCAGCTCTTGGATTATAAACAGAATCTTCAAAAACTTCTTCTATCTTTCCTATTAGTTGATTTTGTTGCTCTTTATCTGTCCGAGGAAGAACTATATAATGAAAATGTAGATTCTGTAATTCAGCTTCCAGCTCTGCTGTAAAATCCCCATTAAGATCCTCTTTAAGTTTTGATCTAATTTTATCTTGTAACTTATTATCAAGGCTTCTATAGGCAATAGAAAGATTTTCCTCATCAATAGAAATGTTATTCGCTCCTTCCTTCAATTTAATTGAGGAATTAGATGAAAAAAATAAACAGTGGGAATAGTTTTCAGATTTTGGAATAGGATCCTTTATTAGATTTACTCCCGTGATTAAAAGCTTGCCAATAATGGTAGACATTTCTTGGTTTATTGTCCACTTATCTGGTGACTTTTTCTTGGATTGGTAAGCTTCAATGTATGCCACTTCTTCTAGGTCATCTAGAAAAACGAAAAGAAAATCATCGTGGTGCTCAAGACATATGAAAAATTTTTCATCCCTAAATTTAGAATGGTAGTTTTCCATTAACAGATACAAGGCTGAGTTTCTTTGTAGAGCAAAGCCGTTTTCAGCTCTTGGTCCTGCATTGAGAGATGGATCTTTCAAATTCTGGTATTTCTAATTAGAGTTAAGGATTTCCGTTAGGGTTTCTGCTTCCTCTTCAAATTTCAACTCTGGCATCCCCTCTACAATATCAACAGTTTGAACGCTCACATTAATTACACTTAGGAGTAAGTCTAGAATGTATCTGGGATTATTAACTTCCTTTGACCAATCGTTAGGATCATTTTTAATTTCACTTTTTTTATCAGTTTTGACCTGGTATCTATCCAAGATCCATTCAATTGCACTTTTCCCGTTTACAATGTAATCATATGCCTTATCTGGGATGTTTTTAATTGTAATACGACTATTATAGATGATCTTGTCTTTCTGATCTTTCTTAGGGAATTTTAATTTTTGAACTCGATAGTATTCATAATCATCAATACTATTATTTTTTTGTAGCTGGTTAATTTCCACTCCTTCATATGCAAGAACCTTTTCATAATTTAAATGCAGTTCTGCCAATGCTCTACCTGCTTTGCTAAATTTCCAGAAATCTCTCGGTTCGTCTACCAATGGAATTCTTGGCAGCATCTTTTTAAGGTCATTTGCAAAGGTAGTATGGTAATTTTCAGAATGTAAGATTCCATATACATAATAGAAAATGTCTTCTTTAATAACATTTTTACCATAGATTCTTATGGCTCTTTCTAAAATAAAATCAGAGATACCATCCCTCCTTATATACTCGGTTTCTCCATTTTCATCAAATAAACTTGGATTATTAACCTTCCTTTTCTCATAGTAGTATAAAGGAAAACATTGAGTCCCAGAATCCAAAATGTTTAAATCTGGTGTATACTCGGAAATAAAGGCGGAATTTCTTTTTGAGCCACCTATACCAGAAATGCATATGACCTTATTCTCAAGCTCTGGAGTAGGAAACAATTTGGGAATTTGATATACCATATCATTTACTTCCTTTGCAAAATAAAGATGCTGTTTAAAGAAAGGTCGGTATAAACTTGTTACTATTGAACAATTGCTGAATTCAATACTATTGTTTCTTTTTAAATCATTTATAAGTCCTCTATTCCAAGTTATTTTCTTGGATTTGTAGTCCAAAAAGTCTTTAACTTTAATAGAGGGAGTATGTTTCCTCCTGCTGTGGAATTCTGTCCTTTGATCATTGTAGAAAGAGATTAGAGAATCCATAGTGTCAGAAACCTTTGATCTATCCGAATTATAACACCAAGAATCACGTGCAGTTGCCACTCCTCTACTATAAAATGGATTAAAATATGCCTGTTCAGGATCTTGGGATTTATCACCTAACGCTGGATAATGGTGGAATGATTCATTACGTTGATTTATCCAATCTCCATGTTCGTTAGATTCCACCCTTTTCCAATTAATTCCGTTCAAAGATTTTAACCCAGAAATAATTTTCAGCTTTTCATCTCGATTTAAATAATCACCTATGTCATGATAGAAAATTTCAGCCTTTTCTAAATTATTTGGTTTTTTTATTAATAAGGTGATTGAAATTGGAGTCCTGGAACCATCCCTAAATACGTTACCCGCCTCTTTTCTTCTTTGTTCACCACTAGTTCGGGCATTACCTCTTAAGTTGAAGACATAAATTGAGGAAAATTCTTTTTCTAGTGACTTACGGAAACCATCTGCACTATTGCCATCGAGCCAAGCTCCATTACTTACAAAAGCGATTAGACCTCCATTTTTTGGATCTAGACGATCAGTACTCCAACGGAAGGCTTTTATGTACGCATCATATAAGGCATTCATATTGGTAGCAGTGGATTCCTTTGCATAAGTTTTTGCAATCCTTGAATCTAACGTTGTATAACTTTGATTTTGAGCATTATCATTAGCTGATTTTTGACCAACAGAATAAGGAGGGTTGCCAATTATAACACGAATTGGGGCTTTTCTCTGTGCCGCAACTCTCTCCGAATTTTTAGGAAACATTTCTGAAAATAATTTTTCTCCTGTTTCAGATTCTCCTAATTGAAAGGTGTCAGTCAACACAATGCCTTCGAAAGCTTTATATGCCTCATCTTTTTCTAATAAATCATGGTAGGTATTTTCAATATTAACAGCAGCAATATAATACGCCAGTAAAATAAATTCATTAGCATGTAATTCCTGAGAATATTTTCTCTCCAAGTCTTTCTTATTAATCAGCCCACTTTGTAGCAAGCGTGTAATAAATGTACCCGTTCCTGTAAATGGATCAAGAATATGAACATTTTCATCAGAAACACTTCTACCGAATTCTTTTTCTAAAACATCATTTACAGAATGAATAATAAAATCAACAACTTCAACTGGAGTGTACACTATTCCTAATTGCTCCACCATTTTAGGAAATGCTGTCTTAAAAAATTTGTCGTATAATTCTATTATGATTCGTTGTTTCCCTTCTGCATTATCTATTCCTTCAGCTCTCCTACGAACAGACTCGTAAAATTTCTCAAGTACTTCCGTATCCTTTTCTATTGCCTGTTTCTCTAGTAGATCTAACATTGTCTGCATTGAAACAGAAATAGGATTATTTTTCACAAAGGAATACCCTTCAAACAAAGCTTCAAATACAGGTTTAGTAATAATGTGCTGAGATAACATATCTACCGCCTGTTGTTGGGAGATAGAAGGGTTGATATTTCTTTGAAGTCCTTTTAAAAATTGTTGAAATACTTTTTTATGTTCACTGTCTTGCTCTATTAATCTATTAATTCGTACTACTTGTTTTTCCGCAATTTCTGCTACACTTCGTGCCCATTGTTCCCAGTAGGTCCTTGTGCCCACCTTTTTAACCATACGGGCATACATTATGCCTTGTAATTGCTCAAATTGCAGGGCTAACTGGTCATCCAATTTGCCATAAGGTTCTCCTGATTCTCCAGAAGGATGTAAACCATCACTACTGTCGCCATCATATTCTCCTGACGTAGGTCTGCCAATAAGAATTTGTTTCGGCTTCTTTTTATTAAGATCTATTTTATTAATGGTAGCGTTGAATCTGTCATCATGTGCTCTAAGTGCATTCAGAACACTCCATACTACCTTAAATCTATCGTTATCATCTAATGCATCAGAGGCTTCTACACTGGAAGGAACTACCACAGGAATAATAATATATCCGTAGTTTTTACCCTTGGCTCTACGCATAACCCGCCCTACAGATTGAACAACATCCACCTGAGAATTTCTTGCAGATAAAAACATAACAGCATCTAAAGAAGGAACATCTACACCTTCACTAAGGCATCTTACATTAGTCAAGATCCTGGCTTCATTAGTATCTGCTGAAGTAGATTTAAGCCAACCTAAGAGATCATCTCTTTCTGGCGCAGACATACTTCCATCTATATGCTTCGAGGAAACAGAAACTAAATTCTCTCTTTTTGTAGAAGGGATCGAATCTAAATATTGATCTGAAACTTCATTAAATGTATGGGTGATCTTTTTAGAGACTGCAATGTTCTGGCAAAAAGCAACCGCCCTTTTCATTGGATTGGGGTCGCTACTTTTAATTAAACCTTCATCTCCTAAAACTTGTTTTGACAATGCGTTTATACAACCTATGAGTTTTGATGCATCATCGGAATTAATCTCCTGATCAGGATTTGCAATCATTGATTGAATGGCAGGAGGAATGTCCTTATCACTAAGGGTGAGAATTAATACTTTATAATCTGAAAGCAAATCTTTTTGTACGGCTTCACCAAAACCAATTCGGTAGATCTCCTCCCCATACAAAGAAATATCATCCATTGAGCAGATTACAGCATCATTTTCAGCAGCCTTAGATTTGGAATCATCGCTATATAGGCGAGGTGTAGCAGTCATATACAACCTCTTCTTTCCTGTTATAAATTCATTATCGTGAACTTTTATAAAATGAGACGAATCCTCTACCGTTAATGCAGTACCTGTAGTACGGTGAGCTTCATCACAAATAATTAGATCAAAATCTGCATCGAAATTGTGATTTTGTTTCAATTCTTTTTGAGCAGCTGCAATTACATCAATAGATTGATAGGTAGAAAATACCACTGTCATTCCCTCCTTATTTGCTGCTTTAATGCCCTTAAACTGCTTTACTATACTCGGAACATTTGTGGAAGCAGGAAGAGCCAAATCTACTACACTCATCATAGTAGAATCATCAATTTTAGAATGCTTTTTTGTTATTCTTGAATCTGAACAAATACAAATAGGATTAATAGGAAATTCTGAATTGGCTGACCATTCGCTAAGAGTCTGCCCAAGTAAGGCTATTGATGGAACAAGAAAAAGTACCAATCCCTGTCCTTTTGTTTCATTTTCTGCAATCTTAAGGGAAGTAAAAGTTTTCCCTGTCCCACAAGCCATTATTAATTTACCTCTATCCTGATCTATAAAATGTACATGAGTATCATCTAAAGCCTTTTGTTGATGAGGGCGTAAAGTATGTTTCTCCTTACGTGCTAAATCTCCTGAGATACCATTTTCTAATTTTTCCCATTCAACAGGGGCATCATTAAGCTCATTAAGATTTATTCTAATAACAGGAGGATTCTGATTTTTTACAGTTTCTTCCGCATTGCTTCCCCATTTATTGGTTGTGGAGATCCACAGCCTATAAGAAAATTGGGTGGTCTGGAAATTTTCATTTTTAAAACTTCTGCTTGAGGTAGAAAGAAAAGAATCTACTGCGTTTTTATCTATTAGAGAAGTCTCTTGGAAACATTTACATTGTATAGCCCAATAATCCCCTTCAAAGGTTAGTGCCACTAAATCAATCCCAGTGTCTTTTCCTCCAAAATCTTTTCTGCCAGGGAACTCATTCCAAAGCCATACATATTTAAACTGGTTAGAGTATTTAGGATCTGTTTGTAAGTATGTTTGCATTAATCTCTCAAACCGTTCACCTTTATCTCTTTCTGAAAAAGAATATTTACGGTACTTATCTAAGACTTTTTGAAAGGACATATTTAGATTTAGGGTATTAGTTGTAATTGAGGGTAATTACGGAGTAGGGAAGTGTAATCATAGCCTCTACAATTTTAACGTTTCTTTTTGTACTCTGCAATTAATAAGACGTGTAAAATGATAGTATTAGTTAACAAAAAGTTGACAACCTGACGTCAAGTTTTTCCGATAGAATGTAAGAGGGTATTAAATGTCCTTTCAAATCAGTTACAATAACTATTATTCCATCACCCCTAGCAGAAAAATTTTTCTAAATTTTTTTTTGACTTGAAAATTAATGTGAAAACGTACTAACCTAAACTTCACCCCCCACGCATTTTTGATTTGGGGGGTCGCCCCCGTCATTGTTAATCTAACTAAAATTAAAACTATGGTAAGAATCGTGGATTACAAAACCTATCAAAATGAGGATGGGGAAGATTTCTTTGCACTGGTAGTGCACGGAGGTATTGCAGCAGTTAAAAGTAGAGCAACTGGAAAAACCTACTTAACAAAGCAAACAGCGAGGGTTTCTTGCACATTTGATGAAGAAACCTGTAAGAGTTTAATCGGTAGTGAAATTCCTGGTCGTATCGTCAAGGTTGAAGTCGAACCTTTTGAGTATGCATTACCTGAAACAGGTGAAATGATTACTCTCACCCACCGTAATGAATTTGTTACCGAGGAGGATGCAATCTTAAATGATAACCTTCAAAAAGAAGAAACAGTTATTTGAAATAACAGGTTTAAAAAGAAAAAAGGAGCTCTTAAACGGGCTCTTTTTTTATGTCTAATTGTGATCATTAGAGCTAATAACTTCCCTAATGATACTAACAAATAAAAAAATTATGAAACTACAACAAGCGCAGCGAAGCCAGGTAAAACTCAGAATTGGTCTAAGTGGACCCAGCGGATATGGGAAAACTTATTCAGCTCTTTTATTGGCGCACGGAATTACAAACGACTGGAAAAAGATTGCAGTAATAGATACTGAAAATAATTCTGCAAGCCTTTATTCTCACCTGGGAGATTATTATGTAGTCAGTCTAAATGAACCTTATGATCCCCAAAGATATATCACAGCTATAAACCTATGTGAAGACGCTGGTATTGAAGTTATCATTGTCGATTCAATTTCTCACGAATGGAGCGGAAAAGGTGGTTGTCTTGAAATGCACGAAAAATTAGGTGGTAGATTCCAGGATTGGGCTCGTGTTACCCCTCAACATAATGCTTTTATAGATGCCCTCTTACAGTCTAAAAGCCATATAATAACTACCACTCGAAGAAAAGTAGATTATTCTCTGGACAGGGATATGAACGGTAAAACCAAGGTAATGAAATTGGGAACTAAGGAAATTACCAGAGAGGGATTTGAGTATGAACTTACGGTGAACCTCGAACTTATTAATGACAACCATTTGGTAAAAGCTTCTAAGGACAGAACGGGTTTATTTATGGATAGACCAGAGTTTGTAATTAACCAGTCTACAGGTAAAAAGCTGAAAGAGTGGTGTATGGAAGGGGTTTCATTGGAGCAAACTATAAAAGAAATAAAAATCTGTGAAACTATAGATGGTCTTAAACATATCTACGCGAAATATCCTGGACTTCAAAAAGGTTTATACCCACTAATATTGGAGCGAAAAAAAACAATTGAGAGTCTTAACAACCAGGTAATAGAAGAAGAAAAAATTGAACAAATAAAAGCAGAAAAAGATGGAATTAATAACCAGTAATTTTCTTCAGGATCAAATGATTGAAGAGGAGAACATAGTAGAATCAACCAATAGGAACTTCATAGAAGCAAATACCCAGAAGGTCACACTTGAACATCTAAAGAAAGAATGTATTATTCCCGTTTTTTCTAAAGATAATGAGAGCACCATTAGTCATTACCAATTTATTCAAAAAACCAGAGAAATAGCTCAGGATCTTTTTCCCGAATTTGAGGTATCAGAACCAGAGATAAGGACATCCCACATAATTAAAGGAAGAATCCCAACTGCAATTGGAAAACCTGCAAAGGAACTGAAGGAACACGAGAAGACTTTATATTATGAAAGATGTGCTTTTGTAATGGAGATACCTTCAGTAGTAGAGAATATTAATGGCAATAGGCTGGCGCTTTCAATAGGTGGAGTAAGGGCTTATAATCAGGAAAATCTTTTTAGCAGAAAAAGCCCTGAAAAGTTTAAAATCTTTATTGGATTCAAAAATATGGTATGTACAAATCTTTGCATATCTACGGATGGACTGGCAGCTCAGATACGTGTTAATAGCCTTCGGCAACTGGAGGATGCTGTGGGAGATCTTTTGAAGAATTATGACAGGGTAAAACACCTTAGCTTTATGTCAAGAATGGGCAGGTTTATTCTTTCAGAGGAGCAATTTGCACATTTTGTAGGTAAGTTAAGGATGTTCCAGTTTATGCCAAAAAACGATCAAAAACAATTTTTAAATGTGGCCTTAAATGATGGACAGATTAACACTGTGGTTAAGAATTATTATCACTGTCCTAATTTCTCCTGCAATCAAGATGGATCAATAAGTCTATGGAATTTGTACAATTTATTTACGGAAGCTAATAAGTCTTCCTACATCGATAACAATTTTGATCGCAATGTAAATGCATACGAGTTGACGAATAACCTGGTGAATTCACTTCAAAACAAGTCGAGAAACTGGTTCCTGCATCATTAATTATATAGCTTTTATGATCAGATTTAAGAAGGTCGAAAAAGAACTATATATTCTAAATGTTATGTTATGACAGAGCAGGAACTGGCGAAAATTCTCCAATATAGCTCACCTGAGGCACTTTATATTGTCGCATGGAACAATGTGCTAGAAAAGCTCTTTTGCCCTTTTAAAGTTAGGGTGAAGCATTCGATTGGAACCTTGAAAGAAGGGGAGACGGTGCTTGTAGAGAAAGTAAAAGTTACAGTAAAACTAACAACCGTTTACATCGTGCAAAAGAGGGCATATTACTATTATCACTTTGAAATTTTAGATCCTGAATAAGTTCTTGGAGTTTATGCTGTATTTTGATAACCAAACTTT
Source organism: Gillisia sp. (assembly GCA_041743165.1). Classification (GTDB taxonomy): domain Bacteria; phylum Bacteroidota; class Bacteroidia; order Flavobacteriales; family Flavobacteriaceae; genus Gillisia. The sequence goes on along the minus strand of JBGTNH010000023.1, from coordinate 52,381 downwards.
TGAGACGGTTTTCTCCTAAAAAAAACCACTGAAAAAGAAATCTAGATTATATTTACCAGCGTAGTTCAAGGTGGGCTGCGTTGGTTTATATTAATTGAAATTTAAAAATGTCATACGATCCCATTTTAAAAGAGGTGCTCGAGATATCACACGTAAGTTATTTTAAATTACAAAGATTGAAGTTTTGGCAGATGTATGCTCAGTTGAAAGGTTTGGATAAAGTGGACCCTAATTGGTTCAAAAAAGATGGTTATACCTATCCTTATATGCAAGACATTGATTTGGAAACAGGAGAATATAAAATGGTGTCTCTCAAAGCTTCGCTTCATTCACAATTAGAGAATGATATTCATACCAGATTTCAAACCTTCAAGTTTCGGTATGAGAGGCAATTGTTGGAATATGATAAAGATTTTAAAAAAGTAAACTTTCAAATACTAATAATAAAAACTCTCGAGAAAATAAAGGAAACTCTCGAACTTATAGATGTAGATGAAGTTTATCTAACACCTATTAAAAATGCTTTTGGGGTAGAATGTAAAATTTTTTCTCCAGAATCTTCAATTGATATTAGTGTCTCTGGAAAGAGGGGCTATCAATGGCAATTCCAATACAAAAAAATAAAATCAGAAAATGGTAAAATTTCCTTTAAAAGTTTCTTTGATGGTCTTAGAGATCATAATTTAATTGCCTCAGATACTAATTATCATAATTTTAAAAAGTTCTTTCAGGGGGAATTACCTACAAAAATTATGTGGGTAGGAAGTAAAGCTCAGCTTATAAGCTTTATAAAAATTTTGGTTTCAAAGAAAGATATTATAGAATCAGAAAATCACTGGGTAGCAACCGAAAATTCATTTAAGGTTTTTAAAAATGGAGTTAAGGAATATGAACTTAAAAAACTTCATACGGGCACTGAACTAACTAAACCAAAGAAATTGGAAGAGTTAAACATGATTATTGCAAAACTTTAACCCTTAAACCTGTAGCAATACCTGTATCCCGATTTTTCTGATTAAAATTTTGTTTAAGCTCCTAATGTGATTAGTTAGTATTTTTAGCTGTAATGCTTTTCTACAGGTAAAACTCCTATTTATTCATCCATAGTTTTGGCGCCAAGTAAGGATCATATGGTCTTGAAAAACATTAAAACTATTAAGGATGAAAGCAACAAAACACAAAAGCCATCCATTTTATGAAGTAGACCCAGAGAGTGGGAAAATAATCATGCGCCACTTTGGTATAATCGTATGCCTAAGTGATGCGGGATTTAGTAGAGTAAAAATTGCCGAAAATAATTATGTTCTCGTCAGGAATGTGGAGAACAAACTGCGGCTTGCTTCTGAAGGGGATCTGATAAACCATCTAAAAGATCAAATTGCAGAAGATTCTAATCCAAAAATAATGGAATCATTTACAAGAGGTGTTGGACAGTTTATTAGTGCAAAAAAGATCCATTTGATTCCCTCCATTGATATAGGTAGTGATATGGATGATGAACTTTCGTCTAAATTCTTCTTCGCTAATAAAATCGTAACTGTTACAAAGGAAAAATTTCAAGATGTGGACTATAACCATTATCCTGGTTACATTTGGGAGGACAGATTGTTAGCTCACAATATTGGAGAAAAACCTGACGGATTAGGGCAGTTTGAATCCTTTTGCCAAAAGATATCAGGAGAGGATGATGAAAAGTTTCAACGTTTTCAAAGTATATTAGGTTATCTACTTCATCGCCATAAGAATCCAGCATTGGCAAAAGCAGTAATTTTTTACGATGAAAAAATGAATGATTCTGGACAAGCAGAAGGAGGTACAGGGAAAACCCTGATCACAATGGCCTTAAAGCATTGTAGAAATGTGGTTGTTTTTAACGGAAAGGAAGTAAAAGAAAACAGTTGGTTTCGGAATCAGAGGATTGAAGTAACAACTGATATTATGGCTTATGATGATGTTAAAAAGGACTTTAATTTTGCTACTTTATTTCCAGTCATAACAACGGCAATAGAGGTTGAGAAAAAAAGGCAGCAGGCTTTTGAGATCCCTTTTGAAAAATCTCCCAAATTACTCATTTCGTCAAATCATTATGTAAAGGGTCCAGGTGGGAGTTCTGATAGACGAAGGCGTTGCGAATTTGAATTGGCTAATTACTATAGTGAGAAATTTAGCCCTGAAGATGAATTTGGAAACCTTTTCTTTAACCAATGGAGTAAATTAGAGTGGGATAAGTTTTATTTTTTCATGATGCAGTGTGTGCAGGTTTTTCTTGAGAAAGGATTAATTAAAGGGAATACAGAGAAAGAAAAAAGCAGGCGACTTGAAAATTTAACGTCACCAGAATTTATTCAAGCTATTCAAAGTTTTAGTCCGTTAGGGGAATGGGTGGATCAAAGGGTTTTAATAGATCTTTTGAAGTTGGAAATTCCAGATTTAACCCCTCATACATTTACAAAATGGATATCAATTTATTGTGATGAGAAAGGCTTGAATCAAGAGAAGAAATCTTCAGGGGGTATTTATTATTACAGGTTAGTTCAAAAGGATTAGTATGAGCCTCATTAAAAAGATTATTTACGAAGTCACCAATGTCTTGACAGGAAAGAAATACATTGGAGCTACCTCAAAAACACTTGAAGATAGGAAACGAGACCATATACAGAAAGCTGAAAAAAAAGTTGGCGGAGATTTTCAAAATGCGCTCAGAACTTATGGGCCTGAAGCTTTTGAATGGGTACAGATAGATACTGCAAATTCAGCCAATGATTTGGCAGATAAGGAAAAGGAATATGTTATAAGGTATGATGCCAAGGACAATGGATATAATGCTGATAGAGGAGGGGGATTTCAGAAGAATATCTATCAATATGATTTGGAATCAGGTTCTTTGTTAGCAAGTTTTTCCCAACTAGAATGTGCTGCAATTGCTGTAGGTGTAGATAAAAGGACGATTAGTAAAGCCTGTTTGGGAGAAATTAAAAATTGTGCTGGATTTTATTGGAGTTATAATTTATCAGATACTTTTATGGCAGAAAAAGATCAACGTAAAAAGAAGGTTTACCAGTTCACTGAATCAGGAATGTTTATAAGGAGTTATGACTCTGTTGTGGAAGCTTCAGAAACAACGGGAGTAAATAGATCATCAATAGCTAAATGCTGTAGAGGGATTTATTCAAATGCTGGTAGCTATTTCTGGGAATATCAGAGTGAATAATATATGGGGCAGTATGACTGCCCTTTATTTTTAAATTATTATATAAATTACCTTAATTAAGTTAGGGCATAAATAAAGAGCCAATTATGAAGCAAAAACTATTATTTAAATCAGAACATTCATTATCATCACATCCGATGGAGATAATAACCGAGGGTGAGAATCATTATACCCTAATTAAAGCAGAGGAGGAACATAAAATATGGGGTGAAAAGCTTTTTCCAGGGGATGACAGAGACTATGAGGTGCAGAAGCATCCTGTTGAGATCATTTGGGAGGTAGCTAATAATGAATTAATTGAAAAATTAAAAGAACTCAATCGACTGGATTCTCCCTTGATACTTTTTACCTTTGAGGGAGTCAAACCACGAGTACTTTTAGATGTAGAGGTCATTAAAGAATATGTGCCTGAACACTTAGAAAATAAAGTAGTTATTTTCCCTAATAATCCCAAGGAGGAGAGAGAAAAAAGAATTGAGGAGGAAGAAGAATGGCTATCGAATTTAGACCTCAATACATAATTAAACGATGGTTTAAAATTGAGTTATTTCCTCTTAAGCTTATATAATTATCTATATGTTAAGTTGCCTAATTTCAATCTCTATCAAAAAATCAAACCCTTTTTATTATGGACAATTTAGAATCTGCTCCTGAGATAGGAGACTTTTCAGTAGATAATTTACCGTTTCTTTTCCAAGAGGAATCTTATTCAGTAGCTTGGGGAATTAAACATTTTGGAAAATTTATTACACCTCAAGGAGATTGTTATTCTTATGAACAACCGTGGCCATGGAATTTTTGTAGACTTTCGCCGTCAAACAGAGATGGTGATTCTGTTCAACACTGTTATGGATTTATTAGCGCTGCTGGTTTATTTCAAAATCTTTATCAATCCAAAAAAGATTTTCCAAATTTGGATGGAGCAATTGATTTTCATACTATGTACAAACAAGTGGAGGAAATAATTTCTGCGACACCCAAAATTCAGATATTCAATTCCTCTCTCTGTGATGGACCTTATGTTGCACAAAATGTATACATCTATAGGGAAGAGAATAAAGCATATGAAAGGTTTACCTTAAAGCATACAGGAAATATTTTAATTGATCACGATTCTAATGAAATAAATGATATAATAAAAAAGTTGAATTTAAATCTTGAAGATAAGTGGTAGTGGAGATGGTTTATTATGGGAGTATAAGTATATTGTAGAAAAGGAGATAGAGAAAATATCTTTTAACTTTATGACAAATTTTAAAATAAAGCCTTGACGTATAAAGCTTTACCTTTATGACAAATTTAAATCAGTATAACCACAGGGTTAGTATTTTATTTAATGAACACATTCAAAACGTTTTAGAGCTTGACGAATTTATTCAAAAGCTTCGAGCTTTGGAAGATTCATATAGGCAAACCTTAAAATCGGAAACTTCAGAAAGTTCTATATGGTTTAAATTTTCCGATGATGACACTTTAGGGACAACAATTGACGACCTTGAGAAGGATTTATCAAACGCTAATAGGAATTTTACCCTTGAGCGTATGAGGGAAGCCATAAATCTGGACAATGAACTTTTTATCCACTACTCTTAAAAAGTTATATGAGCTTGATTTAACAGTAGGAAAAGAGAGCCTTTTCAAAGAATTAAACCTAAAGAGCTATATAACAATAGGCTGAGACAGCGAGTTCGAGTCTCGTCCAGACCGCAATCCCGAGTCCTCGGGAGCAAAAATAGCTCTAAGAAATTGGAGCTTTTTTTTGCCTTATAATGAAGTTGTGTTGTGTCCCGACGCGTCGGGGTAAGTGGTTGAAGTACTGTGAAAGCAGTATTGCGCCAATGAGAAGCTTTTTTCCATACTATTGGAAAAGGGCTTTTTTGTTTTTACGACATTTAATTGCCTAAGGCACGATTCTACTTCTGCTATTTCATAAAACTTAATAGATCACCATTTTTAATTCATTTCTGTAAACGGAAGGAGCTTTCCCGGTAAATTTTTTGAATTGCTTGTTAAAGTGGCTGAAATTATTAAATCCACTTTCGAAGGAAACATCCAGGATACTTATTTGTTTTTCATGGAGAAGTTTAGCTGCATGCACCAGTCTGTATTCATTTACGAACTGCACAAATGTTTTTCCTGTTATTTTTTTAAAGTACCTGCAAAAAGAAGGTACGGTCATACTCACCATATCGGCCACTTCCTCCAGGGGAAGGGGTCTGGTGAATTGTTCCTTGACAAAATTAAAGACCAGATTAATGCGGTTATGATCTTCCAGCCCCGTTTCCAAAATAAATCCCTGCGCATTTAAAATAGTGTAATTTTCTGCTTCTTCCAAAAGCTTCAGTATCTCTAAAAGCCCTATAAGTCGGTGGTAATAGTTTTTATTCTGCAGCTCCTCGATTTTGCTTCCAATTATTCTCTTATCAGGTTCATGGAACACCATTCCCATTTCTGCGCTTTGCAACATTGCTCTTACGTTGCTCATTTCGGGGATATTAAAAAAAGATTCTCCCAAAAAATCAGGCTTAAGTTGAATCACGGTTTCTTTATTATTCTTTGTCAACCCATCGGTAAAACCACAATGGGGCAGGTTGGAACCAATTAGAATTAGATCTCCGTTGCGATAGAAGGAGAGATGACTGCCTATCTGTCTCTTGCCCGAGCCCCCGTTTACATATACCAATTCCAGTTCAGGATGGTAATGCCAGAAAGTATGGTTTTTATTTTGGTGGTCCTTATCATACGTGCGATAAGAAAAAGAACTACCAAAGGAGGGATCAATTTTTTCGAATTTTGGTTTTATTGAATTTTTCATAATACATAAGTATTTGTGAATATAATGTAAAACGCATTTATGGTTCCATTATCTATTAAATTACCTAAAATATGTTCTTTTTTACCTTCAAAAAAGTAAGATCATTTTTAGAAGGATAATTTAGAACATTTTCTGGAATAGATCGGTCTTATTTCTTAAGATAGAACCCGCTAAGTTTGTTGTGTTATTTATAGCGTATTAACTTTAATACTGAAAATTATGAAAAATGTGATGAGAATGTTAGGAGTAGTAATCTTACTGCTATCCGGTATTTGCGCTAAGGCTTCAGATAGCCTCAGTGTAAGAGTGAAGGACAACCACAATCTGTTAATTAATTTACAGGAAGTGAGTGAGGGAACAGAACTTTTATTTAAGGACAATAGAGGAGAAGTCTTGTTCAGAGATAGTATAAAGTCTAACGAATCCTACAGAAAAATCCTTAACCTGGAAGTAATTCCCATGGGGACTTATTATTTCAGTCTTGAACGAGAGAATCGTATCGAGGTAACGGTTCTGGAGAAAGATTGGGAAGGATTAGAGATTAAGGAAGATGTTTCAGGAGTTGTTTTTAAACCCAACTACAAAGTGGAAAATGAAAGGGTGGAATTTTTCCTTACAAATCCTAAAAGAAACAAGATTCAGGTAAGGGTTTATGATGAGGTAGGAGTAGAAGTTGGTTCCGTTTCCAGTTCAGATGCGGTTGTCACAAAGACCCTGGATTTTTCAAAGGTTCCGGCCGGGAATTACTTTCTGAAGGTAAACACTAAAGATGGGAATTTTTCTAAAAAGCTGGCTTTCAATTAATCTCAATTTTTATTAACCTTACAATGGCTGTCCAATATTGGGCAGCTTTTTTTTGCAGTTTCACGATTCCAGTAGGTCCTTTTACCAACAAACAATTAAAATTTCAATACCGGTTTGGATAGGGTAAATGTTTATAGGTATCATTGATTTCCAATTTCTATATACTCTATGACGGGGATTCTCTATGGCATTTACTTTTTTTGTTCTCAACGGCATTTTATACAGCCCCTGCCAGAGTAACCAATCCAGTGCGTTTCGAATTTCACTCTGGAGAAAGCTTTGAAGTGGAAAAGAGAGGATGTCTTGTTGAAGAACTGATTTTATCAGTATTGCGCCAATGAGAAGCTTTTTTCCATACTATTGGAAAAGGGCTTTTTTTGTTTTTAGGGCTTTCCCGGGAAATTAACTTTTTTAATCCATTTTAATTTCTCTAACTTTAGATCTGGCTTACTTCTGCTTTACGAAGTAAGATTTATAAATCCATTTCCATGAATAATCAAAAAACTAATTTTTTAATTAAACCTCTTAAAAAAGAGCGGTTATTTATTTTTATCAGCGTTTTAATGATTTTAACTGCGTGTGGTCAGGGGGAAAAGCAAAAGGAAAATTTAACTGGGCAAATTGCTGAAAATAAAAATGATTCTTTAATGGTAGAACTCATCCCGGTTTGGGAAACTGAGGGTGCCATTTTGAAAACTCCGGAATGTGCGACCTACGATGCGGATAGAAATGTATTTTATGTTTCTAATCTTAATAGAGATAATGAAGATGATGATGATGGGTTCATATCTGTTGTTAATAAAGACGGTAGTATCAAAAAAGAAAGGTGGGTGGAAGGATTGACCTCGCCTCTGGGGAATGATTTTTATAATGATCATTTATATGTGAATGATGGAGCAACCATCGTTAAAATAGATATTAAAACCGGAGATATCATTGAAAGATTTCCAGTAGAAGGTGCTTCAAATCTAAATGGAATGGACATAGATGAGGAAGGGAATATTTATTCCGCAGATTCAAGAGGAAATAAAATTTTTAAGGTGACAAAAAAAGGCGAGGCCACTCTTTTTTATGAAGGAGAGGATTTAAATGGACCCAATGGTGTTTCGATAAGGGGAGACGAGCTTCTTGTAGCTTCTTTTTCCGGCAATAGTTTATTGTCTATAAACCTCCAAAATAAAGAATTAAAAACCCTGGTTGAGGATATTGGCAGAGCAGATGGGATTATTCAATTAGAAGGCCGGCATTTAATAACTTCAAGCTGGTCTGGAGAGGTTTATTTTATTTCAAAAGATTTGAAAAAGCAGAAGATCCTTGATACAAGTGCTGAGAAAATAAATGCTGCAGATATAGGATATATTCCCGAAGAAAACCTTCTTGTTGTACCTACTTTTTATGACAATAGATTAATGGCTTATAAAATAGAAATCCAATAATTATATATAGCAATAAAGGTGTGAATTAGCTCTATATTTCCAGCCAATTACTTTTAGTTATAATTGGTCGAAAATTTTCTCTTTTCAGACGGTATCCATAGTTCCTGTAAGCAAACCTCCCTGAGAATTAAGGTATTTTTTGTATTAATGAAGTTGTGTTGTGTCCCCCTGAAAGGTCTTTAAAACACCCTTACCCTCCAAATTTCTGCCTCTCCACCAGGTAAGTGGTCAGGATCTTTTCAAAGCTTTCTCCAATGTCTGCCTGCACATATTTGATTCGGTATTTGCCGCATTGCAATTTAAGTTCGTTAAAATACTTACCCACACTTTCAGTATAGGATTCCCTGAAATTTTCGGCATAAATATCAATGTGCTTTCCGGTTTCAACATCGGTGAACCTGCGGGGAGCATTGTCGAAATTGAAGTTAAGTTCCTTTTCCTTATCGATCACATGAAACAATACCACTTCGTGTTTGTTGAATTTTAAATGCTTTAATGCTTCAAATAATTCTTTTTCTTCCTTGTCTTCCTGGAACATATCGGTAAACAGGAATACCAGGGAACGTCGCTTCAACTTTTGGGCGATCTGGTGTAAAAAGGTAAAACTGTCTGTCGTCGTTTTTTTTGTAGGTTCCGTTACCACTCTTTCGAGTTCATTGAGCAACATATGATGATGCCTTTCACTGCCTTTTTCAGGAGCGTAATATTCGTAAGTATCGCTGTAAACACTCAGGCCAATGGCATCCCGTTGTTTTTTTAAGATCTGCATGATCGAGGCCGCAGCGAGAACCGAAAATCCCGCTTTATTCAAATTGTTTCTGTCCAGTCGTGGCATTTCGGGATAATGCATGGAGGAAGAATTATCGATGATTAAGTGACAGCGCAGGTTTGTTTCCTCTTCGTACCTTTTGGTAAAAAGCTTATCGGTTTTAGCGTATAGCTTCCAGTCTATGTGCTTTGTGCTCTCGCCGTTGTTGTAGATCTTATGTTCGGCAAATTCTGCAGAAAATCCATGAAACGGACTCTTATGCATCCCTGAAATAAAACCTTCTACTACCTGCCGGGCTAGTAATTCAAGGTTTGTGGACCCTCCTGCTTTATGTACTTCCTGTTGAATATCCATTTAATATTCCCTCTTTCTTTTAATTTAAAAAAATCTCCAAATTGCGCCTTTCAACTAAACCAATCAACTACCATCATGCAACCTGCTCGCCTGAATGTACCGTTCGATAAGAGCATGTTTCAGTATCTAAGGTAATTAGGGAGAACTTCCCTTCATGTTATACCCTGAAACAAGTTCAGGGTGACGTCTAAAGAAGAAAATTCAGTTAACAGTTTTATCAGTTACCAAGATAAATAATCTGAAATAGAAAAAGGTCCGGAATTGCTCCCGAACCTTTTATATAAAATTTTCCTGATTCTATAATAAAGCGTCCAGAGCCTCAGAATAAGTATTCTTAGGCGCTACACCTACCTGACGACCTACAACTTCTCCGTTCTGAAAGATAAGTACAGTAGGAATATTTCTTACTCCGTATTTTGCAGCAAATTCCTGATTGGCATCTACATCCAGCTTACCAACAACCGCTTTTCCTTCGTAGTCCTTACTTATATCGTCAATGATTGGCCCTACCATTCTGCAGGGTCCACACCATGCCGCCCAAAAATCTACCATTACTGGTTTGTCGCTCTTTAGTACGGTCTCTTCAAAATTAGAATCTGTTATTTCTAAAGCCATAATATTTGTTTTTCAGTTATGTTTCTAATGTAAACTTAGTCAAATTTTTTTCCATTACTTACAGGCTTTGTATAGTAATTGGCTATTTATACATTACCTGATCTTATTTATAATATTGCACACTATTCAACCCCCTCCCTATTTGGGGAGGGTTAGGGAGGGGCCTTTTTTAATTCAATTTATAATGAACCTGGACCTCTTCCAGCGCTTCGAGTAATTCCTGGGAGATCTTAACTTTCTGTTTGCGGCTGGCCATGGTGACCTTAACCATCTCCTTCATTTCATAAACAATGAAATTAAGTTTATGATCACCACTGTGGGTCTTTAAAATATCTTTTAAAGAATCGATTTGTTGCTCTTTTAAATGATGTATGTCCAGCTGAATGGTAAGCTTGGTGGCATAGATATCCATAACGTCGTGTAGGAGTTGGAAATTATTGAACTTTAACCTGGGTTCACCTTTCACTCCGGTTTCCCTGTTGGTCCACCCTTCCTGAACCATCGCTTTTACATACACAAAATTATTAGGCACAAGAAAATGTTGGTGCTTGAGATATTCCTCCCCAAAGATCCTGAATTCAAAGGAATCTGAATAATCCTCAATGGTAAACGAAGCCCAGCCTTTGCCCATCTTTGAGGTTCTGTGCTGCACTTCAGAGATCACCCCGCCAAAGGCCATCTCCCTGTTGAGAAAATTTTCGAGGTTATTGAAATCTGAAACCTTTGCAGTACAGAAATAATTCATTTCGGCTTTGAAATCATCCAGTGGATGCCCTGAAATATAGATCCCTACTACTTCTTTCTCGCGTTTTAACTTCTCCATGGTTCCCCATTCCTCACATGGCGGTACCACCGGCTCAGGGATCTGGACATCGCTTGATTCCCCAAACAAACTCACCTGAGCCGAGTTCTCGCTTTCCTGGAATTTACTTGCATATTTTATAGCTTTCTCAAGGAAAGTTATCCCATCTCCCTCATCATGGAAATATTGAGCCCGGTGATTTCCGAAGCCGTCAAAACCTCCGGCCAACGCAAGATTCTCAAAAGCCTTTTTATTGGCAGCCCGCAGATCTATACGTTTTGCCATATCAAAGATCGATTTGTATGGACCGGCGGCGGTTTTCCTGTTCTCTATAATAGTTGCAACTGCTCCTGCACCTACTCCTTTAATCGCACCCATTCCAAAGCGAACGGCGTATTCCTTATTAACCGAAAATTTATAGTAGGATTCATTAACATCAGGACCAAGCACCTTCAGCTTCATCCGTTTACACTCTTCCATAAAGAAGGTGACCTGCTTAATATCACTCATGTTATTTGAAAGCACTGCCGCCATATATTCTGCAGGGTAATGTGCTTTTAAATAAGCTGTTTGGTAAGCGATCCAGGCGTAACAGGTGGAGTGAGACTTGTTAAAGGCGTAGGCTGCAAAGGCTTCCCAATCTTTCCATACTTTTTCCAGGATCTCTCTTGGATGGCCCTTTCCCTCTCCCCCATCGAGGAATTTAGGTTTGAGCTGTTCCAGCAGGGCAAATATCTTTTTACCCATAGCTTTCCGCAACATATCTGCTTCACCTTTGGTAAATCCTCCAAGTTTCTGAGACAGCAACATCACCTGCTCCTGATATACCGTGATCCCGTAGGTCTCCTTTAGGTATTCCTCCATTTCAGGAAGGTCGTAGGCGATCTCCTCATCCCCGTGTTTCCGTTTAATGAAACTCGGGATATACTCCATTGGCCCCGGCCGGTACAGCGCGTTCATGGCTATAAGATCATCAAAAACCGTAGGTTTAAGATCCTTCATGTGCTTTTGCATTCCGGGAGATTCATACTGGAATATCCCCACCGTTTCCCCCCGCTGGAAAAGTTCATAGGTTTTCTCATCGTCAAGCGGGAAATTATCGGGATCCAGGTCTATATCATGCCTGCCTTTTACAATTTTAACCGTGTCTTTTATAAGGGTTAGGGTCTTCAGACCCAAAAAGTCCATCTTTAACAATCCCGCGCTTTCCACAACTGAGTTGTCAAACTGGGTCACATATAGTTCAGAATCCTTTGCCAGGGCCACAGGCACATAATCTGTAATATCCCCGGGGGTAATGATCACTCCGCAGGCATGTATTCCGGTATTTCTTACCGAGCCTTCCAAAATCCTGGCCTGGTTTACTGTTTGGGCTTCAAGGTCATTACCGTCGGCTATATTGAGCAGTTCGTTTACTTTTTCAAGATCTTCACTTCGGAATCTCTTTTTGAGCTCTTTTTCATCTACCCCGAAGATCTTTCCAAGCTTGGACATATTCGGAATAAGTTTAGAGATCCTGTCTGCCTCATTGAGCGGAAGATCCAGAACCCTCGCTGTATCACGAATTGCGCTCTTTGCCGCCATGGTACCATAGGTGATAATCTGAGCTACCTGGTTGGAGCCGTACTTTTTGATCACATAGTCCATAACCCGGCTTCGGCCTTCATCATCAAAATCTATATCAATGTCGGGCATGCTCACCCTGTCCGGATTCAGGAATCTCTCAAAAAGCAAATCGTATTTAAGCGGATCAATATTGGTAATCCAAAGACAATATGCCACCACACTTCCCGCAGCAGAACCCCTTCCCGGCCCCACCGAAACATCCATCTCGCGGGCGGCGCGAATAAAATCTTCGGTGATAAGAAAGTACCCGGGATACCCGGTTTTTTCGATTACCGAAAGTTCAAAATCGAGACGGGCCTGGATCTCTTCGGTGATTTCAGCATAGCGTTTTTTGGCACCTTCATAGGTAAGGTGACGCAGGTAAGCATTTTCCCCTCTTTTTCCACCGTCAAGCTTATCTTCCTCCACGATGAATTCCGCAGGAATATCAAAGGCAGGAAGCAATACGTCTCGAGCGAGTTCGTAAGGCTCAATTTTATCTACAACTTCCTGAATATTGGAAATGGCTTCGGGAAGATCCTTGAACAGGGATTTCATCTCCCCGTCACTCTTAAAATAATATTCGGTGTTTGGCAGTCCGTAGCGATAACCACGGCCACGACCTATGGGAGTGGCCTGTTTCTCGCCATCCTTTACACAAAGTAAAATATCGTGGGCATTGGCATCTTCCTGCGCGCAATAATAGGTGTTATTGGTCGCAACAACTTTTACTCCGTGTTTCTTTGAAAACTGAAGGAGCACATCATTCACCCGGTTTTCCTCCTCCTGGTTATGCCGCATCAATTCAATATAAAGGTCTTCCCCAAAGGTTTCCTTCCACCAGAGCAAAGCTTCCTCGGCCTGGTTTTCACCAACATTCAGGATCTTCCCCGGCACTTCGCCGTAGAGATTTCCGGTCAGTACGATCAGGTCGTCTTTATATTTGGTAATTACCTCCCTGTCAATACGCGGGACATAATAAAAGCCCTGGGTATAGGCGATAGACGCCATTTTGGCGAGATTGTGATATCCCCTTTTATTCTTTGCCAGGATAACGATCTGGTAGCCGTTGTCTTTCCTGGATTTATCTTTGTGATCTTCACAAACAAAGAATTCACAACCAAGTATTGCCTTAAGTTCTTTTGCCGTTGCAGGCTCATTTTTTGCCAGAGCTGCCTGGTTCTTAGCTTTAACAGCCCTGTTATAATTGCCTACTTCCTTCACAAAATGAAAGGCGCCCATCATGTTCCCATGATCTGTCAGGGCGACCGCAGGCATATTTTCCTTACCGGCCGCCTGAATAAGATCGGCAATGCTTATGGTGGACTGTAAGATGGAAAATTGAGAATGGTTATGTAAATGAGAAAATCTTACCTCATCAAGCTTTTCAAGATTTTCGCGGATCTCCTGTTTGGAAACCACATCTGTCACCTGTGCATTCTGCAGTTTTTGCCTAATTTCTGCGGAAGCTTTTTTCAGGTTTATGTGTTTAAGCCCAATAAGCTCGATGGGCATTGGATTCTCTTCAGAAAAATTCCTGAAATAATCTGCCGGTACATCCAGTTCTTCTTTGGTAAAAACCTGTTGCCGAATCAACTCCAGGAAGCAACGCGTCGTTGCCTCAACATCGGCGGTGGCATTATGGGCTTCAGCAAAAGGTTCAGAGAAAAGGATCTCGTGAAGTTCGGTAAGGGTGGGAAGTTTAAATTTGCCTCCCCTTCCGCCGGGAAGTTTGCAGAATAATGCTGTACGTTCTGTACAGGTATCGAGCACCGGAAATTGGCCGAGGGGATTCTCAAATCCTTCTCTTAAATATTCGGCACCCATAATATTAAGGTCAAAACCTACATTTTGCCCCACCACATGTTTTGTCCTTCCAAGGGCCTCCTGGAACTTTTCAAGAACCTTCCTTAAAGGAAGTCCCTCTTCCATTGCCAGTTCTGTTGAGATGCCGTGGACCTTTTCTGCATCAAAAGGAATATTGAATCCTTCCGGCTTTATCAGGTAATCCTGGTGGTCTACCAGCCTGCCCATTTCATCGTGCAGCTGCCAGGCGATCTGTATACACCGCGGCCAGTTATCAAGATCAGATAATGGCGCGTCCCATCGTTTGGGCAAGCCGGTGGTTTCAGTATCGAAGATCAGGTACATGTTATATGGAATATTTATATCCGGTTGATTATCAGAGACGGGCAACAGGAAATTTGGGTGCTATCTTTAGGTTTAAAAATAGCAAAATTTAACCGTGGAAAAAGGATTCCTCCACAAGATTTATTAACTAAAGTTGGTGATAAATAAAAACCTTCCGGGTTTTACGTTTTACGCACAACCCCGAAGGTCTTTCGGCTAATTCAAATCTTCAATATTATTTGCGGGAATAACCCTGCTCCATAGATCTTACTTTATTAAGCGCAGCTGTTATGGCATCGCGTTGGTTTCTTAAAATGCTTTCAGTAGTAGGCGGCAGGTTCTTATCTTTGAGCACCTCGTTATATTCTTCCACTGCGGCTTTTTCCCCCCTGGCAGACTCCTCAAGAAGTGCTTCCTCCTTATTGGAAGACAGGTTAGTTTTGAGATTCATCCATGTACGCTGAAGGTCTCCTGAAAAACTTGATCCTTTATCCGGAGATTCACCATAATTCCTGATCTCAGATTTCAATTCATGTCCAAAATCATATCTTTCCTGAGCCCGTTCATTAAAAAAAGCCCTGAGTTCAGGATTTTTGGTGTTCTCTGCGGCAAATTTATAGTTCTTCTCAGTATCGTAATTTTTTTCTAAAAGATCATTTAACCTTTCCGAGACTTCCTCTGTATATTTCATGGCTTTAATTTTTGGCTGAAATTTTACAGATTAAAAGTACACGCTTTGGAGTTTTTATTCAATTTCTTTAACAGGGTTTAATACTCTTTAACTTGTTTTAACATAAGGAGTTAAGCGGAATAATTGAGTTTGTAAAATCATCGGTCTTTAAATAGTAATTGGTAATTTCAATTAATTCTAACCTACATTTCTAAATTTGAGAATTTTACATTGCCCGATATAAATAATGTAGTATCTTTGCCCACTTATTAATAACCGAGGTCGGGGACCTCACAAATTAATTTATATGCCTGTAAAAATTAGATTACAAAGACACGGTAAAAAAGGAAAACCTTTTTACTGGATCATCGCCGCTGATTCCCGCGCACCAAGAGACGGAAAATACCTTGAAAAAATAGGTATTTACAATCCAAACACCAACCCTGCAACTATCGATCTTAATGTTGACGGTGCGGTAAAATGGTTGCAAAACGGAGCACAGCCAACCGATACAGCCCGTGCCATTCTTTCTTACAAAGGCGCTCTTCTTAAGCATCACCTTGCCGGTGGTGTAAGAAAAGGAGCTCTTACTGAGGAACAAGCTGACGAGAAATTCCAGGCCTGGGTGAATGAAAAAGAAGACAAAGTATCTGCTAAAAAAGAAGGATTAAGCAAGGAAGAGGAAGCCGCAAGGAAGAAAGCTCTTGATGCCGAAAAAGAAGCAAATGCAAAACGTGAAGCCGCTTCAAATGAAGCTGCTGAAGCTGAAGCTGCCGCAAATGCTGCTGCTGCTCAAACCGAAGAAGGTGAGCCAGAAGCTGACGTTACTACTGAGGTAGAAAATGAAACTGCTACTCAGGCAAGTGCTGAAGAAAAAGCAGCCGGCGAAAACATGAAGTAATTTACTTTACGACGATGACTAAAGACGAATGTTTCTATTTAGGTAAGATCGTTAGTAAATTCAGTTTTAAGGGGGAGGTATTGATTAAGCTCGACACCGATGAACCCGAAGCTTACACAGAAATGGAATCAGTTTTCGTTGATTACAACGATAATCTGGTTCCATTTTTTATTGAAAAAAGTGCACTGCACAAAAGCGATCTTCTTCGGGTTAAATTTGAAGATGTAGACACAGAGGAAGATGCAGATGATCTCATGCGGGCCGACATTTACCTTCCCCTTTCTATGCTTCCCGAGCTGGAAGATAATAAATTCTATTTCCACGAAGTTATAGGCTACTCCGCCGAAGATACCCACCATGGGAAAATAGGAACTATTAAAAGAATAAACGACAATCGCGCCCAACCCCTGTTTGAAATAGATTTCAATGGAAAAGAGATCCTAATCCCAGTCAACGACGATTTTATTGCCAGGGTAGACAAAAGGAATAAGACTATTTATTTTGATACTCCGGTGGGGTTGATTGATATATATCTGTAAAGCCCCCCAGCCCCCGTGGTAAAATTCCAAATTCCAAGTACCAAATTCCACCTTTTTAAATTCCAAATTCCAAGCACCAAATTCCACCAATTGAAATTCCAAATTCCAAGTACCAAATTCCAATAAGGCCTAAAAAATTCCAAGCGCTAATTCCAGTATAAATTCTAAAATCCAAGTGCTAAATTCCAAAACAAAAAAACCAGAATAAATAAACTTCGAGAATACTTATATTTAAGTTAGAAGGTAATTTTTAATATTGTGAAGACTTATAACTTAGAAAATCGGACATTTGACTTTGCGAGGGATTGCAGATTATTAATTTCAAAACTTCCAAAAACTGTTTCCAATATTGAGGATGGGAAACAATTAGTGAGATCTTCCGGCTCAGTTGGAGCAAATTATATTGAGGCTAATGAAAATCTCGGAGAAAAGGACTTTAAATTACGAATTAAAATATCAAGAAAAGAAGCAAAGGAGAGTCTTTATTGGTTGAATTTGTTAAAAGCCCTCAATCCAAATGTCACAACCATTGATCCCCTTATCCAGGAGTCTGATGAACTAAGAAAAATTCTTTCCGCCATTCTCAATAAAATATAATTGTTATTCTTCTATCTTCGATTAGGAATTAATCCGTGCCCATAATTTTAAAATTTTTTGCTCTGAAAAACTTGGAGTTTGGTATTTGAAAGATGGTGCTTCAATAATCAGTGCTTGGAATTTGGAGCTTCAAATATTGGTGCGTAAATAATTGATTATTGGTAATTTGAATTTGGCGCATAAAATCTGTGGGTTCTTAGCATTGGAATTTGGGATTTGGATTATGGTGCTTATGAATTAAACATATCTTCTATGACTAAACCATTTATATTCAAGCAATTCACCATAGAACAGGATAGATGCGCGATGAAGATCGGCACCGACGGAATATTATTGGGAGCATGGGTGAAGTTGAAAAATCCATATTCTATTCTGGATATAGGTGCCGGTACAGGTATCATTGGTTTGATGATGGCACAGAGAAGTGACGCAGGGCTCATTGATGCTATAGAAATTGATGATGATGCTTATGAGCAATGCGTAGATAATTTTGAGAACTCTCCCTGGAATGACAGGCTATTCTGTTATCACGCATCTCTTGACGAGTTTGCTGAAGAAATGCAGGATGAAGAAAAATATGACATCGTTATCTCCAATCCGCCATTTTATACCGAAAATTATAAGGGAAGTAATGAAGTTCGCAATCAGGCAAGATTTGCTGATGCACTTCCTTTTGAAAATCTGGTGGAAAATGTTTCAAAACTTTTGGACGAAGAAGGGCAGTTTGCTGTGATCATTCCATTTCCTGAAGAAGAAAAGTTTTTGAAATTGGCAAAGGAATCGAATCTCTTCCCGAGTCGAATCACCCGGGTTCGGGGAAAAAAAGATTCTCCAATAAAGCGTTCCCTGTTACAACTTTCCCTATTGGAGAATAAAGTTGAAAAAACAGAACTCACTATCGAGATCTCCCGCCACGAATATACGCCTGAGTATATTGAACTGGTGAAGGATTTCTATTTGAAGATGTAAAATCCAAATTTTATGTAAATCTTTTCATACATGGAGATAAGAACTATAAGGACTTTGTCGTAGTTTATCCCGTCAGGGATTACATACATGTATAAAATCAAAATAAAATACCAAATCCCGGCCTTTAGAGGTATATGCTGTACCTGACGGCACAGGTTTCTATTGTTGTATCCGCTATCTACCAGTAGATAGTCCCTAACGGGACAGATTGAAATATTTAAAGATGCTGCCTTTCCCTAACCGGATCACTAAGGTCGTAGAACTGAAATATCATTAATTAAAAGAAGTTTTATAATTATTTTTTCAACTGAAAAAATTCAGCAAAATGGACTGGTTACCGAGATTTTGCATCCTGAATACACGGCCGAATATTTTAAATTATTGGTAAAGGATTTTCATTTGAAGATGTAAAACTGAAATTTTCTTTCGATCTTTTCATACTTATAGATAAGTGCCAATTGCATATTTAATAGTATGTCGCTACCAAAAAAGGTTTTCTATAGACATTGTCGCCGTTTGTCTCGTCAGGGACAACATATGGGTAGAAAATCAAATAAGACACCAAATCCCCGTGCCTTTAGGTACGGAATATAGACAAGGAAATATGGCAAACACATATACACAAATACATATCCAGGTGGTTTTCGCAGTACAAAACAGACATGGCCTGATCCAATCCCATTGGAAGGATGAATTATATAAATACATCACCTCCATTATCCAAAATCACCAACATAAAGTATTACAAATAAACGGAATGCCAGATCACATCCATATTTTAATTGGAATGCGACCATCCCAATCCCTATCAGACCTTATGAAGCAGGTAAAACAGGATTCATCTAAATGGTTAAATAATAAAGGGATTATCAATGGAAAATTTTCATGGCAAGCCGGATAGGGTGCTTTTTCATATTCAAAAATTGAATTGCCACGTGTAATTAAATATATTCAAAATCAGGAAGGGCATCATAAAAAGATGACGTTTCAGGAAGAATACATGAAGCTTTTAAAAATGCATCAGATTGAATTTGAGAAACAATATATTTTTAAACCTATTGAATAACTTGAATAACTATATGCTGTACCTGACGGCACAGGTTTCTATTGTTGTATCCGCTATCTACCAGTAGATAGGCCCTAACGGGACAGATTGAAATATTTAAAGATGCCACCTAACAGGTTTCAAATACCTGTGAATTTTGATTTTAAAATTTAGTTTTTATATTTTTTTCTGCGACCTTCTGCGAATTCAGCGGGAGATAATTTTTAACCCATCCTAGTAAGCATTCCGCGAAATCTGCGAAAAAGATCTGCGAAATCCGCGGAAAACCCTCGGAGCACATTATATAATTAAACTCATTAAAATTGTTTGCTAATTATGCGTTAGCTAAATTTGTTTACAAAATATTTTATAATGAAACCAGATCTTTTCCAGGCCCCTGATTATTACAATATAGACGAATTACTTTCTGACGAACATAAAATGGTGCGTGATGCAGCCCGTGAGTGGGTGAAACGTGATGTTTCCCCTATCATCGAGGAAGCTGCACAGGATGCAAAATTTCCCAAATCTATTATTAATGGCCTTGCGGAAATAGGTGCCTTTGGCCCCTACATCCCTGAGGAATATGGCGGTGCAGGATTGGATCAGATCTCTTACGGACTCATTATGCAGGAAATTGAAAGAGGTGACAGTGGTGTAAGGTCTACGGCATCTGTACAGTCTTCACTCGTGATGTACCCTATCTATAAATACGGGAACGAGGAACAAAGAAAAAAATTCTTACCCAAACTCGCCAGTGGGGAATGGATGGGATGTTTCGGACTTACCGAACCCGACCACGGTTCCAACCCGGGGGGAATGACAACAAACTTTAAAGATAAAGGAGATCATTACCTTCTTAACGGAGCAAAATTATGGATTTCCAATTCGCCCTTTGCACAGGTTGCAGTAGTGTGGGCGAAAGATGAGAATGACAGGATTCATGGATTGATAGTTGAGCGCGGAATGGAAGGTTTCTCTACTCCCGAAACTCATAATAAATGGTCTCTACGAGCAAGTGCTACCGGCGAATTGATCTTTGATAATGTAAAAGTACCAAAGGAAAATCTACTTCCAAACAAAAGCGGACTCGGAGCCCCACTTGGCTGTCTGGATTCTGCCAGGTATGGAATTGCCTGGGGATCTATAGGCGCTGCTATGGATTGTTATGACACCGCTTTAAGATATTCAAAGGAAAGAATGCAATTTGGAAAACCCATTGCTGGTTTCCAGCTGCAACAAAAGAAACTTGCCGAAATGATTACCGAGATCACCAAGGCACAATTGCTTGCATGGCGACTTGGTGTTTTGCGAAATGAAGGAAAAGCAACATCTGCACAGATCTCTATGGCCAAAAGAAATAATGTTGACATGGCTCTCACTGTAGCAAGAGAAGCAAGACAGATATTGGGAGCAATGGGGATCACCGGGGAATACAGCATCATGAGACATATGATGAATCTGGAAAGTGTGATAACTTATGAAGGGACTCATGACATTCACCTTCTAATAACAGGAATGGATATTACGGGAATTTCAGCTTTTAAATAGGATTGGTTTCCCCCAGAAGATCAAAACAAGGGCATCGCTTACAGCGTTTGCCTTTTTTATATTTTTCGCAGCATTCATCCTTTAAAGGTTTTATCTCTTTGGAAACCACTCCATCAATTCTAAGATAATCTTTGGAATGTTTTGAATAAAATATCAGGACCAGAATCAGCTTCATATTACCTCAATTCATTTTTTTTGATAGTACCTCAGGTGGTTTCGGGGGCAATTTTTACCTCCAGTCCTTCCAGTTCCTGAGTGATGAAGATCTGGCATCCCAATCTGCTGTTTTCCTGCACATAAAATGCCTGATCAAGCATATCTTCCTCTTCAAAGTTTTTCTGCGGAAGTTCGTGATCGCTCAACATATAACACTGGCAGGATGCGCACATAGCCATACCTCCACAGATGCCAATTGTACCTTCCGGGGCCAGTTCATGAATACGGATCACCTCCATAAGGTTCATATTCATATCTGTAGGGGCATCAACCACGTGGGCTTCTCCTTCGCGGTCAATTATCGTAATTTTAATATCCGACATTTGGAATAATGAAAACTTCAAAGGTTTTGAAAACCTGTGAGGTTTAATACTTATTAATTTATACTTTTTACCACTTCTCTCTTGGCCTCTTTTCGGGAACCATCAAATCCATCAATCCCGCTCACAGTGGTATATTTCATCACATACCTCTTATTAGGAAAGATACGCTGATAAGCACTCTGGCACATAATCGCCGCTTCATGAAATCCGCAGAGGATCAACTTCAATTTTCCCGGGTAAGTATTTACATCTCCAATAGCGTAAATCCCGGGAATATTGGTTTGATAATCGTAAGTGTTATCAACTTTGATCGCATTCTTTTCGATCTCGAGTCCCCAGGCCCCTATGGGCCCCAGCTTGGGAGAAAGACCGAATAATGGAATAAAATGATCTGTGATTTTAAGTTCTTCTTCTGAAGCTTCACCGTTATGTCTTATCACAACAGCATTAAGGTGGTCTTTTCCTTTCAGGTCCACAACTTCTGCATTTGTGATAAGATTGATCTTTCCTAATTTTGAAAGTTCTTCAACTTTTTCTACAGAATCCAAAGCTCCGCGGAAATCGTTTCGGCGATGAACCAGGGAAACTTCTCTAGCAAGGTTTGCCAGGTAAATAGACCAATCCAAAGCAGAATCTCCACCACCGGCGATGATAACTTTTTTATCACGGTAAACTTCAGGATCGCGAATAATATATTCCACTCCCTTATCTTCATATTTGGAGATGATGGGAATGGGCGGTTTCCGGGGCTCGAAACTTCCAAGTCCGCCGGCTATGACTACCACCGGAGCCTGATGTTTCACACCTCTTGAAGTAGTGACTATGAAAGTTTCATCATCCTGCTTTTCAAGAGTTTCTGCCCGATCTCCCAGAGTAAATCCAGGTTCAAAAGGCTTGATTTGTTCCATTAAATTTTTCACAAGATCGCCTGCCAAAACCTCCGGAAATCCAGGGATATCGTATATGGGCTTTTTTGGGTATATTTCAGTACATTGTCCTCCCGGTTGGGGAAGTGCATCTATCAAATGGCACTTAAGTTTTAATAATCCTGCTTCAAAAACTGCAAAGAGGCCTGTAGGTCCGGCGCCTATTATAATTATATCTGTTTTGATCATTTGCTTTGATTCAAATTGCTATTCGGCAGATTTGGAGATCACCTTTTCAATGTTAATTACTTCTTCAATTTGCGGAGCATATCTTTTAATAGTCATTTCTACTCCCGATTTAAGGGTCATCGTATTCACATGGCATCCCACACATGCGCCCAGTAGCTGCACTTTCACTAACCTGTCATCCTCAATTGCCACCAGGGAAATATCTCCCCCGTCTCTTTGGAGAAAAGGCCGTATCTCGGTTAATGCTTTTTCAACGTTTATTCTGATTTCTTCTGTAGTCATTTATTTCTTTTTAACCGCACTGCATCCAGCCATGGTGGTGATCTTAATCGCTTCGGTTGGAGGAAGGCTTTGATTTCTATTTACGGTTTCCTGTACTACATTTTGAGTGATCTTTTCAAACGCAGTTTCAAGTGGGGTGGCAACCTGCAATGCAGCCGGTCTTCCAATATCTCCGGCTTCCCTTATGCTTTGAACAAGAGGCAGTTCTCCCAGGAAAGGCACATCCAGATCATTTGCGAGATTCTTTGCTCCCTGTTTTCCGAAGATATAATATTTATTATCCGGCAGTTCGGCCGGAGTGAAATATGCCATATTTTCTATAATACCAAGAACCGGCACATTTATACTTTCCTGCTGAAACATGGCGACTCCTTTTTTTGCATCGGCAAGAGCTACATTTTGTGGCGTACTCACAATCACAGCTCCTGTGATGGGTAGTGACTGCATAATGGAAAGGTGAATATCACCAGTTCCCGGAGGAAGATCTATAAGCATGAAATCAAGCTCACCCCAGGCAGCATCAAAAATCATCTGGTTAAGGGCTTTTGCAGCCATAGGACCTCTCCATACAACAGCCTGATTGGGTTTTGTAAAAAATCCAATTGACAGGAT
The DNA here is from genome assembly GCA_041743165.1 of Gillisia sp. Lineage (GTDB taxonomy): Bacteria > Bacteroidota > Bacteroidia > Flavobacteriales > Flavobacteriaceae > Gillisia. Next base: position 29,020 of record JBGTNH010000023.1, on the reverse strand, counting down.
CTTTACCCCGTAACTTTCTACCGGTTTCATTTTGGATTTTCCGTCTACATTTACAGATAATGGTCTTTCTGCCTCAATATCAAACATGATAGGCATAGAAGGCCCATAGATATCTGCATCCAATAAACCTACTTTAAATCCCATTTTTGCAAGGCTTACTGCCAGGTTAGCCGTGATGGTAGATTTACCTACTCCACCCTTTCCAGAGGCTACAGCGATTATATTGCTTATTCCTGGAATAGCTTTTCCTTTTATTGTAGGCTTCTCAGGACTTTCAACCTTAATATTGACCTTTACTTTGGCCTTTTCATAGACTTTTTCCTGGATGACCTTAATTACATCTGATTCAGCTCTTTTCTTAATGTGCAAAGCAGGTGTGGACATTACCATATCTACTACAACTTCATCGCCAAAGGTGATCACATTCTGGACCGCACCACTCTCTACCATATTCTTACCTTCGCCGGCAATGCTTATAGATTCAAGGGCTTTTAATATATCTTTTCTATTCAAATTCATTGCAGATTTCCTTCAATTATTACCTCTTATGTAGATTCATTCTAAAATGCAAATATAGCTGTAAAACCTAAGAAAACGAAGCATTTAATTAGAATTGATATATGAGGAAATAAGGAGTTTTTATAGTTACTTCCCGCAAAATTTTGTGTTTACAATTCCCGGTTTGGGTCCCAAAATACTTCCTTAAAGTTGATAACCTTATTTTCTTTTACTTTGACCCCTTCGCTTTCCAGCATATGTTGCATAACATTTGTGCCTCCAAAATGATGTTTTCCCGTAAGCATTCCCAACCTGTTCACTACACGCTGTGCAGGGATATCCTCGATATTATGAGAATTATTCATAGCCCAGCCTACCATTCTCGCACTTCCGGCAGACCCAAGATATCTTGCAACAGCACCATAGGAAGTGACCCTCCCATAGGGAATAAGCCTCACGACCTCATATACCCGCTGAAAAAAATTTTGCTCCTTTTCCATTAGTAATAAAATATTCTTATAAGAGTAATGATCACCAGGAGAAGCATGAGACCTGCCATAAAATAGTTTGAATACTCAGAAAATGTATCTGCATTCGCCTCAATCCTGTGAAAGGAGAGCACGTATACATAAAGTGTAGTGAAGGTTCCTCCAGATGCAGCTACCACAAAAACGAGAATGTTAAGCCAGTAATAAGAAAGATCTCCGCCCACGTTAATTGCAGCCCCAATAGCCACGAAAAAGGGAATAGGAAAAACATTAAGCATGGCGGTGATCATGCCTTTGATAATATTTTTGTTTCCTGAAATCTTTGCACTTGTAGCAATATGGGGGTCCCGTTGCGCTTTGACAAAAAAATAGACTGTAAGGAGAATGAAGATCACCAGGCCAGAGCGAAGCAAAATTTTATTTATATAGGCATTATCGAAAATATACCTGGCAAGCAAAACCGCGATGAGTGCCTGAAATAGCACCACAACAGAAGCACCTATGGCTACAAAAAGCCCTTGTTTTTTACCCTGTGCCACGCATGTTTTAGCCACAGTCATATTGACCAGTCCCGGCGGTATTACCCCAAGTAACGCCGCAAAATAGGTGATCAAAAAAACTTTTGTTTCCTCCAAAATGCTATTTTATCCTAAACTGAATATATGTAATGGGTTTTCCTTTTTCAAGGTACTGCTTTTCGTAGAAAGTTTGAATTTCAATCACTTCTTTTGGTGAATAATTATTTTTATATACATCGTGATTGGCATGCAATACCTCGTGACCCTCACCGTGAAGTAACCCAAGGGTATATCCATGCACAAATTCGCTGTCTGTTTTAAGGTTAACAATTCCACCCGGTTTTAGTATCTTTTTGTATTTCTGCAGGAAATCTGTATTGGTCAATCTATGTTTTGTACGCTTGTATTTTATCTGAGGGTCCGGGAAGGTAATCCAAATCTCATCTACTTCCCCCTCAGCAAAAATATGATCCAGCAATTCTATCTGCGATCTTATGAACCCCACATTATTAAGCTCCTCTTCCAATCCGGTTTTTGCTCCTCTCCAAAAGCGGGCACCTTTTATATCAATTCCCAAAAAATTTTTGTTAGGATTGGCCTTGGCCAGTGCAATACTGTATTCTCCTTTGCCACATCCCAATTCCAGCACAAGAGGATTGTCATTTTTAAAAAAATCCCTATTCCATTTTCCCTTTAAAGAAAACTCATTATTTATAAGCTCTTCCCGGCCGGGTTGGACCACATTTGAAAAAGTTTCGTTTTCTCTAAATCTCTTCAGTTTATTCTTACTGCCCACACTTAAAATTTTCAGTAAAATTAAATAAAAAATTTCTCGAATCCGCCTATCGTTGCAGCTATCCATTTAGGGGTACTTCGGCGGTTAAAATTTTGTCCCTTGTCCCAAAAACCGAAAAGGTAACTCAAGGCAGAGGCATCGATGAATAAATGAGGAAAATAGACAAATAGAATCTAAAAACATGATTTTAGAACAAACTCATTTGACCTGCCGGGCTGGATGAGTATATTTGTTTATGGTCAAAAAAAGAATTCTTATAGCTCCATTAAACTGGGGTCTTGGTCATGCGACACGTTGTATACCCATAATAAATGCACTTCTTTTTGAGGGGTTTGAACCCGTAATTGCATCAGATGGAGCTGCATTGAGCCTTTTGAAAACCGAATTCCCAACCCTTGAAAGCTATATTCTTCCTTCTTATAACATAAAATATTCCTCTACGGCTTTTTTTTTTAGAAGCAAACTATTCCTTCAAACTCCCCATATTTTAAAAACCATTTCTTCCGAAGAAAGTCTCATTGCCCGCCTGATAAAAGAAAAAAATATTGACGGAATTATTTCAGACAACAGATGGGGAGTGAGAAACAAGGAAGTCCCTTCAGTATTTGTCACTCATCAGGTAAATGTGCTTTCGGGATTTACCACCGTTCTCACCAGCCTGCTCCATCGAAAATACATCAGGAATTTTGATGTATGCTGGGTGCCGGATAATCCAGGCATTCCTAATCTTAGCGGCAGGATGGGCCATGTAAGAGATAATAATCTTAACCTGAAATATATTGGGATACTGAGCCGATTTAAAAAACAGGAACTGTCTGTTAAATATGATCTCGCAGTAATATTATCAGGTCCTGAACCTCAACGCAGCCTTTTGGAAAAAAGATTGGAAAGCGAACTCCTTGGCCGGGAAATAAAGGTTCTTATGGTGAGGGGGATAGTGGAAAAAGATCAGGTATGCTCTGAATATAAAAATCTAACCGTTTATAATTTTCTTACCTCTCAACAACTCGAGCAGGCTATAAATCAAAGTTCGCTGGTAATATGCCGGCCGGGATATACAAGTTTAATGGACCTGGCTGTCCTCCAAAAGAAAGTTTTCCTTATTCCTACCCCAGGCCAGTTTGAACAGGAGTATCTATACCAAAGACTATTAAAGAAAAACCTTATTTCAGGTTGCCGTCAAAGGGAATTCAAATTTGAACTGCTTAAGGACTTAAGTATTAAGGACCTGGGTGTTTTTGATTCGGGAACCGCTCTTGCTGGAATTTTTACTCTTTTCAAGAGTAAATGAAAATTCACTCCCCACCCCAAAAACACTTTCCACGTATATTTTTTCTGAATGTGCCTCAATAATATGTTTTACTATAGAGAGCCCAAGGCCCGAGCCTCCCTCCTTACGTGACCCACTCTTATCAACACGATAAAAACGCTCAAAAAGGCGTGGTATATGTTCTTTTTTTATTCCCTCTCCGTTGTCTGTAACCCTAACGATTACTTTATTCTTTATAAGATTTTCTATACTTATTTCTGTAGTACCCCCGGATTTTCCGTACTTAATGGAGTTAACAATAAGATTTGAAAGTACTTGTTGTATTCGTTCCCTGTCTGCATAAACCCAGATTGGCTCTTTGTAATCCATATCAAAAGTAAGGGTAATATTTTTCTTTGAGGCCTTCATTTCCAGCAGGTCAAATGCATTTTCAACCACTTCAACAATATTAAAATTTTCCAGATTCAGATGAAGGTCTCCCGCTTCAAGTTTTGTGATCATATCGAGATCCTTAACAATAAAGATCAATCTTTCAACTCCTTTTGAAGCCCGCTGTAAATATTTTTTCCTTACGGTCTTATCCTTCATTGCACCATCAAGGAGGGTGAGAATATAACCCTGTACGGTAAACAATGGGGTTTTAAGTTCGTGAGAAACATTTCCCATAAATTCCTTCCGGTATTCTTCTCTTATTTTTAAAGTTTCTATCTCCAGCTTTTTTCCTTCAGCAAATTTTTCAACTTCCCTGGTGAGAGTCGCCATATCTGTTGTTATCTGGTTAGGTCGCAGGGTAGTTGCTTCAAGTAAGGTTACATTATCATATATCTTTTTAACCCTTTTATAAATAAAATGTTCAACTCTATATTGTATAATTATGAAGCAGATAAGAAAACATGTAATTGCAAAAACTATTATGGAAGAAATTTTTATATCATATTCCAGGAATAAAAAAACGCCCACAAGAAGCGTTAGGATCAAGGTTATAAACAATGAGGTTTTTAAGGCAAATTTGTATGATCTTTTAAAATTTGACATTAAGGAACAAACTTATATCCTACTCCTTTTACTGTTTTGAAGCTATCGTCACCTATTTTTTCCCGTAATTTTCTTATATGAACATCTATAGTCCTTCCCCCCACAATGACATCATTTCCCCAAACCTTATCCAGGATCTCTTCTCTTTTAAAGACCCTGCCTGGTATAGAAGCCAGAAGCGATAAGAGTTCAAATTCCTTTCTGGGAAGAATGATCTCCTCGTCGTCTTTAATAATCTTGTACTCATCACGGTTAATTACAAGGTCGCCAAGAGTGACAATACTTGCAGAATCTCCATTTTCCTTGAACCTGCGTAATAAAGCTTTTACCTTGCTTACCAGTACTTTCGGCTTAATAGGTTTTGTGATGTAGTCATCTGCCCCGGCATCAAAACCCGCCATTTGAGAATAATCCTCTCCCCGCGCGGTTAAAAACGTTATAATGGTGTCGCTGAGTTCGGGTACTTTTCTTATTTGCTCACAAGCTTCTATACCGTCCATTTCAGGCATCATTACATCCAGGATAATAAGATGTGGTTTTCTCTTTTTGGCGATTTTTACAGCTTGTTCTCCATTCTCTGCAGTAACAACTTTGTAACCTTCTGCAGCCAGATTATATTCCACAATTTCAAGAATATCTGGTTCATCATCAACCAAAAGGATAAGAATGTCTTTTTTCTTCATTGTCTTATTTTGTAAATCTGTATACAAAAGTAAAGATAAATATGCCTTCCTCCTCTAATCTCGCAACCCGGCAGGTAACATTGAGTTAACAAACACTGCTCAATTTCAACCCATGAATTCCCCTATAATTAAGATAATTCAAGGTTAACAAGGTCACCCATAAAACCTGTGTTTCAACAAACCTCTGCATTTCTAAACTCAAAGATAACATTAAACTACCCGTTTTTAACCCAAGGTTAAAGTTTTAGTAAGCTTCACCTAGATTCAGTCTTGTTAATTTGTCCTGTATTTAAAAACCAAAAATTAAAACCTTAAATGAAAAAAATCATGAAAAAATGGATCTTAACAGGATTAGCGGCCTTAGCTTTTACTTTTACCAGTTGTAATAGCGATGATGATTCTTCTATTGAGCAACTTGCCACCTGTACAGATGGTATACAAAATGGACTGGAAACAGGTGTTGACTGTGGTGGACCTTGCGCTTCCTGTGGAGGTAATGGAGGTGTTATAGATGAAGACCTTTCCGGTATAATTTCCGAAGATCTTACATTAACCAAAGATGTGATTTGGGAACTGAATGGAAAAGTTGTAGTGGGTGCCGGAGTAACCCTGACCATACAACCGGGAACAATAATCAAAGGAAGGGAGGGAACAGGATCCCTTGCCTCTGCACTTATTGTAGCACGAGGCGGCAAGATCGATGCCCGTGGCACTGCCAATGAGCCTATAATATTCACTTCAATAAATGATAACATTCAGGTAGGCCAAAAAGCAGGAACAAATCTTAACGAGAATGACAGGGGACTTTGGGGAGGAGTATTAATCCTGGGATTTGCTCCCAGTTCATTTGAAGGTGATTCTGAAATTTCACAAATAGAAGGCATTCCGGCCGATGATGATTTTGGCAGATACGGCGGAACAAATCCTGATGACAATTCCGGTGTTTTTCAATATGTTTCCATTAGACATGGCGGGGCTTTAATTGGTGCAGGCAACGAAATTAATGGTTTAACGATGGGTGGTGTAGGACGCGGCACTGTTATAGATCATGTAGAAGTAGTTGGAAATGTAGATGATAGCTTTGAGTGGTTTGGAGGTAACGTTAATGCCAGTAACCTTGTGGCCTGGGCCGGAGGGGATGATGGTCTTGATATTGACCAGGCATACAGTGGAACCATAACCAATGCTTTGGTAATCCAGGGAAATATTGCAGATCACGCTTTGGAAATAGATGGCCCTGAGGGCTCCTTAAACGGAAGCTTTGTGATAGATGGCCTTACCTTAATGGGTAATTCAAATGCTCCACAGGGTGAAATAGCCGATTTTCGTGATGGGGCCAGAGGAACTATAAAAAATGTTCTTGTAAAAGGATTCAAAGTTTCTCAGGATTTTGAACTAGATGATGCTGTAACAGCTTCTAATTATACAAACGGTATTTTAAAATTTGAAAATTGGGAGTTTATACTTCCTTCTGGAATGACAAGCCCTGCCGATTATTTTAACGATACTACCAACACTACAACCTTAAAAGCAGATTCTGCCAATTTTGCTAAAGCCGTACAGGAAGGAGCTCAAACAACAGGTGCTAACCTCTCAGTATTTGACTGGACCTATGCTAAACAAAAAGGTGCGTTTTAATATAAATTTCAATTTCCAAATTACTGTAATTGCTCGCCTCATTAAGGGCGGGCAATTATTATATAAATAATTACAAAAATTCTATGAAGAATAAATTCACTCAGGTTTTACTTTTAATTTTTATATCTGTTTCAACATTCGCACAAAAGGGAAAAATTTCCGGAGTAATTAATGATGCAGAAGTGAATGATATATTGCCATTTGCCAATGTTTATATAAAAGGTACTACGAATGGAGCCACCTCAGATTTTGAAGGGGAATACGCTCTAATGGCTGAAGAAGGTGTTTATACAGTTGTTTTTTCTTTTATAGGTTATGAAACGCTTGAAGTAAATGAGGTGGTGGTTAAAGCTGGAAAAACCACAGATCTTAATATAACCATGAGATCATCTGCAGGAGCTTTGGATGATGTGATTATAACCACCACGACCGCAAGGGATACAGAAGCCTCTGTATTAACCCTTCAACGAAATTCAGTAAATTTAATGGATGGTCTGGCTTCCCAGACTTTTGCAAAAATTGGGGCAGGCGAGGTATCTTCAGCCGTAAGAACGGTGCCCGGGGTATCTTTACAGGATGGAAAATATGTATATGTAAGGGGATTGGGAGACCGGTACACCAAATCTATACTCAATGGAATGGACATTCCGGGCCTTGATCCTGACCGTAATACTCTGCAGCTCGATATCTTCCCTACCAATATTGTAGATAATATCCAGGTTATAAAATCCTCTACAGCAGATCTTCCTGCAGATTTTACCGGAGGTATGATAAATATTGTAACTAAAGATTTTCCTGCCAGAGAAGAATACGCCGTTTCTATAGGTGGAACATATAATCCAACCATGCACTTTAATTCTAATTATCTTAAATATGACGGAAGTAGAACAGATTTCCTTGGTTTTGATGATGGCTCCAGAAATAGGCCCGTATCAAGGAACCAAACTTTTCCAAGACCTTTTGATAATGACCCTGCCCTTACACGGTTAACCCAACGATTTGATCCTATACTGGGTGCATCAACCGCCACAAGCCCAATGGACTTTAGTGTAGGGATAACTGCAGGAAATCAATATACCGTTGGGAATAACAATAAACTTGGCTATTTCGCATCAATTTCTTACAGAAATGATACGGAATTTTATGAAGATTTTGAAAGCAACTCTTTTTTAAAGCCGCGCTCTACCAGTGAATTTGAGCTAAGGCCGAAAAGAACACTGAAAGGGGATTTTGGAACCAATAATGTACTTTTAAGTGCATTGGCAGGAACCTCTTTCAAAACCAAGCAGTCTAAATACCAACTTAATGTACTCCATCTTCAAAACGGAGAGTCCAGGGCAGGATTCTTTTTTGAAAACGTGATTTTAGCCGATGCCATTGAGGTATTCAGAGATAATCTTGAATACTCAGAAAGGTCAATTACAAATGCTCTCTTAACGGGAAAACACAGTAATAAAGATGCCTCCTGGACTACAGAGTGGAAATTATCCCCCTCCCTGGCCAGGGTAAATGATAAAGATGTAAGGATCACGGCTTTTGAATTTAATCGAAGTACTAACACTTTTAGCATTCGTCCAAGTTCTTCTGAAAGTCCTACCCGCATATGGAGAGAATTAGAAGAGATCAATCTGTCCGGTAAACTGGATCTTTCAAGAAGACACCTTTTATTTGGAAGGGAGGCATCCTTAAAATTTGGAGGAGGTTTTACTTACAAGCAGAGAGATTTTAGTATAGATCAGTATCAAATACTTATCCAGGGCTCTGTAAGCCAAAATTTTGGCGGTGATGCAAATCAAATCCTCTCCCCGGAAAACATCTGGACTCCTGAAAGAGGAAATGGATCGTATATCAATGGATTTTTTGAACCCACCAACACTTTTGATGCTTATAATACGAACGCTGCGGCTTTTATTTCACAGGAATTTAAAATTGCAGAAAAATTAAAGACCATCCTGGGGGTAAGATTTGAGAAATTCGACTTGTTCTACACTGGTCAAAATAACCTTGGAGACCTGCGTCTTGAAAATGCACATCTAATTGACAAAACAGATTTTTTCCCCTCTGCCAATTTCATTTTCAGCACAACTGAGAATGCCAATCTACGTCTTTCGTACTCCCGCACAACAGCCCGACCTTCTTTCAAGGAAGCTTCTATCGCGCAGATTTATGATCCTCTTGTCAACAGAACCTTTATTGGCAACCTTGACATAAGGCCTACCTATATCAACAACCTGGATCTTAGATATGAGATCTATAATGAGCAAGCCCAGCTTATTGCATTCAGCGGTTTTGTGAAATCCTTCAGTGATCCTATAGAACTAACTATTTTCAGTGATTTTGCATCAGATAACCTGCAACCCAGAAATGTAAATGACGCTTTGGTGTATGGGGCAGAAATAGAAATTCGTCGTAATCTTGGATTTCTGAATAAGGGACTTTCAAATTTTAATTTTAATGTAAATGTTTCTGTGATAGAATCAACAGTTGACATGGACCGCAGCCCGAATGGAGAATTTGAATCCAAATCCCGAAATTTAAGAACCGGAGAAGAATTTGACGGAACCCGACAATTACAGGGACAATCTCCATATCTAATCAATTCTGGTCTTAATTATACAAGCAACTCGGGTGCATGGCAAACCGGCATTTACTACAACGTTCAGGGGAAAACACTGGAAGTGGTAGGAATTGGTACCGCACCAGATGTTTATAGCATGCCCTTTCATAGTTTAAATTTCAATCTTAGTAAAACTTTTGGGGAAGCAATGAATTCTATTGTTAGTTTAAAAGTTTCAAACTTACTTAATGATGATATTGAAAGCAGATTTCAGTCATTTAATGCAGCAGACCAGATATTTACCAGAAGAAGTCTTGGAACTCCTATCTCTTTAAGTTATACCTATAAGTTTTAAGAAAAGATTAATCAATTCTATCAGGGGTGGTCAAAAAATGGCCACACTTGTATTTGTGAAAAACCTATTTGTTTAATTTTTAACGCAATAGCTTTGATTTTATGGTACTATTTTTGAATTATTTTGTGTAAGTTTGTTGTAACCAGATCCAAAAAGCATGAAACAAAAGTACATTCTAAGTTTTTTATTGGTTTGTTTTCTCCTTTTTTCCGGTGGGATAGTGGCGCAAGGCACGACTCTGCCTTCACTTACACAGGAAAAACCTATTAACGGACTAACGATATATCCTAACCCGGTAAGGGGAAATAAGGTGTATATCTCTACAGATAAAAATCTGGCAAAAGAAGTCGAAGTGTATAATGTATTGGGCAAATTGGTGCTCATCGCAAAATTGACCGGTAAAGAACTGGATATTTCTGAACTTACCCCGGGAATCTATATACTAAAAATTAAAGAGGGCAATACCCAGGCTACCAGAAAACTTGTGGTAAAATAGTCCTACTTTAAAACCATATATGAAGCTTCTAATTTTAGAAGCTTTTTTTATTTCTACCTTTGTATGGCCAGCAAACCCGCTCCTTATAAATGAACTACCAAAGAATATTCTCAATTTCCTCCCCCTCAGATTTTGAAGCTGTTGCGATGGATATATTCAGGTACCAGTATCAAAATATAGTTGTATACAGGGATTTTTGTATGCACTTGAAAAAAGAGCCCTCGCAGGTAAAAAGCATAAATGATATCCCCTTTTTACCAATAGAATTTTTTAAAACCCATCAGGTCTTAGCTACCGGCATAAAACCTCAGGCCATTTTTACAAGTAGTGGAACCACCGGGTCTGCAACCAGCAAACATATGGTTGGAGATATTTCAATTTATGAACAGAGTTTCAATACGGCTTTTAATCAATTCTATGGGGATCCGCGAGAATGGGTAATTCTCGCCCTATTGCCCTCTTATATGGAAAGGGAAGGTTCTTCCCTTATTTATATGGCTAAGCATTTAATTGAAAAATCTGGTCACCCGTTAAGTGGATTCTATCTTCACAATTTGGAGAATCTGAAAGAAACCATATCTGATTGTGAAAAAAAAGGCCAAAAAGTCCTTCTCATAGGAGTTTCCTTTGCGCTCCTGGAGCTGGTGGAGAGATATGATCTCCAGCTTAAACACACCGTGGTTATGGAAACCGGGGGTATGAAAGGCAGGCGAAAGGAAATGATCAGGCAAGAACTACATGCAATTTTAAAACAGGGATTTGGGGTTCCTCGCATTCATAGTGAATATGGAATGACCGAGTTACTTTCCCAGGCTTACAGTAAAGGAAAAGGAGTATTCATGTGTCCTCCATGGATGCGCATGTTAATAAGGGATCCTGAAGATCCTTTTAACTTTTTGCAACCTGGTAAGAACGGTGGGATAAATGTAATAGATCTTGCAAATATAAATTCGTGTTGTTTTATTGCAACACAGGATCTTGGTAAGGATTTGGGAGATGAAAAGACCGAGATTTTAGGCAGGTTTGATCACAGTGATATACGGGGTTGCAATTTATTGGTTATTTAAGGTTTATCTTATATAGTGTTACCTCTTCCCGTAATATTTTGTTTTGGCCAGATGTGATAATAGAAAAAGGACCAGGGAGATTCCACACATCATAAAAATCCCGATAAGTATTTTGGAATTTCCGGAATTTATCACAAATGTCATTCCCCATAAATAAGAAAAAAGAAAAGAAAGAAAACTACAGAGCTTGAAAGCTTTTCTATAACCCATCATCTTGTACTTTAAATTTATTTTTTAAAGGTACCGTCCAAAAGGAATGTCTGTTTAAAAATGCAATTATTAAAAGGTGAACTTAAGGTTAAGTAACAGAATTTAACCCCAGTTTTTTCATTTAAACCTAAAGGTTCAAAACTTTAACATTTGATTGTGTAATGAATTGAAATTCTCTCGACCTATATAATGTAAACATAATTTTTGGTTAGGTTTTTGTTTGCACTAAATGAAGTTTTTTCATATTAGATTGGTTAGTTAGTTGCAAACCCCTTCAGGCTCTCGCCCGAAGGGGTTTTGTGATTTATACAACCCGTATTATATAATTATTTCTCTTACCTTTAGTGATAATGACATACTTATTATTGATAAGATCTTCACGGGTGATGATATAATCTTCTCCAACCTTTTCCTTATTTACAGATATAGCATTTTCTTTTAATGCTCTTCTGGCTTCTGTGTTGGAATTCAGAAATCCAGTTTTGGCTGAAAGAGCTGCGATCATATCAAGTCCATTTATAATTTCGCTCATTTCAATTTTGGTTTGGGGTACTCCTTCAAACACTTCTAGAAAGGTAGCTTCATTTAAACCTTTAAGATCTGAAGCAGTACTTTTTCCAAAGAGCGCTTCAGAGGCTTTAACCGCATTATCAAATTCTTCCCTGGAATGGACCATTACGGTAATCTCTTCAGCCAGAGCTCTTTGCAGTTGCCGTAAGTGCGGTTCCTTTAGATGGGCATTTACAAGCTCTCCTATTTCTTCTTTAGTTAAGAAAGTGAATATCTTAATATATTTTTGAGCATCATCATCACTTGTATTTAACCAGTACTGGTAAAATTTATAAGGAGATGTAAGCGAAGAATCCAACCAGATATTCCCTCCTTCAGTTTTACCAAACTTAGTCCCGTCTGCCTTCGTGATCAGGGGACAGGTAAGGGCAAATCCCTTTCCATTTCCTATTCTTCTTATAAGTTCAGTACCGGTGGTGATGTTTCCCCATTGATCGCTTCCTCCCATTTGGAGTGTGCAACTATTATTCTGAAATAAATAAAGAAAATCATAACCCTGCACAAGTTGATAAGTAAATTCGGTAAAAGACATACCTTCAGAAGCATCTGAAGAGAGTCTTTTTTTAACCGAATCCTTAGACATCATATAATTAACCGTAATATGTTTTCCTACGTCCCTGATGAAATCCAAAAAGCTAAAATCCTTCATCCAGTCATAATTATTCACAAGAACAGCTGCATTATCTGCACCACCTGTAAAATCGAGAAACCTGGATAATTGATCTTTGATAGCATTCTGATTATGTCTTAATGTTTTCTCATCCAGCAAATTCCTTTCATTTGACTTTCCTGAAGGATCTCCTATCATCCCTGTTGCTCCACCTACCAATGCATATGGTTTATGACCACATAACTGAAAATGTCTTAACATCATTACACTTACAAGATGCCCAATGTGCAGAGAATCTGCCGTAGGGTCAATTCCAACGTAAGCAGATCTCATTTCCTCCATGAGATGCTCCTCTGTCCCCGGCATAACATCATGCAACATTCCTCTCCAGGTAATTTCTTCAATAAAATTCTTATTCATAATATTCATGTATTCAAAACAGGGGTAAAGATACCAATACCTGTCATTTTTCCTAAACTGAATTGCTATATTTACCCTATGATATTAGTCACGGGAGGAACCGGTTTAGTTGGATCTCATTTATTGCTGAAATTACTTCAATCTGGCAATAAGGTTAAGGCCATTCATAGAAAGAACAGCGATTTGCAAGCTGTAAAAAAAGTTTTTGGATACTACCTGCCAAATGAAGAAGCAGAGTTTTTATTTGGGGAGATGATATGGGTTTCCGGCTCATTAAATGACATTCCTTCCCTTTCTGAAGCATTTAAAGGAGTTGCCAAAGTCTATCACTGTGCCGCTCTTGTTTCTTTTGATTCCAGAGATTCTGCTGCTTTGAGAAAAATTAATATTGAGGGAACCGCCAACATCGTAAATTTATGCATTTCAAATAATGTAGAAAAAATGTGCTATATAAGTTCTGTTGCAACTATGGATCTCACTATTGGCGAAAAGTATATTACTGAAGATTTTACCTGGCACCCTGAAAAAGATCACAGCGAATATGCCATATCCAAACATGGGGCAGAGATTGAAGTCTGGAGGGCATCCCAGGAAGGAGTTCCCGTTGTAATTCTTAATCCCGGAGTTATATTAGGACCGGGTTTCTGGAATAAAGGGACTGGCCATATCTTTAAAAAGATTTATGATGGATTCAATTATCACTTCCCTAAGATCACAGGTTTTGTTGGGGTCCAGGACGTTGCAGAGCTTGCTGTAAGGTCCATGGAATCTGGGATTATCAATGAACAATATATTGTGGTATCCCAAAATTTAAGTTTTAAAGAAGTTTTTGAAGAAGTTGCAGGAAGTTATAAAAAACAATCTCCGGGTAAATCCTTAAAGCCCTGGATGATTTATATAGGATGGTTATTCCAGTCCATATCATCATTTCTTTTTGGAACTGAAAAGCAACTAAGTAAAAAAGATTACAAAAGCCTGTTTGAACATTCCATTTACAGCAACGAAAAGATCAAAAGCGAATTTTCCTATGATTTTCGGTCAATAAAAGAAGTAATAAGGGAAACAGCCGAAATATTTGTTAAGGAAGAAAAAGCTTCTTAAAAATCCTCCAAATCCTCCAAATCTACATCATATCTTACAGGCAAAGGCCTTACCCTAAGGCTATCACTTACCGGGTCTATTAAAATAATTGAATCTGTTAAAGTCGAATCCATTACTTTTTTAATTGAATCCAGTACCCGCTGTTCCTGTGATTTTTTTATTTCCAAATCTGCTTTAAGGGTCTCAAGTTTGCGACGTACTTTCTCATACATACCCTCAAATTGGGTGTAATTTCTGGCGTAATAGCTTGTGCTTTCCAACAGTTGCAGACTATCAATATTGTATTTATTCAGCAAATATTCATCGGGTTTTAGTCCGGTTTCTTCCAATAGCCTTTTGTTATAACGCTTGGCCGAATTCAGAATAGAGAGCTCTGTAAGAACCTCGACCATTTTATTTTCGGGTATTAGATTAGCTGGCCTTTCATTTTTCTCTATATCCTGACAGGAAAAAATTAATATGAGGAAAATGATGTAACCAAAAGATCTCATTTTATTTACGGTCAAAATTTAATTGCTCGGCAACTCTGGAAAATGGTAAAAATTTAAAATTATTGTATACCAGCCTTCCATTTACAAAGGTATGAGTGATCCTGGATTTAAATGTTACTCCCTCAAATGGTGACCATCCACATTTATAGATAGTGTTACTTGGTTGTACCGCCCAGGGAGCATTAAGATCAACCAAAACAAGATCTGCTTTGTAGCCGGGCCTTATAAACCCCCGCTTTTCAATTTGAAAGAGGATCGCGGGATTATGGCACATCTTTTCAACGATCTTCTCCAGGCTTATTTTTTCCTGATGATACATTTGAAGCATGGCCGGTAGTGCATGCTGTACCAGGGGCCCTCCACTGGGAGCACTGGTATATTTATTATTCTTTTCTTCTTTGGTATGAGGTGCGTGGTCTGTTGCAATAACATCAATATAATTGTCCAAAAGACCCTTTAACAACCCCTCCTGGTCCTTTTTTGTTTTTACAGCAGGGTTCCACTTGATCAAAGTCCCTTTTTTTTGATAATCTGAATCATTAAACCAAAGGTGGTGCACACAAACTTCTGCGGTGATCTTTTTATCCTTGAGCGGCTTTTTATTTTCGAAAAGAGAGAGCTCTTTAGCCGTGGATAAATGAAAAACGTGCAGTCTGGCGCCAGTTTTTTTGGCAAGTGCAACGGCACGGGAAGAGGAGATATAACAAGCCTCCTCGCTTCTAATCTTAGGATGTAATTCTATTGGAATATCATCTCCATACCTTTCTATACATTCCTCCAGGTTTTTTTGGATGGTTGCCTCATCTTCACAATGTACTGCGATCAATAATGGTGACTTGGAAAAGATCTCTTCCAGAACCTTTGGATTGTCTACCAGCATATTACCTGTTGATGAACCAAGAAAAAGTTTTATGGCAGCAGTAGTCTTTGGATCTACTTTTAATATCTCTTCCAGGTTATCATTTGTTCCCCCAAACATAAAGGAATAATTGGCATATGAGGAATTCCTGGCCAGGTCAAACTTTTCCTGTAATTTCTCCAGAGTGGTAGTCTGGGGCAAGGTATTTGGCATTTCAATATATGAAGTTATACCACCCGCCACCGCAGCCATAGAACCGGTCTCAATTGTTTCTTTATGCGTTAGTCCCGGCTCTCTGAAGTGAACCTGATCATCTATGACTCCCGGAAGCAAATAATTTCCTTCTGCATCAATAATATTTACATCGGGAGATTTTGCGCTTATGCTGTCCGCGATCTCTGCAATTATCCCATTTTCTATAAACACATCGCCTTCGGTTATTAAACCTTCATTTACAATACGCGCATTCTTAATTAAAAGCTTCATCATTCTATTTAGACATCTTTTTTGAAAAGACTTTTCATTTTCATATTAATTACCCCAAAAACAGCTTCAGATATTATCCCGCTGCTCATTTTAGAAGTACCTTTTGTCCTGTCTGTAAAGATCACAGGAACTTCTGTTATTTTAAATTTTTTCAAATAAGATTTGAATTTCATTTCTATTTGAAATGCATACCCCGCAAACTGAATCTTTTCAAGATCGATAGCTTCAAGGACCTCGCGCCTGTAGCATACAAATCCGGCCGTGGTATCGTGAATATCCATTCCAGTAATTACGCGAACATATTTTGAGGCAAGCCATGACATTAATACTCTGCTCATAGGCCAGTTTATCACATTAACTCCCGTGACATACCGGGAACCAATAGCAACATCTGCGCCACCCCTTGCACAGGCATTGTATAAACGAATAAGATCGTTGGGATTATGAGAAAAATCGGCATCCATTTCAAATATATACTCATAATCCCTGCTAAGTGCCCAATTAAATCCATGGATATAAGCACTCCCTAATCCAAGTTTTCCTTCACGCACCTCCAAAAACAATACCCCAAAAAATTCTGTTTGTAACTGCCTGATCTTTTCTGCAGTTCGGTCAGGGGAATTATCATCTACAACCAGAATATGAAATTTTCTTTGCAAGGAAAAAATATTCCTTATCAAACGCTCTATATTTTCAATTTCGTTATAGGTGGGTATAATAATTATCCCATTAGACATGCCCTCAAATTTGAAACAAATGTAACTATTTTTAACCGTAGCTTACTTAAAATAACTTTCAACTTTTAACCCTAATAATTATACCTTTGCCAAAAACAGGACTGTTTGGAAGCCCTCGAAAGATATACCACTTCAAACGATTTATTGACGATTGTCATTATGCTTATCCTGGCATTATTAGTGGTCTCCAGGAAGTTATATGAAAACAGGTTTGAGGATTTCATTTCGCTTTTTAACTCGGAAAAATATCTTATCATTAAAAACCGCGAGCATAAAGCGTTATTTGGATTCAATGTAATTATGCTTGCTGCACATATCTTAAGCATTTCCCTTCTGCTATTTGTTATTTATCGCATTTTTCTATCTCCTGAGCCGGAAGAAAGCAGAGTTATTTTTTTAAGGATCTTAACCGCTTACAGCTTTTTTGTTCTGGTTAAAATTACTGTAGAAAAAATTATTGCTAACATTTTTGACATAGATGACAAGGCAGAAAATTATCTTTTTTATAAGCACAGCTATCGCAATTTTCTCTCAATTCTTATTCTACCGGTAAGTATATTCCTGATATATTCAAGCTTTTCAGGCAAAGGTCTTTTATATTTTCTGGGATTGATTTTACTCCTTGGCCTCGCCTATTCCCTATACAAGGTTGTAAAAAAAAATCAGGGCATTATCTCCCGCAATTGGTTCTATTTTATTTTGTACCTTTGCGCTCTTGAAATTACCCCATATATTATTTTGTATAAGCTCATTACAACGAGCACGTTTTAAACCGGTGTATATATGAAAGTGAAAACAATTTTAATTTCTCAGCCTGAACCAAAATTAGAGAATTCACCTTATTCAGAGCTGGAGGAAAAACTTAAGGTAAAAATTGATTTCATACCGTTTATTCACGTTGAAGGGGTATCTTCAAAAGATGTAAGACACCAAAAGATTGATCTTACCCATTACTCAGCCGTGATCCTCACAAGCCGAAACTCTGTGGATCATTTTTTCAGGATAGCTGAAGAAATGAGATTTAAAGTGCCGGATACACTGAAATATTTTTGTTTAAGCGAGGCCGTTGCGTATTATCTTCAAAAGTATGTAGTATACCGTAAACGCAAGATTTACGTAGGCAAACGCAACTTTTCAGAATTATCTCCTTATATAAAAAAATACAAGAATGAGAAATTTCTTTTGCCGGCATCTGATATGTTGAAACCCGATGTTCCCAAAACTCTTAATAAACTGGGTGTTGATTGGAAACAGGGTATTTTTTATAAAACAGTAGTAAGTGATCTTTCTCATTTAAGAGATGTTTATTATGACATCCTGGTATTTTTTAGCCCTACAGGAATTAAATCCCTTTTTGAAAATTTCCCGGATTTTAAGCAAAATGAAACTAAAATTGCCGTTTTTGGTAATACAACCGTTAAGGCTGCCAAAAAAAATGGGCTCGTGGTAAATATAATGGCCCCAACCCCTGAAACTCCCTCAATGACCATGGCCTTAATGAAATACATAAAAGAGGCCAATAAAAAATAATACTACCTTCCTTTTTTACATAAAAAGCCGGTAATCTCGCGATTACCGGCTTTATATTAATGATAGAAATCTTAAACTATCGGCCCTCCGGAAAGGATTTCCTCATTTGCATTTTCCTTATATTTTTTAAAATTTTGCTTGAAAGAA
The DNA here is from genome assembly GCA_041743165.1 of Gillisia sp. GTDB lineage: Bacteria > Bacteroidota > Bacteroidia > Flavobacteriales > Flavobacteriaceae > Gillisia. Next base: position 10,458 of record JBGTNH010000023.1, on the reverse strand, counting down.
TTTGCAAGGGTTTTAGCTTTATTATCATATGCATTTTTATCTGACCAGGTATCCCTTGGATTTAAAACTTCTGAAGGTACTCCGGGACATTCAGCGGGCATTTGTAACCCAAAAACCGGGTGTTGAGTAAATTCCACATCCTGCAATTTTCCTTCCAGTGCGGCATCGATCATAGCCCGGGTATACTGGAGCTTCATCCTTTTGCCCGTTCCATAAGCACCACCGGTCCAGCCTGTATTTACCAGCCATACATCAACGTTGGATGCTTTCATTTTACGACTTAACATCTCACCATATTTTGTGGGATGTAATGGCATAAATGGCGCTCCAAAACATGCAGAGAAATTTGGTAGAGGTTCATCAACTCCTTCTTCAGTTCCCGCTACCTTGGCAGTATACCCACTTATAAAATGATATGCAGCCTGGCCAGGAGTAAGTTTACTTATTGGAGGCAAGACTCCAAAGGCATCTGCAGTTAGAAAGAAAATATTAGTGGGATTTCCTCCAATTGAAGGCACTGCAATATTATCTATATGATGAATAGGATAACTTACCCTGGTATTCGGTGTAATAGAAGTATCTTCAAAATCCACATCCCCATTCTCATCAAGTACCACGTTTTCAAGAATTGCCCCCGGCTTTATTGCCCTGTAAATATCGGGTTCATTTTCTTCTGTAAGATTAATAACTTTGGCATAACAGCCACCTTCAAAATTAAAGACAGTATCTTTATTGGTCCAGCCATGCTCATCATCACCTATTAATTTTCTTTTAGGATCTGCAGAAAGAGTGGTTTTACCCGTACCGGATAATCCAAAGAAAATTGCCGTATCACCATCTTTACCCATATTGGCAGAGCAGTGCATAGGAAGTGTATTCTTATTGACCGGAAGTATAAAATTGAGCGCAGAAAAAATTCCTTTTTTAATTTCGCCCGTATAACCACTCCCTCCAATAAGGGCAATTTTCTTCGTAAAATTCAATATTGAAAAATTCCCCTGCCGGGTTCCGTCCTGAGAAGGATCTGCTTTATAACCCGGTGCATTGATTACCACCCAATCCGGCTCAAATTTATTTAGCTCAGACTCTTCCGGACGCAGGAACATATTGTAAGCAAAGAGATTTGACCAGGGATATTCATTGACCACTCTTATATTGAGCCTGTGGTCTTCATCTGCGCATGCATAAGAATCCCTGACAAAAACCTCTTTTCCTGACAAATATTGAACTACTTTATCATATAAAGCGTCAAATTTTTCAGTATCAAACGGGATATTGATATCTCCCCACCAAACCCTATCCCGGGTTTCATCATCCATTACCAGGAACCGGTCCTTTGGAGACCTCCCTGTAAATTCACCGGTATTCACTGCCAGCGCACCAGAGCTTGCTTCCACACCCTGACCCTTTTCAATTGTGATCCTGTGGAGTTTTTCCGGAGATAATTGATAATGAATTTTCGCATCCTTAATACCATAATCTTCTAACGAAATCGATTTCGTAATTTGTTTTTGTGCCAACATAAAAATCTAAGTTGTGTGTTTGTTTAGGTCTACAAAAGTAAATAATCTATTATGGAAACAGGAGTATAGTTTTCCATTTTATTTATATTTTAACTTTATAAAGTGCCAGAGAAGAATAAACCAACATAAGATTAACATACTGCCTCCCACCGGAGTAACGGGACCTAAAAAACCAATTTCAAAATTTGTAATCTCTCTGGTAGCCAGTAAATAGATAGAACCTGAAAAAAGAAGGATACCAAATACCAGTAAATAAAATATAAGCTTCCTTCGCCTGGTATTTTCCTCCTTTAAATTACCTAATATCAATAGCAGCAAGGCGTGGTAAATCTGGTATTGCACCCCTGTCTCAAAAGATTCCATGGCAGCAGTGGATAATATTGGTTTTAATCCATGAGTGGCAAATGCTCCAAGGATGATCCCGGTCAATCCAAAAGCAAATCCGGCAATATAATATCTTCTTTGCATCTAAGTTTTTTAAGTGTAAACTATTAATTACTTTCGTGGGGCTCAAAATTAATTAAGAAAGATTAAATATGCGACAAATATTGGTAATAGGTGCCGGTAAATCAACCTCTGTACTTATTCGTTATTTAATAAATAAATCTGAAGAAGAAAATCTATTTATCACCATAGGAGACATTGATCTTCAGCTTGCAAAAAAGCTCGCCGGAGATCACCCCTGTTGCAAAGCAGTCTCTCTTAATATTTTTGAAAAGGAAAACAGGGAAAAGGCAATTCAACAGGCAGATATCGTAATATCTATGCTGCCGGCAAGATTTCATATGGAAGTGGCCAGGGATTGTTTAAGTTTCCAAAAAAATATGGTTACGGCCTCTTATGTAAGTAAGGAAATGAAAGCCCTGGATGCCGAAGCTAAAAGCAAAGGCCTCATCTTTATGAATGAAACCGGTGTAGATCCCGGAATAGATCATATGAGTGCCATGCAGATCATTGACAGAATTAAAGATAATGGAGGAAAAATGATCATGTTTGAATCTTTTACAGGTGGTTTGGTTGCTCCGGAAAGCGATACTAATCTCTGGAATTATAAATTCACATGGAACCCGCGCAATGTTGTTGTAGCCGGCCAGGGAGGAGCAGCTGAATTTATTCAGGAAGGAAAATATAAATACATTCCTTATCACCGGTTGTTTCGCAGAACCGAATTTTTAGAGATAGAAGGATATGGGAAATTTGAGGGTTATGCGAACCGTAATTCCCTTGATTACCGGAGCATTTATGGACTTGACGACATCCTGACATTATACCGTGGCACCATAAGACGAGTGGGTTTTAGTCGCGCATGGAATATGTTTGTACAACTTGGAATGACAGATGACACATACCAGCTCCATGATTCGGAAAATATGAGTTACCGGGATTTTATCAATTCCTTCCTTCCCTATTCACTTACAGATACCGTTGAACTTAAATTGCGTCATAACCTGAAAATTGATCAGGATGATATCATGTGGGAAAAACTGGTAGAGCTGGATATTTTTAATGCCGAAAAAAAGATAGGCATCCCAAATGCCACTCCGGCAAAGGCCCTTCAAAAGATCCTTGAGGACAAATGGACCTTATCCCCTGAAGATAAAGATATGATCGTAATGTACCATAAATTTGGATATGAACTCAACGGGGAGAAAAAGCAGATAGATTCAACCATGGTCCTTATTGGAGAAGATCAAACCGCTACAGCTATGGCTAAAACGGTTGGCCTTCCCGTTGCAATTACCACCCTGGCAATCCTTAATAAAAAGATCACTTCTCCGGGGGTACAAATTCCCATTTCCCGTGAAGTTTACGAACCCATTTTAAAAGAACTGGAAGAACACGGAATCACTTTTAAGGAAACACAAATGCCATATTTAGGATATAATCCTCTTGGAGAGATAGGGAATTAAGTAAGTTTTTGAAAATTCTGAGACAAATCTAATGATTTAGGATCCGGGATTATTGGCAGGTATATGATCAATATTGCCCGGAATCCTTTTCTTAAGATTTCGTTAATAAAAATCAATATTTCTTTGGATTTATTCTAAATAAAAAATAATTTTGCTCAGAAATGAATTTATTATTCCAGTCCCGTTTCTTTTCTTCTTACCAGTCTGACAGGGACAGGCATTTTGTCTTTGATTTTGGTTATAAGACCATTAGACTAAGTTTTTGCCAGCTTCTCGCATTCAGGCAAAAGGTGCTTAATATGGATCTGGATGCTCATTTTTCTGATGAAAATAAGCATGGCCTCGAGATACTTGTTTTATGTAACAGAGAACATATGTTTATTTTGGATACACACGAGGTAATTGATCTTAAAGCGTGTATGAAAGGAACATTTGCCATGCTTGAACTCAACACTCTGGTAGCCTGAATTCCTGTTTTTACTTAGATCAGTTCTAAATATTTTCCTTTTTTAGTTCACGTCTTACATTTTACATAACTTTATAAAAAAGTATATTATGAAAGATCTTGTAAGACAAAAATTAGGGATCCATGTAGAGATCATGGATATGCTTAATGAACAAATAAAGAAAGAGGCTCATTCCTCATCCATATATCTGGCCATGGCCTCCTGGTGCGATCATAATGCCCTGGATAATAGCGCAGCTTTTTTTTATGAGCAGTCTGCAGAGGAACGGGAACACATGATGAAAATATTTAAATTCATTAACGATAATGGGGGAACTGCCTATTCGCCGGAAGTGACAAACATTAATCATGAATTCAATTCCCTGGAAGAAATCTTTGAAACGGCACTGGACCAGGAGATCGCGATTACCAAATCCATTCACAATATAGTTCACAAGTGCAGGAAGGTTCAGGATCTGGCTTCAGAGGTATTTCTACAATGGTTTGTCCATGAGCAAATGGAGGAAGAACAAACAATAAGGAGAGCTTTAGAATTGTTTGACCTTATGGGTACAGAAGGATTGGGCTTAAAGCTGCTGGATGAAAGGATCCCGGGAATTAGAAAATAATTCTAATTTTTATATATTAAAAACGGGCTCCTCACTAGGTGCCCGTTTTAGTTTATAGATTGTTTGTTATTATCTTCTTCCCAAATATATACTCACGAAATACAGTAAGGTGGCAAGGGAACCTACAGCCGCAACCACATAGGTGCGGGCTGCCCATTTCAAAGAATCTTCTGCCGCATCGTGCTCCTGGGGAGTCAGCATATTTTCATTTTCCAGCCATACCAATGCTCTTTTACTTGCATCATATTCTACCGGGAGAGTGATAAAGCTGAACAAAGTTCCAATTGCAAACAGAATAATACCAATTAATAAAACTGTGGTACCCAATGCAGTAGTTGCCATTAATATTAAACCACCCATAATTACCCATTGAGATAATTTGGATGCCACACTTACCATGGGAACAAGTTGGCTTCTCATTTGAAGCCAGCTGTATGCTTTCGCATGCTGCACAGCATGACCTACCTCGTGTGCCGCCACTGCAGCAGCAGCAGCGTTGCGTTGGGTATAAACTCCTTCACTTAAATTTACAGTTTTCTTTGCGGGATTGTAATGATCTGTCAACATCCCCGGGGTTGAAATAACCTGCACATCTGTAATCCCATTGTCCCGCAACATTTTTTCGGCGATCTCTTTACCGCTTAAACCATTGCGAAGATGAACCTGGGAATACTGCTTAAATTTGCTCTTTAATTTATTGCTCACATATAAACTCACTATGAAAATGAGCCCGGCTATAACATAATATCCTATCATTTTTTTCTTTTTTTGTTTTTAAATATAACAAAAATCCGGCCATATTCCTGTCACTGTAATTTTGTCCTATTGGGGATGTGACAGGCCCTCAAAGAGAGTTTTCCATTAAAAATAATGCTAAAATGTTGATCTGTATAACAATCCATCTATCCTGATACTTACAATTTAAGATATTGTCTATATTTGCAGCACTCATCTATTAAATTGCTATGCAGTACAAAAGAATCCTTTTAAAATTATCTGGCGAAGCTCTTATGGGCAGCCGACAATATGGTATAGACCCTGAGAGACTGGGAGAATATGCAAAAGAAATCAAATCTGTAATTGAGCTTGGGGTTCAGGTAGCAATCGTAATAGGCGGGGGTAATATTTTTAGGGGTGTAGCCGGCGCAAGCAAAGGTATGGACAGGGTGCAGGGTGATAATATGGGGATGCTTGCAACAGTGATAAACGGTCTGGCTTTGCAAAGCGCCCTGGAAGATGCAGACGTAAAAACAAGATTGCAGAGCGCCATTAAGATCAATGAAGTGGCAGAGCCATTTATCCGGCGAAAAGCAATTTCTCATCTTGAAAAAGGAAGAGTTGTCATTTTTGGAGGAGGAACTGGAAATCCTTACTTTACTACAGATTCGGCTGCAGTTTTAAGAGCTATTGAGATCAATGCAGATGTTATTCTTAAAGGTACACGGGTAGATGGAATTTACACTGCAGATCCCGAAAAGGATAAACTGGCAACCAAGTTTGATTTCATAACTTTTGAAGAGGTGCTCAAAAAAGGACTTAAGGTTATGGACACCACTGCATTTACCCTTAGCCAGGAAAATGAATTACCAATAATCGTATTTGATATGAATACCCCGGGTAACCTTTTAAAGGTAGCTTCCGGAGAAAATATAGGAACCAAAGTAAATTTGTAATTTAGATAAAAGACAGTTGTAAACTATAAGTTTTAAAAACATGAATGAAGAAGTAGATTTTATACTGGACAGTACAGAAGAAAATATGCAGAAGGCGTTAAGACACCTGGAAAAGCAACTACTTAATATACGCGCAGGGAAAGCAAGTCCGGCGATGCTTGGAAGTGTAATGGTAGAATACTATGGAGTAATGACCCCGCTGCAGCAGGTAGCCAACGTTAATACTCCAGATGCCAGAACTCTTAGCATTCAGCCCTTTGAAAGAAAATCTATACCCGATATTCAAAAAGGTATAATGATGGCCAACCTGGGATTTAATCCTGTACAAAATGCAGATAGTGTGATCATCAACGTGCCGCCTCTCACCGAGGAGCGTAGACGTGAACTTGCAAAACAGGCTAAAGCTGAAGCAGAAGAGGCTAAAATAGGAATAAGAAACGACCGTAAGGTAGCTAATAATGACCTGAAAAAGCTGGATATCTCTGAAGATCTTCTAAAAATAGCTGAAGAGAATGTACAGACCCTTACTGATACCTATATCAAAAAAGTAGATAGTATTTTTGAGAACAAAGAAAAGGAAATTATGACCATATAAATTTCTTATTTTCTTTATTCAGCGGCTTCAGTATATTGAGTTCCTGCATCGGGCAGTCAATATAATGAAGCTTTTTTAATTTTTCCCCTATTAAACATCTTGTTAACCTATGCGGGTAGTCCTCATCATTATAATACTGTTATTTTCAGTCGGTGAAAACTTTGCCCAGGAAATTGTTTTTGGGAAAATAATTTCGCGCTCTTCTGGAGACCCGGTTTCTTTTGCCCAAATTGAGTCCTCAACCGGGCAGATGACCTATTCCAATATTTTAGGGGAATTTGAATTGGAGGTGGACCCTTCTACAAGATCCCTCAAGATATCCCGCCGGGGATACTTCAGTGAAAGTATAAAAATCCTGCCGGGGGTTTCAGGATTTTATTCTATTGAACTTTCAGGAAAAAGATCTGAATTAACAGGCGACATTTTGCTCACCGATGAATTAAAAGCAAATCAACTCATCGAGGAGGCAATAGAAAATAAATATTTAAATGACCCTAAACAGGCATTAGAATCATATAGTTATGCCAGTTACAATAAACTGCTTATAGACAAGCAAAGAGTTAAAGGCGATTCCCTGATATGGGTTAATGGCTCTTCCCCTGATTCCGGGAGGTCCTTTCTATCAGAAAAGATTTCTGAGATACGTTATAAAAAAAATACATCTCCACGCGAGTATATCACAGGCTTAAAGATTCACGGAATTGAAGAAGCAGTATATGAAATCCTTACCCTCCATATCTCACCTGCTTCAATTTATGAAGATAAATATCCTCTCTATGGAATACCTTTCGCAGGGCCTTTGGGAAAAAGTGGTTTAAAAAATTATAAATATAAACTGTTGGACACGGTAAATATTTCAGGAAGGCCTGGTTACGTCATACATTATAAACCCAGACGCCCAAAAGTAGTTCCCGGATGGGAGGGACTTATATTTTTGGATGCGACCACTAGGGGAGTGCAAAGATCATTATCCCAATATTCCGCAGAGATCCATATGGAAATAGAGGAGAATTATACTTTTTTAAAAAATGAGAACATATGGTTCCCTTTGGTTAAAAATGTTGCGCTTAAGCCAGGTAGCGGGGGAAAAGACATTACCGTATTTGGTGCAAGTATTTCGACGGGGACAGTCCAAAGGAAAAAATCTATTCTTAATTGGGTTATCTCTACGGGTGATATAGAGGAAGATCTTGAAATGATTTCAACCACATTTATTTATAATATCAATCTCAATACTCCTGTTGACATAAGCCGGGGAGATGCCGCCATTATAGTTGAAGATTCAGCAACAATAAGACAAAAAGAATTTTGGGACGTACACCGGTTTGAAAGCCTGGATGATGAGGATAAGCAAACTGCCCAAAATGTAAGTCGTGAAATAGAGCAGAAAAATATCATTAGAAAAACAGAAATCCTCCATACTCTGCTCACCGGATTCTACCCGGTAGAATTTTGGAATTTTGACCTGGGAAAATTAGTCAAATTTAACAATTTCGAGGGATTTCGCTTAGGAGTGGGAGGAATAACCAATCAAAATGTATCCAGGCGTTTTCGCCTTGAAGGATATATTGCCTATGGATTTAAAGATGAATCTTATAAATATGGTGTTGGCGGGGGGGCATTGCTTATTAAACGCAGCGGAACCTGGTGGAACTTAAAATATAATCAGGATCTTCGGGAAATAGCGGTGAATGAGTACATAAAAAATGTCAAGGATTTTGCAATTCTTGAGCCACGTAAGGCCAATATCAGTTCTTACTATGCCTATAAAACGCTGGAAACAGGCCTGGAACATCGCATTACACCCCAGTTTGAAACGGAACTATTATTTTCCCGCAGTGAGATCTCACAGCTGGGCAATTACGCATTCCTTAAGAATGGTGAGGTATTTTCAGATTATACCCTGGTCGAAGTGAAAGTTGGGTTCTTATGGAGACTTTTTAGCAACTTTATAAGCACTCCGGATTTTCATCGACTATATGAAAAAGGTTATCCCGTCATTACCGCACAGCTTACTCAGGCTTTAACCGGGCCTTTAGAAGGTGATCTTGGATATACCAAACTGGGGCTTAAAGCAGTATATCAGGTAACCCGCCTGAACAGATCCACCACCCAAATCACCATGGAAGCTAACTATGGTCACGGGGATCTTCCCCTAACCCATGCATTTCACGCATTCCCCAATAATCCTCTTAAAGAAAAGGTGATACAGAGATTTTCGGTAGCCGGTAAGATCGCCTTTGAAACCATGTATTTTGATGAATTCTTTAGCGATAAGCAGGCAGCCATACATATAAGGCATCAATTGAGAAAATTTGTTATTATCCCTGCAATTCAGCCGGACCTCTCCATTATCTCCAGACACGTCATAGGAGATTTTAAAAATAAAAATGCCCATCAAAATATTGAGTTTAAAACCCTGGAGAACCTCTACTCTGAAGCAGGATTGGAACTCAATAATATTTTCGCTGGCATAGGTCTCAGCGCCGCTTACAGATATGGTGCTTATCACCTGCCGAATTTCAGCAATAATTTTTCATTCAAATTCACTTTCGAATTAAAGATCTGAAATGCATATTCCATGCGGCATTGTAATTGAGATCCAAATCACTTTTAATACCTTTGCACTCGCTTAAATTCAGCCATGTCAAAAATATTAAGTTTCGGATTCTGGAATTCCGTAGCCCGGTTAATTCTCAGAAACCGAATTATTATAATTGCCAGTATTATTGGGGTCACGATCTTCCTTGCAACCCAGTGGCAACACATGAGATTTTCCTTTACCGAGGCCAACCTCCTACCAGATAACCACCCTATTAATCTGGTTTATGAAGATTTTCTGGATAAATTTGGAGAAGAAGGCAACATGATCACCATTGCGGTTAAGGACCCTCTGCTATTCAACCCGGAAAATTTAACCGCATGGAATAGCCTGGCCCGATCACTTGAAAAATATCCTGAAGTTGAAAATGTCATCTCGACTGGCAATCTGAAAAAACTTAAAAAGTTTGAAGATCCCAATAGATTTGACATGGTTCCTGTTCTTGAAACCCAATCCCCGGATGTGGAGGAAATTGAGGCTTTTAAAGAAGAATTATTTACAGGATTGCCCTTTTATGAAAATCTGGTTTACAGCAAAAATTCCCAAACTGTACAGACTGTAATTTATTTGAATAAAGACATCCTCAACTCACAGAAGCGCAAGGATTTTGTGATAGATGAATTGCAGCCTGTGGTGCAGGCTTTTGAGAATGAAACGGGCATGGAACTTTATGTTTCAGGTATGCCCTATATCAGGACTTTGAATGCTCAGAATATAGTGGATGAAATAGAACTTTTTATAGCAGGTGCCTTATTGGTGACATCCCTCATTTTTTTCTTTTTTTTCAGATCTGTACGGGCTACGGTAATTTCTATGGTTACCGTACTTATTGGGGTGATGTGGTCCTTTGGGATCATTGGTCTTTTTAAATTTGAGATCACGATATTAACCGCTTTGATCCCACCTCTTATCATAGTAATTGGAATTCCCAATTGCATATTTTTAATTAACGTGAGTTCGACTTAAGCAGATAGTCTTTGATCAATAATTTCGAGGTTTAAGGAAGGTTTTTTAGGAAAGAAGCTGTAGGCGATCAGCCCAGAGAGTAAGTTTGACAAGAAGTTATCGAAGCTTCTGTGTC
>JBGTNH010000022.1:0-85109 GCA_041743165.1 Gillisia sp. | reverse complement strand
TCGACGGGGGGGTTTGGCACCTCGATGTCGGCTCGTCACATCCTGGGGCTGGAGAAGGTCCCAAGGGTTGGGCTGTTCGCCCATTAAAGTGGCACGCGAGCTGGGTTCAGAACGTCGTGAGACAGTTCGGTCTCTATCTACAGTGGGCGTTAGAAATTTGAGTGGATCTGATCCTAGTACGAGAGGACCGGATTGGACTGACCTCTGGTGCACCAGTTGTTCCGCCAGGAGCATTGCTGGGTAGCTACGTCGGGAAGGGATAAGCGCTGAAAGCATATAAGCGCGAAACCCACCACAAGATGAGATTTCTTTAAAGGATCGTGGAAGACTACCACGTTGATAGGCCATAGGTGTAAAGGCAGTAATGTCATAGCCGAGTGGTACTAATAATCCGTAAAGCTTAGTGCGAGCTTCCGGCCCCCTAACCCCCAAAGGGGGAACAAAGGGCCGGAGCTTAAAACCTACCTAAAACGCATTTTAATTCTTTCTCAGGATTCTTTCCTATTGTTTATTTCCAAATATGTTATGTTATTAGAAGTGAGATATTAGATTTGAGATGTGAGATAAAGGGGAAACCTTTTAATCTAATATCTAAAATCTAACATCTAATATCTCCTTTAAGATTTAAGGTGGCTATAGCAACGGGGCTCACCTCTTCCCATTCCGAACAGAGAAGTTAAGCCCGTTAGCGCAGATGGTACTGCTGTATTGTGGGAGAGTATGTCGCCGCCTTCTTTTTGAAACCCTTCATCATGTATTTGATGAAGGGTTTTTTTATGGAGTGAAGTGAACGGCACGGATTACAAATCAGCGCCTACCGCAGGTAAATAAATTAAAAGCTCCTTCCCTTTCCAAGGGAAGCCCGGCTGAACCGTACGGGCAGGGTGGATTGAGCGGATGGCAATTATTCTTTATTGTAAAAATTTTGCTCCGCTCAAGACGGAAGGGTTACTTGGAAGCAGGATTAATATTTTTTAATCCAAATTGAGGAAGGATAGTCGGTTCTACTTATAAAGAACAACAAGTCTGTCACGGATTGCAAATCCGCGCGAGCTCGACAGAGTAAACGAAGTTAGCGCGAATTTGTAATCCGTGCTGAAGCTAAATCTATTTGTAATCTGTGCTGAAATTTACATTAATCGAAAATAGACCGCATAAGGGTGCTAATTCCCTTAAACATAAAATAAATTGCGGCTGCACACGCGATAAGTCCTGCAATAAGAACAGGTATATACCACGGGTGAGTTTGATTATTAAAAGCACTGTATAAAACCACTGGTCCAATTCCCGATAGCGGTACTGCAAATGCAAGGTACTTTAACCCCTTCCCTAACAAAGTTTTATTTGTATGCTTCATTTTTATTGTACCGTATAATTAAAAGTATCGGTCTCAGATAAACGGAAATATCCAAAAGCAAAATTTTCCGGATTGGTTTGATTAACCACATTTCCGCGCACTGTTGTGGGCTGGGTTTGGAAGGGGCCACCCCCTCCAGATCCTGTCTGTGACCTCAAAATGAACATATATTCATAAAATCTTCGGCTTATTCCCTGGATCTCAATTCTTACCAGGTCCCCTTTTTTAACATCACTACTACTAAAGTACGCAAAAGTAAGGTTGCCATCTGTAAACTCATCATCATAAATTTGGATAGAAAGAGATTCATGAAGGAAACGGAAGAGATAAAAATTCTTAACACCCTCCGGATCTGAATAAAATGCCCGTAATTCGATGTTATCTCCGCTAAATCCGGCCCCATCTCTTTGTTCCACAAACTCTATTGATGGGGAAGAGACCAGGGATTCAGTGGCAGTGAACAATTCTCCTTTATAAAGAATTTCCAGTTGATAATCTTCATTAAAGCGGGGGGTAAACTCATCGCTTTTATAAAACCCCGGTTCAAATTCCTGAAAATCATATTTCCTTCCTCTTTCGTCAATAATAGCAACTTCGGCATCGCTTGCTGCAGGTACGTCTTCAGAAAAATAGGGAGCAGTGGTTGTAAGTCTAATGAACTGGGATGCTTCGGGATTATCCTTAGGCAGAAAAATAGAAGCTGTTACAACCAACCTCGGTTCAGACTCCTTCAAAGCAATTTCTATCACATCTTCACATGCCTGCATGAGAATTGTAAAGCTTAGCAAAATAAGAATTGCAATTTTTCTCATATATTAAATTTTAAAATTATAAGTAACCGAAGGTATAATTCCAAAAAGAGAAAGTCTTACTGCTTCATTAAATCCCGTATCCTGATTTTTCCTGAAACTTAATGAAACCGCGTTTTTCCTGTTATAAATATTATAAATTCCAAAATTCCACGAAGATTTATACTTTGATGAAGATGGTTTGGGAATATAGGTTGCAGATATATCTAATCGATGATAATCTGGAAGCCTGTTACTATTTCTGGGAGAAAAAACCGGAACAGTTAGATTTTCAAACAAGTATTGACCCTGAGGAAATGTGGTAGGCAGACCGGTTTGATAGGCGAAATTTGTACTTACCTGCCACTTTTGATTCAATTCATAAGAAGCTGTAATAGATACATCATGTGGCTTATCGTAATTTGTATTATACCAGTTTCCATTAACAATACCGGTTTCTGCTGAAGTTCTCCCCGGAGTTTGCTGTTCCGTTTTGGAAAGGGTGTAAGCAAGCCATCCGGTAAGCTTACCTTTGCTTTTTCTAAAAAGAAGTTCCAGCCCGTAAGCACGTGCATTTCCTGTAAGCAACACCTGCTCTATTGAATTATTGGCAATTAAATTTGCCCCGTCAATAAAATCAAGGCGATTTTGTATAACCTTATAAAATGATTCAATCTCCATTGAATACCTTCGATCTCTAAAATTCTGAAAATACCCCACGGCTACCTGATCGAGTAATTGGGGTTCAATATATTTGCCACTAGGCGCCCACACGTCTAATGGCGTTGGAGAACTTGTATTGGTTATTAAATGCAGGTATTGACTCATCCTGTTATAACTTGCTTTCACAGATTGGTTATCATTAAAACTATAGGCCAATGATAAACGCGGTTCCAGATTTGAAAAGGCTCTCTCTACCTTATTCCTGGAAAGCTTTCGTGTACCTATAGGCTCGGCTTCTTCATAGATCTGGAATGTTTCATTAAAATTTACAGGATTGTCATTAGGATAGAGATTTAGCTCATTTTGTCCCAGTCTTAGGAATCCGCTATAGCGTACACCATATTCCGCAGAAAAACCCGGCAGTATATTGTGTTCAGCCGAAAAATATACCGCGCTTTCAAGGGCATATTTTTTAGTAAGCTCCCTTGGGTTGATCCCCGATTGTGGTGTATTTGGTTCTATTTCACCAGGGTTGAACTGGTAATATGTAGATTGAAGCCCGTAATCAAAACTTATATTTTCATTCAAATAATGATTGAAATCGTATTTAAAATTAAGGTTTCTTATTCCACTATTCCAGTTAAAGCCCACGAAGTCCAGAGTAAGTCCATAATAATAATCGCTGTATATAAGGGAAAGGTTGGTAAAGATCTTTTCTGTTAACACATGGTTCCACCGGAGGTTAAATACTGAATTCCCGTAAATGTTTATAAAACTTTCATTTATGTTGAAAACGTCCCTTCCAAAATATCCCGAGAAAAGAAGACTATTCTTTTCATTGATTCTGTAACTTAATTTGGTATTCAGATCATAGAAAAAAGCTGAATTTTCATTGTCTGTTAGTTTTAGAAATAAATGGGCATATGAGCTCCTTCCTCCTATGAGATAAGATCCACTTTCCTTTACAATGGGTCCCTGAACCAGCAACCGACTTGAAATAAGTCCAATCCCCCCATTTGCTTCTGTCTTTTTACTGTTTCCATCCTTTTGATATATTTCCAGAACTGAAGATACTCTTCCTCCATACTTAGCAGGAATTCCACCTTTATATAATTTCAGATTTTTTATCGCATCGGGATTGAAAACCGAAAACAATCCAAAAAGATGAGAGGAATTATAAATAGTGGCTTCATCAAGAAGTATGAGATTTTGGTCAACCGCTCCTCCACGTACATTAAAACCTGAACTTCCCTCGCCGGCATTTGAAACCCCCGGAAGGAGCAATAAAGATTTTAAAACATCTACTTCTCCAAAAATAACCGGCATCTTTTGAATAGTACTAATGTCCAGTTTATTAACACTCATTTCCGGAGATTTTATATTAAGGGTTTCTGTATTTTCACTGATTACAATTTCATCAAGAATTTCAGATATCTCAGATAGATCAAAATTGCGGGTTGTATTTCGGGTAATAGATATCTCAAGGGATAAATCCTTATATCCTAAATAAGAAACTACCATTCTATGATCTCCGAGGGGTAATCTTATGGAATAGAAACCGTACTCATTGCTCGTGGTACCGGTATTGAGATCAGGGAACAATAAGTTTACCCCATTCAAAGTTTCATTGCTGGCCATGTCTTTTACAAGGCCATTAAGAGTATACCTTTCCTGGGCACAGAGATCAATGATAAAAATTGAAGAAAAAAATAAAACAAACAGGACCTTTTTCAATCTGATTTTTTGTGAAGAATAATAAATAAATCCTATAACGTTTATTTTATAAATAAAATGCTGAAGGAAAACAATTTTAATGCTTTTCCTTCAGCATACAATTCTTTAATAACCAAGTATTTCGTTGAGAAGTGTACTTGGCCTCATAGCGTCACTTACCAGTTTTTCTGTGGGATAGTAATAACCTCCAATATTCTGAGGGGCCCCCTGTGCATCAATAAGATCCTGTAAGATTTTATCTTCATTTTTGCCAAGATCTGTAGCAATTTTAGAGAACCTTTCCTTTAAATCCTGATCTTTATTTTGATTTGCCAGGGCTCTTGCCCAATATAGTGCCAGATAAAAATGGCTTCCCCTATTATCAAGTTCATTAACTTTTCTGGAAGGGGATTTATCATTGCGAAGGAATTCTTCGGTAGCAGCATCCAGGGTTTCAGCCAGTATAAGTGCTTTTGGATTATCAAAATTTTCACCCAGGTGTTCCAGGGAAACAGCAAGCGCCAGAAATTCTCCTAAAGAATCCCACCGTAAATGTCCTTCCTTCAAAAACTGTTGTATGTGCTTGGGAGCTGAACCCCCTGCACCCGTTTCAAATAAGCCTCCACCATTCATAAGTGGCACTATAGAGAGCATTTTTGCACTTGTGCCCAATTCCAGAATGGGAAAAAGGTCTGTTAAATAATCTCTTAAAACATTCCCTGTAACTGAAATAGTATCTTTGCCGGCATTAACTCTTTCCAAAGTAAATTCTGTTGCATTTTCGGGTGATAAGATCCGAATATCCAGATCAGTGGTGTCGTGATCTTTTAGGTAAGTATTAACCTTATTAATTACTTCTGCATCATGTGCTCTGTTCTCATCAAGCCAGAAAATTGTTGGCATCCCTGATGATTTTGCTCTTGTAACGGCAAGTTTCACCCAATCCTTAACAGGCGCATCTTTGGTTTGGCACATCCTCCATATATCTCCTGCTTCCACACTGTGTTCTATCAGGGTGTTTCCGGAGTTATCTTTTACCACAACTTTACCTGCGCTCTCTATTTCAAATGTTTTATCGTGAGATCCATATTCTTCAGCTTTTTGAGCCATTAATCCCACATTGGGAACTGTTCCCATTGTCGTAGGATCAAATGCCCCATGCTTTTTACAGAAATCTATGGTTACCTGGTAGATCCCGGCATAACTGCTATCGGGGATCACAGCTTTAGCATCCTGAAGTTCTCCCTGTTGGTTCCACATTTGTCCTGAAGAACGTATCATTGCCGGCATGGAAGCATCAATTATCACATCACTTGGTACATGAAGGTTGGTAATTCCTTTGTTTGAATCTACCATTGCAATGGAAGGCCCATGCTTAAAAGCATTCTTAAGATCATTCTCGATTTCTGCTTTTTTATCCCTTTCAAGTTGTGATAAGGAACTAACCAGGTCTCCTAAACCGCTGTTGGGATTTACTCCAATTTTTTTGAAAGTTTCCGCATGTTTTTCGAAAACATCTTTAAAGAACACTTTTACCGCATGCCCAAAAATAATTGGATCTGAAACTTTCATCATAGTGGCTTTCATATGTAATGAGAATAAAAGATCTTTTTCCTTTGCATCCTTTACCTGGGCTTCAAGAAAACTTATTAAAGCCTTTTTGCTCATTACTGTAGCGTCTATGATCTCACCATTAAGAACCTTCAGGTTTTCTATTAAAATTTTGGTTTGACCTGAATTTTTTTGCAGTTCGATTTTTAGGGCGTCCTCTTTCTCTAGGGTTAATGATTTTTCATTTGAATAAAAATCTCCATCCTGCATGGTCGCCACGTGGGTTTTAGAAGAAGAAGACCATTGCCCCATAGAATGTGGATTTTCCTTTGCGTAATTTTTTACCGCCCTGGGGGCTCTTCTATCTGAATTACCCTCTCTCAATACCGGATTTACGGCACTTCCTTTAACATGGTCGTATTTCTTTTTAATCTGCTTTTCCTCGTCGGTCTGTGGAGTCGAAGGATAATCAGGAAGGTTATAACCTTTTTCCTGGAGTTCTTTGATTGCAGATTCCAGTTGAGGCTCTGAGGCACTTATGTTGGGCAGTTTTATAATATTAGCTTCCGGCTTATTCACTAATTCCCCTAACATTTTAAGGGCATCGGGCACTTTTTGATCTTCAGTTAACCTATCGGGGAACTGTGCAAGTATTCTGGCAGCAAGAGAAATATCTACAGGTTCAATTTCAATATTAGAACTATCTGTGAAGTATCTTACTATAGGCAAAAAGGAATAAGTTGCCAGCATGGGAGCTTCATCAGTTTTTGTGTAATGGATAATGGCTTTATTAATCATTTTAAATTGTAGTATTGATCAAACCAATTTTGGAGCGGAAAATATTTCCGTATACATTAATGGATTGAATATTTGTATGAGTTTTAAATAAATTTCCAGATTTGCTGAAATTCCTGGTTCCGCGAAGATAGCATTTTTAGGGCTTTAATCATAATCGATAGCCCCTCAAGTAAATAGGTTTTAACAAAAAAAAGCCATTTCAATATACATTGTATGTTGAAATGGCTTCTAACGAAATAATGTTTTACCGTTAGACCTTTGAGATCTTTGTAAGTCAATTACCGCAACTTACTACGTTCATTATTTCACATGACAATATTGTTCACAAAAGCGTTCAAGTATTGTCAAAGTTGCTTTTATCTTTCGAACAAATTTGCAAAGCAAATACACGTTATATAGAAGATAAAAACTTATGTAAAGAAATTAAGCTTTACAGTAATTAAATTATTAGAAATCCTTTTGTCATTCTAATTTCTTTATTAATTACAAACACAATATAAGAAAATAATTATATTTATTTTCATGTTCAATCTGTTAGTTTTCAACAACTAAGGAAGAATAATATCTTTAATAAATTTATATTTTATGATAGCGAATATTCCGGTTAATGGAGGAAGTCATATATTTTAATGATACAAGTTTTAAAAGGTTATAAACAAAAAAACTCCATTACTGGAGTTTTTTTGTTGGGAAAAAGATAAATATTACCTTCTTTCTTCTTTAATACGGGCTTTTTTACCTGTAAGACCTCTGAAATAATAAATACGAGCTCTTCTTACTGCACCGCGTTTATTGATCTCAATTTTTTGCAGGGCGGGTAAGTTGATTGGGAATATTCTTTCAACACCCACTGTACCACTCATTTTCCTTATTGTAAAGGTTTTTGAAGCACCGGTTCCTTTGATCTGGATTACTACACCTCTAAAAAACTGGGTACGAGTTTTAGCACCTTCCTTAATTTCATAATACACGGTGATGGTATCACCTGCTGAAAATTCAGGAAATTCTTTTTTTGTAACAAATTCGTCCTGAACGAATTTAAGTAACGCTTCCATAGATATCTTTTTAATAAACTCTAAAGCAACATTCACGGATCTCGCCAGAGGTTGGTTTAGAAACGAGTGCAAAATTAATCAAATTAATCTTTCCTGCAACTATAAATCACTTAATCTTCCCGAAGAAGATCAGGACGTAACTGTTTGGTTCTCAAATAGGATTGTTCTTCCCTCCATGCTTCGATTTTTGGAGTATTTCCTGAAGTTAAGATTTCTGGAACTTTCCATCCTTTATAATCTGCAGGGCGGGTATAAACAGGAGGTGCAAGAAGATCATCCTGAAAGGAATCTGTCAGGGCCGATGTTTCATTGCCCAAAACGCCGGGAATAAGCCGGATAACCGTATCGCATAATACTGCTGCAGCAAGTTCCCCACCTGAAAGTACATAGTCCCCAATTGATATTTCCCTGGTAATAAAATGTTCTCTTACTCTTTGATCAACTCCTTTATAATGCCCACAAAGTATGAGAATGTTTTCTTTGAGAGATAAGGTGTTTGCTGTTTTTTGATTTAATGTGGTACCGTCCGGGGTCATATAAATAATTTCATCATATTCCCTTTCTGCTTTCAGGGCGGTAATACATTTATCAATAGGCTCAATCATCATTACCATCCCGGCGCCTCCGCCAAACTGGTAATCATCAATCTGTTTGTAATTATCTGTAACATAATCGCGCAAATTATGTAAATGGATCTCTACGAGACCTTTTTCAATTGCTCTTTTTAAAATTGAAACGTCAAAAGGACTGGTTAAAATTTCAGGAACAACAGTTATAATATCGATACGCATTTTTAAAATATTGAAATGCAAAGATGAGGATAAAACCCCGTAATGTTATCCCGTGCCAATTTTATCTCTGGTTATTCTTATTTCTCTCATCCTGTAACTGGCGACCCAGCCTCTGTTCTTTTTCAAGTGCCTTTTCGCGGTAAGCATCAAATTCCTTTTCAGTAGAGGTTAGCCTGTTCCTGGCTTCGGCGGTATGGGAATGGCTTTGTTTATATCTGTAGATAAAAAAGATCAGGGCAAGAACCAGTAATCCAACCAGACCCCACATAAAGGCCATATAACCCACTTTACTAAAGGGCATTCCCAAAAAAGTAATGGCATCTTTATCTGAATTTACCTCCTCAAGTTCATTCTGGGTTTGATTAAGTTCAGCCTTCAAACTATCAATTTCCTGTTGCTGGCGGTCTAAGATGGTTTGTTGGGCAATTATTTCTTCATTCTGATTATTAAAATATTGACTTATTTTATTCCTTAAACTTATCAACTCATTGTAATCAACCACTTTATAACCCTGATAATCGTTTGAAGTTTCTATAAGGTTATTAAAATCTTCCTCTGCCGGGTTAAGACCGCTATTTGTATCCTGCGATAGTACACTTGTTGAAAGGGCCATGCTAAAAATACCCAATAAAATTGCTTTCTTCATTTTAAATTTTTTGCTTTCTATTATTTACAAAACGTGCCAAAAAAAAACTTATTGCCGCAACATATAATTCCTGCATATAGTTAAAGTTAGCTTATTTTTTGCATGAGCATAGATATTTTTGGGACAAAAATACCACTTTCAATACCTACCATCCAACATTTGATATAAGAACTGCGGAGATGTTAATTCTGCTATTGATAAGTCTATAGTTTTTTGTGATCTGTTTCTATTGGCAAATTGGGGAGCTATGAAAGGCTTCAGTATAAAAGGTAATAGCGTTAATTAAAAGTAGAAATATTACGTTAAGCTTGCCGTCCTAAATTTACGGTTTGAAAAAGAAAAAAAATTCCCACCGGGAGTGGGTGGGAATTTTTTAAAATATTAATAATAAGAATATCGCCTCACCTTCGCTATATACTTTGCGAGCCTGATCACCTGCTGGCTGTAGCCAAACTCGTTATCATACCATATATATAAAACTATATTTTTTCCATCTTCAGTTACTATGGTTGCTTTTGAATCATAGATGGAAGGTTGGGCAGATCCTACTATATCTGTTGAAACTAATTCATTATCAATGGAATATTTAATTTGCTCAACAAGTTCTCCCTCAAGGGCATATTTCTTCATAATTTCGTTGATACCCTCCAAAGTTGTTGCACTTTGGACTTCAAGGTTTAAAATTGCAAGCGATCCATTTGGTACCGGCACTCTTATCGCATTAGATGTAAGTTTACCTTCCAGAGATGGTAAAGCCTTTGCCACTGCTTTTCCTGCTCCGGTTTCGGTAATAACCATGTTAAGACCGGCAGCTCTTCCTCTTCTGTATTTACTGTGCATATTATCAACCAGGTTCTGGTCATTGGTATATGCGTGAATTGTTTCAAGATGCCCGTGCACAACTCCAAGAGAATCCTCTATGGCCTTAAGTATCGGCACAATTGCATTGGTGGTACAGGATGCCGCGGAAAAGATATCGTAATCATCTGGGCTGTATTCTTTGTGATTCACTCCATGAACAATATTGGGAATTCCTTTCCCCGGAGCCGTAAGTAAAACTTTGGAAGCACCTTTGCTTGAAAGAATTCTGCTTAGTTCTTCTTTATCCCGGAAGAAGCCTGTATTATCAATAACCAGGGCGTCTTCTATTCCGTATTGAGTATAATCTATGTCTTCAGGATCATTTGCTGAAATTAAATGAACCGTGGTTCCATTAATGATCAAGGCAGAATTTTTTTCATCAATGGTCACAGTTCCCGAAAAATCTCCATGAACCGAATCATTTTTTAACAAGGAAGCTCGTTTTGCAAGTACTGTTTGATCAATTTTCCCCCGGGTTACGATTGCCCGTAATCTTAACTGGCTACCTTTTCCGGTCCTTGTCATAAGTTCCCTGGCAAGAAGTCTCCCTATCCTTCCAAAACCGTACAATACAACATCTTTAGGTGTTACTTCGTGATAATCTTTTGCATCCTTTAATTTTCCCGAGAGAAAAGATTTTGCGTTGTGATAATCTATATCCTCAAGATGGTATTCATAGGTTAGTTTTCCTATATCCAATTTTGCCGGGGGAAGGTTCAGATCTTTGATAGCCTGCGCAATTTCTACTGAATCAAATATTGAGATTGGTTTTTGCACAAACTCTCCTGCGTATTCGTGGAGATTAAGTATATCACTTACATTGCGGTTAATAAGTTGATTTCTGAACAGTACCAGTTCTATTGATTTATCATACCATAGATCACTCACTATCTTAATAAATTCTACAGATGCGCGCCTGCGGTCAGCCTGAAATGCAAGTTCTTTTTCGTAAACTTCGTTGAATCCCATTTGTTTTTTTGTTGCGTTAAGTTGTGTTTTTAAAACGGGGCAAAAGTATAGATTTCAAACGTTTTCGTAAAACAATTGCCCAAAAAATAACCCGCTCTTAACAGATACGGGTTATACTAATTTAAATATCATGCTTAACGCCAGATATAGGTTTGTTCTTTACCCTCTGGTGTCATAAAGGTTACACTTATAGGTTCTTCAGGATCCCTGGAATTCAGAACCTTTTGTACCTCGTTTATATTATTTACTGTGCGATCATTAATTTTTGTTATTAGAATCCCTACCAGGGCATTGGATTGTCTGTCTCCTTTTAAGGCTCTGCTTATTCGTACACCATTCCTGGCATTAAACCTCTGGAGGTCTTCTTTTGAAGCGTTTGCAACTTCAAGGCCAATGGGAGTTATTGCATAAGTCTCATATTTGGAGATCTCAACCTCCAGATCCCGTTCCCGTCCATCTCTAAGGATCTTAACATTTACAATATCTCCCGGGCGTTTTGATTCAATATAACCCGTAAGGTCAGACATTCTTCTCACATCAATATTATCAATCTTTTTGATAACATCTTTTGCCCTGATCCCAGCCAGGGCAGCACCACTCTCGCTATCCACGGTACTTACAACAACACCCTGGGAAACATTAAGAGCCAGTTCCTTTGAAATGGCTGGAGTAACATCCTGTCCTCTTATTCCTAAAATGCCTTGCTGCACATTTCCAAATTCCATTATATCTTCAACGATCTTTCTTACATTGTTTGAAGGTACAGCAAACCCATACCCTACATAAGTTCCGGTTTGCGAGGTGATAGCCGTATTGATCCCTACCAGTTCTCCATTAATATTTACAAGGGCACCACCGCTGTTTCCGGGATTTATGGCAGCATCTGTTTGAAGAAAGGATTGAGGTGTCATGTCAGGGGTAGTAAGATCTCTTGCTTTGGCACTTACTATTCCTGCGGTAACGGTAGAAGTAAGGTTAAATGGATTTCCTACAGCCAGCACCCATTCTCCAATTCTTACATTATTTGAATTCCCAAAAGGTAAATAATTAAGCCCGGTAGCTTCAATTTTCAAAAGAGCAATATCTGCCCGGGTATCTGTTCCTATTAATTCTGCTTTAAAAGTTTGATTATTATTAAGAGTAACTTCGATCTCGCTGGCTTTATCAATTACATGATTATTGGTTACTATATAGCCGTCAGGACTTATAATAACTCCGGACCCTGCACCTCTGAGGGCCTTCCCGCTACTATTTCGTGGAACTCCCCAGGGACTCCTTGTTTCGTCAAAGACTGCTACATTTTTTACGTGGACAACCCCGTGAACTGTTTTTTCAGCCGCTTCTGTAAAATCGGCATTGGTCCCATAGATCCTTGAATCATAGGATACGGGAAGTGCCGAAGGCGAGGTCGTCTCCACAGTAGTTTCTATTATGGGAAGCTCCTCTTCTATAAATAATTTATATGATCCCAAAGTCAGGATTCCTCCCAACATAGATACTATTAAAAGGGTCATTAAGTTTTTCATTTTTCTTTATTTTTTATGTACGGTTAACAAATTAATTTACAAAACTATAGTTGTGAGAATATGTTTAAAACGGTTAAATCTTTCATATTGTTGTACCTTTACACGGTGCAAAATTTTGACAATGAAAATTGATTTCTATAAATTTCACGGTGCCGGGAATGATTTTATTATGGTAGATAACCGTGATCTCAAATTCTCCAAAAATGATACCAATCTCATCAACCGGCTCTGTCACAGAAGATTTGGCATTGGTGCAGATGGTTTGATTCTTCTTGAAAAGGGAGAAGATCAGGAGGATGATTTTAAGATGGTTTATTTTAATGCCGATGGAAATCAAAGCAGCATGTGCGGCAATGGAGGAAGATGTCTTGTGGCGTTTGCAAAATATTTAAATGTGATAAAAAATACTGCCATTTTTACAGCTATAGATGGAAAACATGCTGCAAAAATTAATAATGAAATGGTAAGTTTAAAAATGCAGGATGTTGATGCTTCAGATTTAAATGGCAAGGCTGTTTTTCTGGATACAGGATCTCCTCACCATATTATTTTTACCGAAGATCTAGGGGATATCAATGTGAAAAGCAATGGTCAAAAAATCAGATACTCAGAGGAGTACGAATCAACCGGAGGTACCAATGTAAATTTTGTTCAGCAAACCGGGGAAAACAATTTTCTTGTAAGGACTTATGAAAGAGGAGTGGAGGATGAAACCTATAGTTGTGGAACAGGAGTTACGGCGGTAGCAATCGCCGTAAATGCCCTTGGTATGTCTCCATCATCTGAAATTATACTAAAAACCAGAGGAGGAGATCTTCAGGTTACATTTGACAAAAAAGATGAAAACTATTACAATGTATGGCTTACCGGTCCTGCGCAATTTGTATTTAAAGGAGAGGTGGAATGTTAACGCTTAAGGGAAAAAATATTTATCTTCGGGCGCTGGAGCCGGAGGATCTGGAATTTGTTCTGGAAGTGGAAAATACGGAGGAATTCTGGGAGATAAGTTCTACCAGGGTACCTTACTCGCGTTATCTCATTAAAAAATATATTCAGAATTCTCATCGCGATATTTTCGAGGTGAAGCAGTTGCGTCTTATGATATGTAGTGAAGAGGGAAAAAAGTGTGGGATGATAGATGTTTTTGACCTGGAGCCAAGAGATCGCAGGGCAGCTTTAGGAATACTTATTGTAAATACAGAGGACAGGGAGAAAGGTTATGGAACAGAGGTTTTATCCCTCATAAGCAATTATTGTTTTTCTCATCTGGGATTGCACCAGCTCTATGCCAACGTGGCTTCCGATAATAAAGCGAGCATAAGGCTTTTTGAGAAGTCCCATTTTCAAAAAGTGGGAATTAAGAAGGATTGGGTGCTTTCAAAAGGAAAATTTAAAGATGAGATCTTATATCAATTGATACATGTATATTAAAAGAATACTATTAATCCTGGCCATTATAGGCCTGGTTGTTCTGGGAATTTTTAGCTATAAAATTTACAATAACATATTTGCTCCCAACACAACATTTGAGAAGGACAGGATTACAGTTTATATTCCTACGGGGGCAACTTATGCTACCGTTCTTGATACACTCAGACCACATTTAAAAGATCTGCAGGCTTTTGATGCTGTTGCCCGTAAAAAGGATTATCCAGGGAGAGTAAAACCAGGCAAGTATGTTATTGAGAAAAATTCCAATAACAATACCATCACCAATATTTTAAGAACCGGGAATAAACCTGTACAGGTTGTCTTCAATAATCAGGAAAGACTGGAAAATCTTGCCGGCCGGATTTCTACACAAATCGAGGCAGACAGCATTTCCCTGCTCGAGGCGATGAGTGAACCTCAATTTCTTTCAGAAAATGAGTTTACCCGGGAAAATGCTTTGGGAATGTATATACCCAATCAATATGAATTTTTCTGGAACACTTCCGCAGAAGGATTTCGAACGAGGATGAAACGGGAATATAATAATTTCTGGAATGAAGAAAGGTTGCAAAATGCCGGGGAAATTGGTCTCACTCCACATGAGGTTACAGTCCTTGCCTCTATTGTGCAAAAGGAAACCGCAAAAGTTGATGAGAGAAGAAGAGTAGCGGGAGTATATATGAATAGATTAAAGAATGGCTGGAAACTGGATGCAGATCCTACCGTGATCTATGCACTGAAGCTTCAACAAAACAATTTTGATACGATTATTAAAAGAGTTTTATATAAAGATCTTACTATCAATTCTCCCTATAATACTTATTTATATAAGGAATTGCCTCCCGGGCCAATAGCCATGCCCGATATATCCTCAATAGATGCCGTGTTGAATTTTGAGGACCATAAGTATTTCTTTTTTGTAGCCGATGTAGAAAATTTTGGTTACCATAAATTTGCTGAAACCCTGTCCCAGCACAACCGCAATAAACAAGCCTACGTGCGCTGGATAAACAGCCAGGGTGTAAATCGTTAAGGGTTTTCATCGGATAATTTTTCGATGAAAGGCAATACGTATTGGGAATTGATTAACACCCTGTAAATCAAATTTTTAAAAAAAGACGTATCTTTGCAAGTCGAATATTGAAAGGGGCACCGTTTTTGCCATCCACCTTTCAGAATTAGATTTTATGAGAAAAAAAGTCCTGAAATTATCGATTCTGCCGGTTATAGCAGCGTCGATCTTTTTAAGTTTTTCAACCAGAGAAGCTGTGAATTTTGGCACATTTGCCACTCTCCCTACAGAAAATTTTGAATATACCGTTTTATCTTCTGAAGATAATATTCATGTCGAAGAAGATGCCCCTAAAATTATTCCTATTCTCGGAAAATCCTATACGGGTTTTAAAGAAGCCGTTGCTTTTAAAGAATCACGGGGTAATTACAAAGTGATCAATGAATTTGGCTATATGGGCAAATATCAATTTGGAAAAGGAACCCTCAGCCTTATTGGAATTAAGGATACCAATTCATTTATTTCCTCACCGGAACTCCAGGAAGCTGCCTTTTACGCAAATGCTTCCCGGAATAAATGGATCCTGATAAGGGATATTGAGCGATTTGAAGGAAAGGTGATTAATGGTATTGAAATAACAGAATCAGGTATACTGGCCGCAGCTCATCTTGCCGGGCCCGGAAGTGTCAAACAATATCTCAGAAGTTGGGGTGCAAACGGCTTTAGCGATGCCTTTGGTACAAGTATAGGATTCTATATGAAAAAATTTGCTGGCTATGATACCTCATTTATTCAACCAGATAAGAATGCAAAGGTTATGATCGCTAACCGTGCTTAATTTTCTTTCTGAATTATAAATATAGTAGGCCTTTTATGAAGGTCTACTTTTGTTTTAGACCAATCTGCAGCAGGCTTAGTCACAATATATTCTGTAGATAATGTGAGATCACAGGCTATACAAATGCGTGTGGCCGGATGCAAGCTTTGAATCAGGTCCTCCAGCAGTTGATTATTCCTGTAGGGAGTTTCAATAAAGATCTGTGCCTGGTTCCTTTCTGCCGAGAGGCGCTCAAGGTTCTTTAACTCTTGCTTCCTTTCTTTTTTGTCTATGGGTAAATAACCATGAAAAGTAAAATTTTGACCGTTCATTCCGCTGCCCATTATAGCCAGTAAAATTGAGGAGGGTCCTACCAAAGGTACTACCTGTATTCCCATCTCATGGGCAAGTTTCACAACTTCTGCTCCTGGATCTGCTATACCCGGGCAACCGGCTTCACTTAATAAACCTACATCCACCCCTTCTTTACATGGTTCAAGGAATGAGGGCAAGCTTTGAGCTTCGGTAAATTTATTCAGAACGTTTAAGTTTAATGCGTTTTGGTTCTTTCCAGGAACCACCAGTTTAATGGATCTTCTTGCAGTTTTTTCATTCTCAACAATGTAATGATCTATCCTCTCTATCAATTTTCGCATAGCATATGGCAAAACTTCGATAGGATTTGAATCTCCCAGAGTTGTAGGAATTAAAAATAATTTTCCTGTAAATCTGAAAGGAGTTGTAGACATTAAATAAAATTTGTTTTATAAAAACCCTGTAGTTACTCTTTGTTTAGTCTTTTTGCTATGCTTTCACAGGCTTCATCAAGCATTTGATAGACGTTTTCAAATCCGTGGTCCCCTCCAAAGTAGGGATCCGGAACATCCACTTTTTCGCCGGGGAAGAGTTCGTCAAGAATGAGCTGTACCTTCTTTTCGTCTTTTTCATTACGGGCGATGGATATAACATCTTCATAATTCCGGGAATCCATTACATAAATATAATCATATCTATCGAAATCCTCAGCAGTGAATTGCCTGCCTCGTTGATCTGTAATATCAATGCCGTATTTTCTTCCCACAGAAATTGAACGCGGATCTGGAGAATCATCAATGTGATAATCCCCGGTGCCGGCTGACTCGATGATCACTTTACCGGGATCAACCTTAGATTTTAGAATTCCTTCGGCCAGGGGGGATCGGCAAATATTGCCAAGGCACACCATCAACACTCGGGTTTTCATAAAAGCAATAATTTTTTATAGGGTAAGTTTTTTATTCAGATCCTCAACAAACTTTTTAAATTGTTTATCTGTTGCGGCAAGGTTGTCTACAGTTTTACAGGCATGAAGAACGGTTGCATGATCACGCTTTCCAATCTGACTTCCAATACTTGCAAGCGAAGCTTTGGTGAATTTCTTTGCAAAGAACATTGCAAGTTGTCTTGCCTGGACAATATGACGCTTTCGCGTTTTTGATTGCAAAGTCTCTACGTCCATTTGGAAATAATCGCTTACGATCTTCTGGATATAATCTATGGAGACCTCCCTTTTTGTATTCTTTACGTAATTGTCAACTATCTTTTTAGCCAGCTCCAGGGTAATATCTTTCTTGTTAAAAGAAGAGTGTGCAATAAGGGAGATAATGGCTCCTTCGAGTTCCCGGATATTGGTCTTAATATTATTTGCAAGGAATTCTACAATATCCTCAGGCATTTCTACCCCATCCCGGTATAGTTTATTCTTGATAATAGAAACCCGGGTTTCAAAATCAGGATGTTGTAATTCTGCGGAAAGACCCCACTTGAATCTGGATAAAAGACGTTGTTCGATGTCCTGCATATCAACAGGAGCCTTATCACTGGTTAAAATAACCTGCTTTCCGTTCTGGTGAAGATGATTAAATATGTGAAAAAATACATCCTGGGTACCTGCCTTGCCAGAAAGCAATTGTATATCATCCACAATGAGAACATCTATTATCTGGTAAAAGTGGATGAAATCATTGCGATTGTTCTTTTTTACAGATTCTATATATTGTTGGGTGAACTTTTCTGCAGAAATATACAGAACCGTTTTTTCTGGATATTTATCTTTTATATCAACGCCTATGGCATGAGCCAGATGCGTTTTTCCCAATCCAACACCTCCAAAGACCAGTAAAGGATTAAAGGAGGTTCCTCCGGG
This sequence comes from Gillisia sp., assembly GCA_041743165.1. Lineage (GTDB taxonomy): Bacteria > Bacteroidota > Bacteroidia > Flavobacteriales > Flavobacteriaceae > Gillisia. The sequence goes on along the minus strand of JBGTNH010000022.1, from coordinate 66,946 downwards.
TTTATTGGAAACTGCCAGCCCCGCAGAACGGGCAAGCCTGTTTGAATCTCCTTCAAGGAAATTTTCAAAATTGTAATTTGGATTAAGCTGGGACTCTATTTTTACATTTCTTATCCCGGGAATTATGAAAGGGTTGCGTAATTCGGGATTTCTGTTCTTAACAGGAACATCAACTTCCTGAGATACCATGTGACTACGTTGGGTACTTGGAATTCTTTCGGTGAACGGGAGCTTATTACCGTAGGTATTCTCCATTTTAATAACATACACCAACTTGGCCTTTTCTCCTAATTCTTTGGTAAGGGAAACCTTAAGTAACTTAACATAATGCTCCTCCAGCCATTCATAAAAGAATTTTGAAGGAACCTGAATGCTCAAGGCACAATCTGTAAGTTTAACTGCCTGTATGGGTTCAAACCATGTTTTGTAGGCTTGAGGGGTTATATTATCTTTGATGAAAGATAGACAGCTATTCCAAACTGATTGCGCAGTTTTTGACATGCTTTTAGTTAGATTATTTTAGGTTAGTAGATGGTTGAAAATTGACAGACAAAATATTCTATCAACTATTTTGGTAAAACAAATATGTGAACAAAATAACTTAAAAAAAAATCCTTTTGCTATTGAATTTTAAGAAAATTTTATGCATAATGTTTTCGGACCATGAAAGTACAAAACCTTAATAAATAAACCCACTCTTTTCCCATGAAAACTCACTTTACAAATGTTAAAGTCCGGTATGCAGAAACAGATCAAATGGGGGTGGTACATCATGGCAATTATGCTGAATACCTTGAAATTGCCCGAATTGACTGGTTGCAACAATTCGATATCTCTTATAGTAAGATGGAGCGGGAGGGGATTATGCTACCGGTCTATGCTATGGAATTCAGGTTCATTAAACCGGCTCTTTTTGATGATTTACTTACAATAAAAACCAAATTACGGGAGATTCCTGCCGTAAGGATTACATTTGATTATGAAATTTATAATCAGGATCAGGAGTTAATCACAAAAGCGTCGACCATTCTTGTTTTTATGGATTCCAAAAATAAGAGACCGGTAAAATGCCCGCAATATATCCTGGATAAAATAAAGGAGTTCTAAATTTCCTCTGTTGAGATCTCAACCTTATATAAGGCCTCAAATTTATCATGTATTTCTTCTGCCCGGGATAACCTTATATCAATATAGAACCTGCAATCAAGGCCAAGGTCTTGTTTAATGATGTTTAAATTGTGCTCCTTAATTAGCCGCATTACAATGTTCATTTCAGGATAATCAAATTTGATCACAAAGGTTTTGTCTATGGTCCTTTCTTCTATTTTGCCAGCTTCCAAAGCCATTTGCGCTGCTGTTTTATAAGCCTGAATAAGGCCACCAACCCCCAGTTTTGTTCCCCCAAAATACCTTACTACCACTATAAGAATATTGGTAAGATTAAATGACTGGATCTGACCATAAATTGGCATTCCTGCCGAATTTGAGGGCTCTCCGTCATCATTTGCACGAAACTGTCTTGATGCTTCATCCTTTCCAATTTGCCAGGCATAACACCAGTGGCGGGCCTGGTGATGTTTTTTTTTCAAATCCTCCAGATGCTCTTTAATCTCTTCTTCAGTTTCAACCGGGAAAGCATATCCAAAAAATTTGGAATTCTTCTCTTTAAATAAAATTTCCGGGGCGGGGTCAATTAAAGTTCGGTAGATATCCTGTTCCATAGATCAACTTGTTGCCACCAAAATAATACTGATTATGGCAATAATGATCCCAATCCAGTTTTTAGTAATAAGACGTTCTTTGAAAAAAAGAATTCCGAGTAAAGTGGAAAACAGAACAATTGCCACATTATTGATAGTAAATACGACCGAACTCTCAAAACCTTCACTTCTTAATGCAAGCACAAGGAAATATATAGAGAAGTAATTAGGTATTCCCAAAATGATCCCACCCAGGAGATTCTTACCTGTAAGTCGCAATTTGCCTGAAACGGCCTGACCAATCAGGATACCTATTCCAACAGTTCCCGCAAGGGCAAAGATAGTGGTAGAGAAAAGCGCAACTTCATCTTTGGCCACGAAGGTTACTTCAAGATATTTAATAAGAGTGTCTATAATGCCGCTACCCACAAAGACTAAAAGGGGAAAGATCAAATTTCTTTTCTTTATTTTGATCCCCTCGGTGGTTTTGATTGAAGTGAGATAAACAGCCGCAAGAGCGAGGAGTATTCCGGTTATCTTTATTATTCCCGTGCTTTCATTATAAAGGATTATCCCGAAAAAAACCGGTATGGCCACGCTCATTTTTGTCGCGACCGAAACTACCGAAAGGCCACTTCTCTGGGTGGTCAATGCAGCAAGATAAAATACTGAAATAAATAAGGCTCCAAGGATAAGCGTCCCCGGAAACCACGACTTGGATGGAATGAGACTAATATCGGTATATCCAATGAATCCAATAAACCCTACAAGACTAGCAAAGAAGTAATTGAATATAATCGCCTGTAAGGTATTCAGGTCATATCTTTGAAATAATTTAAAAATTACAAAGATCACACTGGATGAAAGGATGCTTAGGAGTAAATAGATCAAAACAGCTCATTTTTAATTGTGAAAAGATCGATTATATCTTCCTTTTCGGGGTTGAGGTTCCATGTATGTATTCCCAGTCGTGCAGCTCCATCAGTATTTTCTTTTGTGTCATCTATAAAAAGGCATTCTTCAGGCTTAAGATCATGCTTATTCAATACATATTCATAAACAGCCGAATCGGGTTTTCTTAGGTTTATTTCGTGAGAAAGGTAAAAGGCATCAAAGCATTTTTTAAATTCCTGAAAAAACGGAACGTTTTCCTCTACCCATTGAATATGAATCTCGTTGGTATTGCTCAAAAGAATAAGCTGATATTTCTTTTCTTCGGAAAGATTTTTAAGAAAATCAAATCTGTACTTTGGAAAATCGACTAAAATGGCATTCCAGGATTTAATAATCTCGTCTTTATCAATATGCTTAAATTCTGAAGTGTAATGATTCAGGAAATCAACTGATGTGATCTGGCCTTTTTCATACTGAATGTTGCAGTTTATAATTGAATCAGGAAAATTTTCAACTTTATACTTTTCCATTTCCCGAAGGGTAGCCGGTTTATCAAGATTGATAAAAATATCTCCAAAATCAAATATGATGGTCTTAATCATTTCTATATACCTTCAAATTATCACCTTCTAAATATGATTCTCTAATAAATTTCCCTTTGATCACGGGGGCATCAATTCCAGATTTAAATTCGGCTTCACCCGTGAAAATGCGTGCCTCATCCCAGACTCCCAAATCTATGAAAGTCTGAAGGGTTTTTCCTCCACCTTCAACGATCAAACTTTGAATGTTTTCTTCATATAACACCTGTGAAATTTGCGATGGAATTTTCTCATTAAAATCTATTATTTTAAAAATGAGATCTTCCCGACCGTTAAACTGAGTTTTTGGAGATGAATTTTTACCATGAAGTATTAAGGTTTTTGACTTTCCGTTATAAACAGCAGAATTTTCCGGTACTCTAAGGTTTTGATCTAAAATGATCCTCACCGGGTTTGGCCCCTCCCAAAGTCGCGTGTTTAATTTAGGGTCATCCTCTACTGCCGTATTAGTTCCTACTAAAATTCCCTGTTCTTCTGCCCTCCATTTATGCACCAGCTGCCTGGAAATGGAATTGGTGATCCATACGGGTTCTCTTTTTTCCCTATTTTCCGGGGCAAGGAACCCGTCATGAGATTGAGCCCATTTAAGGATGATGTAAGGCCTGTTTTTTTCATGAAACGTGAAAAATCGTTGATTGAGAGTTCGGCATTCCTGTTCCAGGATTCCCACGATCACCTCACATCCTGAAGTGAGTAATTTTTTGATCCCCCTGCCGGCAACTTCAGCAAATGGATCAACTGTGCCTATAACCACCTTTTTGATACCACTGGCAATGATAAGGTCGCTGCAGGGTGGTGTTTTTCCAAAATGGCTGCAGGGCTCAAGGCTTACATATATGGTGCTCTTTTTTATAAGTTCTTTATCTGTAACTGAATTGATGGCATTTACCTCTGCATGGGGTTGCCCCGCCTCCTTATGCCAGCCCTCTCCAATTATCCTGTCATCATATACCAAAACACTTCCTACCATTGGGTTGGGATAGGTTTTTCCCTTCCCGTTTTCGGCAAGTTGAATGCAGCGCTTTATATATTTTTCGTGTATCTTCACGCGACAAAAATAGGATTTATTAGCAACAATGAATAGTTTTAAAATAAGGGAGATCACCCCGGAGGATAATACCGAGGTCGCAGTAGTGATAAGAAAAGTTTTAATCGAGATGGGTGTACCTAAAGTAGGTACCGCCTATGAAGATAAGTCGCTCGATGATATGTACTCATATTATGATCATCCTGCAATGGAATATTTCGTTGTGATCGAGAATGATCATATAATAGGATGTGCAGGCATTGCCCCGTTGCCCGGGGAGCCGGAGGTTTGTGAATTGCAAAAGATGTATTTCCTTCCCGAAGCCCGTGGAAGGGGAATAGGGGCAGAGATGATGCAAATTTGTCTAAATTACGCGAAGGAGACCGGGTATAAAAAATGCTATCTCGAAACCATGCCATATATGGAAAATGCCCGAAAGTTATATGCCCGCACGGGATTTCAGCCTTTGGATGGACCAATGGGAAACACAGGCCACTACAATTGTTCTGTCTGGATGATAAAATCCCTGGTAGATTAACCGGCCACCCGTCTTTAATTTTGTAGAGATCCCATTAAGCAGTAATAATCTAAAAGCATCTGTAATGCTCATTTCAGAGTATAAAAAAAAATTTCTCAACCAGCTTAAGGAGGAATATCCCGGGGAAGAGGCTAATTCTTTATTTCATCTTTTGGTGAAACATTTTCTGGGATGGGAAAGGCTTGATCTTGCCCTTAATCCTTCAAAAAAGATAAGTTCTGCGGAAGAAGAAAAACTGGATGCTGCGCTTGGCCGACTTTTATCCCATGAACCCATCCAGTATATAACCGGGGAAACTGAATTCTACGGATTTACCTTTAAAGTAAACAAGAACGTCCTGGTACCCCGTCCCGAAACCGAAGAACTTGTTGAATGGATCAAAGAGGACCTTATTTCCTCCGGAAAGGAGAGGGTAAATATTTTAGATGTTGGAACCGGTAGTGGCTGTATCGCTGTTAGCCTGGCAAAAATTTTTCCGCAGAGCAAAGTTTCCGCCATTGATGTTTCCGCAGAAGCTTTAAAAGTGGCTGCTGAAAATGCTAAGGAAAACAGAACCACAATCAACCTGATTCATGCAGATATATTTAACCTTGAATCCCTGCCGGGTAAATTTGATGTCATTGTATCCAATCCTCCTTATGTAAGAGAACACGAAAAAAATGAAATGCAAAGAAATGTCCTTGAGTACGAACCCTCTCTTGCCCTTTATGTTAAAGACAATGATCCTCTTATTTTTTATAAAAAAATAACGAAATTAGCCATTGAGGGTCTTCATCCCGGTGGTAAACTGTATTTTGAGATCAATCAGTACCTCGGGGATCAAACATTAAAAATCATTAAAGATTCAGACCTTTCGGGAGAGATAAAAAAAGATATTTTTGGGAATGACAGAATGCTAAGAGCAATTATAAAAGCATGAGAGAAACAGATCAGGATTTACAAAATAACCAAAACGAAATTCATAGTCTCGCCGTTTTCTGTGCCAGTAGTGACGGGCTTGATTCTGCGATCTATAAAGATGCTTATCATGTGGGGGTATTTCTTGCAGGGAAAAATATTGAACTTGTATTTGGAGGGAGTAAGCTTGGATTAATGGGACAGGTGGCCCGCGGAGTATTGGAGAATAACGGGAAAGTAACGGGGGTAATTCCTGATTTTCTTAAAACAAAAGAGGTGGTTCATACCGGCCTCACCAACCTGATCACCACTAAAGATATGCATCAACGAAAGTTGAAAATGCACGATCTCAGTGATGGTTTTATTGCCTTACCAGGAGGTTTTGGAACCCTTGAAGAACTTTTTGAGATTCTCACCTGGGCACAACTTGGGTTACATCGCAAGCCTATTGGGATCCTTAACAGCAGCGGATATTATAACGATCTCCTTGAATTGATTGATAAAATGGTGCAAAAAGGATTGCTAAGGGAGGATAATTTGAATCTGCTTTTAGTTTCTGAAACCATCGAGGACCTTTATGAGCAAATGCTGAATTTCCAGCCCATGCCTGTACCAAAATGGATGAATAAGGACCAGACTTAAATATGGAGATAATGAAGATTGCAAGGCTGGACATCAAAACCAAAGATTTATGGAAACAACATGAGTTCTATAGCAAAACCCTGGGTTTAAAAACCTATAAAAGTTCGGGAAATTCCTTTGAGGTGCAAACCGGATCTTCAATTCTAAAATTGACCGAAGATCCAAGTTTTACACCTTATCATATCGCTTTTCATATTCCATCCGCAATTGAAAAAGAAGCCCTGCAATGGGTTAAGCAAAGAGTGGAAATACTAAAGAACGATAAGAAAGAGATCGTTGATTTTAGCGCATGGAATGCCATGTCCCTGTATTTTTATGATGCAGATAAAAATATTATGGAATTTATTTCCCGCAAAGATCTTTATCTTCCTGACACAAAGATCTTTTCTGAATACAGTATTCTTGCTATCGCAGAGATAGGATTGGCAACCGCTGATATACCCGATAAATTTCAAATCCTGAACAGAAAATGTGGTCTTGAAAAATTTGATGGCAATTTTGAGAATTTTTGCGCCGTTGGTGACGATGAAGGTTTGATCATCACAATAGATAAGGACAAAAAGAATTGGTTTCCCACCAATGATGAGGCATTTGTCTCAGATTTTGAACTGATCTTTTCCCATGAAAATAAAAGATTCAAAATAATATTTGAACAGGATAGGCTTACAGTAGTATAACCTGGTTTTAGAAAATGAATTCACTTATGCAAATTGAAAAGAAGATCAATGATCTACGAACGGAATTACACCAACATAACTATAATTATTATGTTTTGGACAATCCTGTTATTTCAGACTACGATTTCGATCTGAAGCTCAAAGAGCTGCAGGAACTTGAAGAAAAACATCCTGAATTTTTTGATCCTAATTCTCCCACCCAAAGGGTAGGAGGAGCGGTTACAAAAAACTTTGAGACCGTACGTCACGACTATCCCATGTATTCCTTATCCAACTCGTATTCACGGGAAGAGTTGGAGGATTGGGAGAAAAGGATAAAAAAACTGGTTGATGGAAAAGTGGAATACGTTTGCGAATTAAAATATGACGGAGCATCTATAAGTCTCAGCTATGATAACGGTTCTCTTACCAGGGCGATTACGAGAGGGGACGGTGTCCAGGGAGACAACGTTACCGCAAATGTCAGAACCATACTTTCCATTCCTCTGAATCTGAAAGGAGATTACCCACCGAAATTTGATATACGGGGAGAGATCGTGTTGCCATATGAAGGTTTTGCCAAACTGAATGCGGAAAGGGTAGAAGCGGGGGAAGAACCTTATGCCAATCCACGAAACACAGCATCGGGTAGTCTTAAACTGCAGGATAGTGGGGAAGTGGCCAAAAGGCCCCTGGATTGTTTGCTTTATAATATCATTGGAGAAAAGCTAAATATTAAGACTCAGTTTGATGGTTTGGAAAAGGCAAGGACCTGGGGTTTTAAAATCCCACAGGAGGCGAAACTTGCAAAGAATGTAGACCAGATCCTGGAATTTGTTAATCACTGGGAAAAACACCGGCATGAACTTCCATATGAAATAGATGGGGTGGTGGTCAAGGTTAATGATCTGCATCAGCAAGAAGAGCTCGGTTTTACTGCAAAATCCCCTCGCTGGGCCATAGCTTACAAATTCAAGGCAGAGCAGGAAACGAGTCGCTTAAAAAAGATCACCTACCAGGTGGGGCGCACAGGCGCCATTACTCCGGTAGCAAATCTTGAACCTGTGCAGCTTGCGGGTACAGTTGTTAAAAGAGCCTCGCTTCATAATGCAGATCAGATTGAGAAACTGGATATCAGGGAGGGAGATACAGTTTTTGTGGAAAAAGGAGGGGAGATCATTCCCAAGATCGTGGGTGTTGATTTTACCCGCCGGCATCCCAATTCCAATCCTACAAAATATATTACTCACTGCCCCGAATGTGAAGCCGAATTGGTAAGGAATGAAGGCGAGGCCCAGCATTACTGTCCAAATATAAGTAGTTGCCCACCCCAGATAGTGGGTAGGATCCAGCATTTTATTTCCCGAAAAGCAATGGATATTGAAGGTCTTGGTGGCGAAACCGTTGCCCTTCTTGTAAAAGAGGGACTTATAGAAAATTATGCCGATCTCTATGAGCTTAAAAAAGAGCAGATCCTTCCCCTGGAACGAATGGCAGAAAAATCTGCAGAAAATCTTATAAATGGAATTGAAAAGTCAAAGGAAATCCCATTTGAAAGAGTGTTGTTTGCACTGGGAATACGGTATGTTGGTGAGACGGTGGCCAAGAAACTGGCGCGGCATTATAAAAGTATTGCGGCCATCTCAGCAGCTTCAGAGGAAGAACTTACCGGGGTAGACGAGATTGGGGAGAGGATAGCTCAAAGTGTAAAGGCTTTCTTTTCCCTTGATGAGAACAGGATCATGGTACAGCGGTTAAAAAATTACAGCTTACAACTTGAAATTGCTTCCGAAGATTTTGCGCATCATACAGATCTGCTTAAGGGAAATACTTTTGTGATCTCCGGGGTATTCTCCAAAGTATCAAGAGAGGAATTAAAATCCCTTATTGAAGAAAATGGAGGTAAGGTTTCAGGATCTATTTCCTCAAAAACAAATTACCTGGTGGCCGGGGAAAATATGGGACCAAGTAAATTGGCAAAGGCACAGGGGCTGGGCACTAAGATCCTTAGTGAAGATGAATTTTTGAAAATGATAGGTAAGGAAGAATTCTAAATATAGATGTTTTATAATTGAGGTTGAAAATTACACGGGAGGTTGGACATTTCAAAAACAGATGTAAAATCTATTATACTTAAAATTTAAGCCATAACTTCGCAGCTTCTTAAAATTAAATAAATGGAAAATCTGTGGTTGTTTGCCATAGGGGTTTTTACCGCCTTTTTCGCGATCAACAGTCCCCCTGGTAACATGCCTATTTTCATAAGTCTCACCAAGGCGGCAGATCAAAAGACAAAGAAAAAAATATCCCGTAAAGCTACTTTTACGGCCTTTATTATAGTCACCGGGTTTATTATTCTTGGAAAATATATTTTTGATCTCTTCGGGATAACAATTCCTGCATTTAAGATCACCGGCGGTATCCTTATATTTTTTGTAGGTTTTGAGATGATAAGGGCCCAGGAATCAAGTATAGATAACCAGACAGAGATAAATTTTAACGAAGGTATTTCTGTCTCCCCCTTGGCAATTCCAATTTTGGCAGGCCCGGGGACAATTGTTACGGCCATGAATTACGTAACAAATGCAGGATACATTCAACTGGCGATAATTGTTGTCATGTTTGCTCTTATCATGTACCTTAATCATCTTGCCTTTATTTCAAGCGAATATCTGATTAGGTATATTGGTAAAAATAAGATCATTGTTATAGAAAAGATTATGGGATTGATCATCGCCATTATAGGAACCAGCATGTTTATAGAAGGGGTGAAGCTTGCCTTTTTTGTGCCGATGGATTAATTCCCCTGTTTTGCTGAATAAACCGTATTAAGCCATTCGCCAAAAAGCCGATCAAAATGGTTAATCTCTTTTCGTAATAAATTCAGAAATTCTTTTTCTTTTAATCCCTGCTTTTCAATCAATTTACACTTGACAAGAAGCTGGCGGGCAGATCCCCTTATCCTTTGTGCCCTTTTTAATATATTTTTCCGATTGGTAGCATTTTGAATGGCCGCAAGTTCCGGGAAAAGTTTTAGAGAAGTACTAACAAGTGTTCCGGCCACCAGATCACTTTCATTCGTTGAATACCCCATTTCCAATATATGGCGTTTTTCACTAATAGCAAATGCGATTCCTCTTGATACCTTAAAGATATCAAGAGCTTTTTTATAGACCGGTAACTCGTTGAAATGATCTGTTGCCATGTAGGTTATATAAGTTCTGTTAGGGTTGAATAAAATTACTGCGATTACACATTTCTGCCCTTATTATTTTAAAGCTAATAGCTATATTTACTTTAATTATTAATGTAAATTTTATATAAACTTTAAATATGCCCTTAGACAAGCTTAACTGGAAAATACTCGAGGCCCTTCAAAAAAATGCAAGGCAATCTTTTACAGAAATTGGGAAGGCAGTGGGACTTACTTCTCCTGCTGTGGCAGAGCGGGTAAAAAAGATGGAGGAAAAGGGCATCATAAAAGGATATAAAGTTCATGTGTCCTATAATAAGACCGGCCATCAATTAAGAGCTGTTATAACTTTAAAGGCTTTTATGGGCAGGCTGAAACCTTTTTTGGAAAAAGTAATGGAATTTCGGGAAGTGATAAATTGCTATCGTATCACCGGAAATGAAAATATAATTATGGAAGTGGTATTATACGACCAGGCCCATCTTGAGGAGTTTATAGACAAACTTATCACCTATGGCGAGACAAGAACACATGTAATTTTATCCAATGTGGTAGATCAGGCCCCAGTTAGATCCAGGGGGTAAAAAACCGATATTTAAACCTCATTTGCGTCTTTTTTGAAAGTTTTCCGTCTTATCTACAGAAATAAACCTTAAAATTTTTAAAGATGGAAAATTATAAAGACTGTTTTTGCCAATGTACCTCTTGTGGAGAGCAGGATTGCGGGAATTGTACCTGTAATTCTTGTGAATGTATAAACTGCAATTGTTAATCCTAAAGTCTTCAGTGAAAATGCTGAAGGCTTTTTGTATTTTTAGATATGGAAACAGAGGATGTCTGGAATCAATATTCTGACGAGTTGCTGGGGTTTTTAATAACCCGAACCGGCGATCGAGACCTGGCTGAAGATCTTTTGCATGAAACTTTCATCAAAGTTCATTTAAAAATAGAAGATCTTAGGGACCAAACAAATTTGCGCTCGTGGCTTTACAGAATATGTTCAAATATACTTATGGACCATTACAGAAGAAAAAGCAGCGAAATTTTGTCTGAAATGAATAACCCTGAGGAGCAGTATTTATCTCACTCTCCCGTTCATTGTCTTTTACCACTTATTGAAAAATTGCCTGAAATTTACAGGGCTGCTCTAATTCTTAGTGAAATAAAAGGCTTAAAACAGGCGAAGGTTGCTGAGGTCCTTAAAATCTCTGTCTCAGGGGCAAAATCCAGGATACAACGTGGAAAAAAAATGTTGCAGGAAGGTTTTATGGGATGTTGTAATTACACTTTGAATGAAAAGGGGGTGTTGGTTGGAGAAAACAGGAGTGAAGAGGAGTGTAAGGTGTGTGTTTAAATGACTTTGATGCCGCTTACCAGGTACATTAAAGAACCTCCGGCGGCATGATATTGCTCTCTTTGCAAAGCTCCCATCACATGCTCGTCACTACGGGCATATTTTTCCTGATATTCAAAATAAAAGGGCATATACTCTTCCCCGGCAGCGCTGAAGAAATCTATATCTTTTTGTGTTTTTGATTTCCAGGAACTTCCTTTTAGCCATTGTTTTAATGTAGCTACCTGTTCCTTATTATCATAAGGAGGATACATGGCAATTGCTTTATCTGATAACCGCACTTCGATCTCCTGCAAACCTTCCCTGGCAAACATTCCCGGCAACAGATCTCCTAATGAATTATCCCCTGCTCCCATTTTTTGTTTTCCCTTTTCAATGATCAGTCGGTATTTTATATGATCAAGAGTTTCTTCGATAGGATCATTCTTGGTAAGTGAAGTCTTAATAAGACTTTGCACTATGTTGTTGGGCTCCACACATAAAAGGGTACCACCGGGTTTAAGGACCCGCTTCATCTCTTTTAAAGCTTTTTCAGGCATTGGAACATGGATAAGGACTGTCTGGCAGGTTACCAGTTCAAAACTTTTATCAGGAAATGGTAAATTTTGAGCATCCCCTTCCAGGAGATGGAATTTTTGGGATCGATTTTTAAAAAAATCTTCCAGGGTGGTTTTATCTTTATACCACCTGGGATCACTGTCTACAGCGGTTATTTCAGCATCATTTTGTAAATAGGGAGCAAGAGTTCGGGTCCAGTGGCCGGCCCCGCAGCCAACATCCAGCATGGAATTAAATTTCTCCAATTCCAGGCGCTTTGCGGTCATATCCAGAAAATTCCGGTTCCACCAGAAATCCCGGTAATCGCCAAAATAATTTTCAGAATGTCCTTTATCTATTCCCTTGTCTTCCAAATTTGTTTCTGTTAGACGATTTTCCCTGTCCCGGATTTGCTTTCTTAGGTGCAGATCTTTGGCCTGAATTTCGTGATCCTCCTCTTTGCTGAGGTTTTTTCTCAGGGATCTCAAAATATTCCATAGGATAATCATGATGATTAACTACAGGAATGATCTGTCCTGTTAACTTCTGAATATCCCTGATATATGCTTTTTCTTCATAATCTGAAAAGGAAATGGCTTTCCCGCTGGCGCCTGCACGCCCCGTTCTTCCAATTCTGTGAACATAGGTCTCAGCAATATTCGGGATTTCGTAATTGATCACCAGGGCAAGTTCATCAATATCTATTCCCCGGGCTGCTATATCTGTGGCAACAAGAACCCTGGTAGTTTTATCCTTAAAATTGGAAAGTGCTTTTTGACGCGCATTCTGGGTTTTATTCCCATGAATAGCTTCAGACCTTATTCCGGCCTTGATCATGTCTTTTACAACCTTGTTAGCCCCGTGTTTGGTCCTTGTAAAAACAAGTACCCTGTCTGCATTTGATTCCTTAAGGATATCTATCAGTAAATTCTTTTTATTTACTTTATCAATGTAATAAAGCTCCTGCTGTATCAATTCTGCAGTAGAAGCTATTGGAGTTACTTCCACCTTCAGGGGATCTGTAAGTATGCTGTTTGCAAGGTCCATGATCGCATCTGGCATCGTGGCCGAAAAGAAAAGAGTTTGTCTTTTCTGCGGAATTTTTTTGATCACTTTTTTCACATCGTGAACAAAACCCATATCCAGCATCCGGTCTGCTTCATCAAGGGTAAATATCTCTATATGGGAAAGGCTTATATATCCCTGGTCCATAAGATCTAGTAATCTGCCGGGGGTCGCTATAAGAATGTCAACCCCATGGCGCAGAGCCTGTACCTGTGAATGTTGGGGAACGCCTCCAAATATCACAAGATGTTTTAAAGGACTGTAATGACCGTAATCCGTAATGCTCTCACCTATCTGTATCGCAAGTTCGCGGGTCGGGGTAAGGATAAGGCTTTTTATGTTCCTTTTTTGCCCATTGCCATTAAGAGAGGCAGTCAAAAGTTGTATGGTAGGTATTGAAAAAGCTGCGGTCTTACCGGTGCCGGTTTGGGCACATCCAAGAATATCCCTCCCATCTAATATTGCAGGGATAGCTCTTTGTTGAATTGGGGTAGGAATTGTATATCCTGTTTTTTGAACGGCTTTTTGTAAAGCTTCAGTTAATTGTAAATCGTTAAATGTCATGTATGAAAATATCTTTCTTCCGGAGGTATATGCCGAAAGCTTTGTTTTAAATGCTGCCTTTTGGAGAAGATGGCAACCGACCGCGAAGGTAAGATTTTATTTTTAAATCTGCGCTTCCATTATCTGCTTAACAAATTTTAAAATTATGTTGAAATTCTTAACAAAAGTTGAGATATTTTTATTTTTATAGTTAATAAATAAACAATTGTAATTTCATTAATAAAAGTACGACAGAGGTATATATATCTTTGAATAAAAAATAAACACCATGGAAAAATATATTATACCCTTTCTGATAATTACAGTGATAACCGGACTAATAGGATTTGCAGGGTTAAGTTTTAAAGGAATTGAATTTGTAAGAATAGCATTCTTAATATTTGCAGATCTTTTGATCATTTCAGTGCTGGCCAGGATCTTTTTCGCAAATACTTCCAGGTTGCGCCTGGAACGAATTAAAAAGTAGGCTGCAGCTTATATAGCATTGAAGACTTCCCATATGGGAGGTCTTTTTTATTAGAAGATATTGCTTTAACTTTAATAACATAAAAATACTAAAGTGAGAAATATTGTAGTTGTATTGACTTTGCTGTTATTCCTTCCGGTAAAGAGCCAGGAGATAACCTTAAGGAAAGGAGTAGTCATAGACTCTATTTCTGTAAATGATAGTTTAGCTGAAACATTTGCTATATATATTCCTACATCTTATACTCGGGAGAGCCCTCTGCCTGTAATATTTATTTTTGATCCGCTGGAACGGGGCAGCAGGGGGGTGCAATTATTAAGGCAAGCTGCAGAAGAGCAGGGATATATTCTGGCTGCCTCGAATGATATAACCGAAGGGGAAAGTCTTTTAAATAATGTAAGGGCAGGAACCAGGCTTATTGAAAAAGTTATAAATTTCTTTCCAGGGTCTAATCACCGGGTTTATACTGTGGGTCTGGGAACTGGAGCAAGGGTAGCTACAGTTCTCCCCATTATTTATCCTTCAATAGCCGGAGTAATAGCCGTCGGGGATATTTGGATAAATACAGACTATATTGAAAAGAAAAGAGATTTTTATTTTATTGGAGTTGGAGGATACTATACCCCTCATAACAAACTTCTCCTTGAAACGACAACATTTCTTAACAAAGCGGGAGTTAAAGCTGAGTTTTATCAGTATGACGGAAGTAATGAATGGCCCAACAGTAATATAATGTTTAGTGTGTTAGGAGGATTCACTCTCAATGAAATGCAAAAGGGATTTAAGCCAGCGGACCCGGTGCTCATAGAAAAATTATATAATGCAGACCTTGAGATCGTTCAACAACTTCTCAGGACAGGAAAGCATTATAAAGCTTATGAACATTTAGAGGTGATGGAGAAAAAATATTCCGGTTATGCGAAAGGTGATGAGATCAAACAGAGATTAAAGGATCTGGGGAGGGACAGGATATTGAGAATACAGAACAGACAATATACAGCTATAAGGGATATTGAGGCAGAAAACCTGGACCGGCTTAACTATTTTTTCGCAGAGGATGTACGGGGTGCCAACTTTGAAAATTTAGGATGGTGGAACCAACAGATAAAAGAATTGCAGGACTTGCAGGAATCTAAAAATCCGGCAGAGGCAGAGATGGCCTTCAGGCTTGAAGGTATACTGGGGAATATGGCCAATTCCACTTATAAAAATTTAGAAGAAGAAAATGCAGCTATTGATCCGTTAATATTTACGGCGATACTTCAAACCATTTTTGATAAAGAAAACCCCCGGGGTTATTTTAATATAATTTCATTAAGCAGCCAGGATGGAGACTACTATACAGCCCTTCTTTATCTTGAGGATTTGCTTAAAACCGGATATGATGATATGGAATCTCTATATAATATTCCCGGGACCCTCGATCTAAAATTAAGTCCTGAATATAACGGTCTTATCAAAGAATACCTGGGAGAGTCTAAGTATTATAATCAATAATGGCAGTTCTGTTTTTCTCATTTTTCAACATGTTCATCGCGAGTACGAGTAGACCGCAAGCTGCAATACATAGAATGATCATAACATACCAGGTGAGATCAAAACCAAATCTTCCAATAAGCTGCATCCCCGAATTATGACCAAATATATGGCCAATTGAAAAGGCAATACTATATATAGCCATATAGGATCCTTGTTTGCCACCTTGTGCCCGCTTAAGGGCAAAACTGTTAGAGAAAGGGAAAGCGATCATCTCACCTAATGTAAGGAGCATCATTCCCACTACAACCACACCTACCCATCCTGTAAGATTTATAATAAGAAAACTGAGGCCTACCAATAATGTCCCGTTTATAACATGAAACAGGGAGGATCTTACCTTGCTTTCCAGGTATTTGATAAGGGGCATTTCAAGCAGGAAAATTAAAAATCCATTAAGGCCCAGGATAAGTCCTATTTGAAATTCACTGAGGAAATGTACCTGGGCATAATATAAAGGGATCGTGGAAAAATATTGAAGAAATATAAATCCAAATAGGATCATTGCACCTATAAAAACCAAAAATGGTTTATCTTTTAGTACAGATCTGGGTTTAATAAGAATTTCAGGAATATTGCCAATAGCCTTTTTAGGATGTAATAACTTGAGGAGTAGAATTCCTCCGAGGATACAGGTGATCCCGTCAACCCAAAATAATCCGCTGTAACCCACCCCTGCGATGATCAATCCCCCAGCCGCGGGCCCCGCAGAAAATCCCAGATTGATCGCAAGACGTATCAGGGTGATTGATCTGGTGCGGTTTTCAGGTTTGCTGTAAGCATTTATGGCCACAAAAACTGCTGGCCTGAAAGCATCTGCAACACTCATTACAAGAAAAATTCCTAAACATATTCCCCAGAATGATACCGGGAATTGTAGCAAAATAAAAAATAAACCAGATATCAATAAACTTCCTGCCATCGTTTTATAATGCCCTATGCGGTCAACGAGTTTCCCACCTATCCAGGAGCCGGCAACAGATCCAAGTCCAAAACATGTAAGTATCCATCCTACGTCTTCCAGGGAAAACCCGCGGTTTTTGGTGAGATAAAGAGAAAGAAAGGGAATTACCATAGTCCCTGCTCTGTTTATAAATGTGATAAATGCAAGTAACCACACTTCTCGTCTAAGATCACTAAAGGATCCAATATACCCACTGTATAATTTTTTGATCATTCTGGTAGCGAAATGCCAAAATTATGTCAATTATAAATGTGATATGAAAAAAAGATCTTGAATAAAGTTAAATTATAGAGATTGACATTTAAAATTCCAGAACCTTATTGTATTCCTTCAGGGCCGGCGTTATTGAAGTAATAGAAATACATACTAATAAACAAATGCAAAATATTATTTGGAAAATATATTCCAGAAGAACTTAAGTTAGATCAATTTTGATAATATTAAACCTGCAAAGATGGCGAGAATGCCCAAAGAAATGCTTCCGAAAGTGTAAAGAGAAAAATTCAGATAATCACCCGCTTTTAAGAGAGCCTGATTTTCTATTGCAAAGGTTGAGAATGTGGTAAATCCACCGCATAGACCTGTTGTAAGAAACAAAAGAGTATTATCGCTCCAATTTCCCTGTTTTAATGAATAACCCAATATAACACCCAGGAGTAAACTTCCGGAGACATTAATTAGCAAGGTGCTTAAAAACACTGGATAAGTTTCATGGTATGTCCATTTGTAAATAAAGTAACGGAGCATGCTCCCTAACCCTCCACCTAAAAAGACAAGAAAAGCTGCTTTCATTTAGAAGTCAAATTCAGAATTTACGGGATTGGACTGCACAGGAATATAGATC
The DNA here is from genome assembly GCA_041743165.1 of Gillisia sp. GTDB lineage: Bacteria > Bacteroidota > Bacteroidia > Flavobacteriales > Flavobacteriaceae > Gillisia. The sequence goes on along the minus strand of JBGTNH010000022.1, from coordinate 49,467 downwards.
TCTGTTACCCAGTTGGCCGGGTTGGGGGTGGAGCCGGGATTGGTCCTGTAAACTTCAAAGGGCTGGCTTTCTTCATCTGCCCTGAGATTATTCTCAACAATATATTGGTAAGCTACATCCCATGCCTCTTTTAAATTTTCGCGATCCCCTTTTAATGTAGTCTTCACAACCTGCTGAGTAGGCATCATGCCGTTGAGAATATTACTATCGGCCGGGGTAATGACAAGGCTGGGGGTAAAAACACCTACAGAATAAATAGCCGAATCATTTTGCTCATCCCAACTATTATACAAAACAAATGGATCGCCCAATTGGGTTATGTTATTTGTTTCCATGTAATTCCTCACATCTGTAACCATATCCTTCATACGGGCCGGGATCTGGCTTATTCTTGATGCAGTGGTGATATACATATAGAATCCGCCGCCATGGGTGGTAACACCATCTACATTTATAGAATAAACACTCATTTTATTCAATATAGTGCTATCCAGATTTTGCAGGCTCCTGGAAAATCGAGGTGTAAGAATTTCGCTTATAGAATTATCTTTAAAAGCAAATGCCAGTTTTTCCCTAAAACTTTGAGATCCACTCATTCCCAGGGTGACCCTGGTGCCCTCTTCAACTTCTTCAAATCTCCAGTACATGTCGCTTTCAGATTCAGCGAGAGAAGGATTGTGGATTACCTTCTGCTCGATAAGATTATCAATGAGTACTTTTACTGAAGTAATATTTCCTTCTCCCAGTTCATCGCTTTTCCAGGAAAATCCTCCGCCCTCGCCTCTAATTTCGGGGTGGTATTTCACGATTATATCATCGCTTTCCTTCCGCCAAGGGCCCCAGGATTCCCAGTTATAATAATTGTTAACCTCATTAAAAACAACCGGTACAGGAGCATTTACTATTATTGTTTCCTCTACATGATACTCTCCGTCTTGTGTAGCTATATAAATAGCTCCGGCTATAATCGCAATAAGTAATAAAAAGAAGAGATATTTAATGATTTTCATTGATCTGAGGGGTTTACCGTTTTATAAGTATAAAGATAGTTAAATTAGAAGAGGCATATTATTACATTTCCCGGAAATAGAGCTTCAATAGATAATGACCCGTTTTCTATTTGATATTGATAATCTTATGGTCTTAAGTATTCCTTCAAAAGAAAAAGGAGAAGCAGGAAAATTATAAACCCTGCCAGAACATAAATACTTCCGTTGTAATATTTTTTATGAAGTGCTATATCTTTTCTATAGCTATAGATTATCACAATAACAAATGCTATAAAAAACAAAACCGCAAAAATTAATTGACCCGTACTAAACATTTATTTATTTTTAGACAAAGTTAAGAGTTAGATCTCATAATTGTTATATGAAGTTCAGGAATAGAAAATTACTTTTTGAACAGCAGTTATAATTATCTCCCTACCTTAAAATCTAGTAAATCAATAATTTTATGAAAAAAAGAATTGCAGCAGTTCATGAATTTCATACTGCATTTGGTCTTGGAATAAATTCCAGTCCGGTGGCAGATCTTGGCGAATCCAAAAATATGCTAAGGTTCAATCTTATGAAAGAAGAAAATGAAGAGTATCTGGAAGCGACAAATAACAATGATCTTCCTGAAGTTGCAGATGCGCTTGGAGACATGCTTTATATATTATGTGGAACTATTATAGAGCATGGGATGCAATATAAGATCGAGGAAGTATTTGATGAAATCCAGCGCAGCAATATGAGTAAGCTGGGGGATGATGGAAAACCTGTTTTAAGGGAAGATGGTAAGGTATTAAAAGGCCCCAAATATTTCCGGCCAGATATACGAGCGATCCTGGATAAATAAATTCTAGTAAAAACAGGCTTCCATGGGAAGCCTGTTGTAATACCGTTATATTATTATTCCTTTACAAGGTATCTCCAGCCAAATGGATCATCGGTTAGGTTATATTGTATTTTCATCAGTTTATCCTTAAAGAACTTTGCATAAGAATCTTCGATAGGTGGTAATTCATATCTTTTTTCCTGGAATCCAAATCCCTGGATTGGATTAATCACCGCTGCAGTTCCTGCGCCAAATATCTCCTTTAAGGAGCCATTTTGCTGGGCATCAATAATTTCTTTGACACTTATCCTGCGTACTTCTGCCTTTATACCATTAACTTCAGCAAGAGCAAGAATACTTTTCCGGGTTACCCCATCAAGGATTCTGTCATTAGTGGGTGCTGTAAGAAGGGTGTCATTAATTCTGAAAAACACATTCATTGTTCCGGCTTCTTCCAAAAATTCGTGGGAGCTGGCATCTGTCCAGATGATTTGCTGGAATCCTTCTTCTTTCGCAAGATTTGTAGGATAGAATTGTGCCCCGTAATTACCGGCAGCCTTAGCGGCTCCCACCCCCCCGTCTGCAGCACGACTATATTTTTCTGAAATCTTTACCCTAACTTCACCCGTGTAATAAGATTTTGCAGGGGAACAAATGATCATGAATTTATATTTTAAACCGGGGGAGGCCAGCACTCCGGGCTCGGTAGCGATAACAAAAGGGCGTATATATAAAGAATTTCCAAAACCTTTCTTGATCCAGTTTCGGTCAAGTTTCAATAATTCTTCAAGGGCATTAAAAAAATATTCTTCGGGAAATTCAGGAATTGCAAGTCTTTTTGAAGAAAGATTTATTCTTCTGAAGTTTTCATCAGGTCTGAAAAGCCAGATCTGGTCATCCTCATCTTTATAGGCTTTCATTCCTTCAAACACAGCCTGCCCGTAATGAAAAACTTTAGCCGATGGTTCAAGGGAGATATTCCCATAAGGTTTTATAACAGGTGTCTTCCATGCACCGTCTTCATAATTACACTCCACCATATGGTCTGTAAAAATGTGGCCAAATTTAAGATTTTCAAAATCTACGGATTCAATTTTTGAAGAGGGGGCTTTAACGATATCGATATCGATGGAAGCGTATTGTTTCATTGTAGGTGATTTAGAATGCAAATTTACCTAAATATATATAGAAAAAAAATTGAAACTTTTGGTAACTTTGTCAGGTTGTTGAATATCAACTTCAATTTTTAAAAAATTATGAAAAATTTATTGATTTTTGTATTGTGCGCTGTGATATCTTTAACTTCATGTAAAAATTCTGAGGATAAAAATTCTGAGCAAGAGTTTCCCAAACTTGGTTATAATTCATATGGTGAGCAAATACCTGCAGTAAACAACTTGTCTGCTCTCGAAATGAAAGAAAAATTTAAATCTCTTATACCCGGCGATACTATTGATATAAGCTTTTCAACCACCGTTAACACGGTATGTAAAAATAAAGGCTGTTGGATGACTCTTGATCTTCCCGGGACTGATGATGTTATGGTAAAATTTAAGGATTATGCATTTTTTGTTCCTAAGGATATTGAAGAAAAAGAAGTTGTTGTAAATGGTAAAGCTTATGTTGCTGAAGTTACTGTAGATGAGCAAAGACATTATGCAGAGGATAATGGAAGCAGTGCAGAGGAGATTGCCGCCATTACTGAACCAAAAAAGACCTATTTATTTCTGGCAGAAGGCGTCCTGATAAAGGAATAATTTGAAAAGAGAAATAATAAATACCGGAGACGGGTCAACCACCATTCACCTGCCGGAATGGAATGAACACTACCATTCTGTTCACGGTGCTATACAGGAGGCCAGGCATGTTTTTATTGAAATGGGTCTAAAAAAGGTCCTTGTTGATAACAGAACAGATATCTCCATACTGGAAATTGGATTTGGTACAGGCCTTAACGCACTTGTGACCTGGCAGGAAACTCAAAATGTTCCGGTAAATATCCATTATTCCGGGGTGGAAGCTTATCCAGTAGAGGAAAAAGAATTGGAAGCTTTAAATTATTCTTCAGAAATTAAAGCCGATAATGCCCGTGAAATTTTTGAACTTTTACACATATTACCCTGGGAGCAACCGGTGGAACTCTCTTCAAATTTCCTAATACATAAACAGAAAAAATTCTTTCAGGATATAACAGATATTGAGAAATATGATCTGGTATATTTCGATGCATTTGGGGCCCGTGTCCAACCCGAACTTTGGACGTCGGTTATATTTTCTAAAATGTTTGATGCTCTGGTCCCGGGTGGTCTACTGGTAACCTATGCGGCCAAAGGGAGCGTTAGACGGGCTATGCTTGAAGTAGGATTCAGGGTAGAAAAATTACCGGGGCCTCCGGGAAAAAGGGAAATGTTAAGAGCCGCTAAATAATTGGGGAACTCTTGTTAAACCTGTAATAAAAATTAGCCGGTATGCATTGCTATACTTAACTTGTCAATAAAAATGCGAGTATTAATTACGGGTGCAACCGGGCTGGTAGGTACTCATCTTACCAATTTATTCCTCCAAAAGGGAATTGAAGTAAATTATTTTACCACAAGCAAAGACAAAATAAAAAGGTTACAGGGCTTTCAGGGGTTCTATTGGAACCCCGATACTGGTGAAATAGATAATTCTGCTCTTGAAAATGTAAAAGTGGTTATTCATCTTGCCGGTGCCAGTATTGCCAAAAGATGGACAGAAAGTTATAAAAAGGAGATCATTGACAGTAGAGTGAACTCGGCACAATTAATTTATGATACACTTGAAAATTCTGATCATGAGGTGATTAGGTTTATTTCTGCAAGTGGAATAGGAATCTATCCGGATTCACTTGTTCATTTATATACAGAGGAAAATGTTGCCGTAGATGATTCTTTTGTTGGTGAAGTGGTAGAGAGGTGGGAGGCAGCAGCAATGAAATTTATAGATATTGGAATTAATGTCTCTATCGTCAGGCTTGGGATGGTCCTTGCTAAAGAAGGAGGAGCGCTTCCCAAATTAAAAGAGCCCACAGCATTTAATGCCGGCGCCCCGCTGGGAAGTGGTAAGCAATGGCAATCCTGGATACATATTGAAGATATTGCAGGTATTTTTAATTATGTAATGGAAAACGAATTGGAAGGAATATATAATGGAGTAGCTCCAAATCCTGTTACCAATAAAGAATTGGTAGAATGTGTTGCTAAAAATATGGGTAATTCTGTTTGGTTACCCAGAATCCCATCTGTGGCACTTAAGATCGCATTGGGTGAAATGTCCAGGATAATTCTTAGCAGTCAGCTGGTAAGTTCAGAAAAGATAGAAAAAGCAGGATATGATTTTAAATATAAAAATCTTTCCAAGGCACTGGAAGATCTTATATAAAATTAAAAGGCTGCAAAACTGCAGCCCTTTAATTTAAATATTTGAGATTTAGACTCTTGTGGCCTTAACCTTTATTGTAAGTTCGATTTCATCATTGATGAAATTATCTCCAAGACTGTCAAATACAGATCTTGATCCAAAATTTACATTCCATTGTGTACGGTCAATAGTAAAAGTTTCACTTGTAAGTTCAAGCTCATCCCCATTTCTGTTGATATTCACAGGAAATTCAACATTTTTGGTTTCCCCTTTCATGGTAAGGTTGCCCTGTAACATAGTTTGCCCGTTAACCTCATTAACTCCTGTAACTTCAAATCTTGCATCAGGATATTCATTGATATTAAAGAAATCCCCTTCTTTTCCTTCAACAGTTCCTTTTAGGTGATTTTCGAGATTTCTTTTTTGATCTCCTTCCAGATCAGTTACCGTAATAGAGCCCATGTCTATTATAAAGGTTCCGCTTTCCACTACACTATCATTGGCGTGGAAGGTTCCCTCAGCAACCTGGATTGTTCCGGTATGTGTCCCGGTAGGCTTTTTTCCCTGCCACTCTATTACAGAAGTGGTGGTATCAACCCTGAATTCAACCGCTTCCATATTTGCAATGGCTGCATCACGAGCCTCACTTGTTTCGGCTTGACGATTTTCGTTTTTACATCCAACGGTAGCAATGGCTAAACCGGTAATCATAAATATGCTTAAAATTGAGTTTTTCATATTTTTTAATTTATTATAATAAGGCACAAATTTAACGCTCAATACGCCATCAAATCTTAATATTTTCTTAAAGTTAATGTGGTGACATTTTGACATTTTAAAATATTTGGCAGTAATTTTGTCTTTTGAAATGCATTTATAAAAATGTTAATATATGAGTAAGGATAAAGAATATACTTCTGAAGAAAATATGGATCAAAAAGACAGGATCCGTGAAGAATTTAAAGATGAACCGGCAGAAGAATTCATGGAGGATAAAAGAGACCAGGGAGAGGAAGAAGATGTTGATATAATCTATAAAGAGACAGAAGATGATCTTTCAGAAAAAGACAAACTTAAAGAAGACCTGGAAAAGGAAAAGGATAAGTTCCTGAGGCTTTTTGCTGAATTTGAAAATTATAAGCGGCGTACGTCAAAAGAGAGGATGGAGTTGTTTAAAACCGCCAACCAGGAAGTAATGGCAGCGTTGCTCCCAGTTTTGGATGATTTTGACAGGGCAATGATTGAAATAAGGAAAGCTAAAGACAAAAATCTTTTAAAAGGGGTAGAACTTATTCATAATAAATTCAGTGAGACATTAAAAAATAAAGGTCTTGAACCCATGAAAGTAGAAGCGGGGGATTCCTTTGATGCAGATGTTCATGAAGCGATCACGCAAGTAGATGCGCCATCAGATAAATTAAGAGGCAAGATAGTTGATGTGGTAGAGCGCGGATACAAACTTGGAGAAAAGATCATACGCTATCCCAAAGTAGTGACCGGTAGATAGTCACTCTTTAATTCACAACTTCATATATAATGAAACAGGATTTTTACGAAATACTAGGAGTAAGTAAAAGTGCTTCTCTAGCCGAAATTAAAAAAGCTTACCGAAAAAAAGCAATAGAATTTCACCCGGATAAGAATCCCGGAGATTCTCATGCCGAAGAAATGTTCAAAAAAGCAGCAGAAGCTTACGAGGTTTTAAGCAATGAGGATAAACGAGCCAAATATGACCGTTATGGTCATCAGGCCTTTGAGGGAGGTTTTGGTGCCGGTGGCGGTATGAATATGGATGATATCTTCAGCCAGTTTGGAGATATCTTTGGTGGTGGTTTTAGTGGGGGAGGTTTCTCAGGATTTGGTGGTGGCTTTGGCGGTCAACGGCGTGTCAAAGGTAGTAACCTTCGCATTAGAGTGAGCCTTAACCTTGAAGAGATAGCAAATGGTGCAGAAAAGAAGATCAAAGTAAAACGTAAGATCCAGGCTCCGGGAACTACCTTTAAATCATGTACCACTTGTAACGGAACGGGACAGGTTACCAGGATCACAAATACCATATTAGGCCGTATGCAAACCGCTTCTCCATGTACAACATGTGGTGGGGCAGGACAGATCATTGATCAAAAACCTGCAGAGGCAGATGCACAGGGACTTATTACAAAAGAGGAAACTGTTTCCATCAAGATTCCTGCAGGTGTTGAAGATGGCATGCAATTAAAGGTTACAGGTAAAGGTAATGATGCCCCGGGCAATGGAATTCCTGGTGACCTCCTGGTAGCTATAGAAGAAAAGGAACATCCTACTTTATCAAGGGAGGGAGACAATCTTCATTATGACCTTTATATAAGTTTTTCTGAAGCTGTTCTGGGAGCGTCCAGAGAAATTGACACTGTTTCCGGAAAGGTTAGAATTAAAGTGGATGAAGGTGTACAATCAGGAAAGATCCTGCGTCTCAGGGGTAAAGGTATCTCCAATTTAAATGGTTATGGAAAAGGGGACCTTCTTGTTCATGTAAATGTTTGGACTCCAAAAGTTCTTAGCAGGGAACAGAAGGAATTCTTTGAAAAAATGGCAACTGATGAGAATTTTCAACCCAATCCCGAAATGAGTGATAAATCATTTTTTGAAAAAGTAAAAGATATGTTTTCTTAAAAACCAAGCATTTTAAGATAATTTTTATATATTTGAATATCACTAAAGCTTTAGTGATAATTTTTCTTTTTCATAGCAATTTTTTTCCCATCCTTAAATTCTGTTTAAGGGTGGGTTTTTTGTTTAGGCAGGCTTTTTTACCCCCGCATTTTATAAAATCATCTTAAATGAAATTCAGTCTACACCTATTTCAATATATTTACCTCAATTAACATTATTATATGGGTAATCTTCTGGTGGCAGAAAATATTTGCAAACAATTTGGCGATTTTACTGCACTTAACGATGTTTCCCTGAGTATTCCGGAACAAAGTATTTTTGGACTTCTAGGTCCAAACGGAGCCGGAAAAACAACTTTCTTAAGGATCATTAATCAAATCACTATGCCCGATAGCGGAAAGGTTTATTTTAATGATAAACTCCTTTCCCATAAGGATATTGGTCTAATAGGTTATTTACCCGAAGAACGTGGATTATATAAATCCATGAAGGTGGGTGAGCAGGCCTTATATCTTGCCCGGTTAAAAGGATTGACCCGGACTCAGGCAAAAGAAAGACTGGATTACTGGTTCAGTAAATTTGGGATCACTCATTGGTGGGATAAGAAGATCCAGGAACTTTCAAAAGGAATGGCGCAAAAAGTTCAATTTGTGATCACCGTTCTTCACCGGCCTAAGCTTCTCATTTTTGATGAACCTTTTACGGGTTTTGATCCCGTAAATGCAGATATAATAAAGAATGAGATTCTGCAATTGCGGGATGAGGGAGCAACAATTCTTTTTTCAACCCACAGGATGGAAAGTGTGGAGGAACTGTGTGAATATATTGCACTCATTCATGAATCCAATAAACTTCTTGATGGAAAAGTTTCAGAAATAAAAAGAGCTTACAAGTCCAATACTTTTGAAGTTGGGTTAAATGCTGCAAACGAAGAACATTTGTTAAGTGAGCTCTCTGAAAAATTTGTTGTGACCCGGGCCACATTCAGGAGTATAACAGATGATCTCAAACTGCGCCTGCAAATAGAGCCGGGTGCAAGTTCCAATGATCTCCTGCAATACCTCATAACCCGTGCACAGGTAAATCATTTTGTTGAGGTGATCCCTTCTGTAAATGATATTTTCATCAAAACCGTTACTACAAATGCGTAATCTAAAGCTCATTATTAAAAGGGAATATATGGCCCGGGTGAGGAATAAAACCTTTATTATAATGACGTTTTTAAGTCCGCTTATTCTTGTGGGGATGTTCTTTCTCATTGCTTATTTGAGCATGATCAATAACAGCGAGATTAGGGTGATAGCCATTAATGATCAAAGTGGAATTTTTAAAGGGGAGTTTGAGGATTCAGAGACCATTGATTATCTGGATCTTTCTTCAATAACGCTGGAGAATGCACAGGAGATCGTCAAAGGGAAAAATTATTCCGGATTATTATATATTCCACCCATCGAAGACAATACTGAGCTTGCCGGCGCTATTCAATTTTACGGAAAGGAATCACCCGGGTTTGGAACCCTGCAGCAAATGGAACGTGTAATTTCTGAAAAGCTTACCCACAGAGAGCTAATCGCACGTGGGGTGGATATATCCCAAATAGAATCGGCGGAAACTTCTGTAAATATCCAGATCCAGAATTTTGAGGGACAGCGCACTTCCAGGATGTCATCCTATGTGAAAATGATATTTGGAGGAGCTGCGGGTTATTTGCTAATGATGTTTATAATTATTTATGGAAACATGGTAATGAGGAGTGTGATAGAAGAAAAAACCAACCGTATTATTGAGATCATAGTTTCCTCTGTAAAACCGGTACAATTAATGTTAGGTAAGATCCTTGGCACATCCCTTGCGGGGATAACCCAGTTCAGCATTTGGGTAGTCTTAGGAACTCTTCTTTTGTTCTTTGCAACCGCTTTTACAGGATTGGAAATGATTCCTCCTCCCACAGAAGCACAACAGGGGCTTGAAGCCATGGCCAGCAATGAAATGCAACAGCTGCTTACAGATATTTATAACCTTCCTATGTTTACTCTTATCATTTTCTTTTTGATTTATTTTATAGGGGGTTATTTTCTTTATTCGGCTATTTATGCCGCTATAGGAGCGGCCGTAGATTCAGAAACTGATACTCAGCAATTTATGTTTCCCATTATTCTGCCATTAATGCTTGGTATCTACGTAGGATTCTTCTCGGTCATTGAAAATCCACATGGTACAGTTTCAACTATATTTTCCATGATCCCATTTACTTCCCCCATTGTAATGCTCATGAGAATACCCTTTGGCGTGCCATGGTGGGAGCTGGCCATTTCTGTATCCCTTCTTATTCTTACAAATGCTTTGATTTTATGGTTGGCGGCTAAGATCTACAGGGTAGGAATATTGATGTATGGTAAAAAACCAACTTATAAAGAATTGTATAAATGGATAAAATATTAACATGTGCAAGCCAATAATATAATGGTTAAAATCCTGCTGGATATAAATAAGAAAGTCCAGTATTGAAAATTTAAATAAGCCTCAAAAAATGAATAGAGTTTGTAAATATTTAGTGTGCCTTATCCTTGGAGGTGTTACAATAACTTCCTCTGCCCAGAGTACAGATCTGGCCAGGATAGAATATACCTATTTTCCACAGTCAGATTCAGATAATTCATTCAGGAGATTCAGCAGTTTTCTCAATTTTCCAATTAAACTTAACGACAAAGAAGCATACCTTGTCCCCGGGATTGAGTACCGCAATACCCATTTAAAATTTCAAGACCCCGCTAACTTCCATACCGAGGAGCTGGAAAGGTTTCAATCCTTCACCACCAATTTGGGTTATACCTTTAAAATAAATGAAAAATGGAGATTTGGCGCAGAAGCCGGTCTCAAAGTAGCATCCAACTTTGAGCTGAATAAAATAATTGGAGACGATCTTATTTACATCGGCGCTTTATACTTTATAAGTACTACGACAGATGAAAGATATCTTGAACCCGTGAGACTTATTTTGGGATTATCATATTCAACCACTTCCGGAATTCCTTTTCCACTCCCTGTGATAAATTATTACAAACGCTTTGATCCTAATTGGTCTTACGGCCTGGGAGTGCCAAAATCAAATTTCAGATACATTTTTAATGAAAAGAACAGCTTGCAGGCATTTGTAACACTTGACGGATTTTTTGCTAATATTCAAAATAATTTTCCTATCACTCCCACAGATCAATCCTCTATTATTCGTAACGCCGAAAATATTTCCATGACTATTGTATTGGGGGGATTAGGGTATGAGTATAATTTTACAAATAATCTATCTTTATATCTTTATGCCGGTTATACTCTTAAGAACGATATTAGATTGAGAGATAAAAATCTGGATAAAGTATACACGATCAACGAAACCAATTCATTTTATGGCCGTAGTGGCTTAAAATTTAGTATATTCTAAAAATGGCAAAAATATTAATAATAGAAGACGAACCAGCAATACGCAGGGTTTTGACAAAGATATTAACAGAGGAAAATAGTAATTATCATGTCGAAGAAGCTGAAGACGGGCTTGCCGGGACAGAAAAAGTCAGGGATGAGGATTTTGACCTGGTTTTATGTGATATCAAAATGCCCAAAATGGATGGGATAGAAGTGTTGGAGTCCATAAAAAAGATCAAACCCGAGATACCTGTAGTAATGATCTCTGGACATGGTGAACTTGATACTGCGGTGAACGCAATGAAACTGGGAGCATTTGATTTTATTTCCAAACCTCCGGATCTTAACAGGCTACTCAACACCGTAAGACACGCTTTGGACCGTAAAGAGCTGGTAGTAGAAAATACCCGCTTAAAGAAAAAAGTAGGCAAGAATTATGAAATGATAGGACAATCTTCTGAGATCACAAGGATCAAGGAGATTATAGAAAAAGTCGCCCAAACAGATGCAAGGGTCCTCATCACCGGGCCAAATGGAAGCGGAAAAGAACTTGTTGCCCACTGGATACATCAAAAAAGTCCGCGTTCAGGCGGTCCAATGGTAGAGGTTAACTGCGCAGCAATTCCATCAGAATTAATTGAAAGCGAGCTTTTTGGTCACGTCAAAGGAGCCTTTACTTCAGCAAATAAAGATAGAGCAGGAAAATTTGAAGCTGCAAATGGCGGCACCATATTTCTCGATGAGATTGGCGATATGAGCCTCTCTGCTCAGGCCAAGGTATTGAGGGCCCTTCAGGAAAATAAAATTTCAAGAGTTGGGAGCGATAAGGACATCAAAGTGGATGTAAGGGTACTTGCTGCTACCAATAAAGACCTGAAAAAGGAGATCGAAGAAAAAAAGTTCAGGGAAGACCTGTTTCACAGGCTTGCTGTGATCCTTTTGCAAGTCCCCTCTTTAAACGAGCGCCGGGAAGATATCCCCTTGCTGGTGAATTTCTTTAACGATAAGATCACTGAGGAACAAGGCACCCCAAAAAAGGAATTTACCTCTGAGGCTATTGATCTCTTAAAGGAATATGACTGGACGGGAAATATACGCGAATTGCGTAATGTGGTGGAAAGGCTAATTATTTTAGGAGGATCAAAGATCACTGAGGATGATGTAAAACTTTTTGCGAGTAAGCAGTAGGATTAAGTTAGGAGTTAAGAGTTAGGAGTTAGGAGTTTTTTTCTCAATCTCTGCTCCCTAATCTCTGCTCTTTTTTCTCACTAATCACTACTTATTATTCACTTCAGTCAGGTATCAACTAATTTTTTCCGTACTGTCCTCCGACCTCCGCCCACTGACCACTCTCTATAGGCAATCGACTAATGATTACAGTTTCCAGACTACCGTCTACCGACTAACAACTACCGTCTACCGTCTAATGACTTACGATGGCCCTCTGCACTCCGCCCTCCGCCCACTCTCTATAGGCTAGCGACTAAAGACTAAAGACTAAAGTCTAACGACTACTGACTCCCGTCTATCGACTTGAGAGATTTCGGTATATACCGCAAAAAATACATAGTATCCCCGCTTGGATGTTGCCACTCATGAAAAAGCTCAAAGCCAAAACGCCGGTAAACTATGGCATTCTGCTTCATCCTTGTTTCGGCATATAGAGGAAGTTGGAATTCCTCTGCCTGCCTGTAGAACTCATCTTTCATTTGCTTTCCCGTTTGTGTATCTGCCCCACGGGCATCTGCAATGATACCCCAAAACCAGCAATAAAGATATTCCCCTTCTTGTGGCCGCTGGGCTTTAATATAACTCTGGGTTTTTAAGATATTAATGGCATTGCTGAAACCCGTTACATTGAATAACAGCCCGAGCTGGTCTGGGATGTCTTTAAAGAAATTGTCTTCCTTCTTACTTGTTCTGAAAAGAATGGCAATCCCTTTCCCGTTTTCAGAAATAACGAGGGCTTTCTTTTTAATTGCCTTCTCAACCATATGGGTGGCCAGATAATGAAAGCGCTGTTCGCTTTTAGAATCGTTTTTTACTATCTCGGTGGAAGTAGGAATTTCTTTGAGGAGAATCGCTACCTTTTCTATTACTTCTTCTTTGTTCAAAATGGGTAGATTAAGAAGCGAAGATAAAAAAATGGACTTATAAATCTTATATTTAGCTGTCAAAACAAATCCATGAAAAAAGTAGATCCTCAATTATTTAAAGTTACCTCACCAATAAAATTAAAATCCATATCAACAAGGTATGATCTGAAGGGTTCCGAAAAAAAAATAAAATCTGAACTGGAAAAGACAAGGGATGATTTGGGAGAATGGCAGGATATTCTGTACGCTCATGGCAAATATGCAGTGCTTATTTGCTTGCAGGGAATGGATACTTCTGGAAAAGATAGTTTGATACGCGAAGTTTTCAAAGGTTTTAACTCTCGCGGAGTTGTAGTGCACAGTTTTAAAGCTCCTACTGCTTTGGAGCTTAAGCACGATTACCTTTGGCGGCATTATATCGCTCTGCCATCACGCGGTAAAATAGGAATATTTAACCGCACACATTATGAGAATGTTCTTATCACCAGGGTTAAACCGGAAATAATTCTTAATGAAAACTTACCCCATATTAAAAGTCTTGAAGATATTGATCAAAAATTCTGGGATAAGCGTTTTGAAGAAATAATAAATTTTGAAGATCACCTGGCTACAAACGGTACAATTATCTTCAAATTCTTTTTAAATTTATCTAGAGAGGAGCAACGCCAAAGACTGTTGCGCCGCCTTGAAAAATCTGAAAAGAACTGGAAATTTTCTCCCGGCGATCTCAAAGAAAGAAAATTGTGGGATGATTACCGTGCCTGTTATGAAGATGCTATCAACCGCACTTCAACTAAAAAGGCACCCTGGTACATAATTCCCGCAGATGATAAAGATACGGCTAGATATCTTGTGGCCAAAATTTTGCACGATGAGCTACTTAAAAAGGAAGATGTACAGGAGCCTCAGCTTCCGCCCGAAATTCATAAGAATATTGAAGAATACATTGAGCAGCTTAAAAGCGAAGAATAATAATAAATTAAATCTTTATTTAAAGCATTAAAATCTAATACGATGAAACAACCTTTGATTTTACTTACAACCCTTCTATTTTGTTCCATGAGTTTTTCTCAGAATGTGGTACAACAGGACTCTCTTGAAATTCGTAAGATTTTTGATATGGCACTTCTCAATGGACAGGCATACTCATGGCTTGATCATCTCTCAAATAAAATAGGCCCACGCTTATCGGGATCGAATAATGCTGAAAGAGCTGTACAATATACGAAGCAGGAATTGGAAGCTATTGGACTGGACAAAGTATGGCTGCAATCTGTCATGGTCCCAAAATGGGTAAGAGGGGCTAAAGAAACCGCCTATGTAGAAGTAACTCCTGATTCCCGAAGGAATGTAAGAATCACGGCACTCGGAGGTTCTATAGCGGGAAGTATAAAGGCAGAAGTAATTGAAGTGCAGGGAATAGAAGATCTCTCCAATTACGGAGTAGACAATATTCAAGGGAAGATCGTATTTTTCAACAGGCCCATGAAGGCAAATATCATCAATACTTTTCAGGCTTATGGTGGATGTGTGGACCAGAGATATTCGGGTGCTGCCGAAGCTGCAAAGTTTGGTGCTGTGGGTGTGATCGTTAGATCCCTAAACTTGCGCATGGATGATTTCCCTCATACAGGAACCATGAGTTATGGAGATCTTCCTGTGGCATCCAGAATTCCCGCTGCCGCTATAAGTACTAATGATGCAGAATATCTAAGCGGAATCTTAAAACTCAGGAAGGATACGCAGTTATATTTTCGCGTGAACAGCGAGCAGCTGCCCGATGTAGAATCTTTTAATGTAATTGGTGAAATAAAGGGAAGTGAATTTCCCAACGAGATCATACTGGTAGGTGGTCACCTGGATTCCTGGGATCTTGGAGATGGCTCCCACGATGATGGGGCAGGAGTGGTGCAATCAATGGAAGTACTCAGGCTTTTCAATGAACTTGGGATCAAACCAAAGAGAACTTTAAGGGTGGTCCTTTTTATGAATGAGGAAAACGGACTAAGAGGTGCTAACAAATATGCGGAAATGGCGAAGAAAAATAACGAACAGCATATTTTTGCTCTGGAAAGCGATGCAGGAGGCTTCACCCCACGCGGATTTTCCTTTGACACAGGCGATGCCCAATTTGCTAAAATTGAAAGTTGGAAAGATCTTTTCGCCCCTTATTTGATCCACTTGTTTGAAAGGGGAGGTAGTGGAGCAGATATTGGTCCATTGAAAGATGGAAAAGTTGTTCTTGCGGGCCTGCTGCCAGATTCCCAACGCTACTTTGATCACCACCATTCAGATAACGATACCTTTGAGCACATCAATAAACGCGAACTCGAACTTGGCGCTGCTACCATGACAGCGCTGGTTTACCTGGTGGATAAATATGGGTTTTAATGGCCCCCTCCGCCCCCGAAGGGGGAACTCTTACTGGGACGGACTTCCTGACCACAGACCATACAGTCGACTTTTTACAAACTACATTCTACACTATACATTATACAAACTACGGACTACAGTCTAACGACTACCAACTAACATCTACAAACCACTGTCTAACGACTAATGACTAAAGACTAATCCCTACCTTTGCTCCCAAAAATTAAAAAATTGGTCCTCTCCGATTACACAAGGGAATTCAGAACAAATCTTCATATCGCCTACCCGGTAATGCTGGGTCAGCTTGGGCATGTGATGGTGGGATTTGTGGATAATATTATGGTAGGCCGGCTGGGAGCCGCTGAGCTCGCTGCTATTTCTTTAGGTAATAGCCTGGTGTTTATTGCATTATCCCTGGGAATTGGTTTTTCCTTTGCAATCACCCCCCTCATCGCTGAAGCAGATGGAGCTGATGATTTTGAGAAGGGCAGAAGGTATTTTCATCACGGTATCATCCTTTGTGCAGTCACAGGGATCTTGCTTTTCCTGCTCATACTTCTTTCAAAACCCTTGTTATATTATCTCGATCAACCACCGGAAGTGGTGGAACTTGCAATTCCCTATCTGGAAATTGTTGCGTTTTCGATGATACCCTTAATGATCTTTCAGGCCTATAAACAATTTGCAGATGGCCTGGCGATGACTAAATATGCGATGTATGCCACCCTGGTATCCAATGTGGTGAATATTATATTCAATTACCTGCTTATTTATGGAATTTGGATCTTTCCCAGATTAGAACTGGAGGGAGCTGCATTAGGGACATTGATCTCACGTTTTTTTATGGTCTGGTTCCTTTGGGAGATATTGAGAAAAAGGGAGAAACTCCGCAATTATTTTATCTGGAGCAAAAATGAGCTCTTAAAAGCCGAAATATTTAAAAGACTCCTGAGTTTAGGATTTCCAACTGCCCTGCAAATGTTCTTTGAAGTCGCCATTTTTACCGGTACGATCATTCTGGCTGGTATGCTTGGTACAAACTCCCAGGCGGCGAACCAGATCGCACTCAACCTTGCGTCAATGACCTTTATGGTGGCAGTGGGAATAGGTGTAACCGCGACAATTCGGGTGGGGAACCAGAAGGGTTTACGAAATTATATCAACCTGCGGCGAATCGCATATTCAACTTTTTTACTGGTGTTCCTTATTTCAGGACTTTTTGCGATCATGTTTATACTTATGAAGGACATTCTTCCCACCATGTATATCAATGATGCAGATGTGATCATCCTTGCCGCCCAATTGCTTGTGATTGCAGCCCTTTTTCAATTGAGTGACGGGCTGCAGGTAGTGATCCTGGGCGCTTTAAGAGGGTTGCAGGATGTTAAGTTCCCCACTATAATATGCTTTATTGCTTATTTCATCATTGGCTTTCCTATCTCAATTTATTACGGAAAGGAGGACCAACTGGGAAGTATGGGGATCTGGCTGGGATTACTGGCAGGATTAACCGCTTCAGCATTATTGTTATATTTCAGATTCAATTATCTCACAAAGAAATTGATCATTATTGAACAGAATAGGAAATTAAAAATTACATGAGATAGATAATTGATTAGGATTGGTAAAATGTAGAACATTTTCGCTCTTTTCAGAAACAATTTTCTAATATTTGATAAAATTAAAAATTATGGATTTCCCAAAATTCCTTTTAGGTGATAATACAGATTTTCCCGATGCGATCTTTGTTGTACATACAGAGTACCCCCGGTTCATTATCAATTTGCAAAACGACGATGTGGAATGGCTTGAGGATTTTGACCAAAGCGATGAAAAGGAACTTGCCTCTGAGGCTGAAGATCTCATAACTCAGGCAAACGAATTTTATGACCGGGAAGTTTCCCGGTATGAAGAATAGTCTATGTTGCAAAGGCTGAATGAACTGGACAGAGAACTTTTTCTATACCTGAATAATCTGGGCTCTGAAAGCTGGGATACTTTCTGGCTTTTGGTGACAGATAAATGGACTGCAATTCCCATTTACCTTATTCTGTTGTTTCTTTTATTTAAAAAATTTGGCATCAGGGGATTTCTATTAACGCTTGTAGTAATAAGCCTTCTCATTACGGCAACAGATCAGCTTGGTAATGCTTTTAAAGATGGATTTCAACGTCTGCGGCCTTGTGGACAGGAAGGGGTGATGGAATATGCCAGATTGGTGGCCGCCTATTGTGGAAAGTTTGGCTATTTTTCTGCTCATGCCTCAAACAGCGCCGGAGTCGCAATCTTTATTGGAATGCTTTTTCGCAGAAATTATTCCTTTCTCATCTGGTTGTTGCTTATTTGGGCTTTAATGGTTTCTTACAGCCGAATTTATCTTGGGGTTCATTACCCGGGGGATGTTCTTACCGGAATTCTGTTAGGCGGAATAATGGGATACCTTTTCTACATGGTGCACAAATATCTCATAATGAGATTTCGTATTCCTGTCAGGACCTGAGATTCAGCAGATATTCTGCAGCGGCAAAGGGGGTCGTTTCTTTATTTTCAATTGCCTTAAGTTGCATTTCCAGCGCGTTTTTAATTTCAGGATTTTGGTAGAACTTCGATTTCAATCGTTCGTCAATGGTTTGGATTAGCCAGAATTTGTTCTGTTCCCTGCGGTTTTTTTCAAAATGATCATTTTTCCTCACAAATTCCAGGTATTCCTCAATAAGTTCCCACACTTCGCTTATACCGGTATTATTAAGGGCACTGCTTAACATTACCTTTGGTTGCCAGCCATTTGGTTTGGGCGGATAGAGATGCA
This sequence comes from Gillisia sp., assembly GCA_041743165.1. Lineage (GTDB taxonomy): Bacteria > Bacteroidota > Bacteroidia > Flavobacteriales > Flavobacteriaceae > Gillisia. The sequence goes on along the minus strand of JBGTNH010000022.1, from coordinate 30,915 downwards.
GAGCACGTTTAAATTCAAGCCGTGCTTCCCGGGCGGCTTTTTGATTTTCTCCATCGGCCTTATTGATCACTATAGCATCTGCCATTTCCATGATGCCTCTTTTTATCCCCTGCAATTCATCCCCGGCTCCTGCAAGTTTAAGCAGAAGAAAAAAATCTGTCATACTGTGTACTGTAGTCTCACTCTGGCCTACCCCCACGGTTTCAATTAGAATGATATCATATCCTGCTGCCTCACATAAAACGATACTCTCCCTGGTCTTTTTTGCGACCCCTCCCAAAGATTCTCCCGAGGGGGAGGGGCGTATAAAGGTGTTTTCACGGGTTACAAGTTTTTCCATCCGGGTCTTATCTCCAAGTATGCTGCCATGTGAAATAGTACTGGTAGGATCTACTGCAAGAACTGCAACCCTTTTACCGAGGTCTGCCAGGTAACTTCCAAAAGCTTCGATAAAGGTGCTTTTTCCCACTCCCGGCACCCCGGTTATCCCAATCCTAACTGACTTTTGAGAATGAGGCAAACAGGCCTCGATGATCTTTCCCGCTTTGATATTATGTTCCGGCTGATTGCTTTCTACAAGAGTGATTGCCCTACCTAATGCAGATCTGTCTCCGGCAAGGATCTGCTCTACCATTTCTTCCACCGCAATTTGCTTTTTCCTTGAATCTTTGATCTTTTTGTAAGATTCAGGATTCACCTGCGGGGAACCGGGGGTACTCTCAGATTGATTAAGGGCAGACTTATTATTAGATTTAGCCAAGATAAAAAAGTATATTTAAGACAAATTTATGGAACTTTCCTTGAAGCATGCTTTAATAGGTGGTATATTCAATTTTTTATAAAGTTAAATAAAATAAGAACCAATGAAAACAATGTATAAGGCCAGTGCCACAACCTCGGGCGGCCGGGAAGGTCACGTCAAAACAGACGATGGTTTAATAGATATGAAACTAAGCCTTCCAAAAGGTCTTGGAGGGAAAGGCGGGAAACATACCAATCCTGAACAGCTTTTTGCTGCTGGATATTCTGCGTGCTATGGAAGTGCCTTACAGGCGGTTGCCAAAAAGCATAAAGTGGATATTGGCGATTTTAACGTGACCGCTACCGTGGGTATTGGAAAAACAGAAGATGATGATCTTCAGTTATCTGTAATTCTCGATTCCTATTTGCCGGGTGTGGATATTGAGACCGGTGAAATGTTGGTTAATGAAGCACATGAAATTTGTCCTTATTCCAGGGCTACAAGGGATAACATTGATGTTACCCTCAATTTATTACTGGACGAGGAATAGTTTTGTGCTATTTAATTAGTTGAAAGAGAGAAGCGCTTCCTGCGCTTCTTTTGCTGTTTGGAGGGGAACGGTGATCCTGGTTTGGTCCCATGCAAGGTTCATAATGACCAGATCATTTGCTCTTTCAAAATAAATGCTGAACTGCTCCATTACATCATTCAACTCCTGAACAGGAACTTCCAGAATCAGGGTATCAAATTCAGGATCACGGTATGCTTTTTTCTCTGCGGTGATACCCCAGGGATACATTTTTGAATTAAAGATTACCTTCCAGGTTTCCTCCCCGGGAATGGTCCATAATGTGTATTTTCCGGCGGGGAGAAAAGACCCATCTACAAGAAGATCTTTATTAGTGGTAAATGTTGTCGCTTCATTGGCACCGGTCCTCCAGACTTCACCATAAGGAACAAGTTCTCCAAAGATCACCCTGTCTTTTTTATAAGGCCTGTTATAGAAAACTTCCAGTTCAAGGGAATTGTCTTCATAATGTACAATATCTTCCGGGCTGTGAGCTTTTGTGAAATTACGTTGGAAAAACAACCCGATCAGCAAAAGCAGTATTAACACTCCCGCTATCTTAAGACCTGTTTTATAATTCTTTTTCATGATTTGGGTAATTTGGTATATAAGGTCTAAAACTATGCCAATCCTGATTCATTGTATTTTTGCATTTTCCTATTTAAATTTAAGAATTCTAATCTAAACAATGAATGCGATACTTAAATTCAAATATTTCAATAGGATTTCATTCTTCACGCAGAAAATTTACAGGTGACAATAAAAAATAAACACAATTTTGCAACACGGGCAGATAATCATCGTCTTTATAATACCAGCTAACCAAAAGAAGTTAAATAATGCATCAATTAATAGCAGCATGTCACGCCAATGACCGGAAGGCACAACTTGAGTTGTATAACCGGTATTGCGATGGAATGTTCATAGTGACAAAGCGATTTCTAAAAGATCCCTTTGAGGCCGAGGATGCCATGCAGGAAGCGTTTATAAAAGCTTTTACAAAATTGCACCAGTATAATGGCGAAGTAACTTTTGGTGCCTGGCTTAAGAAAATAGTGATCAATAAATGTATTGATAAACTGAAGGCTAAAAAGATAGAACTGGTAGCATTGAATGAACATGTGCTTACCACAGCAGATGATGAAAACAACTGGCAAATCGAGGAAGGAATTAAAATAGAGGAGGTTAAAAGAACAATCGAAAATTTGCCCGAAAAATATAAATATCCCCTTATGCTTTATCTTATTGAAGGCTATGATCATGAGGAGATTTCAGAAATATTAAATATTACGCAGGTGGCTTCAAGGACATTACTGCACCGCGGAAAGAAAAAATTACAGGACGAACTAAAATTGCTAAAACATGGCACAGGATATTAGAAATATGTTCAGGGATGAGGATCCCGGGGAACAGGATAAATTAAACTCAGGACATCGCGAAAGATTTGAAGCAAAGCTGGATCGCGCGCTTCCCCGGGAAAAAAGGTCAAATTCATTTTTCTTTCTGAAAATAGCTGCTGTCTTCATAGTCGTACTGGGAATAGGACTGTTTTATTTCGGCAATAGAAATGGTGGCGACACAGACATCCAGGTAGTTGATACTACACCTGAAGAGAGCACAGAGGAGATGTTTATTGAGAGCCAGTTTCAGCTAAGTGATATTTCGCCGGAATTTAAAAAAATCGAAAGTTATTACCTGGCAGGTATCAATATGGAACTAGCCAAATTAGAGATAAACAATGATAATAAGGCGCTCATTGATGCTTTTATGCTCCAGATGGAAGAGCTGGATAAGGAATATCAACGCCTCAATAGAGAACTGCAGGAAACCGGTCCCAATGAGCAAACCATAGAAGCGATGATCGCCAATTTGCAGCTGAGAATGGACCTGCTGCGCAAGCTGAAATCAAAATTAAACGAAATCAAACAATCAAAAAATAAGAGTTATGAGAACTTACAGGCTTAAATTTATACCCGCACTATTTCTACTGTTTACAGTGACTGCCTTTGCACAAAACAAAAAACTTGATAAAACCTATAATGCCAATAAGGATGTAAAGATCATTATAGATGCCAGGCATACCAATGTTACCTTTGAGACCTGGGATCGCAATGAAGTTGTTATTGAAGCCTTTCTGGATGCTAACCTGAAAGGGGAGGAGGCCAAAACCTTGCTGAATAACTGGAAACTGGAAACTACAGGAACTCCCGCAGAGATCAGAATTACCTCAGGCGGTGGAGTGGTTAAAAATCCTGAAATTGATATGGCAGGCTTTGCTGAAAGTATGGCGCTAATGCAGGATCTTATTGCGCCAATTATGAGTGAAATGGTAGCTCCTATGATGGAGAATATTGCTCAACATCCGCCGCTTCCGCCAGATTTTGCTGCAAAAATGGGCAACCTCACTTTTGATTATGAAGCCTATAAAAAAGATGGGGATAAGTATTTAAAGAAATGGGAAGCGCAAATTGAAAAGAATTTCGGGAAGGATTTTGAGGCCTCAATGGAAAAATGGGCAGAGCAGTTTGAGAAAAATGCCAAAGTTTGGGAAAAGAATGTAGAAACGAAAATGGAGATCAATGGCGAGAATTTTGAGAAGGCCATGGAAGCCTGGGGCGAAAAATTTGGTGCTCAAATGGAGGCCTGGGGCGAGAACTTTGCCAAACAGTTTGAAGGAATGGAGGGTAAAGTGATAATGGAAGGAAAAACCGGGGCAAAAGCCAACCGTAACATCAGGATCAAGCTACCGGCAGGAGCCAGACTGGAGATGGATGTGCGCCACGGCGCTGTTAAACTGGGCCAGAGAACATCCAATTTGAAAGCCAATCTTTCACATAGCAGTCTAACAGGTAATATAATAGATGGGCAGAATACAGATATAAAGGTTTCTTACAGTCCGGTAAATATTTCCCAATGGAATTACGGAGTATTAAATGCCGGTTATGGGCAGAATATCCAGATCAATAAAGCCAGGAGTATAAAACTTATATCAAACTCAAGTGATGTTAACATCATGGAGATTGGAGAGACTGCTATTCTTTCAGGGAGTTTTGGTTCCCTTAAAATAGGTAATCTAAGCTCCGATTTTAAAAATCTGGATATAACGGTAAAAAACAGTGATTTGAATTTGAGTTTGCCTCAAACAGCACTTAACTTTAATTATAATGGAACTCAGAGTAAAATTGAATATCCTAAGGTAGCAACGGTGAAATCAACCAACTCATATGACAACCAATTATTAAACGGATTCTATCAAAATGCAAACTCCGGTAAAAATATTTCCATTAACGCAACTTTTAGTAATATTATAATTAATTAGGCTATTTTTGAGAAAAAGATACCGATGGTTAAATATGAATTTGCTGAACTTATCAAGGGGTGTACAGATGGTTTTACACCTGTGATTGATAAGGAATATAAAAAATCTGATTATGTTCATATAGACCTCTCAGGAGAAAATAAGGATCTTAATAAAATCGAGATCCCATCGGCAATAGAATATAAAAAGTATATAGATGAATATCTTGCTGCCAAAAATGGCAAGGTGGCTTATGGGGGATATAATGAAAGACGAAACTTATACCAGCAGAGCGTAATTTTTCAGGATGACAGTAAGCCCTCACCAAGGGAAGTGCACATAGGACTGGACCTGTGGTGTGAGGCAGGAACCACCGTAATAGCCCCACTTGACGGCACTGTGCATAGTTGTAATGACAATGAAGGCTTCGGTAATTATGGGCCCACAATTATATTGGAGCATGATCTTGGAGATAAGACCTTTTATACTTTATACGGCCACCTGAGCCGTCCCTCCATTAAAAATCTCGCTTTTGGACAGATTATAGAAGCAGGAGACAAGTTAGGAGTATTAGGATCCTCTAAGGTTAATGGCGATTACGCTCCGCACCTTCATTTCCAGATCATTGAAGACCTTCAGGGTTACACCGGCGATTATCCCGGAGTAGTAGCCAAAGAGGAACTGGATGCTTACCTGAAGAATTGTCCCGATCCTAATTTGTTATTGAAGATCTAGGGGTTTGTGGTTTAGGGTTTGTTGTTTGGGGTCAAGCATTTGTATAATGTATATTGTAAATCTTTAGGTGTTGGCACAATTTTATTACCGGCTATTTCTGCGCTATTCTGCGTATTCAGCGGGAAACTTTAATAGTGAGTAGTGAAAAGTGAGTAGTGAATAGTATGGCGCTGATTGCTGGATGCTGAAACCTTTTTTAGTGATTAGTGAAAAGTGATTAGTGAATAGGAATTGAGTTGTTTGCTGAAGGCTGAAAGCTGAAAGCTGACAGCTGACAGCTGAAAGCTGAGTCCTCACCTCGCTTTTTCTGCCTCAGTCGCGCTCTTAACAAACCATGCTACGATTGCCGATGTTACGACTCCCATTACCAATGCTCCGAAGGTAGCCTGGATTAAATATGATCTCAGACTAAAATAAGCTTCTGCATCCTCCCGGCTCATAGCTCCAACTGAAACGGTGTGTTCAATAATATTGTTAAAATACTCCGGTGAAATATATCTATATGTGATGTACTGCGCCAGCGGAGATAGAATCGTAATAAGAACCGTCATGATAACACCTGAAGTAAATCCTTCTTTCCATGTCATGATCCCCTTAAAATATTCCCGCTTTTTCTCTCTAAAAGCCAGGATATATATAGTCACCGCTATGATCCCGAAGAGATTGGTATATAGAGGATGCTGCGCCACATATACATCGTGCAAACCAAATAATTTTTCGATCCAAACCCATAAAAGGCCTGAAATGATAAAAATAAGCGCCCATTTGATCTCGGTCTTAAAATTTTTCATGATGGAGGAGGAGTTAGTTCAGGTAAAATTAGTTAAATTTTGAATACTCCTTACTTTATAAGATTTCCCGCGCACCAAAATCCTTGGAATTTTGTCTCTTCTCTCTTCTCTCTTCTCTCTCTTCTATTTTCCATTTCCCCACCGTCTTGTCTCTTGATTCTTGCATCTTGATTCTTAGAAAGCTTATCTTTGAAAAACAGAACAAAAAAGCATGAAGATATACACCAGGACCGGCGATAAAGGAACCACCTCCCTTTTTGGGGGAACGAGGGTTCCCAAACATCATATACGTATAGAAAGCTACGGTACCGTAGATGAACTAAACGCGCATATTGGTTTGCTAAAAGATCAGGAGACCGGGACTCACACGAAGGAGATCCTTAACCGTATCCAGGACAGATTGTTTACCATTGGCGCCGTGTTGGCCACAGAACCGGCAAAAGCAACTTTAAAAAGTGGAAAAGACAGGCTGGGGATTTCAAGAATTTCAGCAGCAGATATTGAACTGCTGGAGCAGGAAATGGACAAGATGAATGACGAACTCCCGCCAATGACACATTTTATTCTTCCTGGAGGTCACCAGTCTGTGTCATTCTGTCACATAGCCAGGTGTGTATGCAGGCGGGCCGAGCGTATGGCAACTGCCTTAAACGAGATCGCACCATTTGATGAGATGGTTTTGATGTACCTGAACCGACTCTCTGACTACCTCTTTGTGCTGGCACGGAAATTGTCCAAAGACCTGCATGCAGAGGAGATAAAATGGATCCCGGAAAAGGAAAAATAAAAAATTTCTTGAAATTTTTTATTTTTTGCCCCACCCGGAATTGCAAAAAAAGCAATTCCGACCTCCCCTAAGGAGAGGTAATATCGGAACCCTCGCGGCAAAGCCGTAAACTTCTGTAACTCCTCTGATAGTGCAAAATTCCGAAGGAATGAAACCTGTTTGAGTACGTTCTTAAAGTTATTGAATAAATAATACCTTTTTTACTTGCCCATTACAGCAAAAAAATTATTTTTGCAAAAATATAAACCCGATTATCAATGTATTGGACTTTAGAATTAGCATCCTACCTAAGTGATGCACCCTGGCCGGCAACAAAAGATGAGTTGATCGATTATGCCATACGTACAGGCGCTCCTCTGGAAGTAGTAGAAAACCTTCAGTCTATCGAAGATGAAGGGGACTCATACGACTCTATAGAAGAAATCTGGCCTGATTATCCTACCGATGAAGATTATCTCTGGAACGAGGATGAATATTAAAAAATTATAACGCAGGAACAAAAAAGGTCTCAATATTGAGGCTTTTTTTTTGCGTACATTTGAACCTTATAAAACATTGAAAAACTATGAGTTTTTTAGATTCTGTATTAAAAGCCTTTGTTGGCGATAAATCCAAAAAAGACGTCAGGGAATTACAACCTGTTGTGAATAAAATAAAAGCCCTTGAGAAAGAATTTGAGGCGCTTAGCCTTGATGAACTCCGCGAAAAAACTGCTTCCTTTAAGAAAAGAATTGCTGATGCTACTGCCGAAACCCGCCAGAAAATGGCCGATCTTAATAAAGAAGCCGATGAATCTGACGATATAAGCCGAAACGAAGATATCTACGCCGAAATTGATGCTCTTAAAGACAAACTTTATCGCATAAGTGAAGATATTCTCGACGACATTCTTCCGGAAGCTTACGCAAATATCAAAGAAACAGCAAAACGCTTCTTTCATAATCCAAAAATGAAGGTGAGGGCTACAGCTTATGACCGGGAACTTTCCGCAGAAAAAGCTTACGTAGAACTTGATGGCGATCATGCTATATGGAGTAACTCCTGGGATGCCGCGGGAAAACCGGTGACCTGGGATATGATCCATTATGACGTTCAGCTTATTGGTGGAGTCGCTATGCACCAGGGAAAAATTGCCGAGATGCAAACGGGTGAGGGTAAAACCCTTGTGGCTACCCTACCCATGTACCTCAACGCGCTTTCAGGCAACGGGGTGCACCTTATTACAGTGAACGATTATCTTGCAAAAAGGGATAGTGCCTGGATGGCGCCTATTTTTGAATTTCACGGACTTACGGTAGACTGTATTGATTACCACCGCCCGAATTCCGCAGCAAGAAGAAAAGCCTATAACGCCGATATCACCTACGGAACGAATAATGAATTTGGATTTGATTACCTGAGAGACAATATGTCTCATGCGCCGGATGATCTTGTGCAGCGCGCGCCAAACTACGCGATTGTGGATGAGGTGGATTCTGTTTTGATCGATGATGCCCGTACACCGCTCATCATTTCCGGGCCCATTCCCAAAGGAGATATTCACGAGTTTGAAGTGCTAAAGCCTACCATCGCCAGCCTGGTTGATGTACAACGCCAGCATCTTACAAAAATCCTTGCTGAAGCCAAAAGACTTATCTCTTCAGGTAATACCGAAGAAGGTGGGTTGCAATTGTTACGTGTATATCGCGGACTTCCGAAGAATAAAGCACTTATAAAATATTTGAGTGAAGAAGGAATTCGCCAGTTGCTTCAAAAAACCGAAAATAAATATATGGCCGATAATAACCGGGAAATGCCAACGGTTGATGAAGAGCTGTATTTTGTAATTGAAGAAAAGAACAACCAGATAGACCTTACAGATAAAGGAATTGAACATCTTTCAGGTAAAGATGATCCCGACTTTTTTGTAATGCCGGAGATAGGTCTTGAGATCGCCAAGATCGAAAAACTGGGATTCACTAAAGAAGAAGAAGCCGAAAAGAAAGAAGAGCTTTTTAGAGAATATAGTGTAAAGAGTGAGCGTATACATACTATGCGACAGTTGCTGAAGGCTTATACCCTTTTCGAAAAAGACACCGAGTATGTGGTTATCGAGAATAAGGTTAAGATCGTAGATGAACAAACCGGTCGTATCATGGAAGGAAGACGTTACAGCGACGGACTTCACCAGGCGATCGAGGCCAAGGAAAATGTGAAGATCGAGGATGCTACCCAAACCTTTGCAACGGTTACCCTTCAGAATTACTTCCGTATGTACCGCAAACTTTCGGGGATGACGGGTACGGCAGTTACCGAAGCCGGGGAATTCTGGGAGATCTATAAAATGGATGTGGTAGAAATTCCTACCAACCGTCCAATTTCAAGAGCAGATAAAGAAGATCTTGTTTATAAAACCAAACGTGAGAAATTCAACGCGGTTATTGATCAGGTGACCGAACTTTCCAAAGCTGGAAGACCGGTACTTATTGGTACCACATCTGTAGAAATTTCAGAATTATTAAGTCGTATGCTTACTCTGCGCAAAGTGCCACACAACGTACTTAACGCAAAACTCCATAAAAAAGAAGCCGATATTGTTGCTGAAGCAGGTAACTCCGGTATCGTGACCATTGCAACCAACATGGCCGGTCGTGGTACGGATATTAAATTGAGCAAAGAAGTTAAAAAAGCCGGCGGTCTGGCTATTATAGGTACAGAACGTCACGATTCACGTCGTGTGGACAGGCAGTTACGTGGTCGTGCAGGACGTCAGGGGGATCCGGGAAGTTCTCAATTCTACGTTTCGCTTGAGGATAACTTAATGCGATTATTTGGTAGTGAGCGTATCGCCAAGTTAATGGACCGGATGGGATTAGAGGAAGGTGAAGTTATTCAGCACTCAATGATCTCAAAATCCATTGAACGAGCGCAGAAGAAAGTGGAAGAGAACAACTTTGGAGTGCGTAAGAGACTGCTTGAGTATGATGATGTGATGAACGCGCAACGGGAGGTGATCTACAAGCGTCGTTACCATGCCTTGTTTGGTGACAGGCTGAAGGTGGATATCGCCAACATGGTTTTTGACACTGCGGAAGTGATCACGGAAACCAATAAACTGGCCCAGGATTTCAAAAACTTCGAATTTGAACTGATCCGCTACTTCTCAATGAGCTCTCCGGTGACCGAAGAGGAATTTGAGAAGCAGGATGTTCAAAAAATAGCCGGAAAGATCTACAAAGCCGCGTACGAGCATTACAATGAAAAAATGGAGCGCACCGCAAAAACCGCGTATCCGATAATCAAGCAGGTTTATGAAGACAAGGCCAATAACTTTGAAAGGATCGCGGTTCCATTTACAGATGGAGTGAAGAGTCTACAAGTGGTGACAAACCTTCAACGGGCTTATGAAACCGAAGGGAAGCAGCTTACTAAAGATTTTGAAAAGAACATAACACTGGCCATTATCGATGATTCCTGGAAAACGCATTTGCGCAAGATGGATGAATTGAAGCAGAGCGTGCAGCTGGCGGTGCATGAGCAAAAGGATCCATTGCTTATCTACAAATTTGAAGCCTTTGAATTGTTCAAGGTGATGATAGACCAGGTGAATAAGGATGTGATCTCATTCCTTTTCAAAGGGGAAATTCCGGAGGGGAATACGTCAAATATTCGTGAGGCAAGACAAACCCGCAAGAGGGAAAATGTTGAAACCAGCAAAGAGGAAGTTACCAATATGGAAGAGCGCGCAGCGCAAAGCCGCGCTGCGGGACAACGAGCACAGCAACGCCCACCGGTAACCGAAACAATTGTTCGCGAACACGCCAAAATAGGCCGTAATGATAAAGTGACTCTGAAGCACGTTATGAGTGGTGAAAACAAGACCATGAAATACAAGCAGGCGATTCCTTTAATTGAAAAGGGAGATTGGGTTCTTACAGAGACAAAAAGTTAAAGAGGTAAAGAGTTAATTATCTATATTTAAAAATCCCGGGGTAATAGCCGGGATTTTTATTGGAAAACTCTAAATAGCAAACCATAACCTATTCCATCGACTACAGGTAATGACTTATCAAAGCAAATTTCCATTTTTTCTTCATTTTCTTTATCTTACAAATAAAAATCATGTTTGATTTTAATGTTGAAGGGTGGACATATGGTCCTTTGATAGTGATCGCGATCCTGTATTTCCTCTGGAGATTTTTAAAACCCAGGAGTAAGCGCAGAGACAGGGGTCGGGATTTCAGGACGCGATACCAGGAGAGAAAAAAAAGGAACCGCTGACAATCACCGTCTATCGACTAACTCCGTCCACTGCCCGCCGTCCACTTTTTCAGCCATCATTAATCAGCCATCAACTTTACAGTATACAATCTACATTATACAATCTTCAGACTACATATTACCCCGCTAAAAACTAAAAACTAAAGACTACCGTCTAACGACTACAGACTAACCAACTCCGAGTAAGAAACTCCCCCTTCGGGGGTTAGGGGGCCATTTATTCAAATAACTTCTTCTTCCTAAGCTCAAAGTTCTTTCCAAGGTAAACTTTACGAACCATTTCATCTTCTGCGAGTTCTTCGGGGATACCGTGTTTCAGGATGCTGCCTTCAAACATGAGGTAAGTCCTGTCTGTAATGGCAAGGGTTTCCTGCACGTTATGGTCTGTAATGAGGATGCCTATGTTTTTATTTTTCAATTGGGCCACGATGCGCTGAATGTCTTCTACTGCAACAGGATCTACCCCCGCAAAGGGTTCATCGAGAAGTATAAAATGCGGATCTGTAGCCAGGGCTCTGGCGATCTCTGTCCGGCGGCGTTCTCCACCGCTTAAAAGGTCTCCCCGGTTTTTCCTGATATGTCCCAATCCGAATTCCTCTATTAAAGATTCCATTTTCTCCACCCGTTCACTTTTTTTCATTTTGGTAAGCTCAAGAACGCTCATGATATTGTCTTCAATGCTCAGCTTGCGAAACACGGAAGCTTCCTGCGCCAGATAACCAATTCCGTATTGAGCGCGTTTATACATGGGGAAATTGGTGATATCCTGGTCGTCAAGAAAAATTTTCCCGCCATTGGGCTTTATAAGCCCCACGATCATGTAAAAAGAAGTTGTCTTCCCCGCACCATTCGGCCCAAGCAACCCCACGATCTCTCCCTGGTTCACCTCCACCGAAATGCCTTTAACCACTTCTTTCCCTTTGTAAGCTTTAATTAGATTTTGTGCGAATAATTTCATAATACTAAGTATGATATAAAACTACAATAATTTGACCAATTCCGATGGCCGTTGTCGGTTACAGGTAGTGGGTTGTCAGTTTTTATGATTTCCAATTCTTATCGACATATAAGGAAAACGTGAAGATCTTCCCACCTAACAGGTTATACTTGTCAATAAGTTCTTGGGTGCCTTCAATCTCGTAAAGTTCCTGGATCATTTCCAACTGGGAAATACATTCCATTAAAGAGGCGTGAGAATAGGTCAGGAATTTAAGGAAGTCGCTTTTATAGGTTCTTCGGCCATATCCTTCTACTATGTATCTTTTATACTTTTAGAAGATCTTCTTACCTGGCTCCCTTGCTCATAAAGCTCAAATTTGGGCAGCTTCAAGGATAGTTTATGGACTAAAACGGCATATTCAAAAGCAAGATTATAAATATCCAGATCTTTATAGGTCTTCATAAATTGATTAAATAGGTAGAAATTCGATTACAATCAATTTACCCATATCCTCTTTTTAATCCTATTAAATTATAACCGATTTAACTCAACGGTCGACCGGTGCCCCATAATTGAAACAGATAACAGTCAACAGAAAACTGAGAACTAACAAAAGCCAACTGTTAACCGCCAACTGATAACTGGCAACCGCCAACTGTTAACCGTCAACAAATAACCGGCAACTCGATAACTGGCAACTGGCAACTGACAACTGGCAACTGCCAACCTACAACGCTTTTTCCAACTCCCCCCAAAACTCATATGCCCTTCTCAAATGTGGGATCACGATGGTGCCGCCAACTAATGTGGCGATGCCAAGGGCTTCAGCTACTTCTTCTTTTGTTATCCCCTCTTTGTAACTGGTTTCGAGGTGGTATTTTATGCAATCGTCGCAGCGCAGGACGGTGGAGGCTACGAGTCCTAAAAGTTCTTTGGTCTTGACATCAAGCGCACCACCGGGTGAGTAGGCATTGGTGTCGAGGTTGAATATTCGTTTTATGATCTTATTGTTATCCTTTAAGATCACATCATTCATGCGCGCACGATATTCGTTGAATTCTTCTACCTGGTTCATATGTATAGCAATTTATTTTTTTGTTAATTCTTTTTTTCGCAGGGCCTGCCTTTCGCTTCTTTGAACGGCAGCGGCTATCCAGATGCTTACTTCATAAAGGATCAATACCGGAATGGCCACGATGATCTGACTCACAATGTCTGGAGGTGTGATAATAGCGGCGAGGATAAGCACAATTACAAGTGCATATTTCCTGTACTTCCGCAGAAATTCAGCCGTGACCAGGCCTACCCGGGTAAGGAAATAGATCACTATGGGAAGTTCAAAAATGAGTCCGCTGGCGATGACCGAAGCTCTTACGAGACTTATATAACTGGCCAGATCGAATTCATTAAGAACGTCCTGGCTAACCTGATACTTTCCGAGGAAATTTATGGAAAGGGGGGTCACCACATAGTATCCAAAAAGAACGCCCAGGATAAAAAGTACTGAGGAAACAATGATAAAACCGCGGGAATATTTCTTTTCATTCTCCTTCATTGCAGGAGCTACAAATCCCCAGAATTCATAAAGTATATAAGGAAAAGCGATAATGAATCCGGCGGTTATGGAAACCCATACGTGTGCAGAGAACTGGCCACCCATGGTCCGGCTCTGGATCTCAAAGGGCATTTTATCAAAACAAAATCCGCCATCAACCCCTACTGCCGTCGAGATCCTGCAAAGCATATCATAAGTCCAGAAATCGGCATGACGGGGTCCAAAAAGCAAAACATCAAAGATAAAACCTTTGAAAATAAATGCGATGATCCCACCTACAACTACTGCAAGGGTGGCACGTATCAAATGCCAACGCAGGGCTTCCAGGTGATCCAGAAAGGACATTTCATCGGGGTGCGGAGTTGCTCGTGCCATTATAAAATTCCTTCTCGTATTAAATTATGAATATGCACCACACCCGTATATTTTCCGTTTTCTTCGGCAATAAGCTGTGTGATCTTGTACCGTTCCAGCATATCAAGGGCATCAACCGCCATAGCATCCTGTTGAATGGTTTTAGGTCCGGGGCTCATGATATCCCGGGCTTTAAGGTGACTGAAATTCTCGTGGTTTCGCAACATTCTTCGTATATCACCATCTGTTATTATACCTACAATTTTATCGTTTTCTATCACCGCGGCTACTCCCAGCATTTTTTCTGAAATTTCCACTATTACATCCCTTACATTAGTTTCAGGGTCTACCTGGGGTCGTAAATTCTGGGAAGTAATATCACTCACTCTTAAATATAGTTTCTTTCCCAACGCTCCCCCCGGGTGATACTTAGCAAAATCCTTACTGGTAAACTCCCTTAGGTTCAGCAGACAAATGGCCAGTGCATCACCAATAACCAGTTGTGCCGTGGTACTTGTAGTTGGGGCAAGGTTATTTGGACAGGCTTCTTTTTCTACATATGTGTTTAAAACATAGTTGGATTCCTTGGCAAGAAAAGATTCGGGATTTCCTGTTATGGCTATGATTCTGTTTTTAAAATTCTTGATAAGGGGAACCAGAACTTTGATCTCGGGTGTATTCCCGCTTTTGGAGATACAAATCACCACATCATCTTCAAGAATACTTCCCAGGTCTCCGTGAATTGCATCTGCCGCATGCATAAAAATAGAAGGGGTTCCTGTGGAATTGAGGGTAGCAACAATTTTACTGGCAATAATGGCACTTTTGCCAATCCCGGTAATGATTACCCTGCCCTTGGAGTTATATATATATTGCACAGCTTCAGCAAACTCATTTGTAAGTAGATTTTCGAGATTGGCGATAGCCAGGGCTTCAATGGAAATGGTTTCTTTGGCTATAGAAAGGATTTGTTCTTCCAGTTTCAAATTTGTATAATTATGAATGGTGTATACTAAAGAAATATGTATCTTTAGTAGTGCAAATGTATGTAAAATTGTAACACAATTGAATGGGTAATACCGAAATTGACTTATACAAACAGCTTAAAAAATACTTTGGTTTCAGCCAGTTTAAGGGCCTTCAGGAACAAGTTATCACTAGTATTGTAAATGGACACAACACATTTGTGATCATGCCTACCGGTGGAGGTAAATCTCTGTGTTATCAGCTTCCCGCATTAATACAGGAAGGAACAGCAATTATAGTTTCCCCCCTTATAGCTTTGATGAAAAACCAGGTGGATGCTATTCGCGGAATTTCTTCGGAAGCAGGGGTTGCCCATGTCCTTAATTCATCCCTTAATAAAACCGAAGTCAAACAGGTCAAGGAGGATATTACCAACGGGGTGACCAAATTGCTGTACGTTGCGCCCGAATCCCTTACAAAGGAAGAGAATGTTGAATTTCTACGCACGGTAAAGATCTCTTTTCTTGCCGTAGATGAGGCCCATTGTATAAGTGAATGGGGTCATGATTTCAGGCCAGAGTACAGGAACCTCAGACATATTATTAAAAGAATAGGAGACGATATTCCCATTATAGGCCTTACAGCCACTGCTACCCCGAAGGTTCAGGAAGATATATTGAAGAATCTTGGTATCACAGATGCCAATACCTTTAAAGCCAGTTTTAACCGGCCCAATCTTTATTATGAAATAAGGCCGAAGACGAAGAATGTTGATGGCGATATCATTCGTTTTGTAAAACAAAACGAAGGGAAATCCGGGATTATTTACTGTCTTAGCCGAAAAAAGGTGGAGGAGCTCGCCCAGACGCTGCAGGTTAACGGGATTTCTGCCGTGCCATACCATGCGGGGCTGGATGCCAAGACCAGGGTGAAACACCAGGACATGTTCATCATGGAAGATACTGATGTTGTAGTGGCTACCATTGCCTTCGGAATGGGAATCGACAAACCCGATGTACGCTTTGTAATTCACCATGATATCCCGAAAAGTTTAGAAAGTTATTACCAGGAAACCGGCCGTGCCGGAAGGGATGGGGGAGAAGGTCACTGCCTTGCATTTTATTCTTATAAGGATATTGAAAAACTCGAAAAATTTATGAGTGGTAAACCGGTGGCAGAACAGGAAATAGGCCAGGCCCTGCTTCAGGAAGTTGTGGGTTATGCTGAAACTTCCATTTCACGCCGTAAATTCCTGCTGCATTATTTCGGGGAAGAATTTGACTCCGAAACCGGGGAAGGCGCCACTATGGATGACAACGTGCGCAATCCCAAGAAAAAGCATGAAGCAAGGGAAGATGTGGAGTTACTGCTGAAAACCGTAAAAGAAACCAACCAGATATATAAAGCCAAAGATGTAGTGAATACTTTGGTGGGCAAGGCAAACGCGCTTATTATCTCGCATCGCACCAATGAACATCCTCTTTTCGGAAAAGGTAAACTTAAGGAAGGAAAATACTGGATGGCGTTGATCAGGCAGGTTCTGGTCGAGGGGTTGCTTAAAAAAGATATCGAAACCTATGGAGTGGTTAGAATTACTCCGAAAGGAGAAGAGTTTATAGAAAATCCTACATCATTTATGATGACCGAGGATCATGTTTTTGACAGTACCACCCAGGCAGTAGTCATCCCTCCAAGAGCCGGAAGTGCCGAGTTTGATGAGAAGCTCATAAAAATGCTGAAAGAGCTGCGAAAAAAAGTTGCAAAAAAACTGAACGTTCCTCCCTACGCTGTTTTTCAGGATCCATCAATCGAAGATATGGCCCTGAAATATCCCATGACCATTGAAGAGCTTAGCAATATCAACGGAGTAGGGGAGGGAAAAGCCAAAAAATACGGAAAGGAATTTGTGGAGCTTATCGGCCGCTATGTGGAGGACAACGAGATCACCCGACCTGATGATCTGGTGGTGAAAACCACAGGCGCCAACAGCGGACTCAAACTATACATCATTCAGAGTGTGGACCGGAAGCTCCCCCTTGACGATATCGCCTCGGCCAAAGGCATGGAAATGGGAGAATTCATCAGGGAAATGGAAGCTATTGTATACAGCGGCACAAAGTTAAATATAGGCTACTGGATCGATGAGATCCTGGATGAAGATCAGCAGGAAGAGATTCATGAATATTTTCTCGAAAGCGAAACCGATAAAATTGAGGATGCCGTGAAGGAATTTGACGGGGAATACGAAGAGGAAGAACTTAGGTTGTACAGGATCAGGTTTATAAGTGAAGTAGCTAATTAATGGCCCCCCAGCCCCCGAAGGGGGAGAAAATGTTCCAAATTCCAAATTCCAAATTCCAGGCAACAAATAAGGACGTCATCCTGAACTTGTTTCAGGATATAACATGATGGAAACTGAATCACGTTAGAACCCCTACGTTCCAAAAAGCAAGCCCCAAAATCCAAACACCAAATTTTAAGTTCCAAGCTCCAGGCCACAAAGAATAAAAGCACCTTCCCTTTTCAAGGGAAGGTGGATTAATCAGCTACCGAGATTTTGATATATCATAAATTACACTAGCTGATTAAGACGGATGGGTTCTTTTTTGTAGCAACAGGAGTCAAGAGACAAGAAACAAGA
This sequence comes from Gillisia sp., assembly GCA_041743165.1. GTDB lineage: Bacteria > Bacteroidota > Bacteroidia > Flavobacteriales > Flavobacteriaceae > Gillisia. The sequence continues at coordinate 13,278 of JBGTNH010000022.1, read as the reverse complement.
CACTGTTTAGAGAATAGAATAGAGAGCAAAGAGAAGAGACCTTATAAATCCCAGGCACCAAATAAGGACGTCATCCTGAACTTGATTCAGGATATCACATTTTGGAACCTGAATCACGTTAGAAACCCCTACGTTCCAAACACCAAGCGCCAAAATCCAATCACCAAATTTTAAGTTCCAAGCACTAGGCCCCAAAGAATAAAAGCTCCTTCCCTTTTCAAGGGAAGGTGGATTAATCAGCTATCGGGATTTATGTTTATTTCATAAATCATCCTAGCTGATTAAGACGGAAGGGTTCTTTTTTGTAGCAACAGGAGTCAAGAGACAAGAAACAAGACACTGTTTAGAGAATAAAATAGAGAGCAAAGAGAAGAGACTTTTTAAATCCCAGGCACCAAATAAGACGTCATCCTGAACTTGATTCAGGATATAGCATGAGGGAACCTCAATCATGTTAAAACAAGAAAGTTCCAGGCTCCAAGCGCCAAATTCCAGGCACCAAAATCCAAGTACCAAACTTAAAAGAACTAAAGCTCCTCCCTTTTTTTCAAAGGGAGGTGGATTTCCTGACTGATAAGGAAGGAAAGACGGAGGGTTCCAGGGTGTTAGGTGGGATTTATTAAAATTATAGACCTCTCGAACTCCTCAATTTTCCCTTCCTAAAACGGAAGCGAAATTTTCCCCTCTTTATCCAAAGAGGGGGAGCTTTTGATATTGCTGATTCGCAGATTTTATCAAAAGATACTGATACGTTTAGATTATCCTCTTTTCTCTTTCCACTCTCTACTTTCCACTGTGGGGAACCCACACTTAAACTTTTTTTCCTAACTTTAAACTTTACATCTAACCAACTTATATGAAATGAGCATAACGGAAATTGGATTGAAGCACCAATAAAGATATGCGAATTGCATATGACCGTTAAAAAACAATCAATATCTACATATGAAAAACATTCTTGTTGCCATTGCCAAACCGGAAAACGCAGTTAAATTACTGGAGCAGGCTGTAAAGCTGGCCAAACTTTCAAATGGTAAAATATGGATCCTGCATGTTACAGAGCCCGAACCTGAAGGTTTTTTAGATCGGGAGGCGGGACCTCAGTTTATGTATGATAAAAGGTCTGAAGAGCGTAAAAAGGAAGCTGCTGTTATTGACCAATGGACTAAAGAGATCATCAATACTCACAATATACCCGCAGAGGGATTGGTCATTGAAGGTTCCCTGGTTAAAACCATAAAAGCTAAAGTAGAAGAACATAATATTGACCTTATTGTCGCGGGACATCAGAAAAAGAATTTCATTTATGAGATGTTTTCAACAAACAAAAAAAAAGATCTTATAGATGAATTGAGGATCCCAATGTTGGCAGTTCCGGTAGGGAGTTGATGATTTGAAAATTTGAAAATTTGATGGTTTGATTGAGTTAAAAAATTGAAAGTTTGAAAGTTGAGAAAATAAACCAGCCTACCCATAAATTTAAACTATGAGCAATTCCGAAGAGATAAAAATGCTGGAAGCCCATGTACGGGAATTGATGATTTGATGGTATGATGTTAAGATGATTTGATTGAGTTAAAAGTTTGAAAGTTGAAAGTTGGAAAGTAAAAGAAATAAAGAGTTAAAAAGGTAATGTTTCTTCCTATATCAAAAAAGGGCAACGGACATCTGCCAACGAAGAACCAAAAACCTGCCTACGGCAGGGCAAGCCTATAACCTACAACCTATAACCGAAATCAGCTGTCAGCTTTCAGCCATCAGCGGTATTTTCTTATTCAGGATCTCTATTCTATTTTCTCTTTTCTTTGAGATACCTAAACCTACAACCGGCCTACGGCAGGTAGGCTATAACTTACAACTTACAACCGGTAACTGGCAACCGATTACCGATAACCCGTCCAGACTTTCCTCTCTCAACTATTCAACCTAGAACCCACAACCTGCCATCGGCAGGCAGGCCTACAACCTACAACCTACAACCTACAACCTACAACCTACAACCTACAACCTACAACCTACAACCTACAACCTACCACATACAACTGACAACGGGTAACCGGTAACTGCCAACCGGCCCGGCAACTTACAACTGGCATCTTACAATCGTCAACCGTCAACCGGGAAATTCTTATCTTTGCACTCTTAAACTAAAAAATCAGCATTATGCAGGACGGATTATATGCAAAATTTCACACTTCCAGAGGTGAGATACTTGTAGCACTTGAACACGAGAAAACACCCGGAACGGTGGGAAATTTTGTTGGATTAGCCGAAGGCCATCTTGAAAACGAAGCCATCCCTCAGGGGAAACCATATTATGACGGTTTAAAATTTCACAGGGTGATCCCCGATTTTATGATACAGGGAGGAGATCCTAAAGGTAATGGGACCGGCGGACCCGGATACAACTTTGAAGATGAGATCCATCCCGACCTGAAGCATGATGCCCCCGGAAAACTTTCCATGGCCAATGCAGGTCCCGGTACTAATGGGAGTCAGTTCTTTATAACCCATACTGCTACCCCTTGGCTGGACGGGAAACACACGGTTTTTGGAAGCGTGGTTGAAGGGCAGGATGTTGTGGATAGCATTAAGCAGGGTGATATTATTGAAAAACTCGAGATCATCCGCAAGGGGGAATCAGCAGAAAATTTCAATGCGGTAGAAGAATTCCGTTCTTTCAACGGAGCCAAGGCCGAAAGGGAAGCAGCAGCTAAAAAGCAGCAGGAAGAAATGCTTGGCGAACTCTCAGAGGGATTTGAGAAAACCTCCAGCGGACTCCGTTATAAAATAGAAGAAAAAGGAAACGGGCCTAAAGCGGAAAAAGGTCAGACTGTTTCTGTGCATTATAAAGGCATGCTACCGGATGGAAGCGTATTTGATTCGTCCTATAGTCGAAATCAGCCAATCGATTTTAAACTTGGAAAAGGCCAGGTGATCTCCGGTTGGGATGAAGGTGTTCAATTGTTGAATGTTGGCGATAAAGCCCGCTTCGTAATACCTTCCCACCTCGCATACGGAGAACGCGGTGCAGGCGGAGTTATCCCTCCAAATGCCACTTTGGTATTTGATGTGGAGTTGGTGAAGGTGAGATAAGCCCCCTAGCCCCCGGAAGGGGAATTTTTGAGTGGCTGGTGTCTGGTGTCTGGTGTAGTCTAAAGTCAAGACACAAGAATCAAGACGGGTATTAATTAGCCCTTGAAATTATATAGAATTAGACCTGTCTGGGAATTTCCGGCAGGTTTTTTTGTTCTATTCCAAGAACAGATTTGGACGTCATCCTGAACTTGGTTCAGGATATAACATGAAGGAAACCCTATTACCTTATGTTCATAAAATTCCAAACGCCAAATTTTAAAATTGAAGAAAATCAAAAGCTCCTTCCCTTTTCAAGGGTAGGTGGCTTAATCAGCTAGCTGAATTATCTTCTTTGAATAAAACCCTTTGCTGATTAAGACGGAAGGGTTCTTCTCTGGAGAATCGAGAATCAGGAGACAAGAATTAAGAGACAAGAACTAAGAATTAAGAGAATATATATAGAATTAAAATAGTCTCTGTCCGGAAATCCGGCAGGTTTTTTTATCCTAATTTCGTCGGTTTCCCGCAGAACTCGCAGATATAAAAGACAGAATTTAGCAGATTTCTTCTTTTTAAATGGATAAATCGGTAACTGCTAATGGGTCGGTTCAAGCCCGACCCCAACAAGCAACTTATAACCTAGAACCCACTGGCGTCCGGGAAACTGATTTATATATTACCTTAACGACATAAAAAAAGGGAGTCCTCGTTTTCGACCACAGACTCCCTTTAAAAGATTCCACTTAAAGCGGACAATATGGACAAAATTACAAGAAATTCTGGAATGCCGGTTCTCGGACAGCTGTTATCTTTTATTCCCCGAAGCAATTTTAATCGTATAGTTGGCCAGTTAGGTACAGATCGGTATACCAAACGATTTACATCCTGGAACCATCTGGTCTGTATGTTGTTTACGGTTATTGAAAATGTTGGTGGAATACGCGAGTTATGCTCAGGTTTAGCTGCACACAATCAAAGTTTAAAACATTTAGGAATGAGTTCCATGCCTTTCAAAAGCACAGTAAGTGATGGTAATAAAAACAGAAGTTCTGAACTATTCGAAAAGACCTTTCTAAGCATATATAAGCAGCACTATCGTTTTTTCTCGGACAGCAGTATACCTAAAAACGAAAAGTGGCTCTCCAGGCTGTTTTTGGTGGATTCTACCACTATTACTTTATTTAAGAATATTATGAAAGCCTGCGGAAACCAAATGGCAAATGGGAGACGTAAAGGAGGAGTAAAAATCCATACAGGAATGTGGTTAAAAGAGCAGGTTCCTTCTTTGATTACCATTACTAAGGCTGCAGAAAGCGATAAAAATTTTATGCACCGTTTTAAAAAACTTCCCGCCAAGACCATTATTGTTTTTGATAAAGCTTACGTAAATTTTGGATTGTTTGTTCACTGGAGTAAAAACGATGTAAGTTTTGTAAGCCGACTACACAAAAGATGCGTAGTAAATCGTGGAAATTATAATCTCTTAACAAAGGAGGATGAGGAATATGGCATATTGGAAGACTGCGAGGCAGAATTAGGTCATAAACAACAAAAGCAAAAGGTCAAATGTCGAATTATAAAATTTTATCACACCCTTCAAGAGCGGGAAATTGAATTTATCACCAATGACAAGCAGCTGGCTGCCTGCACTATTGCAGAAATTTACAAGCAGCGGTGGCAAATAGAACTTTTATTTAAAAGGCTCAAACAAAACCTGAAGATCACCAGCTTTATTGGTGATAATGAAAATGCAATCCGTATTCAAATTTGGTGTGTATTAATAGCCGATCTACTGGTTCAAATTGCAAGGAAAGGATCCCGACGGTGTAAATTATCATATTCAGTTATTTGTGGACTCTTCAGGCTTCATTTGATGAACTATGTAAGAGTAACCGACTTACTTTTAAAATCTACGGATCCTAATATTTTTCCCAGAAATGTACAGCTCGCACCCACTCTTTTTGACTTAGGACCCCCATAAATAAAAAATACAAAGTAAGTTCAGGTAAAATCATGCTCTACAAAGATTAAATCAGGAAATAGTATTTTTACCGGACGCCAGTGATTCACCATTCACTATTCACCCTTCGCTACTCACCCAGGATGAAATGCATTTTTTTACTTGGTAACCTTTATTTCATCAATGATATTCCCTTCAGCATCAATTTGCCTTAGATTTAATTCTTTTCCATTGGTTTCTATTATAGTAAAGGAGTGTTTATTTGATATCAGTTTTACGGTGTAAGAGGGTTGATCTTCAGGTGTTCCTTTTTGCCAAAGACCGGGATTATCTGTCATCTCGGGGTCATACAATGCCCCTCCACCGGCACCTGTAATAATATATATGATGCCATTTGCCACTGTATTGCTCCTGCCATCGAAAACCATGTCAAGCTCAAAGGTTCCTTCTACTTTTCCTTCTTCACTAATAATGAATCTGGTACCGGCTTCATTGAGTCCGGGGGTAAATCTCAAGGGAAGCGTACGCTGATAATTATGCTCGTGGGCAGAAAGCACCATATCTACACCCATTTCCTCGAGTAAAGGAGAAAGCAGCCTCATGATCTGGTAGTTGAAATGTGTTGGCGAGGCATTAAAAGGGGCGTGATGATAAGAAAGGATCTTCCAGTGAGCTTTGCTTTTTTCCAATTCTCTTCTTAACCATCCCACCAGCTCAGGATCAAGGGGGTTCACGTAATGATTGGCGTCCAGGGCTATTATTTGCACATTTCCGTTTTCAAAGGAATAATTGGAAATAACGGGATATTGGGGAGAGGTGTTATTTTTGAAGGCTTTTATTTTTTCTATATCTCCTTCAGGCTCTATGATCCCTTTTGGAACCGTTGCGTTTCTGGGCAAGTCATTGTAGTAAAAAAATGCCAGGCCATCGGGGAATTCATCCAGATTATAACTATATACATCGTGATTACCCAATATCGTATAAAAGGGAATGGTTCTTAAGAGGGGGGCTCCATTTTGAAGGGAGGCGACAGGTGAAAGATAATAAGGAAAAAACCGGTGGCGGTATTCCAGTTCCCTGCCATTATTATAAGCCATATCTCCCGGCATTAGAACAAACTGGGGTTCCTGAAGCGAAACCTGATAGGCAATGGCAGCCTGTGAGGCGGTACCCGCACCAACATCAGCAAATACGGCAAACCGGGTTTGTGGCTTCCTTGTGCGGGTTTGGAAGCTATACTCGGCAAGAATTGTGTCATTCAGGGAAACGCGGTAGGTATAAATTTTGTCAAATTTCAAACCACCAAGCTTTGCCCTGTATAATTTTGAAGGTTTATCAAGAAGATTAAGGTTTACTGAGGCTATTTTGACACTTCTGGCTTTGGTAAATGAAGTACCTTCAGAAAATTCCACCTTAAAATTTCCGGGGAGATCATCGGTTTGCCAGATTATTACTTTTTCTTCCCTATTAAGATCGGGGGCATTCCCCGGCTGTAAATAAGGTGCTACAAGTATTTCCTGCCCCGCAGCAAATTGGTGCAATACTAAAAATATAAACGATAGCCAGATTCGGGAAAAAAATATAGGAAGGTGTGAACTTTTTTTCTGAAACAATTTCATTTCTTTAAATTAATTTTATATGAATTTATTCTATTTTCCTGCAATTCTGTAAGATATTTTCTTCGAACCTCTTCCTGTTCTTTACTATAGCAAAAAAATCTTTAAGATAATTCTCTGTCTCCAGGGCTTCCCGGGGGGCAAGATGATCTTTGAGGTCGCGAAAGGTTTTCCATAAAGCCGGTTCCAGCTCCATATATTTTAATCTAACATACTCTCCCATTCCTTCATTCCTGCAAAAACCACGAAAATGCCGTTCCCTTACATTTTTAATAGGTATGGACTCATTTACCTGGGCATAAGGGGCATTCACCAGTCCGGCCATATCATAATCATAAGGAATAGGAACATTCACTTTTGAAGGTAAAAGCATCACCTTTATATTGTGCTGCATGGTACTGGACCAATCGGTATTTCCAATCATATATTGAAAAACATCCTGTAAGGCAGCTAAACTGTCCTGCATGAACAAAGAATTTCTTTGATATCCCTTAAGCAATTTTCCATTGGAACGTTTTGCCACCTGTTTATCGTCTTCAATAACAAAAGCTTTAAGGCTATAGGTCGTTGATTTTCTGTTCCTGCTATCTGTTAAGGTTAAATCTATTAACCTGGTCCCAAAAGCGTAAGGAGAGATAGGCTCATAGAGTTTATAGCACAAGTATTCCTTCACGACCAGGTCATTACTGTTCCCGCCCCTAAGGCAGGGCAAAACCAGTTTTAAATTTTGATTTCCTTCAAATATAGTTCCTGCATTTTCTTTCTTTTTTATTTTGATCTTAATAGGAATAAAGTAGCAATTAGCCCTTCGAAAATGCCCCCTTCCATTTATTCTAACTTTTATGGAATCCCATTCATATGTCTTACTTTTATAATAAAGTTGTGTATCGTAGAAGGTTGTGTCGCTTTTATTTTTTTTTATCTCCTTTATGGAAAATTCCAGCTTTGCCTCCAGTGGCTCGTTTTCCAGGAATAACGGACTTTGTTCTGTTTGCTGCGCAATTCCTGAGATTGTTAAACCCAGGACCAGAAAAAAACAATAAAATTTTTGCAACTCTAATTTCATTCTGACAGGTTTAACCGGTTTTCCTTATTTCACGGAATTAAATATCTGTTTATTAGTCCTTCAGCAGGCCACTCTCCACTTAATGGCGTCAACGCATTTTGTGGGAGCTTGCTACTGAAGAAACAGAAATACCAGAAAAAAAAACACTCCCAGCCCGAACCCCAGCATGAGGATCTTATAGGCATAGCTTATATATCTAAACTTATAATTAAGGATAATTCCCTGGCAATGCAGGTCAATAATCATATTTTTATAAATCTCATCGCGGGAATCCAGCAGTAATTCCATCTTATGAAGGAATTCTTCCTGTGAATGTTCTGCGATCTCTCCAAAAAAGAGAAGACTCTGTTTATTCTCAAATCTTCGCAGATTGGGTTTGGCGAATTTTGGATTCGCGGCAAAAATTGCAAGTACAGCAGAGGTAAGGCAGAAAATTATTATAATAGCTATTGGAATAACATTTATCATGTAGAAGTCCATTTTATTGGAAACCATGCCATAACCGGAAATTGCAATTATAGAAGAAATTATAAGGGTATTAATACTTATAACCATGTTTGCCTTGCTATCAACTATTTGCCTTAGGCTTGTATGGTTCCTGTAAGTCACCCTGAAAAGAGTCTCCCTCTCCTTATTGGACTTCTGTTTTTGATCTTTTTCTATTATCATTTGATTCTTTTTTTATTTTTTAATCCCGCACTTTCTCTATTCTCTATTCTCTATTCTCTTTTCTCTTTTCTCTATTCTCTATTCTCTATTCTCTATTCTCTATTCTATATTCTATATTCTATTTTAGATCCTTTAATTCTTCAGTCCTTTAATAACAATATTTCCTGTACCGTTTTTTTGACAGGGATACTGAAACTCCTCTTTCAGTTTTTTTGGATCTTCCAGGATTTCATAAAACCTATCCAGGAATTTTAGTGTTTTGCGAACGTATTTTTCGTCCAGAAGAGGACTGGAGGTATAAATAGCATAAATGTCATTCCTGATTCCATCATACTTTTGAATAACAGTTTCAAATTCCTTCATATCTTCTACGCAATACCCCCTGTAGCGCCTGTGCAGAATAGAATTGAGATTGAGTTCTTCCGCAGGACGTGCATAAGGTGCCCTAACAATTCCTGCATGGTCAAAATCGTAAGGAACGGTAACTGGTAGGGAAAGAGAATCTTCAGCTATGAGTTTGATATTTTGCCTATACTGCACAGACCAATCGGTATTTCCGATAAGATAATTAAAGACCGCCATGTTTAGAAAATCTTCTCGTTGCGTTATTTCCGGTTTCAGTAATTTCCGCTTAACAGAGATCATATTATTTCGCGTAGCCATTTGATCTTCTTCCTCCAGCAGAAAGCCGTAAAAAGGCTGTTTTTCCTTTACTTTAAGAGCCGGATCGTCAAGGGAAACTTTTACCAGCCTTACCTTGAAACTTTTTGGAGAGACCAGGTTATAGAGTTTGTAGGTATAATATTCCTGCAAAACGTATTCCTCATCCCTGCATGGCATCACCAATTTTAGTTTATCCTGTCCTTCAAATATGGTATTGGTAGTATTTTGATTTGAAAAATTGAGCAGCAGAGGAGGATATTTACAATTAGCTTTTAGCCTGCGGTAATTGCCGCGTTGCCTTATCTTAAGGGGTATGTGGATCTTAATGTCGTTAATATCTGAATAAGAAAGGATAACAGGAGTATATTGAGGTTCCCCGCTTCTGTCATCCAGGAGCGCGGCAATTTCTCCGCTAAGGCTTATGATGAAGATCTCTTCGGAATTGAAAAGGTTATTCTGTTGTGCGGTACCTGCTCCCGGGATCATCAGGCAAAAAGTCAGGGAGTTAAGGACCGAAAAAAAGATAGATGGACCTGTCCTGAAGATCTTATTTAAACAATCCCATATTAAAAGATTATTTCCCATGGCTTCAGAATTTGAGCAGAAAAAGGAAAGTATGATAGTTACTAACCAACCCTGCGCATTAGATTTGAAATTTACCTGCGGAGGGAAGAATAAGATCCTAAAATGAAGAACTTTGCAGGGAAATATTCGTTAAATTTTGACTTAATCTTCTGACACTAAGTTAACTAAAAATTGTCTTGGTTTACATGATAACACAAAAAAAATTCTTAGAGAATGAATTTTTAAGGTTAGATAAAGGTTGTGAGGGATTTCTGGTCTTTATTCTTTCCTTCTTAAATCTTCCTGAACTTATCCCTATATCCCATTCACCATTCACTTTCACTATTAGAAGCTGAACTAAATTTAAGTTGTCGTATTATTGAAATTTCAGGAAAACCCTAACTCATCACTTTTCACCATTAACTAAAAGTTCCGCCGAGTTTCGCAGATTAAGAGCTGAATTCCACAGAGCTGTTTCCAGGTCAAAAAGTTAATCAATACTAACTATTCAATACTAACTACTCCCTACTCAATACTCACAAGGATCAATTCCTCCTGGGGAGCGGTAAGATATTCGGCTCCATCTTTTGTTATTACCACCATTTCCTCTACAGAGATGGTTTTCGTTCCACCCCCTGGTAATTCCCACGAATGAAAGCCATCAAAAGCGAAGGTCATTCCTTCTTTAAGGATCTTGTTGGAATCTGGTCTTACGTTGGATGACTGACTTCCTCCCAGGTTAGGTCCCACATCATGTGCAACATAACCAACAGGATGACCTGTACTCCACATGACATAAGCCGAGCCGGCTTGTTCCATTACTTCTCTTTGCGCCCGGTCTACATCAATACCTTTAACTCCCGGGCGCATGGCCTTCATGGCCTCACGGTTACCTCTTTTGGCACTTTCCCAGTATTGCTGTATATCATCTGGCGCGCTACTTTCTCCTTCTTTGAGCACATATGCGAAGCGTTGGATATCGGTAACCCAGATGTCGTAGACTTTGATTCCGAAATCTGTTTGTATAACATCGCCGTGTTGAATGACTTTATCTGTGGCATGTGAATGCCCCCGGTCTACTCCTGAATTCACATTGGGGTTTTGATCGGGATGCCAGGCATCTGTCACTCCGTGGTCCTTCATCTTTTCCTTTAAAAACCTTGCTATATCAGCATCTGTGGTTTTCCCTGGAACTATTGTGCTGTATGCTTCTTCCTGCCATGCGGCAGTAAGGGCTGCTGCTTTTTTCATGATCTCCACTTCTTCGGGTAATTTTATAGACAACCAGTTATAGACTATTTCTTCAGAAGAAACAAGGTGTATTGCTGTTCCTTTTATAAGTTCTTCAAGGTCCATTCGTTGAGAATAGGATAATCCATCAGCCAGGCTGTTACTCTTCGAAGAATTTACAGCAAGGATATTCAATTTGTTTTCTTTAATGAAAGCTACAGCATCCTCCATTGCAGACCTCCCCCTCTCCACCGGGACTACCCGGTCGTGAATTTTTAGCTCGGCCAGGGCTGTCGCCTCTCCTACCGGTGAGAAAACAATAGAACGGACATCTTCATTGTCCTTATAAAACAAAAAGGCCGCAGTGCCTCCCGCATTTTCTCCTCCTATATGATCTGCTAAAGGATCATTATTGTTTTCACGACCAATAATAAGCCAAGCGTTTACCCCAGCCTCTTTAAGCGCTGTGGGTAAAAGTTCCCTGATACGCTTTTTTCTGATTTCCGGCCAGGGAGTATCATCAAAAGAAATCTGGGTATCCTTATTGTTTGCTTCGGCTTTAAGTACTGGTTCACAGGAAGCCATTAAAAATGGAATAAGCAGGAGAAAATATTTGTGCATCATATTTTTTTAATTGAATCCTTCCGAAGGTATTAATTTTTAACCTTAATACGAGATAAAATTTTTAATATGATACTATCTATTTAAGATAAAACGATCTTTAATTTTCTCATTTTCAATTATATAAATGATCTACATATATCCGAAATAAAGGAGTACTTTTAAAAAATATTACTAAAAGTTATGTCCACCGCCCTGCAACGTCTGCTTCTTATTCTTTTTGCCGGCGGATTGCTGGGAGTTGCGGCATGGAGCAGTTTCCTGGTCTTTAAATACTCTTCTGAAGCGGCCGATATTAAAAAGGATTACAGCGAACTCAACAGCATAACCCACGGGATCTTATCGGTAAATATCTGGAAGGAGCACCTGACCAGCATGGTCCTGAACCGAATTGATGAATTTGAATTCACCGAGGAACAGGAGGATACCCTGGTGCAACAGGTGGAGAACATTCTTTCAGCGGGTATTGATAAGGGGAGTGATCTCATGGACCAGAAGCAGACTACTATAAAAGGAAAGCTGAGAAAATTTGCGATAAAAACCCTGGTATCTGAAGATAAAATACGGGCCCTGGTGCCTGTATTTGCTCAAACCATCGTATCTGAAATCCAGAAACCGGAGAATAAGGAGGCGTTGAAATATGTGATCAAAAGCAAGCTCCAGGAATACAGCGATCTTACGCATGCCAATTCTGAAGAAGCTGTTCTTAGATTAGAAACCCTTTTTTGTAAATACGAGGTAGCAGATCTTAAAGGATTCAATAATAAAACCTCTGAAATTCTTATTGATCTTGAGGCGAGCACTTACCGGCATACCTATATCATGCTGGCAATAGTTGGCTTATTTCTTTTTCTGTGGTTATTACTGCGCAATCAAAGACCTTTGCATACCCCCCTTTTTATAATTTCTGTTCTTTTATCACTTGCGGTACTTTTTGCCGGGATTACTGCTCCCATGATTGAGATTGACGCACGTTTCCTGCAGGTTAATTTCCTTTTGATTGGAGAACAGATAACCTTTAGCGACCAGGTAATTTTCTTTCAAAGTAAAAGTATTCTACAGGTAATAGGAATATTATTTGAAACCGGAAAAATTGATTCCTATCTGGTTGGAATCCTTATTCTGGCTTTCAGTATTTTTTTCCCTGTTGCAAAATTAATTTCCACCCAGATCTACCTGGCCGGGAGTGAGAAACTACGCAAGAACAAGGTCCTGGATTTCTTTGTCTTCAAGTCTGGTAAATGGAGTATGGCAGATGTATATGTAATCGCCATTTTTATGGCCTATATAGGATTTCAGGGAATACTGAACCATCAGCTAAAAAATGTAAACTTGGAGACGGAAACACTGGTAAGTATTTCCACAAATAAAACTTCTCTGCAACCGGGATTTATTCTTTTCATTGGTTTCGTATTGTTCAGCCTTATACTTTCTACCATACTTAAAAAAATCACCGCAAGGATACATAAACGCAATACGGGTAAGTTAACGGTTTAAAAAGTTCCATTAATAGATGGCCGGGCTGTTCATTGCTCTGTAAATCTCCAAAACTTAAACCAGCCGAACCTATCATAATCAGGAATAACTTCAGGGAGTATTTTTGTGAGAAATAATCAACTATTTTTCAACTGATTATTATCATAGAATCTTCCCAGTCTTATCAATAATTTTATTTTAACCCGTATTATGCATTTAAGAATTAAACCTGTTTGTTAACTCTCTATATTCAGTATATTTCGTATACATTTTAATTTCACCCATATGGTTAATCTTCCCATTGAGTATTCTGATAAGCACGTGACTCCTTTTGG
>JBGTNH010000021.1:0-176429 GCA_041743165.1 Gillisia sp. | reverse complement strand
AGACACAGAAGCTTCGATAACTTCTTGTCAAACTTACTCTCTGGGCTGATCGCCTACAGCTTCTTTCCTAAAAAACCTTCCTTAAACCTCGAAATTATTGATCAAAGACTATCTGCTTAAGTCGAACTCACGTTAATTTATATTTCATTTTAATTTTAATTTGAATTAGCCACCTCAAAATTGGTAATAAAATGTTTACTGCGCAATAAAAATTGATCCTTTTTCTGTTTTAACATGAATACCTCAAAAATCTATGAAAGTTTATAGAGATTTAAAGGGAAAGAAGGTTCTTTGAAAAAAATTGCATTTTATTTGGACTTCAACTGGGTTTTTGAAATTAAATTTTCCAGTGGGACTGTATATTACTAATCTTTTTATCCTTTGTTTGTTGGATCCAACTTTTCTCAGATAAGTTCTTTTGGGTAAGAATCTACTTAAAATTCCTATTCTATTTTATACAGTAATTCTGTCCTGTGAGATATAAAATCTTGTAAAAGGATTTTGAAGTTTAAAAGTCTTTTCCTGTTTTTTAATGACAGGTAAATTTCTTTCTATTATAAAAAGTATAAATAAAAAAACCGTCCCACTTTAGGTAGGACGGTTCCATAATTGAGAATTTACTCAGAAATATTTAAACTTTGGTGAGAACAGCAATCTGGTTTTGGGGTGACCCGCCACAATCGCCATCTGCATTATCAGTGAAATGAAGTGTGATGGTTTCATCATCGGTTATGGGCTCACCCACTGTGAAATCATAGGTTCCTGTGGAACGATCTGGGGAAGGACCATAAAATAAACCTATAGCAGAACAACTAATACCCATAGAGGTTTTTGGTATTACCAATTTTCCGCATATAACATCAAATTTAAAAGTTCTTGTAAATCCAAGCCAGGTTACCAGGAACTCACGGTTAGTTTGTCCCGCACCCTGTTTGATATTAACAACAGCTCCGGTAGTCCATTCAGCTCCAAAAACTCCTTTCGGCGAATAGGATTGAACCACATAGTCTCCAAGAAAAGCATCACCAACAGGACAAATCACAGGGGCATTAAATAGGAAAGGCGACCTGAAGAAAGGCGAGGAAAGCGTGGCGGCTGCATTTGTATCGGTGAACAGCCTACCGTCGGTTAAATGCAATTCATATCTAACAATAAATCGGTCTCCACCCTTATATGCAGTTGGAGGAATCCCAAAGAAAGTTTCCAGATCCTGAAGGTTAAATCGTACCTCAGCTCTTGGAAGCCTTTCATCTGTAGTAAACTCAGATGGTTGTATTGTTTGAAACAGTGATTCCTGTAATGTTGTGGTTCCATTTTCAGGTGTGTTGTCTACAAATCTTATATATACCTCTACCCGATCTACTTCAGTTAGGGGAACCCCCTGAAGTTCAAAAAGGGTAAAGAATTCTACATCTGTTCCTTCTGGCAATTCAAGAGAAGAATCCAAGGTTCTAAGGATTGCTCCCCGGGTCGTTTGATCAAATACATGGTCTATGAGTTTATCATTATCATCACAAGAGAATATGATTCCCAATAAACCGAATAAAATAATTTTAGAAAATATTTTTTTCATGTTCTTATTTTTTAATTGTTAGGAGGGAAACCTGTTTGAGGGTTATTATCCCAAAATACGCGCACCGTTACAGATTCCTTTTGGTTAATTCTTGCATTTGCGGCTACTTCCTGGGATGGATACCAAAAAGATCTTACAAAGGCTCCCGGGTTTAGTTCTAAGTTAGGCTGTATATCACTTGGAGCACCTGTTCTTCGGTAATAGTTATAAGCTTCTATACCATTTCCGTAAACGCTAATGAATAATTGTTCTCCCAGAATATTCCATTTTCCCTGAAGCCCTGCGCTGTTAAATTGGCTCACCACATCTGCAACATAAGCTGCGGTTACGGCATCATCAGGAACTAAGGCTTGATTAGCAGTGGCATCACGGTTTATAAAACTTTTCACAAAATTAATAGATCTCGTAACTCCTCTGGACAGGTGTACTGATGCATCTCCTTCCCCGCCACCGGCTAATGCTGCTTCTGCTCTCCAGAAATCTACTGTAGAGGCCAACATTATTGGGGTAATACCCGCTCCATTTGCTCCTAAATTATTTGAGTTAATCTTAACAAATGTATTATCATCAAATTTTCCTCCCACAGGATAGACACCCCACGTAGTTTTGAGCTGGCCGTCTGGTGGTATACCAGAGTCATCTCCATGATCTCTTCCCCAGTACCCCTGGTCATTTGGGATGAAGCAGAAAGTATGCCCTCCGTTTTCATAATGGGCAGGAATAGGCTCCAGGATACATCTTAATTGGGCACCAGTTTCTGGATTAACATTTGCTAAAACGTCAGGCACCTGTCTGTAAAAGTAATATCTCATCCTGGGGTCGGTCACAGCATACTCATTTTTCATCACATTCATCAACCAGTTAGATCTATATCCCGTAGTACCTCCTGGCGCATAGGCTCCCCCATAGAAAGGGTGACGGGAATTGGGATTATCTATGTTATCTCCCCAGTTGAATACAAAATTCTCTGCTGGTGTGTTGATAAAATTATTTTCAGTAACAAGGGCCTGAAAAGCAGCTAAAGCCTGTGGATCTACAAGTCTTGTAGTGATATAGGTCTTCATTTTTAAAGTATTTGCTGCCTTTACCCACCGGCTAAAGTTATTATTGTAGTAAAGGTCATTGGCAAGATTACTTCCACCGGGGGCTCCTGTTGTTTGCAAATTGGCAATGGCCTCATCTAAAAGATCTCTTACGGCACTGTAAATTTCCTCACCGCTATCGGGTGCAGGATTAAGATTAGCAGTATCAAAAGCCTCAGAATAAGGTACAGGACCAAAATGGTCCACCAGGGCGATCATAATATATGCTTCTAAGATCTGGCCTACACCAATGTGTTTGAGCTGCCCGGTAGCTTCAGCATTAACATTCATATCCCGAAGGTCTTTAATAATATCATAACCCCGGTTCCATTGTAAATCAAAGGTAGCAGGACCATAAACATCTGGATAACTTCTTCCAAACATATATTCTATACGCGTTAATTCAGCCCCGAAATCACCAATGCCATTTACAAACCGGGCGAATTCCACCTGAGCCCTGTTTATGGAAAGATTAATATCTGCCTGCGAAGGTTTGAGGGCATTTGGATTATCCAAATTGTCCAGTTCTAAAGTTTCACACGCATTAAAGGTGAAGAAACCCAGAGTTAAGATTAAAATTTTTATTTTCTTCATGATTATTTTTTTTAAAAAGTTGCTTTTAAGGTAAACCCGTATCTCTTACCGCTTGGGCCATTCAAGAAATCAAAACCCCTTCCATTTCCAACACCGGTACCTATAACATTAGGATCAAAATTCACGCCATCTGGGGTATTAAACGCATTATAATATAAATTATAACCTGCCGCGGTTAAAGAAAGGGCGCTTAGAGGGGTTCTTTCAAGCCATGCTTGTGGCACATTGTATCCCAGTGAAATTTCCTGCAAACGAATCACACTACCATCATATACCTTTAATTCGTCAGCTCCAAATGAAATGTTATCAAAGAAATAGGTGGAATTGTTAATCTGTATGTCATTTGGGGTACCGTCTTCTTTAACTCCGGGCAGGATAAAAGTATTAAGCCTGTCCTCAGTATCGGTTGTAAGTCCTCTTCCCAGCAAAGTTGCAATAGTTCGAGAAAATATATCGCCGCCATGGGTATAGCTAACCAGGAAATTAAAGTTGATATTTTTGAAGGACATGGAATTATTCAAATTCAAAAGAAAATCTGGAGTTGCATCTCCAATAATATTGGGTCCCACATCTGTGATATAATTACCCTGGCTGTTCACCACCGGGTTTCCATTGTCATCTCTCCTTACGCTGGATCCTATCATGGTTTGAAAAGGTTCTCCCGCAAAAGCGGCATTTCCCTGGTTTGTAAAACCGGCATAAACAATGAAAGGTGCGGTTGTAGCGCCTTCTACTTCTTCTAAACCAAGATCTACCACTGTAGATTCATATTTGGTGAAATTGGTATTTATATTCCAGTCAAAACCATTGTCAACAGCTCTCACTAAATGTAAGCCCAAATCTACCTCAATTCCCCAGCCTTCCATCTCACCAATGTTAAATTGAGTACTGGAAAATCCGGTGGATGCAGGTAGTGGACGGGAGGTTATAAGATCTGTAGTGGTTCTGTCATAATAAGAAAAATCGATATTTACGCGTCTATTCAGGAACCTGGCTTCAAAACCTACTTCAAATTCCTCAAAAAGCTCTGGTTTTAAATCAGGATTTCCCAATGTATTATTAGCAGTGTTCGTAGAAATTAAAGTACCGCCCTGGGTAACAAATGCTCTAGGAATAAGAGCTAAGGTGTTTGCTACAGGAAATCCAGATGAAAATCCCGCAGAGGTACCGTAACCTGCCCGTAATTTCAGGAAGTTTAAACCTCCCTCTGAGGTAAGACCATTAAATGCCGCAGTTGGAAGAAAAGAAATACTTGCACTGGGGTAGAATTGCGTATTTTCTATTTGATTGGAAACCCAGTCATTCCTGGCAGCCAGGTTAATGAAAAGATAATTTCTATAGTCGAAATCTGCCTGGCCGTATAATCCCACAATATTTTGTGATGTAGCAAATTGTATTGGAGATTGCTCTCTAAAATTAAAATGCCTGAAAACATCAAAAACGATCTGCCCGGAACTTGCCACACCTTCCTGGTCAAACTTTTGGAATTTGGATGTTGCTCCCGCTGTGAAGTTTAATCCAATATCTTCAGTTAAGGAATAACCTCCTGTAAGCATGATGTTATGATCCCAGGTAGTGCTTAAATTTGTAAAGGATCTGTAATTACCCAAAATTGATCCCTGAGTGGAACCCACGTTTTGACCAGTTTCATTTCTTTCAGAATACACATCATACCCAAAACGGTACAAGGCATTGAGGTTGTCATTAATTTTAAAATTTACTGCCTGTGTCCCGAAAGCCCGGTTGGTGAGCTGATTTACGAAGGCATTATTGACGATCCAGTTTGGATTGGTGATCGCTTCATCACTACGGTAATAGACGCTCGCACCTGTAATGGGATTTTGAAAGGGTAACTCATTCAGCCTTATGTTTCGGGGGGTGTAAAAAACATCTGCGAATACAGATAATCCAGTTCCAGCAACTCCTGAACCTGTACTGAGAGCTACCGGGGGAGTGTCAAAATCTGTTCTTACATAATTAAGAGTACCGCTAAAAGTAAATCTATTGGTAAGTTCAGCTCTTCCTCCAATACTTATATTGGTTCGGTTTAATTTATTACCAGGGGTGAAGCCCTCATCATCCAAATGTCCAAGGGCAAAATTATAGGTGTATTTACCATCATCAGAACCACTCGCAACATTTAGGTTTGTATTTACAGACAAACCTAAATTGAAAAAATCTTTTACGTTATTTGGATCTGCCTCCCAGGGTATCCTTACCCCCTGAAACTCGGGAAAGACATTTGCTAAATTTGCACGGTTGTAGGGGTGTGGAAGGGTCCCGTCAGCCGCAATACCACTACCTGGTGATGCAAAACCACCTACACCATCAGCAAAAAAGCCGGGCCCCCAGTTACTAAAGAAATTACCAAAGGAACCGTCAAACCCGTTTCCAAAGGAATTTTGATAATCTGGCAGCGATGCGATTTCATTGGTGAAAACACCCTGGGTAAAGGTAATTTCTTTTTTACTTAAGCTCTTGGAGGCACTACCGGTTTTTGTGGTGATTAAAATCACCCCGTTTTTACCTTCACTACCGTATACCGTAGCTGCTGCGTAGCCTTTAAGTATAGATACACTGGCGATGTTATTGGGATCTATATCCAAAGAACGGCTGGAACCACTGTTCCCGTTTAGAAAATTCCCTACGGGGTTTGTGTCATTTGAAATAGGAACACCATCTATAATAAACAGTGGTTGGTTACTTCCACTAATAGTGTTGTACCCTCGTATATTTATATTTGTTGCAGATCCAGATAAACCACTGGCGTTGTTAATGACCAGTCCGGCACTCTTTCCGGATAAAACCCTGGCAAGATCCCCTTCAGATCTTTCTTCAATTGATTCCGGCGCTATCTCACTAACAGAGTAGCCCAGGGCTTTTCTCTCTCTGGCCATACCAAAACCTGTAACAACCACTTCTTCCAAGGTGGCGGCGTCCTGCTCTAAGCGTACATCAATAACATTGGTTGTAGCTGTTACGGGAATTGTTACAGTTTTAAAGCCAAGAAAGCTAAAAACCAGATTTTGACCTGTAGCGACAGAGATAGAGTAATTCCCGTCAAAGTCTGTTTGTGTACCCTGTGAAGTACCCTGAATTAAAATATTAACGCCGGGCAGAGGTATGCCAGCGTCATCAGCAACCGTACCGGTTACTGTTTGTTGGGCAAATGTAAGATGCACAACGAACACCATAAAAAGTGTTAAAATACTACTGAATTTTGTTTTCATTATTGAATTTGTTTGAATTAGCCAAGCCAAAAATGCTAAGAAAAGGTTAACTGTGCAAATTTTTATCCTTAAAAAAATTTCTTTTATTAAATAATTGTTAATATGTGCGGCTTTTGAAGCTTTATTTGAACTTAAAATGATAGTCCCAATTTGACTTTATATTAAAGAGTATTTTTCCCTTGGTAAACTAAAATCCTTTTTTATCTTCTGTTCTGGATTTTTCAATCAAATTTTTGTATTTATTCTTATTTAAAATTGAGCTTAATAATTTAATGGATTAAACTTCGAGAAAATTAATTTATTATCGTTTGATTAATTGGTTTTAATTTCTACCTTTGCCCACCCTAAAAAACGGGGAGATAATTTTAAACAATAATTAGTGTAAAAGAAATTATGCCAACAATTTCACAATTAGTACGAAAAGGAAGAGCCAAAATAACCAAGAAGAGTAAATCGGCTGCTTTGGATTCGTGCCCTCAAAGACGGGGAGTTTGTACGCGTGTTTACACCACTACACCTAAGAAGCCTAACTCGGCAATGCGTAAAGTTGCAAGGGTAAGGTTGACAAATGGTAAAGAGGTGAACGCATACATCCCTGGAGAAGGTCACAATCTGCAAGAGCACTCGATAGTATTGGTTAGAGGCGGAAGGGTAAAAGATTTACCGGGTGTGAGGTACCACATTGTTCGTGGTGCTTTGGATACTGCAGGTGTTGCAGGAAGAACACAACGTAGGTCAAAATACGGAGCAAAACGCCCTAAGAGTAAATAACAGAGTTAAATGTTAAGTGTTAAGTGTTATAAGACAACACCTAACGCCTAACGCCTAACTCAAAACTTAACAATGAAGACATGAGAAAAAGACAGGCAAAAAAACGGCCTATTTTACCAGATCCAAAGTTTAATGATCAATTAGTGACACGCTTCGTTAATATGATGATGTGGGATGGTAAGAAATCAGTTTCCTTTAAAGTATTCTACGATGCTTTGGCTATCGTTGAAGAAAAGAAACAAGACGAAGAAAAAACAGCTTTAGAAATCTGGAAAGATGCATTATCAAATGTAATGCCTCACGTAGAAGTAAGAAGCCGCAGAGTGGGTGGAGCTACCTTCCAGATCCCAATGCAAATAAGACCAGACCGTAAGGTTTCAACCGCTATGAAATGGTTGATCTCTTATTCCAGGAAACGCAACGAAAAATCTATGGCCCAGAGACTGGCCGGAGAGATCATTGCTGCGGCCAAGGAAGAAGGAGCGGCTGTGAAGAAAAGAACCGATACTCATAAGATGGCTGAAGCCAATAAGGCTTTCTCTCACTTTAGATTCTAATAAAAATGGCTCAAAGAGATTTAAAATTTACAAGAAATATAGGTATAGCTGCGCATATTGATGCGGGTAAGACCACTACAACCGAGCGTATCTTATTTTATACAGGTGTAAGTCATAAGATTGGTGAAGTTCACGATGGCGCAGCCACCATGGACTGGATGGAGCAGGAGCAGGAAAGAGGTATTACCATTACTTCTGCTGCGACACATTGTAAGTGGAATTACAGAGACCAGGAATATACCGTAAATATTATTGATACCCCGGGGCACGTTGACTTTACCGTAGAGGTGGAGCGTTCATTACGTGTGCTTGACGGTATGGTTGCTTTGTTCAGTGCGGTTGATGGTGTGGAACCACAATCTGAAACTGTTTGGAGACAGGCAGATAAATACAGAGTGCCAAGATTAGGATTTGTAAATAAAATGGACCGGCAGGGTGCAGATTTCTTCAACGTGTGTAAGCAGGTTAGGGAAATGTTAGGTGGTAACCCTGTGCCATTGCAAATTCCAATTGGAGATGAAATTGATTTCAAAGGTGTTGTAGATCTTATTTCTAAAACTGCTGTGGTTTGGAATGAGGAGGATTATGGTATGACATTCCAGACTATAGACATTCCTGCAGACCTTATGGACGATGTTAATAAATATCGTGCTGAGTTGGTTGAGGCTGTAGCAGAATATGACGAGAAGTTAATGGAGAAATTCTTCGAGGATGAAGAATCTATTACTGAAGATGAGATCATATCCGCATTAAGAGCTGCCACTATTGATATGTCAATTATACCAATGATGTGTGGATCTGCTTTTAAGAATAAAGGGGTTCAAATGATGTTGGATGCTGTAATGAGATATTTACCCTCTCCGGTTGATGTTGATGCTATTATAGGTATCAATCCTGAAACTGAAAAAGAAGAATCACGTAAGCCTCATGTTGATTCACCATTCTCTGCCCTTGCATTTAAGATAGCAACAGATCCTTTCGTGGGACGTCTTGCGTTCTTCAGGGTTTACTCCGGTGCATTAGATGCAGGTTCTTATGTGTTGAACAACAGATCTGGCAAAAAAGAACGTATTTCCCGTATTTACCAGATGCATGCAAACAAGCAGGAGCCTATTGACAGAATTGAGGCAGGTGATATTGGAGCAGCTGTGGGGTTTAAAGATATTAAAACAGGTGATACTCTCACAGATGAGAAAAACCCGATCGCATTGGAATCAATGTCTTTCCCTGCCCCGGTAATTGGTATCGCTGTAGAACCTAAGACAAAAGCCGATGTTGATAAAATGGGTATGGCTTTGGCAAAACTTGCTGAAGAAGATCCAACTTTCCAGGTGAAGACTGATGAAGCTTCAGGACAAACTATTATTTCAGGTATGGGTGAATTACACCTTGAGATCCTGGTTGATCGTTTGAAGAGAGAATTCAAAGTTGAAGTGAACGAAGGGCAGCCTCAGGTTGAATATAAAGAAACAATTACCAAAACTGCAGACCACAGAGAAGTTTACAAGAAACAATCTGGTGGACGTGGTAAATTTGGAGATATCATTTTCAAAATGTCTCCCGCAGATGAAGACTTTAAAGGTCCCGGACTTCAGTTCGTGGATTCTGTAAAAGGTGGTCGTATTCCTAAGGAATTCATCCCTTCTGTAGAAAAAGGGTTTAAAGAAGCCATGAAAAGCGGTCCTTTAGCCGGTTTTAAAATGGATACTTTAAAAGTAGAATTAACAGATGGATCTTTCCACCCTGTAGATTCTGATGCACTTTCCTTTGAACTTGCTGCAAAAATGGGTTATAAAGTTGCTGCTAAAAAAGCCGGTGCTGTGATCCTTGAGCCAATAATGAAAGTAGAAGTTGTAACTCCGGAGGAGAACATGGGTGATATAGTAGGAGATTTGAACCGAAGAAGGGGACAAATCAACGACATGTCAGACAGGTCTGGTGCAAAAGTTATAAAAGCACAGGTTCCTCTTTCTGAAATGTTTGGATATGTTACTACATTGAGAACGTTATCTTCAGGTAGAGCAACATCAACAATGGAATTTGATCATTATGCTGAAACTCCTTCAAATATTTCTGAAGAAGTTATAAAAGCGGCAAAGGGTACTTCATCACACGATTAATAATAAAGACAATGAGTCAGAAAATTCGAATAAAATTAAAATCTTACGATCACAACCTGGTAGATAAATCTGCAGAAAAGATCGTGAAAACCGTAAAAACTACGGGAGCTGTGGTAACCGGGCCAATCCCGCTTCCTACTCATAAAAAGATCTTTACAGTATTGCGTTCTCCTCACGTTAACAAAAAGTCGAGAGAGCAATTTCAGTTAAGCTCATACAAAAGGTTATTGGATATATATAGTTCATCTTCCAAGACCATTGACGCTTTGATGAAACTTGAATTGCCAAGTGGAGTTGAGGTAGAGATTAAGGTGTGATAAAAATATACCCTAGGGGTAACGACAAGGCATGCCTTGTCGCAACATGTCCTGAGCAGCTGGCGAGGGAAAAACGGTGAAAAATACATTCAGGATTGGAAGTATTTTTCAATCCTGAATTTTTATAGAAAATTTTCAATTGGGCCCTGCCAACTGGAAAAATTAAAAGAAAACAGGGAAGTAAAAAGTAATTAATAACAATATAATTATGTCTGGGTTAATAGGTAAGAAAATTGGCATGACCAGCATTTATGACGAGAATGGGAAAAACATCCCATGTACCGTTATACAGGCGGGTCCATGTGTAATTACCCAAGTCAGAACCACAGAGGTTGACGGGTATGAAGCGTTACAACTTGGTTTCGATGACAAAAAGACTGCTAATAAGGCTGCCACAGGGCATGCCAAAAAAGCCGGAGGTGCAGCAATGCGCAAAGTCGTTGAATTCAAGGGATTTGAAGGGGATCACAAATTAGGTGATTCTATTACTGTTGATATGTTCAAGGAAGGTGAATTCGTAGATGTTTCCGGAACAAGTAAAGGTAAAGGTTTCCAGGGTGTTGTAAAAAGACACGGTTTTGGTGGAGTAGGACAAGCTACCCATGGACAGCATAACAGGTTAAGAGCGCCGGGTTCTATTGGAGCTGCTTCTTATCCTGCAAGAGTATTCAAAGGAATGCGTATGGCTGGACGTATGGGAGGTGATAAAGTGAAAGTAGAAAACTTAAGAGTTGTGAAAGTTGTGGCAGACAAGAATTTGATTGTTGTAAAAGGTGCCATTCCTGGTCATAAAAACTCATATGTAATCATTCAGAAGTAATGGAAATAGCAGTTTTAGATATTAAAGGAAAAGAAACAGGTAGAAAGGTGAACCTTTCTGACGATGTTTTCGCAATAGTGCCGAACAATCACGCAGTATATCTTGATGTTAAGCAATACCTGGCAAATCAGCGGCAGGGAACGCACAAAGCAAAAGAACGGGCAGAGATCTCCGGGAGTACCCGTAAGATCAAGAAACAAAAAGGTACAGGTACCGCTCGTGCGGGAAGTATCAAGTCTCCTATCTTTAAAGGTGGTGGACGTGTTTTTGGTCCAAGACCCAGAAATTACGGTTTCAAATTGAATAAGAATTTGAAACGTCTTGCCAGAAGAAGTGCTTTATCTCTTAAAGCAAATGACAAGGCAATAATGGTGGTTGAGGATTTTCAATTTGATACGCCAAAAACCAAAAACTTCATCGATGTTTTAAGAGGTTTGGGTATTGAAAACAAAAAATCTTTGATAGTGTTGGGTGACTCGAATAAAAATGTATATTTGTCGTCACGCAATTTAAAGGGCTCAGAGGTTGTAAATAGCTCAGAATTAAGCACTTACAAAATCTTGCACGCAAATAATATTGTGTTCGTTGAGGGGTCTTTAGAAGGAATTGAGTCGAATTTAAGTAAATAAGCGCTATGAGTATTTTGATAAAACCTATTATTACTGAAAAAGCAACGGCCGATAGTGAGGTGAATAACCGCTATTCATTTGTTGTAAGTAATAAGGCGAATAAGATTGAAATAAAAGGGGCTGTAGAGTCTGCTTATGGTGTTTCAGTTACTAAAGTTCGCACAGTTAATGTCCGTCCTGATCGTAAAACCCGTTTTACAAAAACAGGTGTGATCACTGGTAAAACAAGTGCTTATAAAAAAGCATATGTACAGGTGGCGGAAGGTGAAACTATTGATTTGTATAGTAATCTTTAAGATTAAAAAATGTCAGTTAGAAAATTAAAACCAATCACACCTGGTCAGCGATTTAGAGTAGTTAATGGGTTTGACGCCATTACTACTGATAAGCCGGAGAAGAGTTTATTAGCTCCGATTAAAAAGTCAGGTGGTAGAAACAGTCAGGGAAAAATGACCATGCGCTATAAGGGTGGTGGTCACAAAAGACGTTACAGAATTATAGATTTTAAGCGTGACAAGCATGGAATTCCTGCTACAGTTGCGTCTATAGAATATGATCCAAACAGAACGGCTTTTATCGCTTTATTGAATTATCAGGATGGCGAGAAGAGATACATTATTGCTCAAAACGGGCTTCAGGTAGATCAAAACATAGTGTCTGATGCAGTGGCTGCGGCTCCTGAAATTGGAAATGCAATGCCTTTGAGCAGCATTCCTCTGGGTACTGTTATCTCCTGTATAGAGCTTCGTCCCGGTCAGGGAGCTGTTATGGCTCGTAGTGCCGGTGCATTTGCACAGCTTGTTGCAAGAGAAGCAAGATATGCAACTGTGAAATTACCTTCAGGTGAAATACGCAGGATACTTGTTACTTGTATGGCTACCATAGGTGCTGTTTCAAACAGTGACCACCAGTTGATCGTTTCCGGAAAAGCGGGTAGATCAAGATGGTTAGGTAGAAGACCAAGAACAAGACCGGTAGCGATGAACCCTGTTGATCACCCAATGGGTGGTGGTGAAGGTAGAGCTTCAGGAGGTCACCCACGTTCCAGAAAAGGTATACCTGCAAAAGGTTACAGAACCAGATCTAAGACGAAGGCGAGTAATAAATATATTGTAGAACGTAGAAAGAAATAATAAGATATGGCACGTTCATTAAAAAAAGGACCTTTTGTTCATTATAAATTAGACAAGAAGATAGCTACCAATGTAGAGTCTGGAAAGAAAACCGTTATTAAGACCTGGTCAAGGGCTTCAATGATCACTCCAGACTTCGTAGGGCAAACCATCGCCGTACACAATGGAAAGCAGTTTGTACCAGTTTACGTTACAGAGAACATGGTAGGACACAAATTAGGAGAATTTTCACCAACAAGATCATTTAGAGGTCATGCAGGTGCAAAAAATAAAGGAAAAAGATAACTGAAGCTATGGGAGTTCGTAAAAGAGAAAGAGCAGAGCAAACAAAAGAAGCTAATAAATCAATAGCTTTTGCAAAACTGAATAACTGCCCGACTTCACCAAGGAAGATGCGTTTGGTCGCAGATCTTGTAAGAGGTGAGAAAGTAGAAAGAGCGCTTCAGGTGTTGAAATTCAGCTCCAAGGATGCATCACGCAAGCTTGAGAAGTTATTGCTTTCTGCAATAGCCAACTGGCAGGCAAAGAATGAAGACGCAAGTCTTGAGGATGCTGAATTGTTCGTAAAAGAGATCCGTGTAGACGGTGGAAGTATGTTAAAAAGATTACGTCCTGCACCACAGGGTCGTGCTCACAGAATAAGAAAACGTTCCAACCACGTAACTATCGTGCTTGGAGACAACAATAATACACAAAGCAAGTAATAGAGTATGGGACAGAAGACAAATCCAATCGGGAATCGCCTTGGTATCATCAGAGGATGGGAATCCAACTGGTACGGAGGAAATGACTACGGCGACAAATTAGCCGAAGACGATAAGATTAGAAAATACATCCATGCTCGTTTATCTAAAGCGAGTGTATCCAGGGTAATTATTGAGCGGACCCTTAAACTTATAACCGTTACTATCACCACTGCCCGTCCCGGTATCATTATTGGGAAAGGTGGTCAGGAGGTAGATAAGTTGAAAGAAGAGCTTAAGAAGATTACCGATAAGGAAGTTCAGATCAATATCTTTGAGATCAAGAGACCAGAACTTGACGCTCACCTTGTGGGATCAAGTGTTGCAAGACAAATTGAGAATCGTATCTCTTACCGTCGTGCAATAAAAATGGCTATCGCAGCTGCAATGAGAATGAATGCTGAAGGTATTAAGATCCAGATCTCTGGTAGATTGAACGGGGCAGAGATGGCACGTTCAGAAAGCTATAAAGATGGTAGAATTCCCTTGTCAACTTTTAGAGCCGACATTGACTATGCTTTAGTTGAGGCACATACTACTTATGGTAGGTTAGGTGTTAAGGTATGGATCATGAAAGGTGAAGTGTTTGGTAAAAGAGAACTATCTCCGCTTGTGGGAATGACCACAAAGCAGGATAGGCCAGGTGGTAAGCCCGGAGCCGGACCAGGACGAGGTGGTAACAACAAAGCACGTCGTAGAAAGTAATTTTTTAAAGTAAAGAAAAATGTTACAGCCTAAAAGAACAAAATATCGCAAGATGCAAAAGGGCCGTATGAAAGGTGTTTCTCAAAGAGGACACAGGCTTTCAAACGGTACATTTGGGATCAAATCAATTGACTCAAATTTCCTTACTGCACGTCAAATAGAAGCAGCACGTATCGCCGCTACCCGTTTTATGAAAAGAGAAGGTTCATTATGGATCAAAATATTTCCAGATAAGCCTATCACAAAGAAGCCTCTTGAAGTACGTATGGGTAAAGGTAAAGGTGCGGTAGAATATTGGGTAGCAGTTGTAAAACCGGGAAGGATCCTTTTTGAAATAGGAGGGGTTCCTTATGATGTTGCAAAAGAGGCTTTACGCCTTGCAGCCCAAAAGCTTCCGGTTAAAACAAAGTTTATCGTAGCCAGAGATTATCAAGCTTAATTTATAGAAGTTATGAAACAATCAGAAGTAAGAGAGTCATCTGTAGCAGAATTACAGGATAAGCTTGTTGAAACAAGAAAGATTTATTCAGATCTAAAAATGGCTCACGCAGTTTCGCCATTAGAGAACCCCGTACAGTTAAGAACTGTAAGAAGATCTATAGCGAGAATTGCTACAGAGTTAACTAAAAGAGAACAACAATAGTGTTATTCTGCTGAAAGATGGAAAAAAGAAATTTAAGAAAAGAACGTATAGGTGTAGTTACCAGTAACAAGATGCAAAAATCTATTGTTGTTGCTGAAGTTAAAAAAGTAAAACACCCCATGTATGGAAAATTCGTTTTGAAAACGAAAAAATATGTGGCACACGACGAGACAAATGATTGCAACATTGGAGATACAGTTAAAATAATGGAAACTCGTCCATTAAGTAAATCTAAATGTTGGAGACTAGTAGAAATCATAGAAAGAGCTAAGTAATGGTACAACAAGAGTCTAGATTAAGAGTAGCAGACAATACCGGGGCAAAAGAAGTTTTGACCATACGTGTATTGGGCGGTACAAAAAGAAGATACGCTTCTGTTGGAGACAAAATAGTTGTCAGCGTTAAAGAAGCTACACCAAATGGAAACATTAAGAAAGGTGCAGTTTCAACAGCAGTTGTAGTTCGTACCAAAAAAGAAGTGCGCAGGCCAGACGGATCTTATATTCGTTTTGACGATAACGCATGTGTTCTTTTAAACCCTGCAGGTGAAATGCGCGGTACCCGTGTGTTTGGACCGGTAGCCAGAGAACTTCGTGATAAGCAATTCATGAAGATTGTATCATTAGCACCAGAAGTGCTTTAATACATTATATGATGACAAAGCTTAAAGTAAGAACCGGAGATACTGTGCGAGTGATCGCAGGAGATCATAAAGGTCAGGAAGGAAAAATTCAAAAGATCTTTCGTGACAAGAATAAAGCAATTGTGGAAGGCATTAATCTGGTCTCTAAACATGAGAAACCAAGTGCCAAAAATCCACAGGGGGGAATCGTGAAGAAGGAAGCAGCAGTTCACCTTTCAAATCTTTCTTTGATAGATAAAAAAGGAGATTCTACAAGAGTAGGATTTAGAACTGAGGATGGAAAGAAAGTAAGATTTTCCAAAAAATCAAATGAAGTAATTTAGTTATGGCATACGTACCAAGACTTAAACAAGAGTATAAAGAGAGAGTGATCTCTGCTCTTACAGAAGAATTCAGTTACTCCAATGTAATGCAGGTTCCAAAACTTGAAAAAATAGTTTTGAGCCGTGGTGTTGGAGCAGCTGTTGCAGATAAAAAGCTTATTGACCATGCTGTTGATGAATTAACAGCTATCACCGGTCAAAGAGCGGTATCAACCATTTCTAAAAAGGATGTTGCCTCTTTCAAATTGCGTAAAGGAATGCCAATTGGTGCAAAAGTTACTTTACGTGGAGAAAGAATGTATGAGTTCCTTGATAGATTGATCACTAGTGCTCTTCCAAGAGTACGTGATTTTAATGGGATTAAAGCTACCGGTTTTGATGGTAGAGGTAATTACAACCTGGGTGTAACCGAGCAGATCATTTTCCCTGAGATAGATATCGATAAGGTGAACAGGATCAATGGGATGGATATCACCTTTGTAACTACAGCAGCTACAGATAAGGAAGCAAAATCACTATTAACGGAACTAGGTTTACCTTTTAAAAAGAATTAATTATGGCTAAAGAATCAATGAAAGCCCGTGAGGTGAAAAGGCAGGAAACGGTTAAGAAGTATGCTGAGAAAAGGAAAGCTTTGAAAGAAGCCGGAGATTTTGAAGGTTTACAAAAACTTCCAAAGAATGCTTCACCTGTACGTTTACACAATCGTTGTAAAATTACAGGAAGACCACGTGGATATATGAGAACATTTGGTATTTCCCGTGTAACTTTCAGGGAAATGGCAAACAATGGATTAATTCCCGGAGTTAGAAAAGCTAGCTGGTAATAAATATTTAACTGGAGGAAGGTTTCTCCCGATAGCTCGGGATGAAAAACCACTTCCGCAAATAACAACAAATGACTACAGATCCTATTGCAGATTATTTAACAAGAATTAGAAATGCGGTACTTGCAAGCCACAGAGTGGTAGAGATACCAGCTTCTAATCTTAAAAAGGAGATCACTAAAATATTATTCGATCAGGGATATATTCTTAGTTACAAATTTGAGGACAACACCGCTCAGGGAACCATCAAAATAGCACTTAAGTACGACAAACTTACAAAGGAGTCTGTAATTAAGAACATTCAACGAATCAGTAAACCCGGTCTTAGAAAATATGCCGGATCTAAAGAAGTGCCACGTATTTTAAACGGACTTGGAATTGCAATTGTTTCTACTTCTCACGGAGTAATGACTGGAAAGCAGGCCAAAAAAGAAAATGTAGGTGGTGAAGTTCTTTGTTACGTTTACTAATATTTAAAGACTTAAGAAATGTCAAGAATAGGTAAAAACCCAATAACAATTCCAGAAGGCGTAACAGTAGACGTTAAGGACGGGATTATTACGGTAAAAGGAAAATTAGGAGAGTTAACTCAGGAATTTAGTGACATCGACATCAAAATTGAAGATGGAATCATTACTTTTGAGCGTTCTTCAGATAAAAAGGATCAGAAAGCCAAGCATGGTTTGTATCGTGCACTGGTAAACAATATGATAGAAGGAGTTTCTAAAGGTTGGACCAAGCAACTGGAATTGGTAGGTGTGGGTTATCGTGCATCAAACCAGGGCCAGAAACTGGACCTTGCTGTAGGATTCTCGCATAATATCGTTTTTGAACTGGCTCCTGAAGTCACTGTTGAAACAGTTTCAGATAAAGGTAAGAACCCGATCGTGAAATTGACATCACACGATAAGCAACTGGTAGGCCAGGTAGCCTCTAAAATTCGTTCCTTCCGTGCTCCGGAACCTTACAAAGGAAAAGGAATTAGATTTGTAGGAGAAGTATTAAGAAGAAAAGCAGGTAAATCTGCTTAATAGATTTTAGATATGGCATTTTCGAAAACAAATAGAAGAAATAAGATCAAGAAGAGAATCCGAAAAGATATTTCGGGTACCCAAAGTCGTCCAAGACTGGCAGTTTTCAGAAGCAATAAAGAAATTTATGCTCAGATAGTTGACGATGTTGAAGGAAAAACTCTGGCAGCAGCCTCTTCAAGAGATAAAGATGTATCATCTGCAGAAGGTAACAAGATTGAAAAAGCAGCTCTTGTTGGAAAAGCCCTTGCAGAAAGAGCAAAAGAAGCCGGAATTGAAAGCATCTCTTTTGACAGGGGAGGTTATTTATATCACGGAAGAGTTAAATCATTGGCCGATGGTGCCCGTGAAGGCGGACTAAAATTCTAAATAAGATATGTATCAAGATTATAAAAATGTAGAACTTGTAAAACCTGTAGGTCTTGAATTGAAAGACCGTTTGGTAGGTGTTCAACGTGTTACAAAAGTTACTAAAGGTGGTAGAGCATTTGGATTTTCTGCAATTGTAGTTGTAGGAGATGAGAATGGAGTTGTGGGACAGGGATTGGGTAAATCTAAAGAGGTTGCCGATGCTATTTCCAAAGCTGTAGAAGACGCCAAAAAGAATCTGGTTAGAATTCCTTTGAACAAAGGAACTATTCCTCACGAGCAAAAAGGTAAATATGGTGGAGCAAGAGTATTATTACTTCCTGCTTCAGCGGGTACAGGAGTAATTGCCGGCGGTGCAATACGTGCGGTACTTGAATCTGTAGGAGTGCACGATGTACTTTCCAAGAATCAGGGATCTTCAAACCCACATAACGTGGTTAAAGCTACTTTTGATGCCTTATTGCAATTGAGAAATGCTAAAACTGTTGCAACTCAAAGAGGTATTACACTGGACAAAGTTTTTAAAGGATAATAAAGGATAAGATGGGAAAGATAAAAGTTACATTGGTAAAAAGTGCCATTAAACGTCCAAAAAACCAGAAGCTTAATCTGGAGGCCCTTGGTCTTAAAAGATTAAATCAGGTTGTTGAGCACGAGAACACACCAAATATCCTTGGTATGGTAAACAAAGTTAAACACTTAGTTTCTGTAGAAGAAACAAAATAATATAGCTCATGAATTTAAGTAACTTAAAACCTGCAGAAGGTTCAGTTAAAAATAGTGGCAAGCGTGTTGGTAGAGGAGAAGGCTCTGGTAAAGGAGGAACTTCTACCCGTGGGCATAAAGGTGCCAAATCACGTTCAGGTTACTCCAAAAAGATAGGATTTGAAGGTGGGCAAATGCCACTTCAGAGAAGGGTTCCTAAATTTGGTTTCACAAATATCAATCGTAAGGAATACCAGGGGATCAACCTTGATGTTCTTCAGGAGTTTGTTGATAATGGAAGGATCACTGATACTGTAGATATGCAGGTATTGGTAGAAAACGGTCTTGCCAATAAAAACGATCTTGTAAAGATATTAGGTAGAGGTGAATTAAAAGCTAAGTTGAAAATATCTGTTCATAAATTTACGGCCTCAGCTAAGGAAGCTATTGAAGCTGCCGGTGGAGAAGTTGTTACTTTATAATAAATAAACAAGATGAAATTTATTAATACTCTTAAGAATATCTGGAAAATAGAGGAGTTGAAGAATCGTATTCTTGTAACCCTGGGATTGCTGCTGGTATACCGTTTTGGTGCACAGGTAGTGCTTCCCGGTATAGATGCTTCTCAACTTTCTAATTTGGCAAACCAGGCAGATGGAGGTCTTTTAGGACTTCTTAATGCCTTTACAGGAGGAGCGTTTTCCAATGCGTCGGTTTTTGCTTTGGGTATCATGCCTTATATTTCTGCATCTATTGTGGTGCAACTTATGGGGATTGCAGTTCCTTACTTGCAAAAATTACAAAAAGATGGTGAGAGTGGAAGAAGAAAGATCAACCAGATTACACGTTGGTTAACCATAGCAATTACATTGGTGCAGGGTCCCGGTTATATTTATAACCTGTTTTCAATCCTGCCTCCAGATGCATTTATGCTTTCCAATACAGTAACTTTTGTTGTGTCTTCTGTGATCATATTAACTACCGGTACCATTTTCGCAATGTGGCTGGGTGAGAAGATCACAGATAAAGGAATTGGAAATGGTATATCACTCTTAATTATGGTTGGTATCATTGCTACATTGCCTCAGGCGTTTATCCAGGAATTTGTTGCCCGGGTATTTGAGTCTCAGGGAGGTATGATCATGATCCTTATTGAACTTGTGATCTGGTTTGCAATAATAATGGCTTCGGTAATGCTGGTGATGGCAGTTCGTCAAATACCAGTGCAATATGCCAGAAGGACCGCCTCCGGTGGTTATGAAAAGAACGTATTTGGTTCAAGACAGTATATACCGCTTAAACTGAATGCATCAGGGGTAATGCCAATCATCTTTGCTCAGGCGATAATGTTTGTTCCCGCTGCCATTGCAGGTTTATCTGATGGGGAAACCTCTCAGGGAATTGCAGCTGCGTTCAATGATATATTTGGATTCTGGTATAATCTTGTATTTGCTTTATTGATCATAGTATTTACATACTTTTATACGGCGATTACAGTACCTACCAATAAAATGGCAGATGATCTTAAGAGAAGTGGTGGTTTTATCCCGGGCATACGTCCTGGTGGTGACACTGCAGAATTTCTTGACAGGATTATGTCACAAATTACCCTTCCGGGCTCAATTTTCCTCGCTCTTATAGCAGTGTTCCCTGCTGTAGTAGTTCAACTGCTGGGTGTACAGGCAGGATGGGCATTGTTCTTTGGAGGTACTTCACTATTGATCATGGTGGGGGTTGCGATTGATACTATTCAGCAGGTAAATTCATATTTGTTGAACAGGCACTACGATGGATTGATGAAATCTGGCAAAAACAGAAAAGCAGTAGCGTAATTATGGCAAAACAATCGGCAATAGAACAAGACGGAACGATCATTGAGGCATTATCAAATGCTATGTTTCGTGTAGAACTGGAGAATGGTCACGTAGTGACTGCCCACATTTCGGGGAAAATGAGAATGCATTACATTAAATTATTACCCGGAGATAAAGTAAAATTAGAAATGAGTCCTTATGATTTATCTAAGGCTCGAATAACTTACAGATATTAATTAAGATGAAAGTTAGAGCATCAATTAAAAAAAGAAGTGCCGAGTGCAAAATTGTACGTAGAAAAGGCAGACTTTACGTGATTAACAAAAAGAATCCGAAATTCAAACAAAGACAAGGATAAGTTATGGCTAGAATTGCAGGGGTAGATATACCAAAACACAAACGTGGAGTTATAGCATTAACCTATATCTTCGGAATTGGAAAAAGCAGAGCTCAGGATATCCTGAAAGAAGCTAATGTTGATGAGAGCAAAAAAGTTTCAGATTGGGACGATGATGAGATCGGCCGAATTCGTGATGCTGTTGGTGTCTTCAAGATTGAAGGTGAACTACGTTCAGAAGTACAGTTAAGTATTAAGCGTCTTATGGACATAGGTAGCTACCGTGGAATTCGCCACAGGTCCGGCCTTCCGTTAAGAGGACAACGTACTAAGAATAACTCCAGAACGAGAAAAGGAAGAAGAAAAACAGTTGCAAACAAGAAGAAAGCGACTAAATAATAAGCAGAATGGCAAAAACTAAAACAGCTCAAAAGAAACGAAAAGTAATCGTTGAGTCAAATGGAGAAGCTCATGTTACTGCTTCTTTTAACAACATCATTATTTCCCTTACCAACAAAAAAGGAGATTTGATCGCCTGGTCCTCTGCCGGTAAAATGGGCTTCAGAGGTTCCAAGAAGAACACTCCTTATGCTGCCCAGCTTGCTGCAGAAGATGCATCAAAAGTTGCTCACGAGGCAGGTTTGAGAAAAGTAAAGGTGTATGTAAAAGGACCGGGTAACGGTAGAGAGTCTGCGATAAGATCTATTCACAATGCAGGAATTGAAGTAACTGAAATTATTGATGTTACTCCATTGCCACATAATGGATGTCGCCCTCCAAAAAGACGTAGAGTTTAATAATAATTAATAAGTAGTATAATAAAGAAAGCAAGAAGATCTGCGAAGGACAGTGACCTTAATTCCTGATCGCTTTCTTAAAATCAAATTTTTCAATGGCAAGATATACTGGTCCAAAGACTAAGATCGCCCGTAAGTTCGGCGAAGCAATTTTCGGAGATGACAAATCTTTCGAAAAAAGAAATTACCCTCCGGGACAACATGGTAATAACCGTAGAAGAGGTAAAAAATCTGAATATGCTATCCAGTTAATGGAAAAGCAAAAAGCAAAATATACTTATGGTATATTAGAGCGTCAATTCAGGAATATGTTTGAAAAAGCAACAAGATCAACTGGTATTACCGGTGAGGTGCTTTTACAATTATGTGAATCCCGTTTAGATAACGTAGTATACAGAATGGGAGTTTCCTCTTCTCGTCGCGGTGCAAGACAATTGGTATCGCACAGGCATATTACAGTTAATGGTGAGGTTGTGAATATTCCATCTTACCAATTACAGGCTGGAGATGTTGTAGGGGTTAGGGAGAAATCCAAATCTTTATCAACTATACAGGAATCATTGTCCAATTCAAGTAACACTTATGAGTGGATGACCTGGAACAATGAGACCAAACAAGGAACATTTGTTTCTGTACCCGGAAGAGTTCAAATACCGGAAAATATTAATGAACAATTCATCGTCGAATTATATTCGAAGTAATAATTCACAGAAGTCGTAATATGGCAATACTAAATTTTCAGAAGCCCGATAAAGTTATAATGATTGATTCAACCGATTTCGAAGGGAAATTTGAATTTCGCCCTTTGGAACCAGGATATGGATTAACCGTTGGTAACGCTTTAAGAAGAGTGCTGTTATCATCATTGGAAGGATTTGCAATAACTTCAGTTCGCATTGAAGGTGTTGACCACGAATTCTCCACAATCCCAGGCGTGGTTGAAGATGTAACAGAGATAATACTAAACCTGAAGCAAGTAAGGTTTAAAAGGCAAATTGATGAAATAGACAACGAAGCCGTAACAATTTCTGTGTCTGGCCAGGAGCAGCTTACTGCCGGTCATTTCCAAAAATTTATTTCAGGATTCCAGATCCTAAATCCGGATCTTGTGATATGTAACCTTGATAAGAAAGTAAGTTTCAATATGGAGCTTACCGTAGAAAAGGGTAGAGGATATGTGCCTGCTGAAGAGAACAAAAAAGCCAATGCACCTATAGGTACTATTTTTACAGATTCGGTTTATACCCCGATAAAAAATGTAAAGTATAGCATTGAAAACTATCGTGTAGAGCAAAAGACAGATTATGAAAAACTTATCTTCGAGATAGTAAGCGATGGTTCTATACATCCTAAGGAGGCTTTAACCGAAGCTGCCAAGACTTTGATACATCACTTTATGTTGTTCTCTGACGAGCGCATAACGCTTGAGGCCGATGAAATAGCTCAAACTGAAACTTATGATGAGGAATCCCTTCACAT
Organism: Gillisia sp.; assembly: GCA_041743165.1. Lineage (GTDB taxonomy): Bacteria > Bacteroidota > Bacteroidia > Flavobacteriales > Flavobacteriaceae > Gillisia. Next base: position 153,188 of record JBGTNH010000021.1, on the reverse strand, counting down.
GAGACAGTTGCTTAAGACTAAGCTTGTAGATATGGATCTTTCGGTAAGAGCGCTTAACTGCCTTAAAGCAGCTGAAGTTGATACGCTTGGAGACCTGGTATCTTACAACAAAAACGACTTGATGAAGTTCCGTAACTTTGGTAAGAAATCTTTGACCGAGCTTGAAGAGCTTGTAAACAACAAAGGTTTGAACTTTGGAATGGACCTTTCAAAATATAAATTGGATAAGGATTAGAGATATGAGATGTGAGATATGAGATGTGAGACAAAAAGTCTTAGATCGATATCTTCACGACAATATCTAAAATCTCAAATCTAATATCTAACATCTAGAATAAAAATGAGACACGGAAAAAAAATAAATCACTTAGGTAGAAAAACAGCCCACCGTAAGTCCATGTTGGCAAATATGGCCTGTTCCCTGATTGAGCATAAAAGAATAAATACTACTGTGGCAAAAGCTAAAGCTTTGAAGCAGTTTGTAGAGCCTTTGGTTACAAAATCTAAGGAAGATACTACTCACAACCGCAGATTGGTTTTTACAAAGCTAAGAAGCAAGGAATCTGTTGCAGAATTGTTCAGAGATGTTGCTCCCAAGGTAGGAGATCGTCCCGGAGGTTATACAAGGATCATTAAGTTAGGTAACCGTTTAGGTGATAACGCAGATATGGCCCTTATAGAGCTTGTTGATTACAATGAGACCTATAATGTAAACAAGCCTGAGAAGAAGAAATCTACGCGTAGAGCAGGTAGAGGTAAAAAAGCTTCAGAAGATACAGTAGCGCCTGTTACGCCCAAAGAAGCTGCCAAAGCTGAGCCTAAAACTCAAGCAAAAGCAGAACCTAAGACTGAAACTAAACCAGAGGCTAGTGCTGAAGTAAAGACTGAAGATAAAAAATCAGATAAAACTGAGGATAAAAAAGAAGAATAGGAATGAATCTTATTTGTTCGTTCAATATAAAAAAGGATACGCCGCAAGGTTTATCCTTTTTTTTTTGATTATTAATTACCGGATATTTTTGGTTTTTAAATCACCTGAAAAATCCAATTCAATTATTTAATTTTGCTAACAATTAAAGATCCTGAGGATCAAAATTTTAAAATCCCGGCATGAAATATCAACTAAGAAAAAGAGCCATTATTTTACTTGAAGACGGAACTATTTTCCATGGAAAATCTATTGGCAATAAAGATGGCAGTGCGGTAGGAGAGGTATGTTTTAATACCGGAATGACCGGCTACCAGGAGATCTTTACAGATCCATCCTACTTTGGACAGTTAATGGTTACCACCAATGCACACATTGGCAATTATGGTGTGAATGATGATGAAAATGAATCTGCCAGTCCAAAAATTGCCGGGCTTATCTGCAAGAACTTCAGCTATAATTATTCAAGACCGGCAGCTGATGGTTCACTGGAAGATTTTCTGAATAAAAGCGATCTCTTTGCGATTTCTGATGTTGATACGCGTGCCCTTGTTACATATATAAGAGAAAATGGTGCGATGAATGCCATTATATCTACAGATGTGGATAATATTGTAGGCCTGAAAAAACAGCTGGCCCAGGTGCCGAATATGAATGGTTTGGAACTTGCATCCAGGGTGTCCACCACACAGGCTTATTTCTTTGGAGATGAAACTGCAAAATATAAAGTTGCCGCGCTGGATGTCGGGATCAAGAAAAACATACTACGAAATCTCGCAAAAAGGGATGTGTATATTAAAGTATTTCCCTACAATAGTACCTATGAAGAAATGAAGGATTGGAATCCTGATGGATATTTCATTGCCAATGGTCCCGGAGACCCTCAGCCTCTGAAAGCAGCCATCACCCTTGCCCGGGATATAATTGAAAATGATCATCCTTTATTTGGAATCTGTCTTGGACACCAGATCATCGCTTTGGCCAATGGCATTTCTACTTATAAAATGCATCACGGGCACAGGGGAATTAATCATCCTGTACTGGATCTAAGAAACGGTAAAGGGGAGATTACTTCACAAAATCATGGTTTCTCGGTAGACAGGAAAGAAACGGAAGCAAATCCCAATGTTGAGATCACTCACCTTTGTATTAATGATGATACCATTGGAGGCCTGCAAATGAAGAACAAAAATGTTTTCTCTGTTCAATACCACCCTGAAGCCAGTCCCGGACCGAATGATGCCACTTACCTCTTCGATGAATTTATTGAAAGAATGACTCGGGTAAAAGCTTAGAGCTTTTATTGAAATATTATAGAGGGTAAGCAAAATTTGCTTACCCTTTTTACATACCTGCCTACTACTTCCCCGGAATTTGCTTTATTTGCAGAATTTTTTAAATCAATCTTAAAACATCACATGAGAATATTATTCCCGTTTGTTTTATTAATCATTTCGTTTAGTTCATTTTCCCAAAATTCTACGGGAGTGTCAAAAATTCAATTTTCAATTAATTTTTTAATGCCCGCCCTGGAGCTGGAAACCAGGGTGTCAAATAATTCTACAATAGACCTTCAACTGGGAACCGGATTTGTGTTGGTAAGTGGAGATGCCTCCGACGGAACGGAATTTGGTTTTTTCCCCACGTTTACCGCCCAATACCGCAACTATCATAATTTTGAAAAACGAATGTCCAAAGGCAAAAACATTTTGAACATTAGCGGGAACTATATTGCATTGCACTCTGCGATTTATGGAGGCAAACCTATCATAGGTGATCTGGAATCAACCGCCAACTATGGAATAGAGGTAGGCCCCGTTTGGGGATTGCACAGGGTTTATAAGGGTGGTTTTAAATTAAATCTCAATCTCGGATTAGGATATGGTTTTAATGATCAGGGAGATTCAGCTTTTGGACCAATAGTTGGACTTAGGTTGGGATGGCTTATTTCCAATAAAAATTAAATACTTTTCTAAATCCTTGTCCACATATTCGAAATCGTTATCGTAAAAATTTGGGTTAAACCTTAAGGATTCTATAATAAATAGGCCATCTATTTGTATCTTGCTAACACATTAAATTTTTTAAAATATGAGCATAATTGTAAATATACATGCCAGGCAGATCTTTGATTCCAGGGGTAATCCAACAGTTGAAGTAGATGTAACCACAGAAAATGGTGTAATAGGTAGGGCAGCAGTACCATCTGGCGCCTCCACAGGAGAACACGAGGCGGTTGAATTGCGGGATGGAGGTAAGGATTACATGGGAAAAGGAGTTTCAAAAGCCGTGGAAAATGTTAATACCACTATAGCTGAAGAATTGCTGGGGTATTCGGTGTTTGAGCAAAATATTATAGATCAGGCGATGATAGAGCTTGACGGTACGCCCAATAAATCCAAACTTGGGGCCAATGCCATTCTGGGTGTCTCCATGGCAGTTGCAAAAGCAGCGGCTAATGAACTGAATATGCCTTTATACCGTTACCTGGGTGGGGTAAGTGCCAATACCCTCCCACTTCCTATGATGAACATTATTAATGGTGGTTCTCATAGTGATGCTCCAATAGCTTTCCAGGAATTTATGGTTATGCCCATAAAGGCGAAGAGTTTTACACAAGCACTTAAAATGGGCACAGAAATTTTTCACCATTTGAAAAAAGTGCTTCATGACCGGGGATTAAGTACAGCAGTAGGGGATGAGGGAGGATTTGCTCCAACTCTGGACGGTACTGAGGACGCACTGGAAACCATTTTGCTGGCTGTTAAAAATGCCGGTTACAAGGGGGGAGATGAAGTTATGATCGCCCTGGACTGCGCCGCGGCCGAGTTCTATGTAAACGGAAAATATGATTATACCAAATTTGAAGGCGATAAAGGGAAAGTGCGTACAAGTGAGGAGCAGGCAGATTATCTGGCCGAACTTGCCTCTAAATATCCTATAATTTCAATAGAAGATGGAATGGATGAAAATGACTGGAAGGGCTGGAAGTACCTTACAGATAAAATAGGTGATAAAGTGCAGCTGGTAGGTGATGATCTCTTTGTTACTAATGTTGAAAGGCTTGGTCGTGGCATTAAAGAGGGAATTGGGAATTCTATATTAATCAAGCTTAATCAGATAGGTACGATTACAGAAACTATTGCGGCAGTAAATATGGCTAAAAATGCAGGGTATACTTCTGTAATGTCTCACAGATCGGGGGAAACCGAAGATAGTATCATTGCAGATCTTGCTGTAGCCTTAAATACAGGACAAATCAAAACCGGCTCAGCTTCACGAAGTGACAGGATGGCTAAATACAATCAACTCTTACGTATTGAGGAGGAGTTAGGAAGTGTGGCCTATTTTCCACAAGAGAAAGCATTTAGGATATAAATAATCTTAACATGGTATAATAAATCCCTATCCGGAAAGGTGGGGATTTTTTCTTTTAGGAATTTTTTAAAATTTGTCTGAAATTCCTTTAAATCCTGAAATTACAACTGCTTAGTGGCATCTTTTATCTTTATAATTTCGTATTTTAGCAAGACAGTAAAAATAATCTGAATTTAAAGAAATACGCATATGTCAAAAGTTGCTACGTTAGAATTAGATGGGAAAAAATATGAATTCCCGGTAACCATTGGAAGTGAAAATGAAGTTGCCATAGATATAAAAAATCTTCGAAGTCAAACAGGGGCCATTACCCTGGATCCCGGGTATAAGAATACAGGTAGCTGTGAAAGTGCTATTACCTTTCTGGATGGTGAAAAAGGTATTCTGCGATATAGGGGATATTCTATTGAAGAACTAGCTGAAAAGGCCGATTTTCTTGAAGTGGTTTTCCTGTTGATCTTTGGGGAATTACCTAATAAAGAACAATTAAATAATTTTAAAAAGGATATAATTGCTCAGAGTTTTGTAAATGAAGATATGAAGAAAGTCATTGATGGCTTTCCTTCTTCTGCCCATCCTATGGGTATGCTGTCTTCCCTTACCAGCGCTCTTATTGCCTTTAATCCGAAATCTGTTAATGTAGATTCAGAAGAGGATATGTATAAGGCCATAGTTAAGTTATTGGCAAAATTCCCCACACTGGCTGCCTGGACACTCAGAAAAAAAGAAGCAATGCCTCTTAGACAGCGGGATGTAAATCTGGGTTACGTTGAAAGCTTGCTTAAAATGATGTTTAAAAAGCCGGGCGAGGATTATAAAGCAAATCCGGTAGTTGTAGATGCCATGGATAAATTACTTATCCTACATGCCGATCATGAGCAAAATTGCTCTACATCTACTGTTAGAATAGTTGGATCTTCTCACGCAGGGTTATTCGCGTCGATATCTGCAGGTGTTTCGGCATTATGGGGTCCATTACATGGAGGTGCCAACCAGGCTGTAATAGAAATGCTGGAAGAGATAAAAGCAGATGGAGGAGATACTTCCAAATTTATTGCAAAGGCAAAGGATAAAGACGATCCATTCAGGCTGATGGGCTTTGGGCATAGGGTATATAAAAATTTCGATCCAAGAGCTAAGATCATTAAGAAAGCTGCAGACGAAGTTCTGGCAGATCTTGGAGTGAATGATCCTATATTAGATATAGCAAAATCTCTTGAAAAAACAGCACTTGAAGATCCTTATTTTGTAGAGAGAAAATTATATCCAAACGTAGATTTCTATTCAGGGATCATTTACAGAGCTTTGGGTATTCCAACAGAAATGTTCACCGTGATGTTTGCAGTAGGTAGATTGCCAGGATGGATAGCTCAATGGAGGGAGATGAGATTAGGTGGCGAACCAATAGGAAGACCAAGACAAGTCTACATTGGTGAGACTCTTAGGGATTTTAAAGCTGTTGAAAATAGATAGAATATTGTAAAATTTTAAGAATAAAAAAGGCTCCATGGCGAGCTTTTTTTATTCTTAAAATTTAATTACTTACACAGGGTCCTTAAGCAGATTTAGAAAGAATGAAGCCGAAATTAAAATATCATTTCCCTCGATCTTTATTGAAATTATTTCTTTAATTTTAATAAGAAATAAAAATGTCCTGATCGGCCGGGGTGTATAAAACAGATACATCACTTTCAGTAATTCCGGTGGTTTTTCTTATTGCACTAAGCCTAAGACGATAATCCTTATAATTTTCCGGAATTATGACGTCCTTGTAAAAGCCACTTCCTAACTTTTTAATAGCTATTGGATTACCATATTCATCAGATTTTATAAGACTCCATTCAAATTTAAATTCTTTTTCAAGTTCAGAGCCGCGCAACCATTGATCATTTATAAAAACATATGCATGATACCTCGCTGAATTTCCCGGGAATAATCCTTCAGAAGGGCGTAAGATCCTGGGATGAATAGTATTGACATTTTTTTCTTTTTCCGTTAAAATACTTTGAACCCTAAAATATGTACCCTTAGGGTTGCCAGAAATATCAAGCAATCCATCAAATGTTACCCAGTTGCTGTAATGTTCATCCTGAAAATTTGATAGAATAATATTCTGGTTTTTGAATCTTTGAGATTCCTGAATAAATAAATCAGAATCCATGTCACTTATGAAAACAGAAATCCCCATGTCTTCACTAAATTGAAACAGATCGTTTAACTCTACTGTGTCATCAATATGTAAACCAATTAGATCTATAGACAAATGTTTATGTACATAGGTCATATTCTTTCCAATACCTTCCTTTTGATCCATTTCGAGAATAATGTATTTCGAAGTATCTATGGTTTTAATTTCGGTAAACAGTTCCTGAAACCATTCCAAATATTCCAATTGCTGATAGTAAAGGAAAGGTTTGTAGATATAATTATCCAAATCATAGGTAAAAGAGTAACCTTTAATATTTTGATCGGTTCTAAATTCTCTTATTTTTTTCAGAATATGGTCCTTGGATTCTTTTAAACTTAGTTTATCTTTTGTAAAATTGAAAATATCACCAACTTCGAACTGGTAGATTATACTCATTTCATGTTTTTTGGAATATTTTCTTAAGTTATAATCATAGATCTCATTAGTATTCACTTTAATGGTATTTATTCCTGCACTTCGCATAAGCCTCAAATCATTTTCCAAAACTTTTTTCGACAGGTAATGGTAGTTATTTCTCCAGCTTTTCGCTTTTTTATAATTTATCCCTTTAAAATCTATGTTTGTAATAGTATTTGGTGCAAACAGGCGGGGTGTTTCTAAGGGAGAGATCTTTTTATAATTTTTCTTAGTACCAAACTGTTCACCTATATATTTTATATGGCTGGAGGTCCAGTCTATATAATTGCCGGTATACCAGTCATTTTCAGGAATATTTTTATCAAAGGCACTATTGAACATTACAATTGAAGAAATAAGCGGATAATGGGAATTTATTGAATGCATTGCATCTTTTGTCCATTCTTCCTGGCTATTCTCTTGATCAATTGATCCAAACTCGGCAAGCATTACCGGTTTTCTGGTAAAATTTCTCAGCTCTCGATGAATAGGTTCATAAAGTTGATCAAAACTTAGAGGTTTTCCCTCCGGATTGAAGGCTCCGTAATTAAGTAAAGTTATACCTATCCAATCTACATAATCATCTCCCGGATAATATTGTTCCATTCCCGAAGTACTCCATGGATTCCATACAAATACTATTTTATTTGCGTTTTCAGTATTTACTATTTCATGGATATGTTTCCATGCCCTGATGAATTCTTCAGGAGTGTTATTCCCAGCCTGAGACCAGGGGTATTGCGGATTGTCAAATTCATGTGCAAACCTTAGAAAAACCGGTTGATCATATATTTTAAGGATTTGAATGAATTCTTTTAAATAATCATCAAAGACACCTTCAGCGATATTTTTCAGCATCTTTTTTTCTGCCATTAAATCTGCGTTATCGACGCTTTGTGATAAAGATGATGCCCAGGGTTCCCAGGTGATCATTGGAATAGACCCTTTGGAGTATATGCCCTTCATTAAGTCATGAGGGAAATTTTCAATATTTTCATCTTCCCATCCCATGTAAAAGGAAATAATATTAAAATTAACATTATCTGCATTTTCAATGTATTCTATTTCAGAAAGGTCTGAAAGACCCGTGTCTCTATAAGGATGAAATATTCCCAAATATTTGGGAGTGTATTGAAATGAAACAGGAGCTTTAACATTTTCCCATTTTGAAAGGTCATTTTCATGTTTAAACCCCATGGAAATAATAATGATTAATAACAACAGCGCAAAAGAAATCTTTCTCATTCCAAAAAATACTGCATTGGTAAACTGGTAAAATTTTTCTTTTATACTCCAAAGTAGTTGGACATTTTGTCTTCTGAGATTGGTTCTCAAAATCTGGTTTTGGTTGGTAAGCCTGTGGGCAAGATATATTCCAAATACCATAATAAATGCATTGAATAACGCAAAGCCTGCCATCAATATAGAGAAGGGGGTAAAATCTTTTTGTAAACCATAGATCACTGCAAATATTGACAACATGGCAATGATCATATTGGGTATAACGATCTTATAATTGGTGTTCCACTCGTTTTCTTTGGGAGTTGGGAGGTATGGTACATTCTTATTAATAATGGTATAGAAAAGACCAAGTAAATAAATCCACCAGGAATTTATGTGAAGCAGTCCCCCTATAATATGGAAACCCCTTTCCTTTTTTTCAATTACCCATTTTTGTATATATGTTCTGATTAATACAGAGCTGGCTGCAACGGGTAAAAGGACCAATATAAAATCAACAAAGTTTCCCCTCCATGGAGTAATAGAGAAAAGAAGGGAGAAAATTGGAATTAAAAAATTAATAAGGGAGGTTACTCCTGCGAAATAATGGAGAGGAAGTATACCATAATGTATTTTCTGTCTGCCAGTAAGTTTTTTAAATATTTTGGGATATACCTTGACCAACAGGTCAAAAGTGCCTCGTGACCATTTAATCTGCTGTTTAAAAAAACTTGTTAAGTTGGAGGGGGCAAGTCCTCTGGCCAGAACCTCCGGGACATACACTGCCTTCCACCCCTTGGAATATAATAGCATTGCGGTGTGCATATCTTCACATAGACCGGGGGCATGACCTCCTATACTATCAAGAGCTTTTCTTCTAAACACACAATTTGCTCCAATTGCATTTACGGCTCCATAAGCATTAAGGGTCATCATCATTGGTCCGTAAAACTGAAAGGTTTGTTCTGCAGCTCCACGGGCTACCAGTGTATCTTTTATGTTATAATAGGATTGTACTATCTGCACAAATCCAATTTCCGGATCCCTGAAATGAGGCAGGATAGAATCAAGAAAATGCGGCTCGGGAATATGATCGGGGTCAAGAACAACACATATGTCTCCTGTGGCATGTTTGGTTAAAGCATTATTTATATTTCCGGCCTTTGCATTTATTCTATTATCACGGGTTACATGAATTATTCCATTCTTCTCACAAAAACTCTTTAAGAATGGGTCATTGGCCTCATCGCATAAATAAGTAGTGTGAGGATAAGTGATGTTATTAATAGCTTCCAGTGTTGTAATAGTCATCTGGTAAGGCTCCCCCGGAAAATAGGTGGTTAATATGTCCACCTTAAAATCAGGTATATCCGGAGATTTTTCCGGAATAGAAATATTTGAATAATTATACCACATATACATCTTTTTTAAAATGCTGTATAGGATAGTAATTGTCAATAACACGTATAACCAGGTCTCACCTGCATGTTGAGGCTGAAAAAAATAAATCAAAAAGTTTAAAATACTAAAAATGCCCAGGAGGATCATAAATTTTATGACGCGGGATTCATTTTTGGTAGGAGCTTTTAAACCATTATTTCCCATTTTCTGGATTTAGAATGTAAAAGGGGATATTGGCAGTTGCAAAATATTCACTGTCATTGGTAAGATATAAAAACAATCTGTAGGGGCCCTCCACTTTAGGGGTAACAAAAATTGCACTTTTTCCTCTGGTTTCAAATGCAACATTTTTTACTGCTATGCTGTTTAGATAATTAAACCAGGACTCATGTCTTAATTCCCATTCAATTTTATAATCTGGGGAGGTGTTATCTGGATAAAATATTTCAACTTCAGCAAACGAATCTGGTTTCAATATTATATTGTCAGGGATTCCCTGTTTATTAAGTAAGATATAGTCCAGCACCGGTCCATCATAGGATTGTGTGGTATTCTTCCAGATTGTTGACATTTCATAAACGGCTTGAGTCTTTTTCTTATCTGCTCCGAATAAACTAAACCAGGTTGGAGTATGTTCATTTTTTTGACCCCAGAAAAACACAAAACTTCCCAGAGAATTATTATTTTTAAGGGGCTCGATATAATTTTTGTGCCGTTCTTTAATTTGTTTTGCTTTCATTGTACTTGTACCTTCAAAAGGAGCACCCCATAACGTACTGCCAACCTCCCATACCCCATTTGTTCCCCATTCCGAAATAACAAAGGGACCATTCCAGAACGGAGATAAAGGCTTTATTCTTTTTGAAAATTCACCAATAGACCCAAAAGAATTGGAAGATATAAAATCCAATTGGGGACTTTTTCGATGAATGCTTAAAATCCTAACCCTATTAGCTCCTATTGTAACAGTGGAAACGGGATGATTTGGATCTATATCTTTAATCAAATCAATTAAGGAATTGAAATTTGTAAAAAATTTGGTGTTTTTAAAAAAATATGGATAAAAAAGTTCGTTCCCCAGGTTCCAGTACAAAAGTGCGGGATGATCTTTGTGTTGTCGTACAATGCGCTCAACTCCAATTTTCATAGGAATGAATTTTTCCTCCTTTTCAAAATAATCAGGATTATTCATATACTGAGGTAGAGGGATATCTACAACGACTGAAAGGCCTAGTTGATGGGCCTTATCCAAGGTTTGTTTCAAATTTATGGTATCGTATATTCGGGCAGTATTTGCACCGGCTTCCTTTAACTCTTCCAGATAATCTGGATGGGCCGCACCTCCTTTAATATAAAAAGGTTCACCGTGTCTTATAAGCTTAATATCATTACCTTTTTTTTGGATATAAACCAAAGGTTTATTTTTCTCACTTTCATTTTTGTTATTACAACCAAATGAAATTGAGAAAAGTATTATTATGATAATTATTCTCTTAAAATGTCTCAGATGAAATTTATTTTATAGCCTATTAGGGTGGGGCTAAGATAGGTAAAGAAACAGGTTCCAATTTGTTAGTAAAGTTATAAAAAACGGACATAAATACAATATTGCTGAAGGTTAATGCGAGCTTGATTTGTATTCAAAACCTGTTTTTTGAAAAAGCCTTTTCTATATTTGCAGAAATAATAATTTTTATGCTTAGGTTAAATATTTCCAGTGAAACTTCATCCCTTAAAGCTGTAGTCCTTGGAACTGCCGTGAGTAATGGGCCAACACCCCATTATGAGGATGCTTATGATCCAAAATCTGCAGAACACATTAAAGCAGGAACCTATCCCATAGAAGAGGACATGGTAAGGGAAATGGAGGCTGTAGCAGAGGTTTTGGAAAGATATGATGTAAAAGTGTATCGGCCTAAGATCATAAAAGACTACAATCAGATCTTTACCAGGGATATCGCTTTTGTTCTTGAGGATAAGTTTATAAAGGCTAATATATTACCCGACCGTGACGAGGAAATTGAAGCAATTGATCATGTGATCTCACAGATAGATCCATCACATATAATATATTTACCGGCCGAGGCTCATGTAGAGGGAGGTGATGTTATTCCTTATAAGGAATATATACTTGTGGGAACATATAGAGGAGATGATTATAAAGATCTAATAACCGCCAGAACAAATGTACAGGCTGTGGAAGCTCTCCAGAAATTATTCCCGCATAAAAAAGTTGTATCCTTTGACCTTAAAAAATCAAATACAGAACCCCGGGAAAATGCTCTTCACCTGGATTGCATTTTTCAACCGGTTGGGAAAGATAAAGCTGTCATATACAAAGATGGATTTCTCATAGAAGAGGAATATCAATGGCTTGTAAATCTTTTCGGAAAGGAAAACTTATTCCACATTACCCGTGATGAAATGTATGAAATGAATTCAAATATCTTTTCAATTTCAGAAGATGTGGTGATCTCTGAAAAAAACTTTACGCGCCTTAATAATTGGCTAAGAGCTCAAAATATAACCGTGGAAGAAGTGCCTTATGCAGAAATTTCAAAACAGGAAGGCTTATTGCGTTGTTCAACCCTGCCATTAATAAGAGAATAAACTATGGAGAAACAAATCACAAATACAGTCCTTATGGTGCGACCGGCGGCTTTTCGAATGAATGAAGAAACGGCTGTCAATAATTATTTTCAGGAAGACCTTCAAATTAAAAATGTTGATATTAATAAAAAAGCCCTTGAGGAATTTGATGCGTTTGTAGAGAAACTGCGCGGCAAGGGGATTCATGTTGTCGTTGTGGAAGACCAAAAGGAGAATGATACCCCAGATTCAATTTTTCCTAACAACTGGGTATCATTTCATGAGAATGGAACTGCGGTTATTTATCCCATGTTTGCAGAGAACAGGAGAAGGGAACGCAGAATGGAGATCTTTGAACAACTGGAATCCCAGGGTTTTAAAATTGAAGAGATCCTGGATTATACCATCGCCGAGGAGGAGGGTATTTATCTTGAGGGAACTGGAAGTATTATTCTTGACCGGCCAAATCAAAAAGCCTATTGCTCTTTATCTGCACGTGCAGATGAGGATTTATTCATTGAATTTTGTGAGGATATGGAATTCACTCCTGTGATCTTTACAGCCTTCCAGGACGTTGATGGAATGAGGAAACCAATATATCATACCAATGTGATGATGTGCATAGGTGAAGAATTTGCCGTGATTTGTCTGGATTCCATAGACGATGCCAAAGAAAGGAAGAATGTAGTAAGGCACCTTAAAGAGGATGGCAAAGAGATCATTAAGATCACAGAATTACAAATGCATCAATTTGCGGGAAATATGCTTCAGGTCAGAGGTTCGGGTAATAAAAAATACCTCGTAATGAGTTCTACTGCTTATAATAGTCTGGATCCCCAGCAGATCAAGTCTATAGAAAAATATTGTGAGGTCCTGAGTTCAGATATTAAAACTATAGAAACCTGTGGCGGGGGTAGTGCCCGGTGTATGATGGCAGAGGTATTTTTACCCATGGAAAACTAGTCAAGGTTCTCCAGGTCTGCCATATATTTAAATTATTCAACAGAATTTCTTGCTATCCTTTTGATCATTCCTTCAAAAATAAAATAATGGAAAGGGAGCATAGTGTACCAATAAGCTCTGCCCCATAAACCTTTGGGACGAAAAGTTGCTGTTTGATGAAGTATATTTTCTTCATCAATTTCAAATTCAAGCCAGGCTTCACCCGGGACTTTCATTTCAGCAAATAGTAACAGGCGCCTGCTTTTTTTATCGGCCAGCAATACCCGCCAGAAATCGAGGGAGTCTCCCACGGCGAGTTCTGTAGGGTGAGTTCTTCCTCTTCGAAGTCCGACTCCCCCAAACAGCTTATCCATAAATCCGCGCATTTTCCAGAGCCAATTTCCGTAGTACCAGCCTTTTAGGCCTCCAATAGCCCAGATCTTTTCCAAAACAAGATCAGAGTCTTCCACTTTGGTTGATTTTTTATCTATAAGACAGCCATAGGTGGGAACCTGTATAAACCCGCTAAGCTCAGATTTGAATCTTCCGCTGCTCATGGAATCTTTCCAGCTGGAAACAACCTGATTTTGTTCTATTTTATAGAAAGCAAGGCGTATTGCCTCTTTGTAAGAAATGGGTTCTAATCCCAATTTATCCTGTAGTCTTTTATCATTGGTGATAACCTCTATTTTCATACTGTCTACCAGGTTAAGAGCCAGTTTGTAGGATGTTGAGGTTACAAAATACAGCCAATATGAAGACAGTTTTGGGGACATTACCGGTACTTCAAGGATGTATTGATTTAATCCTCTCACTTCGGCATATTGTTGCATCATTTCTTTATAAGATAGTATATCCGGCCCTCCCACGTCAAAAGACTCATCAAAGCACCTCTCGTTATTTATAACCCCCGTAAGAAAATTTAAAATATCTCTGATCGCTATCGGCTGGCATTTTGTACGCACCCATTTGGGGGTGACCATTACGGGAAGTTTTTCACAGAGGTCTCTGATGATCTCAAATGAAGAACTGCCCGACCCTACAATAATGGCCGCTCTTAGCACTGTTAAATGAAAATTGCCATCGTATAAAATACCTTCTACCTGCTTGCGTGACTGGAGATGCCGTGATAATTTTTCTTCATTTACAATACCGCTCAAAAATATTACCTGTTTTACCTTTGTATTGGCTACGAGCGTATTAAAATTGCGTGCTGAAATAGATTCTTTATCATCAAAATCTTTTGTGGAAGCCGTCATAGAGTGGATGAGGTAATAAGCAATATCGATATCTTTTATAAGATCTGGGGTTACCGGGTCTTTAAGGAAATCTATTTCCACCACCTGGATTTTATCCCTGATTTCCTTAATGACCTTAAATCTTTCTTTATTTCTTACAGCACAAACTATCTCATGTCCCAGTTCAATTAATTGAGGAAGGAGTCTTAATCCTATATAGCCATTTGCGCCGGTGAGTAAAATTTTCATGTGAGGGTACTTTATATTTAATAATTTAAGAATTAAATTCTTACTTTAACCGAATAATAACCAATCTTTTTAAAAATGAATAATACGCTGAAAATTGTTCTGTTAATCGTTGGGATCCTTTTAGTGATCTATGGTCTCTACACCTTGTTCACTCCAGAAGTCTCCATGGAAGCCGGCCCTTTAAAAGTTGAAGCTCAGGGGGATAACACCCAATCCTATGCTATGATTGGTCTTGGAATACTAGCCCTGATTGGTGCGGCCGCTTTTGGAAGAAAATAGAAAGATAATGGTCTATGGTAAATCTTCAACTTTCGTAGGAGCATTGCCGGTTTTATAATCTACTATTTTCATCATATACTTATGAATTGCAGGTGTATTAGCTTTAACCTTTATAAAGTAATGATCCTTGTAAATGGAATATTCTTCTGCTTTGCCTTTATATAAATTCAATTTGTAATAAGGTATAATAAGGGCATAGGTTTCAAGCATTGACCTGAACATTACGATAATACCTTTTGGCCTCATTTCAATATTGCAGGTATTTATATTATTATCCAATACCATTAGGTTGTGAATATCAATACTGGTAGAGGTAACGAATAGCTTAGGAGATCCTGTCCCATTTAATTTAAATCTTTCAAGTAAAGTGAAAGGTGGTCCCACCTCTTCAATTATTTTTTCTTTTATTGATGGTTGGTTGTAACTTATGTTGAAAAGCATTTCCTTTTTTCATAAAGATAAGGATTTGGAGTTTATTGATTATCCCACACGCTTATTTTCCCTTATCTTTGAGGCTCTTAATTTTTAATATTAAAATCTCAATATTTAAAAATGAATATTCAGAATATCCTTGATAAAGAGGTTAAAAACGCTGTTGAAGAAACTTATGGTGTGAAACTGGAAAAATTGGAATTCCAGCCAACCCGTAAAGATTTTGAGGGAGATATAACCCTTGTCACTTTTGCCATGCTGAAGCAGATTAAAACCAATCCGGTTCAATTAGGACAAACCATTGGTAATTATCTTGTGGCCAATGTTGAGGAGGTCGAGCGCTTTAATGTTGTTCAGGGATTTCTTAATATTGTTCTTAGTGATCCCTTTTATTTAAACGCCTTTACGGAAATTTCTTCTTCTGAAAATTTTGGAAGGGTAAAATCAGGAGAAAATGCTGAAGCAATTATGGTTGAATATTCCTCGCCAAATACAAACAAACCCCTGCATCTTGGACATATTAGAAACAATCTTTTAGGATACTCTGTTGCAGAAATTCTTAAGGCCAGTGGTAAAGAAGTTTACAAAACCCAGATCATTAATGACCGCGGGATCCATATTTGTAAATCTATGCTCGCTTGGGAGCGGTTTGGAAATGGGGAGACACCCGAATCAACCGAGCTTAAAGGAGATAAGCTTGTAGGAAACTATTATGTAAAATTTGATAAGGTTTATAAAGAGCAGGTTTCCCAATTGGTAGATGAGGGCAAGACCGAAGAGGAAGCAAAAATCGAAGCGCCGATTATAAAAGAGGCCCAGCAAATGCTTTTGGATTGGGAAGCAGGAAAACCTGAAGTAATAGAACTTTGGAATAAAATGAATCAATGGGTTTACAACGGATTTGAAAAAACATATAAGGCTTTGGGGGTAGATTTTGATAAGAATTATTACGAAAGTGATACCTACTTATTAGGAAAAGATGTTGTGGCTCAGGGACTTGAAAACGGTGTTTTTTACAAAAAGGAGGATGGCAGTGTCTGGATAGACCTTACTGATGAAGGCCTGGATGAAAAGATCGTTCTGCGCAGTGACGGGACTTCAGTATATATTACGCAGGATATTGGAACCGCTATTCAAAGGGTAAAGGATTTTGATATCAATGGAATGGTATATACCGTAGGGAATGAGCAGGATTACCATTTTAAAGTACTGTTTCTTATTCTAAAGAAACTCGGTTTTGAATGGGCCAATAACCTTTTTCATTTAAGTTATGGAATGGTTGACCTGCCTTCAGGAAAGATGAAAAGCAGGGAAGGAACGGTTGTAGATGCAGATGAATTAATGGAGCAAATGACTGTTACCGCAAGGACTATTTCTGAAGAACTTGGAAAACTGGAAGATTATAACCAGGAGGAGAAAGAAGAATTATATCGTATTATAGGGCTTGGTGCATTAAAATATTACATCCTTAAAGTAGATCCAAAAAAAAGGATCCTCTTCAATCCTGAAGAATCTGTAGATTTTCAAGGAAACACAGGACCTTTTATACAATATACTTATGCCAGGATCCAATCCATTATCCGGAAAGCGGAATTTGAACTTGATCTGAATTTTGAGGAAATTAAAACATATCAATTACACGAAAAGGAAAAGGAACTGATAAAGCAGGTGCAAATGTACCCGGAGACCATACAACAAGCTGCCGAAAATCATAGCCCTGCCCTTATCGCAAATTACACCTACGATCTGGTAAAAGCTTTTAATTCCTTTTACCAAAATGTTACCATTCTGGGAACAAAGGATGAAACAGAAAAGAAATTCAGAGTCACACTTTCAAAAGGGGTTGGAGATATCATTGAATCAGCATTCGGGTTATTAGGTATCGGCGTTCCGGAAAGGATGTAACCTAAATTTTGGAAAGACAATTCACGGGGTTATTGATGCGTGGGGATAAAAAAACCTTCAGATTAAGGCTTAAATAAAACTTTTCACTTCAGCATCAAATCATTAAATTTGCAATCGGCCTTTGAGGCTTACTTAAATAAGAGAAGATTATGTTTGATAGTTTAAGCGATAAATTAGATAGTGCCTTACACGTTCTTAAGGGTCATGGCCAGATCACAGAAATAAATGTGGCTGAAACCTTAAAGGAAGTTAGAAGAGCATTGGTAGATGCCGATGTCAATTATAAGATCGCCAAGGAATTTACCGCGACGGTAAAAGAAAAAGCACTGGGACAAAATGTTCTTACCGCTTTAAAACCCGGGCAATTAATGGTAAAACTCGTTAAGGATGAGCTTACCCAATTAATGGGAGGTGAAGCTGAGGGTATCAACCTTTCAGGAAACCCATCAATTATTTTGATGTCCGGTTTACAGGGTAGCGGTAAAACTACTTTCTCCGGCAAACTCGCTTTCTATTTAAAAAACAAAAAAAATAAAATCCCTTTACTTGTAGCATGTGATGTCTACAGACCTGCGGCTATTAATCAGCTTCATGTGGTGGGAGATCAGATTGGAGTGGAAGTCTTCAGTGATGAGGGAAATCAGGATCCGGTAAAGATCGCACAGGCTGCCATAGCACATGCAAAACAAAATGGTCATAATGTGGTGATCATAGATACTGCAGGACGTTTGGCAATAGATGAGACCATGATGAATGAGATCTCTAATATACGCTCGGCCATACAGCCTCATGAAACCTTATTTGTAGTTGATTCCATGACCGGCCAGGATGCGGTAAATACAGCTAAGACTTTTAATGACCGACTTAATTTTGACGGAGTCATCCTTACCAAATTGGACGGTGATTCAAGGGGTGGAGCTGCTATTTCGATCAAGTCTGTAGTCAACAAGCCAATCAAATTTATCGGTACGGGTGAGAAAATGGAAGCTATAGATGTTTTCTACCCGGATCGTATGGCAGACAGGATCCTTGGAATGGGGGATGTTATATCCCTTGTTGAGCGCGCTCAGGAACAATATGATGAAGAAGAAGCCAGAAAACTTCAGAAAAAAATTGCAAAAAACCAGTTTGGATTTGATGATTTCCTGAATCAGTTACATCAGATAAAAAAAATGGGGTCTATGAAAGACCTTATGGCTATGATACCCGGAGCCGGTAAAATGCTTAAGGATGTTGACATTGACGACGATGCTTTTAAACATGTTGAAGCCATCATATACTCTATGACCCCCGAAGAGAGAAGTACTCCAACCGTTATCAATGCAAGCCGTAAAAAACGTATCGCAAAAGGATCTGGAACATCTGTTCAACAGGTAAACCAGTTGCTCAAACAATTTAACCAAATGGGCAAAATGATGAAAATGATGCAAGGTGGTGGCGGTAAAAAAATGATGCAAATGATGAAGGGTATGAGCTAATGACCTTTATTCCTTCGTAGTATGGTAAATTTCAAGATGTAACCAATATATAACCCACAATCCCACCCGATTATGACTATTCTGGACGGTAAAAAAGTAAGTAACGACATTAAAAATGAAATTGCTGCAGAAGTACAGCACATGATAGACCGGGGGGAAAAAGTGCCACATCTTGCGGCAATAATAGTTGGCAGTGACGGGGCGAGTCTCACCTATGTTAACAGTAAAGTAAAGGCATGTGAACGGGTTGGATTTGAGTCTACGTTAATTCAGTTGAGCAGTAGTACAAGTGAGATCGAATTATTAAAGAAGATCAAGCAACTTAATGAGGATCCGGATATTGACGGATTTATTGTTCAGCTTCCATTACCAAAACAGATAGATACACAAAAAGTCCTTTTAGCTGTAAATCCTGAAAAAGATGTGGATGGATTTCATCCTACCAATTTTGGCAAAATGGCATTGGATATGAGCAGTTTTATCCCGGCTACTCCCTATGGGATCCTGGAATTACTGGAAAGATATAAAGTGGAAACCAAAGGAAAGCATACCGTTGTTATAGGAAGGAGTCATATAGTGGGAAGACCTATGAGTATACTCATGGGTAGAAAAGGTTTTCCGGGTAATTCTACCGTTACATTAACCCATAGTTTCACAAAAAACATCACCCAGATCACCTCTCAGGCAGATATCATTATTACAGCCCTTGGAAACCCTGAATTCCTTAAAGCCGAAATGGTTAAAGACGACGCTGTCGTTATTGATGTGGGGATCACCCGTGTTGCAGATGAATCGCAGCCCCGGGGCTATCGAATCACAGGAGATGTAGACTTTGAAGCGGTAAGCAAAAAAGCCTCTTTTATTACGCCTGTACCGGGAGGAGTAGGACCCATGACCATTGCTATGCTCCTTAAAAACACCTTACTTGCCAGAGATAATCACAGGAATGGACATTAAATATTCAGAAAGAATATCAACATTAAATTAAAAAGGGCCTCCAGGGCCCTTTTTAATTTAATGAAATCCATTTATTCCTCTGTTTCATCCAGTTTCCAATCCAGATAATTATGAAGATCAGATTCTATGAACCGAAGGGCAAAAGTAAATACCGCGAAATCGTCCACATAACCTATCCCCGGAATAAAGTCTGGAATAAGATCAAAAGGATTTAGCAGATACAAAAAGGAAAATGCGATTGCAGCGATGGTGAACCAGGGCACATTGGAATAAACCCCGCTTCGGTAGTCTTTAAGCATTCCGAACATCACCTTGGCGAGCTCGGTATATTTCTTAAAGAAATTGGTGCTGCTGAGTTTGTCAGAGATCTCCTCCTCGCTATCCATAACAACATCTACATCCTCTCCATCTATTTTAGTGATTTCACCACTTACATACTCTTCATTGATGGTTTGAGTTTTTCTACTAAACATATCTTTGGTTTTAAATTATATACTATTATAGTCATCTCCATATTCCTTTTTATAGATCTTAACGATCAACAAAAAGAGGGAGATCAATAATGGGCCGAAAATCAGCCCTATGAAGCCAAACAGGGGCACCCCTACTACAACTCCAAATAAAGTAATAAGTGGATGAACATTGGCCAATCTTTCTAAAATGTATAATCTTACAAGGTTGTCTGTTGATCCAACAATTAAAATTCCATAAATCAATATTCCAATTGCCTGCCAATTTTGACCATTTGCAAGTAATAGTAATGTTACGGGTACTATTCCTAATGCCGACCCTATGAAAGGGATCATGGATCCAATGGCTGTTATTGCAAACCAGAAAAAGGGATCTGGCACCCCAAAAATTAAAAAACCTATCAAAGCCACAACTCCCTGAAAAATAGCCACCAGGGGAATTCCCAATGCGTTTGATTTAACCGAAATATCCATTTCGTTCTCAATCAACAACGTATTCTCATCTTCCAGTGGCACATAGGATCGCAGGGTATTGTTTAAATTTTTCCGGTTTATAAGCATATAATATAACATGAAATACATTATACCTATCGCAATGAGCGCATTAAAAGTGCCTCCTGCAAAACTTTGTAAGTTTGCCGTTAACCACTGTGCGACAGAACTTGAATCAATAGTACTACTTATATCATATCCAATATATTCCTCAATTTTGGTAGCCTGATCTTTAATTGCAGCCACAACTTTTTCAGAATTCGCTACCGCTTTCCCAATTTTTGAAGAGAGCATCATAATAATCAGAACCACCGGGATCAATATGCCAATGAATGAAAGCAACATCAATAAACCTGCTGCCAGTGATTTATTCCAGCCTCTGGCGACCAGTCTCGCCATCCATTTTTTAAGGATGACAAATAATGTTATCGCACCCAGAACTCCGGAGAGAAAAGGAACAATTTCTTTAAAAATTAAAAATCCAAAAAACAAAATCACCAGCAATACAAACAGCTGTCGTATCAGTTCGGGCTTTAGTCTGTTCATTAATTCTTATTTTGCAAAGAGCTGATCCATATCTTTAAAAGCCTTAAATTCCAGGGCGTTACCCGAAGGGTCCTTAAAGAACATCGTAGCCTGTTCCCCGGTTTTTCCTTTGAACCGGATATATGGTTCAATAACAAAATCTATATTCTTTGTTTTTAAATCTTCGGAAAATTCCTGAAATCTTTCCCACTCCAATACCACCCCAAAATGAGGGATGGGAACTTCTTTTCCATCTACCGGGTTGCCTTTTCCCGAAGAATTTTGTGATTCCTGAACGTGCAAAACCAATTGATGACCAAAGAAATCCAGGTCTACCCAATGGTCACTGCTTCTGCCCTCTATACATCCTAAAGTATCTCTGTAAAATTTCCGGTTTGTTTCAAGATCATTTACCGGTATCGCAAGGTGAAAGGGTTGAAGTTTACTCATTTATTTATTATTCAGTGTTTATCAAATTTTAGGAATATCAATATGCTTATTCTTATTAAAATATCAAAAATTTTTAGAGTTGATTAAAATTATAAAGATATACTCAAAAAGAGATAGAAATTTCAGCTAATTCTCTGTTAAGATTTTTATGCTGTAGAATTTGTTTTATGACATAAACTTCTAAGATGTGAGAGAAGAATTTTATCTTTTTTTGCTTTGGGCAGAATTATTTCGTGAATTTACCGTACTTGTAGAATTTGATATCATGGAGTTTAATGTGTTCAGTTCTTCTTTGGTGAGTTCTCTCCATTCTCCCACAGGAAGATTAAGCTTTACATTCATAATTCTAACTCGTCGAAGGGCTATGACTTCATAATCCAGATATTCACACATAAGTCTTATTTGCCTGTTTAATCCCTGAGTAAGGATTATACGGAAATCATAATTTCCCAGCCGTTCAACCTCACATTTTTTTGTGACCGTATTGAGAATTGGCACACCCCTGCCCATTCGTTCCAGAAAAGTGGAGGTAATTGGTTTATTTACGGTTACTATATATTCCTTCTCGTGATTATTACTCGCCCTGAGGATCTTGTTAACAATATCTCCATCATCTGTAAGAAATATGAGGCCTTCACTGGCTTTATCAAGGCGGCCAATGGGAAATATGCGTTTGGGGTAGTTGATGAAATCAATTATATTATCTTTTTCAACCCCTGTATCTGTTGTGCAAACTATACCCACAGGTTTATTAAATGCGAGATATACGCGATTTTCATCCTCATTTTGAACAGAATTCCCATCCACTTTAACAACATCTCCCTGTCCTACCTTTGTGCCCATTTCTGGCACTTTTCCATTAATAGTGACACGACCCTGCTCAATTAATTTGTCCGCTTCCCTTCTGGAACAATATCCTGCTTCGCTTAAATACTTATTGATCCTGGTTTGTTCCATAGTTATGAAAATAAGAAAGGGGTTACAAATTTATAAATTTCAGACCGGTTTATGGCCTGAATAAAATTTGTAACCCCTTCTAATTTTAAATTATATTATTCCGCCTTCTTATTATCTACCGCAACTTCATCTGTGTCTTTACGGTATTTAAGCATAGATATACCGGCAATAAAGAAAACAAAACCTAATATTGCCAGAGCCCAGGGGCTCATCATAAGAGCTACATTTCCAAAAATTCCAAGAACTCCCATTATAAGGGCGATGGCTCCCCCTATTAACATAATAACAGCTAAGATCTTTATCATAATTTCAGGTATTGGTTAAGGTTGTAAAGGTAGCCAAAGAATTTAAGTATGATATTGAATTAACATTTCCTAAACAAAACGATTATTGAATATTTATCAAAAATAACCTTAAAATTTTACCAGCTTATCATAAAGTGCTTGATTTTGGCATTATCCGGGATTTGGGATTCATGGATTCGGGTACCTGTATCATACCGAAGATCTGCTGGCAGATCTTTCTTGTCAATCGTAAGGTATAAATTAAGTTCATCAATAAAAACCACAGCAGAATTTAAAGTATTTTCAATTCGGGAAATAGAATAATTCTTTACGATATCTCCAAATGTACTTTCCGTATTTAGACCCTTAGCCGTTTCAAACCGGGGATCAAGTATCTGAATATAGCCTATTGTACTGGTAGAGTCAAATTGTTGGATTGGTTCCAGAATTAGCAACTTTGAGCCATCCTTGTCAAATATTTCAATCTCATTGGATGTCGCTAAAGTTCCGGTGGCTGAATTGCTTCTGGCGATTGAATCGTTACGGAATATAGAGTCCAACTGGTTTATCTGGATTTCTCTGGTGAGTGGTCCAACTCTGTTTGTATCTATTAAGAATGGATCAGAATCTTTACCACAGGATGCCATGATACTTACAAGTAAAAGTGGCAGAATATATTTTTTCATAATTAAGGGTACTATTTATTTTTAAAAGTTTTATTTAATATGCTCATAACCCCTCCTCCAGATTTGCGGTCTTCCTGTGGATGGCGCCTGTAGACGAGGGGTCTTTTCAGTCGTATTGCGTTACAAATTATTTTTTTCCATTGGATGTTAAAAATTGGAATATCTTTTTGGGATCTTTCAGGTCCAGTAGTGGCAGGCAATTGTGATCGCAATATTGAATCTTCACCTGGGTTTCAGGATTTGGTATTCCATCCCACATCACCGCACCCAGAGTTATAAAATATCCATTTGGAGTATAACCTGAATTTATATGTTGGATGAATTGCTGAAAATTTTCCATAGAGAGTTTAATTTATTTTACGGCAGGTCCCAGAAGTTGCAGAGTTCCTTTATCTGCATCTATTCTTGCTTCCAGACCATTGGGTATGGTAGAATTGTCATCTATATGTCCTATCATTGCTCCCGAATATGCAGGGATCCCAAGGGGTTTGATATAGTGGTCAATAACCTCCTCAAGGGTTAAAGAACCATAACCTCCGCCCGGTTTGCAATCTGTACATTTACCAAATACAAATCCTGATATTTTATCAAGCACTCCGCCAAGCTTAAGCTGTGACATCATTCGGTCTACAGCATAAATTTGCTCTCCAACATCTTCAAGGTATAAAATTTTATTGTTCCATTGATTGGGGAAATAGGGTGACCCCATTATTCCTGTTAATACAGAAAGATTTCCGCCCAGAAGCTGGCCTGTTGCAATACCTGGGTTAATTCTTCTTATTCTGTTTCGGGTTACAGTAAGTGCACTGCCCTTATCTGAAGGATTTTCCAACAGCAAGGCCTCACCGTCAAAAAGTATCTTCCTGAAAATAGTATAGTTAAATGAGTTCCATGTTGATACCGCTAAAGGTGCATGAAATGTAACCAGTCCCGTTTTAGTGAATATTGCTAAATGCAAGGCGGTAATGTCACTATATCCTATGAAAATTTTAGGATTGGCAGCTATGGCATCGTAATCCAGTTTATCCAGAATACGTGCCGCTCCTGAACCTCCTCTTAAGGCAATTATAGCATTGATCCCGGGGTCCCTGAACATATTATTGAGTTCCCCCGCTCTTTCCTCATCTGTTCCCGCCAGATGACCATAGCGGTTATTTACAAATTCCCCAAGCTTCACTTTTAATCCCATGGCTTCAAAAGTTTCAACCGCTATTTCATAAGGTTCTGTCTCAAAGATTGCACCTGACGGACTTATAATTCCAATAGTATCTCCTTCTTTTAATCTGGAGGGTAATATTTTGTTTATACCGGGGTTATTTATTAATATATTTCCTGCAGGCAAAACCGAAGTAAGAGATAAAGCAACACTTCCTGTCCCTATATTTCTTAAAAATTTTCTTCTTTCCATGTAATCTGTTATTTAGTATAAAACTATAGATTTTTTCTGCTTTATAAGGATTTTAATTATTTCTGTAAAAATCCCGTAAGATTAATTCCATTTGGGATTGAACATCATGTATGGGTGCCGTGAAATTGCTGTTCATAAAACTAAAAAGCAAAATTTTACCTGATTTTGCTTTTAAATATCCACTAATACTATGATTATGTCTTAAAGTTCCCGTTTTCGCAAATATGTAGGGTTCTTCTCCAATATAATTGTTCCTTAAAGTTCCTGATACCCCACCAGTTGCCAGTATTCTAAACAAACGCTCCTGTGGAATTTCATTTTGTATTTTGGAAATTAATCTGATCATCGTAAGCGGAGTCACTAAATTATATCTTGACAAACCTGATCCATCAACCCATTTAGGTTCCTGTGGGAGATCATTTAAATAGGTTTTAAGCATATGGTCTATCGCAATGTTAGCGTTCAGGGTATCACTTAATTTTTGAGCCGCCATTAAAAGGATCTGTTCTGCTATAAAATTATCGCTTACCTCCATCATTCTTTTGTATAAACTATCAACAGGTAAGCTGTGTAAAGTTTTAAAACCCCGATCTCTTTCAATATTTTTTAAAATGGTAATTTTCTTTTGAAGCGTATCACCCAAAATGTTTACCACCAATCTGGATGAGTATTTAAACGGAACTCTTTGATTTAAATTACCAGTGTTGGATCCCGGAACAAAATTAAATCTGTTTGTTTTCATATCTCTTCTTATTCCCTTAAAAGTATCTCCAGGGGATAAATTCAGCGAATCTGAAAATATCTGTGGTGAGACCAGTAATTCGGAATTTCCTCTCTCCCTTCTAAAGTGCACCAGGTTACCATAAACGGGAAAGGAACCCCTTTCTGCAGAATATGAAGAATTGTAATCGTCCCAGGCCCAGCCCGGGCCAAAAAACCTTTCTTCCTGAGGAGGCGGAAGATAAAAAAGTTGTTCTGTTCTTTCTTTCAAAAATTCCAGGACCTTGGATTGTGGTAAGTCCTGGTTTAATAGAGAGGGATCCCCCGTTCCCCAAAAGAACAGGGAATCGTTCCTGACAAAATAATGCAGCGCAGGAACAGAATCTTCTAAGATCTTTAAACCGGTATAAAAAGTAAACAATTTAATATTTGAAGCCGGAGTGAAATATTTTTCAGAGTTATATTCATAAATCATTTTATTTTCCTGTGGGTCAAATACGGCAAGGCCGTGAAATCCCTGACTGAAAACGGGGAATTTTTCAAAAGTCTGGCTTGCATGCCTGGGGGTTGAACATGAAATAAAAGACAAATTGAGAACTATTAAAAAAATGATAAGTGTAAAAGATTTAGGTGATTTTTTTTTCACAGCTAAGAGTAAAATATTAGTATAATAATCATTGTTGTCCGGTAAAATCGGAATTTAAATAATTCGTCAACGTAAGTTGTTGATAATGAGACGCCATATTTTTCTTTTTTAAATGTAAGCCCCCTTTATTTCCGGGAACAGGGAATTTTGGTATTTTATTTCTTTCTGTTTAATCACTTCCCGCCAACTTCCCTCTGGATCTTCTAAAAAACCATACAGGTTGATGTAATTCATCAACTGTTGCCTTATGATGGACACCAGATTGTAAAAGGCCCATTTCCTTTTTATTTTTCCTTTCACTAAAGTGATCAGAAGATTAGCTAACATAGCCGTCCAGATCTGTATTTCAATGGCATTTTCATTATCGCCTAAAAAATATTTTAACGGGAAATTCTGTTTGAGCTGCTTAAACAGTAGCTCGATCTGCCATCGTTTTTTATAGATCAAGGCTACCTTTTCAGCTTCTAATTCCATATTATTGGTGATGAATTCAAATAACCTGTTGTTTTCGCTGTCCCAATACGCTATGCGTCTGGAATGATGTTTCAGCTGCTTTCCCTCACCATAATATAAAATGATTTCCTCGTCCTTTAGCACTCCTGAATCTGCATCTTCCGGGATATCGAACTCTTTTCCTGAGCGGTAAGCCGCATTATTCTTTAATCGGGTTACGTACCATATCTCGCTTTGAGTAAGAGTTTCATATTGAGCATAATCAACATAGCCTTTATCAAAAGTAATGATAGAGCCTTTGACCAGGTTGAAAACTTCTTTCAGAAACATATGGTCGTGTCGTACAGCTTCACTGTAGCGGACAAGGCAGGGAACATTCTCACTAGCCTTGATAATGGTGTGGGCTTTTATTCCACCCTTCTTTTTGCCTTCCTTGGGATTGCGTCCCACACCCTTGAGGATGTCTTTAAATAGGGAAATGGTGGTAGAATCCATAATATAAAGGCGTTTTAGGTCAGTATCGCTTAACCGGCTGTCCGCTAAACTTCCAGCATGTTTTTGGTAAACACTAATGTAGATATCTCCAAAAACCGCACTACCCCGACGTTTGTTGGCCTCGGCAAAAGTACTTCGCCTAACAAGGTAAGACAGGCCTAAATGGGCCAACTTTTGCGCATTGGCAAGTAGTCCCAATATCGTTTCCCGTATTGATTGATAGCCTTCTAAGGACACGAAAAGCATTACAACCAGGTGGTTATAAGTTGTAAACTTCTTTACATAACGTTCTGCGCTATGCGCCTTGGCTATCTTGCGAACCTCATTTTTGTCAATGAACTTTATTAATTGATTAAATATCGGCTGTCCGTTAAAATCCTTATTTTTACCCATGTCTAGCTTTTTGGTGTCGTAACTCAAAAGTAGACATACCGGGTTAGTGTTCAAATAGCTAGCCCGGTTTATTTTTTTTACCGGACACTAATGTATAATAATGTACAAAAAAAAGAAAATGGTTAATTATCAAACTTTAGATGTTAATAAAAGTTTAAAATATTCTTCTCAAAAAAATAATTCATTACTGAAAATTATTACATTTAGAACACTCATAAATATTTAACAAACTAATGTATGAAAAACAAAATTACAATTTTAGTCTTTTTGGCGCTATTCCAAATTACGGCAATGGTAGCCCAGGAGAAGACAGTTACGGGAACGGTAACCACAGCAGGAGATGGGATGACCTTGCCGGGGGTAACCGTAATAATTAAGGGAACCAATCAAGGCACTGTGACAGATATGGACGGAAAATATTCCATAAAGGTAAGTGAATCAGCTATCCTGTTATTTTCTTCGGTTGGATTTGCTTCCAAAGAGGTAACCGTTGGTAATCAAACTGAAATCAATATTTCCTTACAGGAAGATTTGGAAAGCCTGGATGAAGTGGTGGTGACAGCTTTTGGTATAGAGAAGGAAACAAAAGCCCTTGGATACTCGGTTCAGTCCGTAGACGCGAAAGATTTGAATTTGAACGGACAAACAAATGCGTTGGAATCTTTGCAAGGTCGGGTCGCCGGATTGCAAATCAACCGGACTTCCGGATCGGCCGGAGGTGGTGTTGATATTTTGCTTCGGGGTGTAAGTTCTGTTGATCCGGGCAGAGACAATCAGCCATTAATTATTGTTGATGGTATTGCACTGAACAACGATACCTTTTCTGGAAATGTCAATCCTAGTGCAGGGTCAAATGCAACCGGAAGTTCAGAACAATTTGGTTTTTCTAACAGAGCGGGGGATATAAATCCAGAAGATATTGAAAGCTTTAACGTTCTAAAAGGTGCAGCAGCTACGGCTCTCTACGGAATAAGAGCTGCAAACGGGGCCATCGTGATCACCACCAAAAGAGGTGAAATTGGGAAACCCAGGATAAATCTTAACTTGTCAACTACTGCCAGGGAAGTTGTTAAAACCCCCGATTTACAAAAAACATTTAGAGAGGGTAACCGAACCACCAGAGCTCCTGGAGCCATAGAAAACCCTAATTCAGAAACAGGATTTGACTTTTTTGGAACAGCTTTTTGGAGTTGGGGTGTTCCATTTACCGATGATTCTTATACTTTTTCAGACGGGACTGTAGTTGACTTATCTAATGATAGATTTCATGATCCATATGACACGTTTTTTGAAACAGGAATTAACACTCAAATCAATTTCAATATTAGTGGTGCTTCCGAAAAATTTGATTACTTTTTTTCCATGGGCAACAGCAATGACCAGGAAATCGTTCCAAACACCGATTACTCCAAATCTAACTTCAGATTTAAAGGTGGTTATAAAGTATCCGATGAAATTGAAATTTCATCTTCTGTAACTTATGTTAATTCAGGTGGAAAACGAGGAAATGGTGGTGATAAATCCATCTTTAGTTCCTTGTCGAACTGG
Organism: Gillisia sp.; assembly: GCA_041743165.1. GTDB lineage: Bacteria > Bacteroidota > Bacteroidia > Flavobacteriales > Flavobacteriaceae > Gillisia. The sequence continues at coordinate 124,059 of JBGTNH010000021.1, read as the reverse complement.
CCTACCGCATTTAATATTAATGATTATAAAAACAGAGATGGTTCACAACGAAATGTTACCCAAGGAATCGTCGATAATCCCCGATATTTTGCAGAGACAAGTAATTTAGAGGATGATGTAAACCGTTGGGTAGGTAATACCACATTTAATTGGACACCTGCTGAATGGGTATCTCTCACCTATTCTGCACAAGTGGATAATTATTCAGATTTAAGAAGTCGTTTTGTGCCCAGGGATTTAGATGTTGGAACCCAGGTTGGGGGATTTTTGGTTAAAGAGAATATTAATTTTATAGGATTGGAATCTAATTTTTTAGCAACTTTCACCAAAGATATTTCAACCGATTTTAAATCCATTCTTACAGTTGGACATCAACTCTCTGACATCAAAACAGAATATTCTTTCATTCGTGGTGAAGGACTAAACGTTCCCGGAATTAAAGAATTGAGTAACACATTAAACACTTTTGCAGGAGATCAAGTGACTCAGCTAAGAAACCTGGGGGTGTTTGGGGATTTGCGTCTTGAGTATAAAGACCGGATCTTCCTTTCTGTAACAGGACGGAATGACTGGGTTTCGGTATTGCCAACCAACAACCGATCATTTTTTTATCCGTCTTTTAGTCTTTCCACCTTATTTCATGATTTAATAGATCCAAACAAAAATATTCTGACTTTCGCAAAACTAAGGGCCTCATGGGCGCAAGTAGGTAAAGGTCCAAATTTTGGACAGATAGGACAATTTTTCATAAAAGATGATTCTTTCCCATTTAATGGAGCAAGTGGTTTTTCAGCAAGTACTAGTATTGGGGATTTAAATATTAAACCTGAAAAGAGTAACACTTTTGAAATAGGCACAGACCTTAGAATGTTCAAAAATCGTGTACGCGTAGATTACTCTTATTATAAATCCAATGTAAATGATCAAATATTTCCAGTCGGGGCAGCTTTCTCCTCCGGATTATCAACCGTTGTAAGAAATGCGGGAGATTACGAAACTTGGGGACATGAATTATTAGTGATTTTGGATGTTTTCAAAAGAGAAAATTTTCAGTGGGAAGCAATTGTTAACTGGTCCACAACAGGGGGCAAAGTGACCTCAATTCCAAATGATTTGGATGAAATTGTTTTCTTTGACGATTGGATAACTGCAAAAGCGAAAGTAGGCGATAAACTTGGTTCCCTTTATGGTTGGGTTTTTCAAACAGCACCCAATGGTGAGCGCATTGTAGGTCCTGAAGGTAAGTGGATAGTTACCGGTTCTAACAATGAGGATTTTTATTGGAGTGGGGGCAACCAAAAAGTAAAAGTTGGTAATGCATTTCCAGATTATATTCTCTCTTTGACCAACAATATTACATGGGCAAATTTAAATCTAAATTTTTTAGTTGAATATAAATCGGGAGGAGATTTGTACGACAGAGGTTTGCGAAATGGATTGAGAAACGGTACCTTGAAGGAAACTGAATTCCGGGATGAAACCACCGTTTTGGCAGGCGTGATGGCAGATGGAAATGGGGGGTTTGTTCCTAATACCCAGGAAGTTTTGATTACAGCCAATAATTTTTACAGAGATGCCGATAACTTCAATGCTGCAGCAGAAGTGCTTTTAGAAGACGCATCTTGGGTTAAATTACGAACTGTTGGAATTACTTATAGTTTGCCCACCAATTTTATAAGCAAACTAAAATTGTCAAGAGCCTCTGTTACTGCCAGTGCAAATAATATTATTCTTTGGACCCCTTTTGATGGATTTGATCCTGAAGGCAGTCAGTTTAGCGCAGGAAGCAACATACATGGGTTTACAGGATTAACAGTTCCACTTACACAAAGCTATTCTTTAGGTTTAAATTTTGAATTTTAAAATTATGAAAAAGTATAAAAGTATTAACGCGGCAATTTTAATTGTATTCACATTCCTGATCTCAGCCTGTAGTGAGGATTATTTTGATGTCAACACTCCAACTGGAGCTGCAAATGAAGATCAATTGAGAATGAATGACCTCCTGGGGCCAGCTATTTTTCATACAGTTCAAGCTCAATATTGGGCTGAAAGAAGTTTTGGAAATTACTCTCAGTATTTTACCGGTCAAACGGGGCAAGCCTTGGGCTCAACTGATATTGCATCAGCATGGAGCAGCATTTACCTCTTTGCTCTACCCAGTCTGAAAACCATCATTAAAAAAGCTGATGCAACCAATTCAAATCATTTTAGGGGAATTTCCAAGGTTTTGCTAGCTATTAATTTAGGCTTAGCCACAGATAGTTGGGATGCTATTCCTTTTTTAGAAGCTTCGGATGGATCTGACAATCTTACTCCGGCTTTTGATTCGCAGGAAGTGATTTATGAAGAGATATTGGCGTTGCTACAAAGTGCGATTGAGGACCTTTCTATCGCCGATACTTCCGGTTTCTTACCAACAGCTACAGATGATTTGGTTTACCGTGGAGATATAAGCAAATGGTTAAAAGCCGCTTACACCTTAAAAGCAAGGTATGAATTGCATCTTTCTGAGGTCAATGGTTCGGCCGCTGCCACAGCCGCCCTGGCGAGTTTAGCCAATGGATTTACATCAAATGCTGATGATTTTCAGATGTTTTTTACCACAAGAAGCATTAATCCCTGGCATTCAAGGGAAGTACTCGCTCCAAACACAGGAAATGATCATGACAAGATTGGAGATCAATTGGTAAACTATATGAACGGAACCTCGTATCCATTCCAAAGTGGAATCATTTCAATTGATCCACGGTTACCTGTTTATGCCGATAAGCAAGGTGATCCGGGAGATCCCTGGAGAGGCTACCTGAGCGGGGGAGATGGTTTGTCTTCTGACGGCAATAATGGAAATACAAATTTTGCCGATGAGGGTTTTTATACAAAAGCAGATTCCCCTATTGTGATTATTTCTTATGCGGAAGCTTTATTCATGAAGGCCGAGGCAGAATTTATTAAAAATGGAGGTACAGAATCCAGTATTGGATCAACTATGGTAGCCTATAATGCCTATTTAGATGGGATTGCTGCCAATATGTTAAAATTAGGTGTTGATGGAGAAGATTATCTAACTGATGGGGCCATCGCTGTAGGTGCAGCAAATCTGAAACTTGAACACATTATGAAAGAGAAATATATTGCCAATTTTCTAAATCCTGAAACTTTCGTCGATCTGAGAAGATATGATTTTTCACCTAATGTATTTAAAGATTTAGCGCTTCCGGTTGATTCAGGAAATTCAAGTGAGTTTCCTAATGAATGGTTTAGAAGAGCTCAATACCCAAGCTCGGAAGAATCACGAAACCCTGAAAATGTTGCTTCCAACAAAAAGTCACCAATTACTCCGGTTTGGTGGGATAGATAAATTTTTTATTGAATAAAAATTAAAGAATATATTTAAGAAGCGTCAAAACCAAGTTGTTTTGGCTCTTCTTATTTTTACTTTAAATCAATTCCTTTTAATGAAAATGAATGCCTGGATAGTATAAATAAAGAAATTCCAACAGAGATGAAAAAAATAAATTTTAAATATATCACATTTATTATGATTTTTGGGTTGACTTCCTTTGCAGTGGCACAACCTTCTGATCTAATTATGCAGCTTTGGGAATCCTATCCGGAATTTAAGGAAGATGCCCTTTCCCAGCGACGTATCAGGCATCAGGATCTTCAGCCACTTATTCAAAAGTTAAAAAAAGAGCAAGGATTTGAGGTGAAGCGTGTAGGAGAATCTATAGAAGGCAGAGATATTTTCCTAATCTCAGTAGGGGAAGGTGATATTGATGTTTTTCTCTGGTCACAAATGCACGGAGATGAGTCTACAGCTACAATGGCTTTGTTTGATATTTTTAATTTTATTTCTTCCGACGATTTTGCAGAAGAAAAGGAAGAAATTTTCAGAAATCTAAAACTTCATTTTCTCCCCATGTTAAACCCAGATGGAGCTGAGGTTTTTCAGCGACGCAATGCTTTGGGAATTGACGTAAACCGGGACGCTTTAAGATTACAATCGCCTGAAGGGAAGATTCTTAAAAGGATAAGAGATAGTCTTGATGCCAGTTTTGGATTTAATCTTCACGATCAAAGCAGGTACTATAATGCAGAAACTACAGCGAAGCCTGCCACCATTTCATTTCTTGCACCGGCATATAATTATGAAAAAGATGTGAATGAAGTAAGAGGAAATGCGATGAAACTTATTGTGGGCATGAACCGGGAGCTACAGCATTTTATTCCGGGACAGGTAGCTAAATATAACGATGATTTTGAGCCAAGGGCATTTGGAGATAATATCCAGAAATGGGGAACAAGTGCAATCCTTATAGAATCAGGTGGATTCTTGAATGATCCGGAAAAACAGGAAATAAGGAAACTAAATTTTGTGGCAATCCTTAGTGCCTTACAGTCAATTTCCAGGGGTGATTACAAAAAAGAAAAAATTGAAGATTACCGCCAGATACCTGAGAATGATACCAAATTATATGATCTTAAATTAACAGGGCTGCAATATGAATTGCTGGGTAAGAATTACATTCTGGATCTTGGTATTAACCATCAGGAAATTTCAAAGGGAGAAACCGGTTATTATTACCGGAGTCAAGTGGCAGACCAGGGTGATTTATCTACAAATTATGGTTACACAACATATGATCTCACAGGATATAGTATTTCCTTTGGTAAAATATTTCCTGTAACTTATGATTCTATAAGTGAAATTAAGAACCTTGATTTTCGTGACCTCCTTTCTAAAGGTTATAGTTATATAAAAGTAAGTGATCTTCCTGAAAAGAATACTCAATCACCTCATCCAATACAAGTAGTTTGGGAAGATTATAAAGTGCCTTCAGGGATAGGAGTGGGAGTAAATCCAACATTTTTTCTTTCCAGGAACGAAGAAATACGATATGCCGTGATAAATGGTTTCCTTATAGATCTTGAAAATTATGAACCTAGTGCGGTTAGAAATGGATTGATCCTGAAGTAAATTATTTTATTTCAGGGCATATACAATCTTATATTTGGGAAGGAGAGATATATCTTTTTCATTACCTTTGCCGGATGATGAAAGAGGATATTAATTCCCTGGTTGAAGAGGGAACAATGCTGCCTTTAATGGAAGCATTTTACACCATCCAGGGGGAAGGTTTTCATAAAGGAACGGCAGCGTATTTCATAAGAATTGGGGGTTGTGATGTAGGTTGTCATTGGTGTGATGTTAAGGAGAGTTGGAACGCTTTGTTGCATCCTCCCACCCCTATTGGCAGCATGGTTGAAGATGCTGTTAAATACAGCAACACTGTCGTGATCACCGGGGGAGAACCACTTACATGGAATATGGACCCATTGACCGCTTTATTAAGAAAAAAAGGATGCAGGATACATATTGAAACCTCAGGAGCTTATGAACTTACAGGTTCCTGGGACTGGATTTGTTTGTCCCCTAAAAAAATAAAACTCCCTACCCCTGAAATTTATGATGTGGCAAATGAGCTAAAAGTAATAATTTTCAATAAAGATGATTTCAGGTTTGCCGAGGAGCAGGCTGCAAGGGTGAATGAAAATTGTATTCTTTACCTGCAGCCCGAATGGAGTAAAAGAGATAAGATGATTCCCCTTATCGTAGATTATGTGATGGCCAATCCTAAGTGGAAGGTTTCATTACAAACGCATAAATATTTAAATATTCCATAATAAAAAATCCGGCCAAAATTATTTGACCGATTTTTTTTATCTTATTAAGATATAATTATTTGGCCTCCTTAAAAGGAACCTGTACATATTTATCATCCCAGCCCATTAAAAGGTCTGCTCCATTTTCATTAGGAGCGAAAGCCATTGAGAACGCTTCAATAGTAGTTGGAGATTGTCTTACAGGTACTTTAATGCGCACGAGATCTTCTTTATCCGTATATTCATAAGCACCCCAGGTATGAACTCTCTTATTCAAAATTACGGTCCATTCCTTTTCTTCCGGAATGGTATAAATCGTATAAGTTCCCGCTTTCACGGTAGCGTCTGCTACGGTCATGTCCTTGTAAAGAGTTAATTCAGTTGCTTCATTGGCTCCGGTACGCCATACTTGTCCATAAGGTACCAGTTTGCCAAAGACCTCTCTGTCCCTTTTTTGAGGCCTGCTATAGATAACCCTGGCCACAGCTTCTTCGTTTTTATTTCTGTAAATCACCAAATCCATTGGACTGGCATCTATCTTTGGAAAATTGGGAATGGTTGGTGGAACATCCTGCGCTACGATGGTATCAACCTGAAAAGCAAAAAGAGCTAATAGAATAAATGTGAATAATTTTTTCATAATATGTTTAATTTTGTATAAATATAAGATTTTAAAAATTTCTTTAGTTAATGCACTTCTAATTTTTAACTTTTCCTTCAGAAGGTTATTTTTATATTCAAGTTTTAACCATAAAGGTTCATCTAATTCCTCAATCAGTAATTTCCTGAAAACCGTTTATTTTTTCTTCTTAAATCGGTTTTAATCCTTCAGAAGGAATAATAAATTATAAAATTGCACTAGTACTGTCAATAAATTTAATTCTCAAGTGAAGAAAAAAAATGACCTGGCTACATTTCCTGAATAGATGGAAGTTTTTTCACAATTTGTTAATAACTTAAAAGCAATGATAAATGCTTCAGGCTAATAACAGTAGGGGTTTTCTTATATTTGTCTGTTATTAAAATCAAAGAAAATTAACAGAATAATATATGAGTGAAGAAGCGAAGAAAAACAGTTATTCGGCAGATAGTATTCAGGCATTGGAAGGGATGGAGCATGTGCGTATGCGGCCTTCCATGTACATTGGTGATACTGGCATAAGGGGCTTACATCACCTTGTATACGAGGTAGTGGATAATTCTATTGATGAAGCCATGGCCGGTCACTGTGATACCATTAAAGTCACAATACAAAAAGATGGATCTGTTAAAACTGAAGATAACGGAAGGGGCATACCGGTTGACTTACATAAAAAAGAAGGTGTATCTGCTCTGGAGGTTGTAATGACCAAAATAGGTGCGGGTGGAAAATTTGATAAAGATTCCTATAAAGTTTCTGGTGGTCTTCACGGGGTAGGGGTAAGTTGTGTTAATGCTTTGTCCCAGGCTCTAAAAGCAACTGTGTACAGAGATGGAACAATATATGAGCAGGAATACGAGCTAGGTAAACCATTATATCCGGTAAAACCTGTTGGTAAGACAGACCTTAGCGGTACAGTAGTTACTTTTAAGCCTGATCCAAGTATATTTCAGCAAACAGTAGATTTCAATTATGACACTCTTGCTACCAGGATGAGGGAACTCTCTTTCCTGAATAAAGGAATAACAATATATCTTACAGATGAGAGGCTTGAAAATGAAGATGGCACTCATCCTGAAGAGATCTTTCATTCTGATGAAGGATTAAAGGAATTTGTAAGATTTCTTGATGGTAATCGTGAAGCGATAATCAGTGATATCATTTCCATGGAAGGGGAAAAGAATGATATTCCTGTGGAGGTTGCAATGGTGTACAACACCTCTTTTAATGAAAATCTTCATTCTTACGTAAATAATATCAATACTCACGAAGGTGGAACTCATCTTGCCGGGTTTAGAAGAGGACTTACAACAACCCTTAAAAAGTATGCAGATGCATCGGGAATGCTTGATAAACTTAAATTTGAAATAGCCGGGGATGATTTTCGTGAAGGATTGACCGCCATTATTTCAGTAAAGGTAGCCGAACCACAATTTGAAGGACAAACCAAAACCAAATTAGGTAACAGGGAAGTTAATGCTGCTGTTTCACAAGCCGTTTCTGAAATGCTGGAGAATTATCTGGAAGAGCACCCTTCAGATGCGAAGATCATAGTGGAAAAGGTCATTCTTGCTGCCCAGGCACGTCACGCCGCTAAAAAGGCCCGGGAGATGGTGCAGCGCAAAACCGTTATGAGTATTGGGGGGCTTCCCGGGAAATTATCTGATTGTTCTGAACAGGACCCGGCTAAATGTGAAGTATATCTGGTAGAGGGTGATTCGGCAGGTGGTACTGCCAAACAGGGAAGAGATCGTAATTTTCAGGCAATTCTTCCTCTTAGGGGAAAAATTCTTAATGTAGAAAAAGCGATGACCCACCGGGTTTATGATAACGAAGAAATAAAAAATATATATACCGCCCTTGGAGTAACTATTGGTACCGAGGAGGATAGTAAAGCATTAAACCTTTCCAAACTGAGATACCATAAGGTTGTGATCATGTGTGATGCAGATGTGGATGGAAGCCATATTGAAACACTTATTCTCACTTTCTTTTATCGCTACATGAAAGAATTACTTGAAAATGGACATATCTATATAGCAACTCCACCGCTTTATCTGGTGAAAAAAGGACAGAAGAAACAATACGCCTGGAGTGATAAGGAACGTGATTCCATCGCAGAGAGTTTTAATGGAAGTGTACAGATACAGCGATACAAAGGTCTGGGAGAAATGAATGCAGAGCAGTTGTGGGATACCACTATGAATCCGGAATTCAGGAAACTGCGTAAGGTGAATATAGATAACAGCAGTGAGGCAGACAGGATATTTTCCATGCTTATGGGAGATGAAGTTCCTCCCCGAAGAGAATTTATAGAAAAGAATGCGGTATACGCAAATATCGATGTATAAACATTATTGTTAATACCCACTTTTAAAGTGGGTTTTACATTTTATTATATTTATGATTACTTTAAATTACGGCAATGTTTTTTTATTATTTTTACGAGCAACATTAAACTCCAAATTGTGAAAAGTATCCTCCCTTTGATATCGGTGATAATTTTACTTTCATCTTCTAATTTAAATGCCCAAAACGATCAAGCCCTTTTAATAAATGATATGCTTCTGGTAGCAGAAAACTTTGCCAGCCCGGGTGCCGAAGGGGCTGCACTCCAGGGAAGTGCTGGGTGGTTTTCTTCAGCCAGCACCCTGGATAAATGGAAATTTGAAGTGTCAATTCACGGGAATGCGCTATTCGTTCCTTCTGCCAAACAGAAAAAATTATCAAACAATGCTGATTTTTCCATACTTCGCTTCCAGGGAAGTAATAATGCTTTGTTGCCAACTGTATATGGAGGAACTACAGATGTGGTTTTCACAGGCCAGATCTTTGATCAAAACTTTTCCTTTAATGCAATTAGTGGTCTGGGAAAGGAGACAATTATACATCCACATCCACAAGTAAGAATTGGTCTGCCTTACTCTACAGAGGTTGCGGTAAGATACCTCCCTTCTGTAGTTGTTGACGATGTAGGTTTCAGTACTTTTGGGTTGGGTATAAAGCATAATTTCACCCAGTACTATGAACAAAGATATGATCCCGAAAACTTCCAGTTTGCAGCGGGTATTACTTACAGCAATTTCAAAGTGGATTATCAATTTAACCAGATATCAATACCGGGATTTGTAGAATTAAATCGTATTGATGTTGATGCAGATCTTTGGTTGTTTCAGATACTGGGCTCAAAATTATATAGTTCATTTGAAGTTTTTGGAGCCCTGGGTTTGACCTCATCCAATTTTGATTATGAACTGGGCGGCACTGGCAGCGCTTTACCCTTGCTTAATGGTGCGCTGGCTAATATTGAAGGAAGTGGTAACAAATTTAAGGGGGATGTTGGTTTCAATTATTATTTTTCCAATTTCAAAATTAGCACAATGTTTACCGCCAGTAATTTCTTTAATGCAAATCTTGGAATTCACTATAGAATATAAGCCTTTTAACCCTTTCTACTCATTTAATAGGTTTGATTTTCGTAATTTCGTCAAAATTAAAACTCTAATTAAAATCATATAAAATGAAAGTTACTATTGTTGGAGCAGGCGCCGTAGGAGCCAGTTGTGCCGAGTATATTGCTATTAAAAATTTTGCTTCAGAAGTTGTTCTTCTGGATATTAAAGAAGGTTTTGCTGAAGGGAAGGCAATGGACCTTATGCAAACTGCTACGCTTTTGGGGTTTGATACAAAAATAACAGGTATTACCAATGATTACAGCAAAACTGCAGGCAGTGATGTGGTTGTTATTACAAGTGGTATCCCGCGTAAACCGGGGATGACCAGGGAAGAATTAATAGGAATAAATGCCAACATAGTAAAGGAAGTATCTGCGAGCCTTATCAAGCATTCCCCTGATACTGTTATGATAGTGGTAAGTAATCCTATGGATACCATGACCTATCTCGTACATAAAACTACAGATCTTCCAAAAAATAAGGTTATAGGTATGGGTGGTGCATTGGATAGTGCACGTTTCAAATACAATTTAAGCCAGGCATTAGATTGCCCACCTTCAGATGTTGACGGGATGGTTTTAGGAGGTCATAGCGATACCGGAATGGTTCCCTTAACAAGATTGGCCACCCGTAATTCTGTACCGGTCTCAGCATTTTTATCTGAGGATAAACTCGATCAGGTGGCCGAAGACACCAAAGTTGGAGGAGCTACATTGACCAAATTACTTGGTACAAGTGCATGGTATGCACCAGGCGCTGCGGTGTCTTCTTTGGTACATGCCATAGCATGTGATCAAAAGAAAATTTTTCCATGTTCGGTTCTTCTTGAAGGGGAATATGGACTAAATGATCTTTGCATGGGTGCACCTGCAATAATTGGAAAAAACGGCATTGAAAAGATAGTCGAAATTGAACTGGATGAAGCTGAAAAAGCTAAAATGCAGGAAAGTGCTAAAGGAGTGAAAGGAACCAATGATCTGCTTGATCTTTAATAAGTTACGCTTATATAAAAAGGCCGCCGCTTTTGCGGCTTTTTTTATGCATAAAAGTTAAAGTATTCAAAAAAAAAATATTGGGATTTGAATTATGAAGTCCTATATTTGTCCGTTTTATAAAATGACCTAAATACAAAGGAATAATGCAGAATAAAGGACTGATCAAGGTTTTTGCCATCTTATTTGCACTGGTGTGTATCTACCAGCTGTCATTCACGTTTATTGCCAGTAGTGCAGAGAGTGATGCCGAAGCCTTCGCAGAAAGAACCATACCATCAAGTGTTGAAAATTATTCATCTTTAAGAGAGGAAGCCCAGGAACGTTACCTGGATTCAATTGGAAATGAAAGCATCTTTGCAGGGATCACTTATGCTGAGGCAAAGGAAAAAGAATTAAATAAAGGACTCGATTTAAAGGGCGGGATCAATGTGATCCTTCAAATTTCGGTTAAGGATATTCTTAGAAACCTGGCTAATAACAGTCAGGATCCTGCTTTTAATCAGGCACTTGCTGAAGCAGATGTGGCTCAAAGAAACAGTCAGGAAGACTATATAGATCTGTTCTTTAATGCGTATAACAGTAAACCAAATGAACGTTTAGCGACGCCAGATCTGTTTGCAAATAAAGATATGAGCGCAGACATTAACTTCGAGATGTCCAACTCTGAAGTAGAGCCTATCTTGCGCAGGAGAGTAAATGAATCTATTAACTCAGCTTTTGAAGTACTTCGTAAACGTATAGACAAATTTGGTGTTACTCAGCCCAACATTCAAAGACTTGGAACCTCCGGTAGAATTCTTGTTGAATTACCCGGAGCCAAAGATATTAACAGGGTTCAATCTCTATTACAAAGTACTGCCCAGTTAGAATTCTGGTTTGTACATAAAAATACCGAATTTGGGAGCTTTTTGCAGAATGCAAACAGTGTAATTGCCCAAACTATCAGGCCTACGGAAACCACCGCCACAGCAGAGACTGTTCCTGTCCCGGCAGATACTATAGCTCAAACCGATGAGGAAGCCGAGATAGAGGCTCTTCTTGCGAGCGCAGAAGATACTACTCAGACGGTACAGCCAGTTGGAAACAATCCGCTTTTTGATCTGATCGTTTCTCCGGGATTCCAGGGAGGTCCTGTATTGGCAACTTTCCGTGCTGCAGATACTGCCACGGTAAACCGTTATTTGAACCTGCCACAAGTGAAATCCCTGCTTCCTTCAGAATTGAGATACGCTGAATTTGCCTGGGGAGTGCCAAAAGACAATTTCGTTGAGCTTTATGCTCTAAAAGGTAACCGCGAGAATACGCCACCTTTAACCGGTGATGTTGTTACGGATGCTCAACAAACTTTTGACCAAATTGGAAGAGTTGCCGTTTCCATGCAAATGAATGGACAGGGGGCGAAGGTCTGGGAAGCTATGACAGGAAGAGCTTATAATGAACAAAGCAATATCGCTATCGTACTTGACAGAACAGTATACTCAGCGCCTGGCGTAAGTACCGGTCCAATTAGTGGAGGTAGAAGTGAGATCACAGGAGATTTTGATGTTGCAGAAGGACAGGATTTAGCCAATGTATTGAGAGCAGGTAAGCTTCCTGCCAGGGCTACTATAGTTCAAAGTGAGATTGTAGGTCCATCTTTAGGGCAGGAATCAATAGATGCTGGTATAAACTCTTTTACTATTGCATTGATTTTTGTGCTGCTCTGGATGATCTTTTACTACGGTAAAGCAGGGATCTTTGCAGATGTCGCTCTTATTGTAAACATTTTATTCATCTTTGGTGTATTGGCCGGCCTTGGCGCAGTATTAACCTTACCCGGTATCGCGGGTATTGTTCTTACTATAGGTATGTCTGTAGATGCGAACGTGCTTATATTTGAAAGGATAAAGGAGGAACTCGCAAAAGGAAAATCCCAGAAGGATGCCATAAGGGATGGTTTCAATAATGCACTATCATCTATCCTGGATGCTAATATCACAACAGGCCTTACCGGTTTGATTTTATTAGTTTTAGGAACAGGTCCAATAAAGGGATTTGCTACAACATTATTGATAGGTATAGCAACCTCACTTTTCACTGCAATTTTCATAACCAGGTTATTTATTGACGGTTATGGTAAGAATGGAAAATCCCTGGCATTCAGCACCCCATGGACCAAAAATTTATTCAAGAACCTAAATATTGATTTTCTTGGTAAAAGAAAGGTTGCCTATATTATTTCCGGACTGGCTATTCTTATAAGTATTGGATCTTTCTTTATAAACGGCCTAAACCAGGGAGTAGATTTCGTGGGAGGAAGAACTTATACAGTTAGGTTTGCAAATGATGTTAGCCCCACAAAAATTCAGGATGATCTTATCGCTACTTTTGGTAGTGCAGAAGCCAAGACTTTTGGAGCAAATAACCAATTGAAGATCACAACAAAATATAAGGTTGAAGAAGAAGCAGAAGAAGTAGATAATGAGATTCAGGAAATGATGTATGAGGCGTTGTTGCCTTACTTGCCGCAGGATGTTTCCTATGAGGAATTTTCTGTGGGTACACCCTCAGAGAGAAACCTGGGAATACTTCAATCCATGAAAGTAGGCCCTACAATTGCAGATGATATCAAGAGAGATTCGTTTTGGGCTATCATAGGATCTCTTGTGGTAGTTTTCCTCTACATTCTTTTAAGATTTAGAAAATGGCAATACAGTTTGGGAGCGGTCGCCGCGGTTGCACATGATGTTACCATAGTATTAGGGTTATATTCCTTATTATATAATATAATGCCTTTCAGTATGGAGATCAACCAGGCATTTATTGCCGCAATCCTTACCGTTGTAGGTTACTCTCTTAACGATACTGTGGTAATATTTGACAGGATCAGGGAATTTGTCAATGAACATACTACCTGGCCTCTGGGACGCACAGTAAACAGTGCATTGAACAGCACCATAAGCAGAACATTAAATACCTCTTTAACCACGATCATAGTGTTATTGGCTATTTTTATCTTTGGTGGGGAAAGCCTTCGAGGATTTATGTTTGCAATGATCATAGGTATAATCGTTGGAACTTACTCATCCCTCTTTATCGCTACACCAATTATGGTGGACAGCGTTCGAAAGAAGGAGAAGTATGATAAGAAGAAAAAAGTTGCAGCTTAATATTACGGGAACTTCAAAACAAAAAATGTCGCTTGTTCAAGGCGGCATTTTTGTTTTATATGGATTGTGGAAATAAGCCTGCATAAATTCCTGTAATATTATTACAAACCACTAAATTGTTTAGCTGGTTGGTATAAGCTGGAATTGATTTTTCAATATTTAGATACGGGAATCCAACTTTTAAAAGGAGCTCTTTGCTGCATATACTTATATAGTAATAACATACAAAAAAGCCCGCTTAAAGCGGGCTGCTGGTCTTTATACATTAGATTTAATTTCGGTAAAATCTCATTTTATCCCCAACTTCAATGTTCCATACTGCCATTTTTCCGGCATTGATCTCAAGTACAAATTTTGCAGGGGCATTGGAAGGTATCGAAGATTCATCCCGGGGTGGGGCATTTTCTTTAAAGCTCACAACAGTGGTATCATTATTCATAAATATAATATCCAGAGGTATATATGTGTTCTTCATATAAAAGCTTCTTGGGGCCGAGTTTGGATAGATAAATAACATTCCCTGATTATCTTCCATAGATTCACGGTACATAAGGCCCGTTTCCCATTCATAGGGGGAATCTGCAATTTCAATATCAATAGTTCGTGTAACTTCACCGTCTTTTAATAATTGTAATTCTCCTTCTTTTTTAAACTCAATTTCAACAGTTTCCACATCGGGGTCCCGTGGATCATCTCCACAGGAAAATAAGAATACCGCTATACATAAATAAGCGACCAGATTATATTTCATCCTTTTCATACCGTTGAGGTTGCCTTTGTGTTTTGGGGGCGATACATAAAATATAATCCTGCCAGAATAAAGGGAATACTTAGCCATTGACCCGTATTAAGACCCATAATGATTTCCCCTTCACTCTGAGGTTCCTTTAAGAATTCAATTAAAAATCTTACGGTCCAAAGCAGGACGAGGAATAAGCCAAATAAAAATCCCAGCCTGTATTTCTTGTCGGTTTTCCAGTAAACAAACCATAGAATTAGAAAGACCAGCAAATAACTGAAAGACTCATATAATTGTGTGGGATGCCTGGGAAATGTTTCTCCTAGTTTCTGAAAGATCACTCCATAATCACTGTTTGTAGGTTTCCCAATAATTTCAGAATTTATAAAGTTACCTATTCTTATAAAAATTGCACCACTGGCTACGGGTATTACTATCCTGTCCAGGATCCATAAAACAGGCTTGTTTAAAACATTCTTCTTGTATAAATACATGGCAACAATAATCCCGACAGCTGCTCCATGGCTGGCAAGCCCCCTGAAGCCGGTAAATTCAAATTCGGGACTGAATCTAACGGGTAAGAATATTTCAAGAATATTATGTTGAAAATAATCCCAGTCATAAAATATTACATGTCCAAGTCGTGCCCCTATTAAGGTGGCCAATACTGTATAAATAAACAGAGAATCAAGTTTCTCAATATCGATGCCCTCTTTTACATAAATACTTTTCATAATGTACCATCCCAAACCGAAAGCAATAAGGAACATTAAACTATAATAGTGGAGGGTGAAAAAACCAAGATCCAATCCTTCAGAAGGATTCCAGACAATAGCATTAAATAACATTTAAGATAATTTTAATTAATGAACAGTAAATATACATTTTTGCGGCCTTATCGATTACATAAGCCTTTTAAATAAATCCTGGAAATTCATGGTACTGGATCGTAGCCCTTTTTACCCCAGGGATGGCAGCTAAAAATTCTTTTTATTCCCAGCCATCCTCCTTTAAACAACCCATATTTTTCCAATGCCACCAAAGTATATTGTGAGCAGGTTGGTGTATATCTGCAAACGGAAGGAGTTAAAGGCGATATCGCTTTTTGATAGAATTTCACCAAAAGTATGAATGGGTAAGTTAACCAGGTTTTTATCATTATATGGGCCTTTATTTTACCTAATCAATTGTAAAAGATGTTCCTTCTTTACCATCCTTCAGCTGTATTCCAAGAGCAGATAACTGCTCTCTTATCTGGTCGCTTGTGGTAAAATCCTTGTTATTTCTCGCCTGAGCTCTTAAATTAATCAACAACTCCACCGTTCCTGCTAATTTTTCCGTATTATTATTCACTTCATTTCGGTAATCAACAAGACCTAAAACATCAAAAATGAATGAGCTCATTGTCAATTTTAATTCAGATTTATCCGCTTCGGAAATTTTCTCTTCACCCTCTTTTATCGCATTGATATATTTCACTCCCTCAAAAAGGGTTGCGATCAATATGGGGCTGTTGAAATCATCATTCATCGCATCATAGCATCGATGTTTCCACTCGGCAAGATTAATGGTTGAGATTTCTGAAACAGGTAACTGGTCAACAGTTCTCAGGGAATCCATTAGTCGGTTAAACCCTTTTTCACTGGCCGCAAGAGCTTCATCAGAGAAATCAAGGATACTCCTGTAGTGGGCCTGAAGCATAAAAAATCTGGCGACCGATGGGCTGTAGGCTTTACTTAAATTATCATTCTCTCCCGTGAAAATTTCTGTAGGAAGAATATTGTTTCCCGTGCTTTTGGCCATTTTCTTACCATTAAGGGTAAGCATATTGGCATGCATCCAATAATGTACAGGGTTTTTCCCGGTCGAGGCTTCACCCTGGGCAATCTCACATTCATGATGGGGAAATTTTAAATCCATTCCTCCTCCGTGAATGTCAAATTCCTCCCCCAAATATTTGGTACTCATTACAGTACATTCAAGGTGCCATCCAGGGAAACCGTCACTCCATGGTGATGGCCATCTCATGATATGCTGTGGTTCAGCTTTTTTCCAAAGGGCAAAATCCTGGGGATTTTTTTTCTCGTTTTGAGCGGTAAGTTCACGTGTATTTGCGATCATATCCTCAATAGCCCTGCCGCTTAATTTTCCATATTGATGTTCTTCATTAAATTTAAAAACATCAAAATACACAGAACCATTGGCTTCATAAGCCATACCTTTATCGATGATCTTTTTAATGGTCTCAATTTGTTCTACGATGTGCCCCGTTGCTGTGGGCTCTATGCTGGGAGATAAATTATTGAATTTTTGAAGTATATTATGGAAATCTACGGTATAGTGCTGTACAACTTCCATAGGTTCAATTTGTTCCAGCCTCGCTTTTTTGGCTATACGATCTTCCCCGGTTTCAGCATCATTTTCAAGGTGGCCGGCATCGGTGATATTCCGCACATATCTAACCTTATACCCCAGGTGTTTTAAATAACGAAATACGAGGTCAAATGAGATAAATGTCCGGCAATTTCCCAAATGCACATTGCTATAAACGGTGGGCCCGCAAACATACATTCCAATATTTCCTTCAGTAATTGGGGTGAAAACTTCTTTCTCCCCACTCATAGAATTATATATTTTTAAATTTTGTTCAGTATAAAGCGCCATAAACCGTATTATCTATTGAGATTTGAGTGATTAGAAAGCAGTGTCGAGTTTTATATAGTCCAGAAATTCCCTTTTAATCTGAGGATCTTTGAAAGCTCCTCCAAATTCACTGGTTACAGTACTGCTGTCTATATCTCTTATCCCTCTGCTGTTAACGCATAAATGCTTGGCATCAATTACACAGGCAACATCAGGAGTTTTTAAGGCTATTTGAAGTTCCTGAACTATCTGCATAGTCATACGCTCTTGTACCTGGGGTCTTTTAGCGTAATGATCAACCAGCCGGTTCATTTTGGATAATCCAATGACTGTTCCTCTTGAAATATAGGCTACATGAGCTTTACCTACGATGGGCAGTAGATGGTGTTCACAAGTAGAATAAACAGTAATATTTTTTTCTACAAGCATTTCTCCATACTTATATTTATTTTCGAAAGTTGATGCTTTAGGTTTACGCTGGGGATCAAGCCCGGCAAAAATTTCCTTTACAAACATCTTTGCTACCCTTAGCGGAGTGCCTTTTAAACTGTCATCCTGAAGATCCATACCCAGAGTTTCAAGGATATGTTTTACATCTTCGGTAATCAGGGCGATTTTTTCGGTATCACTTAGGTTAAAAGCATCTTCCCTGAGGGGATTTTCGGCACTGCTGGAAGCATGGGCATCGCCCATTTCTTCTATTTCATTTTCGAAATGTTCTATTTTCATAGTGCTTTTTATATTGTAGTCGTAATTTAATTATCGGCTTGCAAAGATAGGTATTTTCAGGATCTTTTATATCAAGTTTACTGGCCTCCTTCAGAAGATCAAAGGAATTTCACTTAATTTGCATTTGGATTATTTTTAAAAATGAAATTATTTCCCCAATACCTGGTAACATCTATATTTATCCTTGGGAGTATTGTTTCATATTCTCAGGGAGACAGGTGCTCCTCGATTGAACCATTTTGTGCTGGCGACTCCCAACTCATATTTCCCAATTCAAATCCCCAGAGTGGAGGTCTCCCAAATGCTCAGCAGGGCCCTGATTATGGCTGCCTTGAAAGGCAACCTTTTCCTGCCTGGTATTTTCTGCAGGTAGCTACCGCCGGTGATCTTCGTTTCACAATAAGCCAGTTTGAAAATCAGGATGGCAGTGGACGGGAAATAGATGTTGACTTTATTGTCTGGGGACCCTTTGATGAGGATGATGACTTTTGCTCAAATTCATTTTTATCACAACAGAATATTATTGATTGTAGTTTTGAAGCATTTGCCACAGAAGTGATGACTATTCCCAATGCCCAGGCCGGCAAGGTGTATGTTGTCATGATTACCAATTTTGATGAGATCCCCGGATTTATCAGCCTACAGCAAACCAATACGGGAGGAGGGTCAACAGACTGTTCTATTGTAGGCAGCAGTCTTGGTCCAGATCAAAAGTTATGTGGAGTAAATGAGTATGTTCTCGATGCTGAAAATGCATTGGCTTCACGATACATATGGTTTATCTTAAATGAGAATACAGGGATTTATGAAGAAATTGAAGGTGAGACAGGGCCAACCTTAACCGTAACGCAAAATGGACATTACCAGGTTACTGTCATAAGTGATTTTTTTAATTCTGAAGAAAGTGACCAGGTTTTAATAGAGTTTTTTGATCTTCCAGTTGCAAATACTCCTTCACCTGTAATTGGATGCTCCAATGGTGAAACCACGATTTTTGATCTCACCCAGGCCAGCAATGAGATTATAGGAATTAATAATGGAGATTTTTTTTTAAGATTTTATGTAAATGAGGAAGACCTTGAAGCAGGAGAAAATATTACTGATCCGGAAAATTTTAGAGGGGTCGCATCCTCTGTCCTGGCTACAATTACAGATGAAATAAGTGAATGCGAATCTTTACCGGTTATAGTGGAATTAGAGATCGCCCAAATACCCGCAATTGAATGGAATGAATCCACCTTTGTATGTACAGATTCTAACGGGAACTTTTTAAGTACATTAATCCTTGGAGAAGATTTGGGAGATGGTTTTACTTATACCTGGAATATAGCCAATGACCCTGATGGTGATGGATTACAAAATCCGGTTTTATTCTTAAACACTTTCCCGCCAGAGGGTATAGTAACACTGAAAATATCAAATATCTTAACGGGCTGTAGTAATTCTTATACCACAGAGATCCTAAGGTTCTCTCCTCCTTTAGAAATTCTGGTAGAAATTTCCGGCAATGATTTCGAAACAGATGGCCATACTGTAAGAGCAATTGTGGTGGATGAAAATGAAGTAATGGCTAATTATGAATACAGATTGAATAATGGGCCCTGGCAATCAAGCCCCATCTTTAACAGGGTTCCGGGAGGAACCTATAGAATAACCGCCAGGAACCTCAATGGATGCGGAAGTGTTACTTCCAGATCATTTAGATTAATAGGATATCCCAGATTTTTCACACCTAATAGTGACGGTTATAACGATGTATGGAATGTGATCAATGATGCGGCAATATCCATAACCCGGGTAATAATATTTGACAGGTATGGGAAATTGATAAAGCAACTGGATCCATCCTCCAGTGGATGGGATGGTACTTTTAACGGAAAGGAATTACCGGCAGATGATTACTGGTTTGTTGTGTACTTCCAAGGTTCAGATTCTGTTATTGAAGAATTTAAGGGTCATTTTACCCTAAAAAGATAGATCCGTATTTCCCTATAAGTTGGGGTATATTTACCTATAACCAAAGAAAAACGGATCTATTATTTTATAATAACAAATTAATTAAATCCCGAAACTCAAAGACAGAATTACACTTGAAAGGTCTCTGTCAATGCGGGCAGTGTTGGTTAAACCTACCTGATATAATTGGGGATTATCAGTGCGGTTTGCTTTCTCATATGCAAGATCAAGTTTAACATTCCCGAAGCTATATCCTAGACCAAAAGAATAAGCGTCCAATTCTCCTATCGTCTTGGGTCCAAAACTCAAATTTTCAGTAAGAATTACATTTTCATAGGGACTTTCTTCAATTCTATAACCGCCCCTAAAACTCCAATTCTGGATCCTGTACTCCCCTCCAAGTCTAAATGTGGAAGCAGCCTGCAGATTTTCAGATAATTGATCATTCTGGGCCCTGAAAGCCGGGTCTGACGTCGGCCTGAATTCTGTATTTGAGAAATCCTTATAAGAATAATCAAAACTAATCAACCCCTGGGTGCCAAGGATTAAAGCCACACTTCCGGTGAGTTTCCCCGGGGTTTTTAAACGATATTCAGGAAAGATATTTACCACATTTGGATTTACTGAAACATTTTCATCAAATATCTCACTGAAGGTATCGAGTCGCTGCGAAGTTCTTTCATCAACAGTATACCAGGTTGGAGATTCATAAGCGACTCCAAGTCTGACATTATTACCCACCTTGGCTATAGTTCCTGCCTGAAAAGAAAACCCATTACCGGTGGTACTTAGGTTATTCTGAAAAATGATCTCATTGGTCTCACTTCCGGGATTGGAGTTATTTTCACGAAGTCTTGTTGACCTGTCAAAATTCATGAAATGGGCATTAAGATTTGCTCCAAAATATAGAGAATTATTAAATTCTGTCGCGATATTAAAAGCAACTTTCCCATTTAACCCTGTGGAGACATAGTGAAATTGCTGGTCAAATGTCCCAGCGCCTAGAGCCGAAGAATAAAAGGTGTTATCCGGAGAATTGGATACAGGATTAATTATAAAACCCTGAAACCCTAAAAATGCCTGTTGGGCTGCAAAACCTTCATTCTCCCCTAAAAATCTATAAAGATCGGTTATAGTTTCATTACCCTGGGTTTCCAGTAATTCCAGAGGAATCCCTTCTGCAAACCTGAGAAAGTAACTGTCAATAGAAATATTACTTGTGCCCTGGGCCAAAAAGCTGTCCTCAAAATTATTGGTTTGAGCATAATTAAATCCTAAAGTAAGCTTGCCAAATCGATTTTCGGGATTCGTACTATTGAATAAAAGTACAGCTCCGGCCTGGTCAAGATCAAAATTGGTATTGCGATTGGAGTTTATTCCATTGAAATACCTGGTCTCATTATCTCTGCGATTATAATTAAGAGTAACAGTAGAATAACTGGTATTAAATACCGCAGATCCCGCCGGGTTGATCATCATGGCAGAAAGATCACCTCCAAGCGCGCCAAAAGCTCCACTCATAGCCCGAAATCGGGCGGTACCACTTAATTCCTCTGTTGAAAATCTCAAGGCATCAGTAATATCCTGTGCTTGTGAAAAAGTCACAGCCATGAGGGCTGTGACCGTTAACAGTATCTTTTTCATAGAATTTTTTTTAGTTATTTCCTCTTCCCCTGGATGAGGTTCCTGAACTTGATGATCTTCCTGTACTTCCGGAGCTTCTTACGTTGCCGGAGCTACGGGAGGGGTTAGAGGTTCTCATTGTACCAGTATTTTGTTGTCTTGTGGGTACCTGGCTCCTTGAATAAGTATTATCATTGGAAGATCTGCGGTTCACAGTTGTATTCCTGGTGTTTTGAGCACTTCTTCCGGGTTCATAGGAGCGGCTTACTGCTCTTCGGGTCAACCCATAGTCATCGTTTGAACCTCTTAAAGACCTTATGCTGCGTGAATAACTGGAGGTTCTGCTACGGTTATCCAGAATAGCAGCATTTCGAACAGCAGAGGTATTTCTGTTTCCAGAAGAAACTGACGCTCTTCGACCTGTATTGTAAGCTACATTATTTCTTGATACCGGGTACCGGTTTCCATAATAGTAATGATTGGAAAATCCTCCATAAGCATATGGGCGATGAGCAAAGCCGTAACCAAAATGACCATAATTAAATCCTCCAAAACCTATACTAAAGGAGCTACCCCAGTAACGAGGGCCGTAGGGGCCGTAAAAACCTGGTCGATACCAGACGGGTCCATAATATCCAGGACCCCAATATGGATTAAAGGCATACGGATGACCCCAGTAAGGGCCATAGAAACCACCGTGAAATCCATGATTATAAATATTTATGGTATAAGAATCAGGAACATTTCCCCATGGGGCATGACCTCCCTGATAATTATAAGCCTGATCGCTTGAAGGATCGTAATCTCCTGAAGAAGAATATGAGTCTACATCTGTAAATATGGTGCTTTCAGAAAGAACTTCTCCATATAGAGCGGCTTCTTCTGCAAATAAGTTTTGATAATAACTGCTGTTTCCGTCCCGGGTAGCATTTTGATTTTGCCTTTCGTAATTACGATTGGTCTCTCCATAAATACCATCTTCATACCCTGAATACTGGTAAGAGCCACAAGATGCCAACAAAAAGAAAGACACAGGAGCTAATAAAAAAAGGAAGTTTTTCGAATTAATATTAAAAAGTCTCATTAGCTGTGTATTTAATTGTTGAACATTACAAAAATAGTTAGTTTTGCGCTAACTAGTAGCAGCTTTTACATTCCGCTCCTACATTCAAAAATACGCAAGATTTGTGCCAAATAACTTATGGGTAAGAAATTAACAACACGAGGGGAAGATTATTCAAAATGGTATAACGAATTGGTGGTAAGCGCCAATTTAGCTGAAAATTCTGCCGTAAGGGGGTGCATGGTAATCAAGCCTTATGGATATGCTATTTGGGAAAAAATGCAGGCCGAACTCGATCGGATGTTTAAAGAAACCGGTCATGAAAATGCATACTTTCCATTATTTGTTCCCAAAAGTCTGTTTGAAGCCGAAGAGAAAAATGCTGAAGGTTTTGCCAAGGAATGTGCTGTGGTAACCCATTACCGCTTAAAGACTGATCCGGATAATCCCGCCAAACTAATTGTTGATCCCGAAGCCAAACTGGAAGAGGAACTTATTGTGCGGCCTACTTCTGAAGCCATTATCTGGAATACCTATAAGGGTTGGATCCAATCTTACAGGGATCTACCCATCCTTATAAACCAATGGGCAAACGTTGTGCGATGGGAAATGAGAACAAGGTTATTCCTTAGAACTGCAGAATTTTTATGGCAGGAAGGACACACGGCTCACTCAAGTAAAGCCGAAGCGATTGCAGAAGCTGTGCAAATGAATAACGTTTATGCTGAATTTGCAGAAAAGTTCATGGGTATTCCCGTTATTAAAGGAACAAAATCTGAAAATGAACGCTTTGCCGGAGCAATTGAAACCTATTGCATTGAAGCACTTATGCAGGATGGAAAAGCTTTACAAGCCGGCACTTCTCATTTCCTGGGACAAAATTTCGCCAAGGCATTTGATGTGAAATTCGCTTCTAAAGAAGGGAATCTCGAGCATGTCTGGGCCACGTCCTGGGGAGTTTCTACCAGATTGGTAGGTGCCCTTATCATGACACATAGCGATGACCATGGTCTCGTCCTTCCTCCAAACCTTGCACCTATACAGGTGGTAATTGTTCCTATTTATAAAGGAGAAGAGCAGCTTGCCCAAATATCTGAGTTGGCCAATGATCTGGTTCAAAAATTAAAAAAGGAAGGCATCTCTGTAAAATATGATGACAGGGATACTCAAAAACCCGGTTGGAAGTTTGCTCAATACGAATTACAGGGAGTGCCAGTACGTCTGGCAATTGGTCCAAAAGATCTGGAAAACGGCAATGTTGAGCTAGCCCGAAGAGATACGCTGTCCAAAGAAACAATTCCTCAGGCTGAAGTGGTATCTAAGGTAAAATCCCTAATGACAGAGATTCAGGAAAATTTATATGAAAGAGCTCGCAGTTTTCGTGATTCTCACATCACTCCAGTAGAAGATTTTGAGGAGTTTAAAGAAGTGCTTAATACCAAAGGGGGATTTATATCTGCTCATTGGGATGGTACTACAGAAACTGAACTTAAGATTAAAGAAAAGACCAAGGCTACTATAAGGCTTATTCCAATAGATGGAAATAGGGAAGAAGGCAAATGTGTGCTTACAGGAAATCCCTCTTCTCAAAGGGTTCTTTTTGCAAAAGCATATTAGAGGGGGAAAGCATTTTTCATTATAATAAACCTGAAAGATGCTTTTCAAAAGGCTTTGCATTTTTTAAAGAAGAAGGTCCTATCGCGAATGGGCTGATGTGTTTGGGAAAAAGGTTTTAATGCCCGCAAAATATAAGTTTTAACCCTCAAATTTTATTTTTCAGAAAAAAATAGTTGAACATTTGCGGCATTAAAAAATAGTTGTATTTTTGCATCCGCATTAAAACAAAAAATGGTCCGTTCGTCTAGGGGTTAGGACGCCAGGTTTTCATCCTGGTAACAGGGGTTCGATTCCCCTACGGACTACGAAAGGCAACATGATGTTGCAACTCCTGCAAAGCGCAGGCATGTCTGTTAATTGCAGGCTCCTTTTTGAAATGATTAATGGTCCGTTCGTCTAGGGGTTAGGACGCCAGGTTTTCATCCTGGTAACAGGGGTTCGATTCCCCTACGGACTACAGTAAAAAATTTAATTAAATAGTATTTGTAATGGCAAATCATAAGTCATCGTTAAAAAGAATTCGTAGCAATGAGACAAGACGTCTTAGAAATCGCTACCAGCACAAAACTACCAGAAACGCTATCAAAAAATTGCGTGAAGCAGATAAGAAAGAAGCAGAAACTTTGTATCCATCTGTGGCTTCAATGATTGACAAACTTGCAAAGAATAATATCATTCATGATAATAAAGCTGCAAATTTAAAGTCAAAACTTGCTAAACACGTTGCAGCGCTTTAATTAGTTAAAGCGTTTATTAAATATAGAACTGTTGAGACTTATGTTTCAGCAGTTTTTTTGTTGCTTAAAATTTGGGTTAAGCCAAATAAAAGAGGGTCAAACTTAAGCTTCAGGATTCCTGAAAAATGCTGTTAATCATATTTCCTGTCCCGTTAGGGACAACACATGGGTAGGTTAAAAATACCAAACGTTTGTCCCGTGCCGTTAGGTACGGCATATTATGGTTGGACCAAAAAGATCTTTCGCCATATGCAAATCTTCCAAAATCATGCAGCTTTATATTCTGTACCTTACGGCACAGTTGTGAGAGGAGCTAAATATTTCTACCAATAGATAGTCCCTACGGGACATAGTTATGGCTCTAAGAACTTATGGTTTCGAAGATTATCAATGATTCTCGTTTAAGAATGAATTAGCAATTCCATCAAGTCATTAAATAAGGATCTTAGGGGAACTATTCGCCTGAAATTGCTGGTTTAGGCTGTCAATATAGTCCAGGACTTCTTCCCGTCCAAGCCCGCTCTCTGCAGAAGTAACAAAATATTTGGGCATTTCTTCCCAGCTTTCCAACATCTGAACCTTGTAATTTTCTACATTTCTTTCCAGTGCTTTCGGCTTTAGTTTATCGGCCTTTGTAAAAATGATACAGAAGGGAATTCCATTTTCACCAAGGTATTGCATGAATTCCATGTCTATAGGTTGAGCTTCATGCCTGCTGTCAATTAAAACAAAAGCACAGAGCATTTGCTGCCGTTGTTCAAAATAAGCGGTTATAAATTTCTGGAATGTTTTTTTTACATTTTTAGAGACCCGGGCATAACCGTATCCGGGAAGATCAACAAGGTGCCATTCTCCATTAATAAGAAAATGATTGATCAATTGTGTCTTTCCCGGCCTTCCTGAAGTTTTTGCAAGGCTTTTTCTGCCAGTAAGCATATTTATAAGTGATGATTTCCCAACGTTGCTTCGGCCAATAAAAGCATATTCAGGCAAGGTGCTGTTTGGACATTTGCTTACATCACTATTGCTTATGACAAATTCCGCACTCTTGATTTTCATGAAATATTTCTTAGAAATTTCTCTTTTGCAACCAGTTGTATAAGAGCTCGTTAAAAAGATCAGGATGTTCCATCATGGCGGCGTGGCCACATTTTTCTACCCAGTAAAGATCTGAGTCCGGCAAAAGTCGGTGAAAATCCTCTGCTACTTCGGGCGGGGTCACATTATCATCCTTTCCCCAAATAATACAAGTTGGAGTTTTCATTTTAGGCAAATCTTTTGCCATATTATGCCTGATGGCACTTTTAGCGATTGCAAGGGTTTTAATAAGCTTATTTCTGTCACTTACAGTTTCGTATACCTCATCCACGATTTCCTTGGTAGCCACATCGGGATCATAAAAAACGTTTTGTGCTTTTTTCTTTATGAATTCGTAGTCTCCTCTTCTGGGATAGCTTTCTCCCATGGCATTTTCATATAGACCAGAGCTGCCTGTTATTACAAGTCCTTTTACCAGTTCAGGGTACATTTTCGTAGCAAGCAAACCTATATGACCTCCGAGGGAATTTCCAAGTAAGATAACTTTTCCAAGTTTCCTGTCTTTAATGAAATCCCTTATAAATTTCGCAAAGGTTTGTACACTGGTTTGCAGGAGGGTCATGTTGTATAATGGTAATTCCGGGATGAGAATCTTATAACCTTTCTCAGGAAAATAATTAACCACACCATCAAAATTACTAAGTCCCCCCATAAGTCCATGTAAAATAACGATTGGAGCTCCTTCACCTTTTTCGAGATATGAGAACTTTCCGTTTGATTGTAAATTATTATTCATTGATGGCCTTTGCGGTTAGCTTTCGCAAATATAGGGATTTCACTACAAGTATAAACAAAATTACTTAATACCAAACTCATTTACATTTTGCCTTTGGGCTTAAAAATAGCACAAAAATTTAGATTAAAATTTATTAAAAAACAGTCACTACTCCAAGCCCTTGAAACCTAATGTACTAGGTGTATTTGTTGGACTTTCAGTCTAATAGGTTGTTAAACTTATCAACAAAGTGGTAAAAAGTGGTAAAAAGTGGTAAATATTTCAATATATTTGATTCTATATAAAGGCAAATGGTAAACCTCATTGGAACATATGAATGTAAAGTAGATGCCAAGGGCCGGCTAATGGTTCCTTCGGCATTGAAAAAACAGGTGACTCCTATGTTGCAGGATGGGTTTGTGTTGAAGCGATCTGTTTTTCAGCCTTGTTTGGAATTGTATCCTATGGCTGAATGGAATAAACTGATGCAGGAGATCAATGGCCTTAATCGTTTTGTAAAAAAGAATAATGATTTTATAAGAAAATTTACTGCAGGGGTGAAAACCGTTGAAGTAGACACTAATGGCAGATTGCTAATTCCAAAAGATCTAATGGTTTTTGCAGGAATAGACAAAGAGATCGTTCTGGCCTCTGCAGTAAATATAATAGAAATTTGGGATAAGGATAAGTATGAGGCGTCTGTGGACGTTGAAGATGGCGATTTTGCAAGTCTTGCAGAGGATGTAATGGGTAATGGAAATATGGGTGCAAATGGAATATCATAACCCGGTATTATTACAGGAATCTGTAGACGGTCTTAACATTAAACCAGATGGTATCTATGTAGATGTAACCTTTGGTGGAGGAGGGCATTCAAGGGAGATCCTGAGCCGTCTTGGAAAAAAAGGAAAATTATTTGCTTTTGACCAGGATGAAGATGCCCTTATAAATAAAATCGATGATCCCAGATTTACCCTAATCAATGAGAATTTCAGGTTTATAAAGAGATTTTTGAGATTTCACGGGGTAAAAGAAGTAGATGGAATTTTGGGGGACTTTGGGGTTTCTTCCCATCAGTTCGATGTTGCAGAGAGGGGTTTTTCAACCCGGTTTGATGCAAAGCTTGATATGAGGATGAGTCGTCGCGGGAATCTTAGTGCGTATGATATTATAAATGAATACGATGAACAGCAACTCAAAAGAATGTTCTATGAATATGCAGACCTCAGGATAGCACCAAAAATTGCCGCAGAAATTGTAAAATCCAGGCAGGAATCGCCAATTGAAAGTAGTGAACAATTGAACGAGGTTTTAAGGCCTTTTTTATTTAAAGAGAAAGAACATAAGATCCTGGCCCAGATTTATCAGGCAATTAGAATTGAGGTGAATCAGGAGATAGAAGTTTTGAAGGAATTTTTGAAGCAAACAGAGGAATTGATCAAAAAAGGGGGGAGGCTAAGTCTTATTTCTTACCACTCTCTCGAAGACAGGTTAGTCAAAAGATATATCCGCAGTGGATTATTTGAAGGAGAACCCGAAAAAGATTTCTACGGAAATATTTCAGTTCCTTTTAAAAAAGTTAAAGGTCTCATAGTTCCTGCTTCTGATGAAATTGCTCAGAATAAACGTGCAAGAAGTGCCAGATTAAGAGTAGCTAAAAAATTATAAAATAACCTCTATCCCGTTTTTGGGTAAAAGTGACAGAGAATGAAAAAGGGATTTTATAACATACTTAAAGCAAACTTCCTCATCAACAATGATGCGGTAAAGAACTGGAGATTTATTGTGTTTTGTACCCTGCTGGCCATTGTTATGATAGCCTGTTCCCACAGTGCAGAGCGTAAAGTGCATAAGATCGCTGCTCTTAATACCGAAGTTCGGGAATTAAGAAGTGAGCATATAGAGGTGCGATCTGCGCTAATGAAACTTAAAATGGAATCAACCCTTACAAACAGAATGGCGAGCCGTGGAATAAAACCTTCGGAAACTCCACCTCATAAGATCAAAATAATAATTAAAGATTAGAAGCTGTGGCAACTACAGAAAAGCACATATTGAATAGATTATACCTGGTGGCAGGTGTAATGTTCATTTTTGCTGTTGCCATTGCCGTGCAGTTGCTTAATATTCAGATAGTAGATGGTGAGAAGTATAATCAGCTTGCTGAAGAGCGAACATACCGAAATTTTACTATCCCGGCTAACCGTGGAAATCTTTACGATACAAATGGTAACCTTCTGGCAACTTCAATTCCCAAATATGATATTCGGTTTGATGCAGTAACCGTAACCGATAAGAATTTTGAGGAAAATGTAGTTGCACTTGGCAAGGAACTATCAAAAATGTTCGGTAAAGGCGAAGGACATTGGGTTCAGTCATTAAGAACAGCAAGAGCAAATAAACACAGATATTTCCTTATAGCCAGAAACCTGGGATACTCAGATTATATAAAAGTTAAAAATTTTCCTTTATTCAGATTAGGCACCTATAAAGGTGGGATGATTGTGGAACAGCGTACTGTGCGTGAACATCCTCTGGGTGCCATGGCGGCCAGAACCGTGGGATACGATCGTAAAGATGAGCAGGGATATTCTACCCGTGTTGGCCTGGAGGGTGCATTTAGTCCGTTTCTTGAGGGTACAGATGGTCACCGATTAAAACAAAAGATCGCCAAAGGACAATGGAAACCAATAAGCGATAATAATGAAGTAGAGCCAAGGGATGGCTATGATGTTATTTCAACTATAGATGTAAATATCCAGGATATTGCGCACCATGCACTTCTTGCCCAGCTGGAAAAATACGAGGCAGATCATGGAACCGTAGTGGTAATGGAAACCAAAACAGGGGAGATCAAAGCTATTTCAAATCTTGGAAGGACTGCCCAGGGCACATACTATGAAAAACTGAATTATGCAGTTGGAGAAACCCATGAGCCGGGGTCTACCTTTAAATTAATGGCCATGATCGTGGCCCTTGAAGATAAAGTGGTAGATACAAGTTCTGTAATAGATACGGGAAATGGCATTTTACAAATAAGGAGAAATTTTGTTAGGGATTCAAAGACCGGGGGTTATGGTAAGATCTCTGCGGCACGCTCATTTGAAGTTTCATCCAACGTAGGAATCGTGAAGATCATCTATGACAATTATAAGGACAATCCGCAAAAATTCATTGATGGGCTTAACAGGATGAACCTGAATAAACCTCTTGGAATTTCTATTAAGGGCGAAGGAACTCCTTATATTCCAAGCCCGGGTGATTCTAAATGGTCTGCTATTTCCCTTCCCTGGATGGCCTATGGATATGGCAGTATACAGATCACACCATTACAAACCCTAACCTTTTATAATGCTGTAGCCAACGATGGTGTAATGGTTAAACCCCGATTTATAAAGGAGATCAAGGAATGGGATAAAACAATTGTGAAAAACGAATTGGAGATTTTGAATCCTCAAATTTGTTCAAAGGAGACTATTTCCAAAGTTCAGGAAATGCTGAAGAATGTTGTGGAAAGAGGAACAGGGAAAAGCCTTTATTCTCCTAATTTCTCAATGGCAGGAAAAACCGGAACCGCTCAGACCGAATACTGGATGCCGGACTGGCAATCCAATCGCAGGTACATCTCTTCTTTTGTTGGTTATTTTCCTGCAGAAAATCCAAAATATACAAGTATTGTAATAATTCATAAACCTAAGGTAACCACTGGATATTACGGGGCAGATGTAAGTGGTCCGGTCTTTAAAAGGATCGCTCAAAAAATTTTTACAGATACTCCATTGGAGGATGAAATAGAATCCCTGAACATCAAAAATGAATTGATTTCAGAAGATTTTGAACGGTTTTATGCGGCTGCTCAGGAGAACAAAACTACCATGCCCGATGTTACCGGAATGCCGGTGATGGATGCTCTTTCACTACTGGAAAATTTAAAATTGAAAGTACAGGTAAGTGGTAATGGGATTGTGAGGAATCAATCCATTAAGCCGGGTGAAAAGATAAAGGCTAATCAAAAAGTAGATCTCAGTATAATATGAAAGTTTTAAAAGACATATTATATAAGGTTCCAATGGAAGCCGTGGTGGGGAACACAGGGGTTAAAATAAAGTCCATTCATTTTGATTCCAGGAAAGTAGGGTCAAAAGATGTATTCGTGGCTGTTAAAGGAACAATTTCAGATGGACATCAGTTTATTGGAACTGCTATAGAAAAGGGGGCTATTGCCATTATTTGTGAAGATCTTCCTGATAATATCGTGGATGGTATTACTTATGTTCAGGTGGAGAATGCCCAGACGGCACTGGCTTATATGGCCGCCAACTTTTATGACAATCCCTCAGAGAATTTAAAACTTATTGGGGTAACAGGTACCAATGGGAAGACAACTATTGCAACCTTATTATATAATCTTTTCAGTAAGGCAGGTTATAAGGTCGGCCTTTTATCAACTGTAAAGGTTATGATCGCAGAGAATTCCTTTCCGGCAACTCATACAACACCAGATTCCCTAACCATCAATTCTTATTTAAAGAAAATGAATGATGAAGGAGTTGAATT
Source organism: Gillisia sp. (assembly GCA_041743165.1). Lineage (GTDB taxonomy): Bacteria > Bacteroidota > Bacteroidia > Flavobacteriales > Flavobacteriaceae > Gillisia. Next base: position 92,676 of record JBGTNH010000021.1, on the reverse strand, counting down.
CTGCTTTATGGAAGTGAGTTCACATGGGATTGCTCAAAAGCGAACTTCAGCATTAAAATTTGCAGGAGGCATTTTTACCAATCTTTCTCATGACCATTTGGATTACCACAAGGATTTTGCTGAATACCGGGATGTAAAAAAATCATTTTTTGACAATCTGCCAGCAGCAGCATTTGCGCTTTCCAATGTAGATGACAAGAATGGCCTGGTAATGCTGCAGAATACGAGAGCAAGGAAATATACCTACGCTCTTAAATCCTATGCAGATTATACAGCAAATATCCTTGAAAATCAATTCGGCGGATTATTGCTGAAATTAAACGGAAATGAGCTTTGGTCGAAATTAATAGGGAATTTTAATGCATATAATCTTCTGGCCATTTTTGCAGCCGGGGAATTGTTGGGTCTAGAAACCCAGGAGAACCTGAAAATTATAAGTGAACTTGAATCTGTGAGCGGAAGATTTCAATATGTGGTTTCCAACCAGAAAATAACAGCAATAGTAGATTATGCCCATACGCCAGATGCATTAAAAAATGTCCTTGAAACAATTAATGCGATAAGGACCCGGAACGAAGAGTTGATTACGGTAGTAGGTTGTGGAGGTGATAGGGATAAAACCAAAAGGCCGGTTATGGGAAAGATCGCTGCCTCCTTAAGTACCAAAGTGATCTTTACAAGTGATAATCCCCGTACCGAGGACCCTGACAAGATCCTGGAGGAAGTTGAAGCAGGCGTAGAACCACAGAATTTTAAAAAGATTACCTCTGTTGTAAATCGTAAGCAGGCCATAAGAACCGCCTGCCAGATGGCGCAGCCTAATGATATTATTCTCATTGCCGGGAAAGGTCACGAAACTTATCAGGAAATTAATGGGAAGAGATATGACTTTGATGATTTCAGGATAGTGAATGAATTTTTAAAGGAATTGGAAAAATAGTACTGCCTTGGGGTAGAATGATCTCTAATAGAAGATATGTTATATTATTTATTTGATTATTTAGATAAGAATTACCAGGTGCCGGGATCCGGACTGTTTCAGTTCATTTCTTTTCGCTCGGCAATGGCTATCATTCTATCTCTTGGAATAGCTACTATTTATGGAAAAAAGATCATAAACTTTTTACAGAGAAAACAAGTTGGCGAAAGTGTAAGAGATCTCGGTTTACAGGGGCAAAGTGAAAAAACGGGAACACCTACCATGGGAGGGGTTATCATTATTATCGCTACCCTCATACCGGTCTTACTGCTTGCAAAGCTGGATAATATCTATGTGATTATGTTGATCATTACCACGCTTTGGATGGGAGCAATAGGATTTATTGACGATTATATAAAGACCTTTAAAAAAGATAAACAGGGACTTAAAGGGATTTTTAAGATAATTGGTCAGGTAGGTCTAGGTCTAATTGTAGGAGGTATTATGTTCTTTCATCCTGCTGTTACGGTCAAAGAAGAAACCAATATTCCTGCCCCTGCGAATACAGATTTTGTAGATCAGGTTTTAATTACATCCTCTTCTCCAACCCTGGAGGAAAAGAGTACTACAACCACGATTCCATTTGTCAAGAATAACGAATTTGATTATGCAAGCCTTATCACATGGATCAATCCGTCACTGGTAAATTATGCCTGGCTCATCTTTATTCCTATTGTAATATTCATTGTAACCGCAGTTTCAAACGGAGCAAATCTTACAGATGGAGTAGATGGTCTCGCTGCGGGTTCTTCGGCCATAATCGTACTCACCCTTGGGATATTTGCATGGGTCTCGGGTAACATCATATTTTCAGATTATCTAAATATCATGTATATCCCGCGATCGGGCGAAATGACAATTTTCATCACCGCATTTACAGGAGCCTTGGTTGGTTTTCTATGGTATAACACTTATCCCGCCCAGGTTTTTATGGGAGATACGGGGAGTTTGACCATAGGTGGAATCATCGCAGTGCTGGCGATTGCGACAAGAAAAGAATTACTGATCCCTATTCTCTGCGGAATATTCCTCATAGAAAATCTATCTGTAGTAATGCAGGTAGCCTGGTTCAAGATCACAAAACGGAAATATGGAGAAGGCAGAAGGGTCTTCCTCATGTCACCATTACATCACCATTATCAAAAAAAGGGGTTACATGAGAGCAAGATCGTCGTGAGGTTCTGGATCGTGGGAATTTTCCTGGCAATTGTCACGGTAGTGACATTAAAAGTACGATAGGACTAAGAACCAAGAGACAAGAATCAAGAGGCAAGACAAGGTTAAGAGTAGAGAGTAGAGAAAAGAGAAAAGAGAGAAGAAAACAGTAGAGACGCAATGCATTGCGTCACAACTAAGAACCAAGAGACAAGAATCAAGAGGCAAGACAAGGTTAAGAGTAGAGAGTAGAGAAAAGAGAAAAGAGAGAAGAAAACAGTAGAGACGCAATGCATTGCGTCACAACGCAACAGTAAAGACGCGATTAATCGCGTCTCAACCATAAACCATAAACCATAAACCATAAACCATAAACCATAACAATAAACAACAAACCACTAACCATGAAAACCAAACAAAAAATAGCAATACTCGGAGCCGGCGAAAGCGGGGTAGGGACGGCTGTTTTGGCGAAGAAGCAGGGTTTTGAGGTGTTTGTTTCAGATTTTGGGAAGGTTAAGGATAAATATAAGAATGCGCTCAATGAACTTGGAGTCGAGTGGGAAGAAGGTGGGCATAATGAAAACAGGATCCTTGAGGCCGATGTGGTGATGAAGAGCCCGGGAATTCCGGATAAGGCTCCCATGGTTAAAAAGCTGGTTGAAAAAGGAGTTCCTGTTATTTCAGAAATAGAATTCGCCTCTAAATATTCTACAGCAAAAGTGATTGGGATAACCGGAAGCAACGGGAAGACAACCGTGACTAAATGGATCTATCACATTCTAAAGAATGCCGGACTTTCCGTAGGAATGGCAGGGAATGTTGGAGATAGCTATGCGAAGCAGGTGGCTGAAGAGAATTTTGACTGGTACGTGCTTGAGCTCAGCAGTTTTCAGCTTGATGGGATCGTTGATTTCAGGCCACATATTGCTGTGCTCACCAATATTACCCCAGATCATCTGGACAGATACGAATACAAATTAGAAAATTACATAGCATCCAAGTTCAGGATCACCATGAATCAGAAAGAAGAAGATTTCTTCATTTATGATGAAGATGATGAGCTTAGCATGGAATGGCTTAACAAGAATAAGATAAAAGCAACAAAGCTGCCTTTTTCCCTTCAGAATAAAATGGAAACAGGCGCATATGTAGAAAACAACAACATTAAAATAATTACACCAAACTCCCAATTTATTATGCCAACATCATCACTTGCACTGGAAGGAAAACACAACACCAAGAATGCAATGGCTGCCTCTACGGTAGCACAATTATTAAGAATAAGAAAAGAAACCATTCGCGCAAGCATGGAGAATTTCCAGGGGGTGGAGCATCGCCTTGAAAAAGTGCTTAAGATCAATAACGTAATGTACATCAACGATTCCAAGGCAACAAACACCAATGCTACCTATTACGCTTTGGAAAGCATGGAATCTGAAACAATCTGGATCGTGGGAGGTGTGGACAAAGGAAATAATTATGCAGAATTACTGCCGCTTGTAAATGAAAAAGTAAAAGCAATTATCTGCCTGGGAGTTGATAATGCAAAAATATTTGAAGCTTTTGGAAATTGTGTGGAGGTGATGGTTGAAACCCAATCCATGACAGAAGCAGTTTCAATGGCATATAAGTTTGCAGACAAAGGAAATGTGGTGCTTCTTTCCCCTGCCTGCGCAAGTTTTGATCTTTTTGAAAATTATGAGGAAAGAGGAAGAGCGTTTAAGAATGCGGTGAGGAATCTGTGAGAGTTAGGAGTTAGGAGTTATGGGTTAGGAGTTACGAGTTAGGAGTTGAGAAGTTAGAATCAAGAAACAAGAATCAAGAGACATAACGGGTTAAAGAAAAGAGAGAAGAGAAAATAGAAAAGTAGAGACGCGATGCATCGCGTCTAAACAGTAAAGATGCGATGAATCGCGTCTCCACAAAATAAAAGAGGAACCATAAACCATAAAATATAAACCTGAAACCTGAAACCTGAAAAAAACAAACCATAAACCCTAAACAACAAACACAAACAACAAAACAACAAAACAACAAAAATGAGCAACGTATTTTCAAATTTAAAGGGAGATAAAGTGATCTGGGCGACAGCCGGGTTACTGGCCCTTTTCTCATTTTTGCCTGTTTACAGCTCCAGTAGTAATATAGCATATCTCTACGGGGATGGTAGTACTTTTAATTATCTGGTGGTTCATTTTTTCCACCTGTTATTAGGGTTTTGCTTACTGTTTGCCATACACCGGATACCTTATCACTATTTCAAAGGTCTGTCCATACTTTTGCTCCCCATTGTGATTGTCTTGTTACTTTATACCATTTCACAGGGGACCATGATAGACGGCTCAAATGCCAGCCGGTGGATCCAGATCCCGGTGGTGGGGGTAACCTTTCAGTCATCTACTCTGGCCTCTGTGGTTTTATTAATTTATGTAGCGCGTTACCTTACAAGAATTGCCGATAAAACTGTTACGTTCAAAGAAACGATCCTTCCTCTTTGGACTCCGGTATTTCTTGTATTGGTCCTTATCCTTCCTGCAAATTTCTCTACCACTGCGATCATTTTCAGCATGGTGATGATCCTCGTGTTTTTAGGGGGATATCCATTGAGATATATAGGAATAATTTTAGGAGCCGGACTTATAGTGCTCACCCTTTTCATCCTTACGGCCAAGGCATTTCCGGGATTAATGCCAAACAGGGTTGATACATGGACGAGCAGGATAGAGAATTTTGGGAATCCCGAAGATTCAGATGCCAATTACCAAATAGAAAAAGCAAAAATAGCAATTGCCCGTGGCGGTGTTACAGGTTCAGGGATTGGGAAGAGTGTTCAAAGGAATTTTCTTCCGCAGTCCTCATCAGATTTTATTTATGCCATCATCGTTGAGGAAATGGGACTACTTGGAGCTTTTGGAGTAATGAGTGCGTATCTCATGCTTCTGTTCAGAATAGTTATTGTGGCTACCAAAGCCGATACCATTTTCGGGAAACTGGTGGTTATGGGAGTGGGATTACCTATTGTTTTTCAGGCCCTGGTCAATATGGCCGTGGCCGTGGAATTATTCCCGGTCACTGGGCAAACGCTTCCTCTTATAAGCAGCGGGGGAACATCGATCTGGATGACCTGTCTTGCTTTGGGAATTATTCTTAGCGTTAGTGCAAAGCGGGAAGAGATAAAAAGTTCAGAAGAAAAAGAAGACGGGGGAGATAACCCTTTGGATATTTTAAGCGAAGCAATATGAAACGGCAGGTTAAAGTAATTATTTCAGGAGGAGGTACAGGTGGACATATCTATCCTGCCATCTCTATTGCCGATGAAATTAAGCGCCGAAACCCTGATGCCGATATCCTTTTTGTGGGAGCCACCGGTCGTATGGAAATGGAGAAAGTCCCGCAGGCGGGATATAAGATCGAGGGCTTATGGATCACAGGAATCGAGAGAAAGCTCACCCTGAAAAATCTGAGTTTTCCCTTAAAACTAGTAAGCAGTTTGTTTAAAGCAAGAAAGATCATTTCAAAATTTAAACCCGATGTAGTTATTGGTACCGGTGGCTTTGCCAGCGGGCCTTTGCTTAAAATGGCAAGCTCAGCAAATATTCCCACACTTATTCAGGAACAGAATTCCTTTCCGGGAATAACAAATAAGTTGTTGGGAAAGAATGCCAATGTGATATGTACCGCATATGATGATCTGGAAAGGTTTTTTCCTGCTGAAAAAATTAAAAAGACAGGTAATCCGGTGAGGCTGGATATACTGGATATCGACTCTAAAAAAGCTGAAGCCATATCCTATTTTAAATTGAAAGAAAAAAAGATCACCCTGCTTGTTCTTGGTGGAAGCCTTGGAGCCAGAAGGATCAATCAGCTGATAGCAGAACATCAGGCTATTCTTGAGAAAAATGGTGTTCAGGTGATCTGGCAAACCGGTTCAATTTATTTTGAAGAATATAAAAAACTGAATTCTGATAATGTGCAAACCCATGCCTTCCTTAACCGGATGGATCTGGCATATGCGGCATCAGACATCATTGTATCAAGGGCAGGAGCGGGAAGTGTTTCTGAACTATGTATCGTTGGAAAGCCTGTGATCTTCGTCCCGTCCCCCAATGTGGCAGAAGATCACCAGGCCAAAAACGCCCTTGCAATATCAAATAAAAATGCTGCGGTAGTGATACGGGAAAACGAACTGGAAGAAAAATTCCAGAGTGCCTTTTTGGAACTATTGAAGTCGACAGAAAAAAGAAAGGAACTTTCAGAAAATATAAAAAAATTGGCGCTGCCTGAAGCTACGAGAGCTATTGTAGATGAAATAGAAAAGCTTGTAGCGTAGCTAAGTTAAAAAGTTAAAAGTTAAAAAGTTAAAAAGGAAAAAGTTGAAGATTTAAAGTTCCAGATTCAAGAATCAAAGTTAAAAAGTTAAACCTGAAACCTGAAACTAAAAAGCCATCAGCCATCAGCCATCAGAAAATAAAAAACCTGAAACCTGAAACAAACCATAAACCACGAACACTAGACCATAAACCACAAACCACAAACAACAACGAGGTGAAGAATTTAACCGACATACAAAACTTTTACTTTATCGGAATAGGCGGGATAGGGATGAGTGCGCTTGCGCGGTATTTCAATTCGATAGGGAAGAAGGTTGCAGGATATGATAAAACGCCAACTGAGCTTACGAGAAATCTGGTTGATGAGGGAATTATGGTTAATTATGTTGATGAGGTGAATGAGGTTCCTTCAGATTTTCAGGTTGAGAAAAGTACTTTAGTAATTTATACTCCGGCGATTCCGAAGGATCATAAACAACATCAATTCTTCAGGGAAGGCAATTTTGAAATATTAAAGCGGGCTGAGGTGCTTGGGCTTATCACCCGAAATATTTATACCCTGGCAGTTGCCGGTACTCATGGAAAAACTACAACTACCGCAATCCTGGGGCATATACTGAAAGAAACCGGTGCTAAGGTGACTGCTTTTCTGGGTGGAATTAGCGAGGATATACAAAGTAACCTTATCCTCCAGGGAAATGAGGTTATGGTGGTGGAAGCGGATGAATTTGACCGTTCATTCCTGAAATTATCTCCTAATCTGGCAGCCATAACTTCTATGGACGCAGATCACCTCGATATATATGGAAAAGCAGAAGAGCTGGTAAAATCATTTAATGATTTCGCGGCTTTGGTGCCTGAAGACGGAAATCTCTTTGTGAGAAGCGGGCTTCCGCTAGAGGGAATCAGCCTGGGAATTGAAGACGATTCAGATTTTGCAGCAATAAATGTGAAAATAGATAATGGCGCGTATGTTTTTGATCTGCGTACGCCAACAGAGATATTAACGAATTTAAGATGTTATCTACCCGGAAAACACAATTTGCAGAATGTTGTTACGGCCCTGGCAATGTCCATCCAGTATGGTTCCCCCACGGAATTACTTGCCGGGGCTTTAAACAATTTCAAAGGTGTGAAACGTAGATTTACTTACAAGATTAAAAATGATAATCTGGTTTTGATCGATGATTATGCTCATCACCCCACAGAGATCGCTGCAGTACACCAGGCCGTGAGAGAAATGCACCCCGGGAAAAAGGTGCTTGCAGTTTTTCAGCCACACCTCTTCAGCAGGACCAGGGATTTTGCCGATGATTTTGCTGAAAGCCTTTCGAAATTTGATAAAATATTGCTGCTTGATATCTATCCTGCCCGTGAACTTCCGATGGAAGGGATCACTTCAGAATGGCTGATGGTTAAGATCAAAAATGAAAATAAAAAGCTTGTGGTTAGAGAGGATCTTTCCGCAGAAATAAAAAAAGAACAATATGATGTTGTTGTGATGATGGGAGCGGGAGATATAGGAGAAATGGTGCTGGAAGTAGAAAAAGAGCTTAACAATGAAGATTAATTATAACAACATAAAAGCTTTTGCAGTTCTGGCCCTGGTGATCTTCCTTTTTGGGTTTGCGGGGAATCGCAACGAGGCCAGGAAACTCAAGGATGTAGAGGTAAAATTTACAGATTATGACAACCTCTATCTCACAGAAGAAGCGGTTAATAAATTGTTAATAGTAAATAACGTAACTGTTACGGGTGTTAATAAAGAAACTTTAGATTTGAATAGGGTGGAAAATATTTTAAATGCCCATGAAATGATTGAAAACGCTGAGGTTTTTTTAACTCTGGACGGTACTTTGAAGACTACCATAAGTCAACGCCGACCAATAGGAAGGATCTTAGGCGACGAAATATTTTACATTGACAGATTGGGGAATAGAATGCCTCTTTCCACATATTATTCGGCCAGGGTTCCTGTTTTAACAGGAGTTAACAATGACCAGATAAGTGAAGTATACCCAATCCTGGATCTTATAAGCAAAGATCTATTCCTTCAGGAACATATTACCGGGATAAAAAGGCTTAAGGGCGGGCTTTACGAGCTGGAAGTGAGGAAGATGGACTTTGCCCTGGTACTTGGAAAGGTGGAAAACCTGGATACAAAATTTAACAATTTCAAGGCTTTTTATAAGAAAGCCCATAAAGACACTTTATTAAATACTTACAAAATGGTGGATCTGCAATTTGGTAACCAGGTTGTGTGCACTAAAAAATAAGTTATGGAAGAGAACGACATTGCAGTAGGTCTGGATATAGGAACCACTAAGATAGTGGCCATGATCGGGCGCAAGAATGAATACGGGAAGGTAGAGATCATTGGTATTGGAAAATCCAAGAGCATGGGCGTACACCGCGGGGTTGTGAACAACATTACCCAGACGATACAATCTATACAACTGGCAATACAGGAAGCTGAAGCAGATTCAGGTTTAAAGATAAAAGATGTGGTGGTTGGCATTGCCGGCCAGCATATACGCAGTTTACAGCACAGTGATTACATCACCAGGCCAAACCCTGATGAGGTAATAGATTCAGATGATATTCATACCCTTTGCAACCAGGTTCACAAGCTGGTAATGCTTCCGGGGGAAGAGATCATTCATGTATTGCCCCAGGAATTCAAGGTTGACGGGCAGCCCGAGATCAAGGAACCCATTGGTATGTACGGTGGAAGACTGGAAGCCAATTTTCACGTAGTTGTGGGGCAGGTTTCCTCTATTCGGAATATTGGAAGATGTGTGAAAAGTGCAGGGCTTGAACTTTCTGCCGTGACACTTGAGCCTTTGGCTTCGGCAAACGCGGTTTTGAGTCAGGAGGAAAAAGAAGCAGGGGTTGCCTTGATCGATATAGGAGGGGGTACTACAGATCTTGCCATTTTTAAGGATGGGATCATACGGCATACTGCTGTTATTCCTTTCGGCGGAAATGTAATTACTGAAGATATCAAGGAAGGTTGCTCCATTATTGAAAAGCAGGCAGAATTGCTGAAAATTAAATTCGGTTCAGCATGGCCCGGAGAAAACAAGGAGAATGAGATCGTTTCCATTCCGGGATTAAGAGGTAGAGAGCCGAAGGAGATCACCCTGAAGAACCTTTCAAAGATCATTCATGCCCGGGTTGTTGAGATCATTGAGCAGGTATACCTCGAGATCAAGAATTATGGTCATGAGGAGCAGAAGAAAAAATTGATCGCCGGGATGGTAATTACCGGTGGGGGAGCACAGTTGAAACATTTAAAGCAACTGGCGGAATATATTACCGGAATGGATACCCGTATAGGATATCCTAACGAACACCTCGCCGGGAACAGTGACAGTGAGACCACGAGTCCGCTTTACGCTACAGCGGTTGGATTGGTGTTGAACAGCCTTGAACAAAAGAAATACCAGTTCCAGGAGCAGGTGAAATTCAAGGAGCCACAAAAATCTTCAGAAATAGAACCCAGAATTGAGGAATATGTAGAAGAAGATGAGGAAGGAAGGAAGGAAACGAAGGAGAAGCCATTTAGAAAAAGCATTTTTGATAAATGGGCAGAGAAGTTTAAAGATTTTTTAGATAACGCAGAGTAGAATAATATAGAACCAGTAAATCAGGATTTATGAGCAGTACAGATTTCGAAAACATCGCATTCGATTTACCAAAAAACCAATCGAACGTAATTAAGGTCATTGGTGTAGGCGGTGGAGGAAGCAACGCGATCAACCATATGTTCCAGCAAGGAATAAAAGGGGTTGATTTTGTTATTTGCAACACAGATGCCCAGGCCTTAGACAACAGTCCGGTTCCAAACAAGATCCAGCTAGGCGTGAGCCTTACAGAAGGTTTGGGAGCAGGAGCTAACCCCGATGTGGGGGAGCAGGCAGCAATTGAAAGTTTTGACGAGATCAAACGAATGCTGGATACCAATACTAAGATGGTTTTCATTACTGCCGGAATGGGTGGTGGTACCGGTACCGGTGCTGCGCCAATAATTGCCAAACAGGCAAAGGAAATGGATATTCTCACCGTGGGAATTGTAACCATTCCTTTCCAGTTTGAGGGGAAAATGAGAAATGAACAAGCCCAGATAGGAGTTGAAAAACTTCGCGCCCAGGTGGATTCACTTATTGTGATCAATAATAACAAACTCAGGGAGGTTTACGGGAATCTTGGATTTAAGGCCGGATTCTCAAAAGCCGATGAGGTTCTTGCTACCGCTTCCAGAGGTATCGCCGAAGTAATTACCCATCATTACACGCAAAACATAGATTTACGTGATGCCAAAACGGTATTGAGTAATAGCGGTACCGCTATCATGGGATCTGCAACTGCCTCAGGTGCAAGCAGAGCCAATGATGCGATCACAAAGGCCTTAGATTCCCCATTGTTAAATGACAACAAGATCAAAGGTGCCAAGAACGTATTATTGCTTATAGTCTCAGGAGGAGAAGAGATCACCATTGATGAGATCGGGGAGATCAATGATCATATCCAGGCAGAAGCCGGTCACAGTGCCAACATCATTATGGGGGTTGGGGAAGATGAGAAACTTGAAGACAGCATCGCAGTGACTATTATTGCCACGGGATTTAACGTTGAGACCCAGAATGAGATCGTAAATACCGAAACTAAGAAGATCATCCACACCCTGGAGGATGAGCAAAAGGCCGAACATAATTTTACCAAGAAGAATTATACTCCGGTGAAAGGCCCTTCAGAAGCTATAGTTGAAGAAGAAAAGCCGTCCATGGTTGTACATACCCTGGATGAAGATGAGGACGAGTTTGAGATCCAAGTGGTGAAAGATGAGTTGATCACCCCTCAGAGCGCCCGTAACATGCAGGTGATCTATGAAGAAGTAAATTATAAGCAGGAGGATTTTATTATAACAGATACTACTGAGGAAGTAAGAGGTTTTGAAGTAAGAGATGCAGAGGAAGTATCAATTGAAAAGGAGGAGCAATTTATGTTCACCTTTGATTTTCCAATTCATAAGAAACAGGAAGAGAAAAAGCAGGTTGAAAATACACCGGCTCCTCAAAAACCTGTACAGCAAAGCACCCCGCCACAAAATCAGAGAGTGGTCCACAATCTGGACGATAAAGCCCGTAATATTGAAGTGAACGAGCATATTGAGATAATTCCGGTAACGGAGAGTTCTGCAGGCGGAATAAAGCGTTACAGTCTTGACGATTACATGGAGGTGGAACAAATGCTGAAAAAGTCCAAACCTGCAGTAAAGAAGACAGAGGAGGATGAAGTGGTTTTTGAAAAGAAGACAATAGTTCCGGAACCTTCTCACAAGCCCGAAAGAGATAATAATGATCCTTTTGATAATCCTATTTCTGAGAGTTTAATTGAAAGAGCTGCAGAGCGCCGGGCAAAGATGAAGGAGTTTAACTATAAGTTCAGAAATAGTTCTGCTCATATTGAAGAGATCGAAAAGCAGCCCGCTTACAAGCGTGCCGGGATCGAGCTTGAAAATTCCAGGCAAAATGATAGTAAATATTCCCGTACCACGCTTGGAAAGGACGATAATGACGAATTAAGATTTAGAAGTAATAATTCGTTTTTACACGATAATGTAGATTAAATACCTTTTTTTTCCCCTTTTATAAAACCCGGAAATCCTTGCAGGATTTTCGGGTTTTATTTTTTATCTTCGCAGTCCTTATTAAAGAAAAAAGATGAGTTTACAGGAGCGTGTAATGACCGAGATGAAATCTGCAATGCGGGCTAAGGAGACTGTAAAACTTGAGGCATTGCGGGCAATTAAAAGCGAACTTTTATTGGCTCAGACTTCAAGTGCATCAAAGGATGGTTTGACAGAGGAGGAGGAGATGAAAATTCTTCAGAAACTGGTTAAGCAGAGAAGGGATAGTGCCGCAATATATAAGGAGCAGGGAAGAGAAGATCTTGCCCAGCCCGAAGTAGATCAGGCAGCTGTGATAAGCATGTTCTTACCCGAGCCGCTTACAGATGATGAGATCGAAGCCAAAGTAGATGAGATCATCGCCAATACCGGTGCAGAGGGAATGAAGGATATGGGAAAAGTGATGGGACTTGCATCCTCTGAACTTACAGGTAAGGCAGATGGAAAAACGATTTCCTTGATTGTGAAGAGGAAACTTAGTACTTAGAATTGAGAATTGAGAATTTAGAATAGAGAAAATAGAACAGAGAGAAGAGAGAAGAGAGAAAAAATCTTGAATATTGAATATTGAATCTTAAATTAACTGGCCCCGTGCCCGCCCGAACGTACCTTTTCGGTACGGGCGGGGCGCATAAATTGAAATAATGTATTTTGTTTATGTTCTATATAGTGTTGAATATGACAGGCAATATGTAGGAATGTCCGATGATATGGATCGTCGGCTAATTGAACATAACTTAGGTAAGAATCAGTCGACAAAGGCTTTTAAACCTTGGGTAATTTTACATACGGAATCTTTTGATTCCAGAGAGGCGGCTAGAAATAGAGAAAAGTATTTAAAGTCAGCTGCCGGAAGAAGATGGAGAAAGAATAATTTAAGGCCCCGTGGCGCAACTGAATAGCGCATCAGATTTCGGCTCTGAGGGTTGGGGGTTTGAATCCCTCCGGGGTCACGGATGAATGGAAAGTCCGCAGCGAAAGCTGCGGATTTTTTTATATCTAAAAATTGCGCAAGCTCGCTTGCAGGCAATTTTTAGATATAAAAAAAATACAAAACCGATGGTTTTGTGGAATTTCCATTCTCAAAACGGATCCAACAGGGAAAGGCAAAGCCAATCCCTTCCATCCTGCGAAGGATTTTGATTATGAATATAAGGGTTCGTCGTAGAGGATTTTATGGATTTGCCATTCTCAAAACGGAGCCACACTGAAAGGCGCAGCCAATCTCTCCCAGCATTGCCAAAATCTTTTTATTTGATTATGTAATCAATAAACCGATGGTTTTGTAGACTTTCCATTTTCAAAACGGAGCCAACAGGGAAAGGCAAAGCTAATCCCTCCCATCTTTCAGTGATGTTTAATTATAAGAAATGTACTTTAAGTGTGGTTTGAATACTTTTCCATACATAAAACGGAGATAACAGCAAGGGGTGAAGCCCTTCCTCATCATGCACGTAAGTTGCATTTTTATTGTTTTGAAGGCTTTTCATTCTCAATACAGTATTAACAGGGAAAGTTGCAGATCAAGTAATCCAAAATTTTTTTTGAAATCTTCAAATAAAATTAATTAACACGAGGTAGGGGAGACTTTGAAGATTTAGACTCAATTTCAGCCAATACTTCCAAAATAAGGGGTGAGGCACATCTAATTCCTTTATTCGTTATCGAAAGTATAACAGGTTTTGATTGCAAAAATTTAAGGGAAGGCGTTTAAGTTGGATTAGTTAAAGTAATGTTAAATTTTTCAGGGTCAATGAATTATTTCTTAAAATTAGTTTGCCCCCAAATAATTTTACCGACCAATAACAAGATAAAACTCTTGTAGATTTCCACTGGCAAAAGTTGCAGCCAATTATTTTGCTCAAAAATATTTTGTATGAATGATGACGGAATGATTAAAGATAATGGGAGGTTATGGAGATGGATGTTTCTCCTTAGCAGCATTGTACTTGCAGCTTATATTGTATCTAAATATGCCTCCTGATTTAAATCTTAGAACTTATATACCTTAACGAGATCAACGGAATTATCATACCAGGCGGTAATCTTGCATATACCTTTTACTTCCTCAAGTGTGTAGACAATTCCCTTTCCATAATCCTTCCATTGCCTGTCGGCTATTTGTACTAAATCCCGGTTGAAAGAAATTTCATTGAAAGCTGTTTCTGTAGAAGGTTCTATAATTTTAAATTTATAGCAGGTCTCCGTTCCGTCTTTATCGGTTTTAAAATATATTATCTTCCCCTGATTATATGTTCCACTGGTTTTTGTGGTTATAGGGATTTTATAAAATAAATAGTTTTCACCTTTTTTAGTCACTCCGGAAGAAAATGGAGTTCCATACTCTTTGATCACCTCACTTTGGGTTTGAAGGATCTGTGCTTCTGCCGTTGGAATAAGGAAAAGAAACATTATTCCTATTCCTAATAAAAATTTGTAGTTAGTCTTCATGGCCCATTTTTTAGGTGAGTATAAGTAGATGTATTACAGTTCAATATACAAAATTATTTTTTTAAATAAAGAGTCGGTATTTGGGAGTTTGTAGTCTTTAGACGGTAGACAGTAATCGATAGTTGGTGGAATGTTTGAAACTTTACAGTTTCCCGCCACTTTAGTCCTCATTCCACTCACACAAATCCCCCGAGAATTTCCCGCAGACGGGGCAGATTTTAAAGGAAGAAATTTCAACCTGAAAATTTTCAACTTTAATTTTGTGTACTCACAACTTACAACCCACTACCTACAGCAATTTTCCTCTTACGAACTACAGGACAACATGGAGCATCCTGCTTTTTTTGAAGCCCAGTCCGGACGCTTCTCAAAAAACTCATCATGTTTTTTAGAATAGGGATCTCTGAGAGCAATTCTGAGTTTTTCAAAAAGATCATTTTTTCCTTTTTCCAGTTCTTCTATCGACTTGTGCAGAAGATAATTTCTAAGTATAAATCGCGGATTGGCTTTTTTCATTTTGGTTTTTGATTCTTCTAAAGAGATGGTATTTGCCTTCATCCGGTTGGAATACTTGTTGATCAGGTCGGAGAATATTTTTCCGTCATTTTCCCCGGGGATTTGATAAAAGCTATTAGAAAAATGATTCAGAATTTCCTTATCATCTTCAAATTCCTCCGGAAGTTCGATTAATAGTTGATAGAAAATGCACATATCGGGTTTTACTGTGGAAAGTACTTTCTCGATTTCGGCAATCAGGTCCTGATCTTCTTTGGAAACTTTATCCAAACCAAGTTTATTTCCCATCATCATATAATAATTGTCCCAGAATATTTCTTCATAAGTTTTCAAGGCTTCTTCGAGATCCTCCGGTCCGTTAAAAAGAGGAAGTATTGCATTACCAAGCCGACCTAAATTCCAGTAACCTATAGATGGCTGGTTCCCAAAGGCATAGCGCCTTCCGGGTAAATCTGTGGTATTCGGAGTAAATGTAGGATCGTAATCGTCAATAAAGGAGAAAGGGCCGTAATCGATCGTTTGTCCAAGAATAGACATATTATCTGTATTCATGACGCCATGTACAAATCCCACCCTTTGCCAATCCACCATGAGTTTGGCAGTTCTTTCAATTACTTCTTTATACCAGGTCAGGATCTTATTTTCTCCGGTAATATGAGGGTAAAGTTTCTCAATAGTCCAATTCACCAGGTTTTTTAGGTTATCAATTTCCTTCCTGGAAGCCGGCATTTCAAAACTCCCGAAACGAAGAAAGCTTTCTGAAACCCGCATTACGATCGCCCCGGGTTCGTAGGCGGTATTTCCGTTGTAAAACATGTCTCTCAGGATTTTGTCACCTGTGGTCACCAGGCTCAACGCTCTGGTAGTTGGCACGCCCAAATGATGCATTGCTTCACTCATAAGGTATTCTCTGACTGATGATCGTAACACAGCTCTGCCATCGGCATGTCGGGAATAGGGGGTAGGTCCGGTTCCTTTAAGCTGCATTTCCCAGGTCTTAGCGTTAGATCCCCATTCGCCGAGGGTAATTGCCCTGCCATCTCCCAACTGCCCCGCCCAGTTCCCAAACTGATGTCCGGCATAATTGGCGGAGTATGGAAACATAGAATCGGTCACCTTGTTACCCGCCAGGATTTTCAGGTCTTCATCGTCCGGTTTTACGATTCCCAGTTCGCGGGCAAGATCTTCAGTCCATGCCAGAAGTTTTGGGTTGGACACAGGTGTTGGCACTGCTTTACTATAAAGAACCCCCGGAGTTTGGCGCGGCGAAAGATCTCCGCTATCATCACCCGGGAAGGAGGAAGTGAATGTGTTTTGAAATGATTTTTTACTGAGGCTTTCCATATACAAGTGCACTAAAGATAAAGAATGGAAGAAGATACTTAATATATAAAGGAGAGACAATTTTGGAGTAATAATTTAGGATGGAATTATTAAATCTAAATAATTCCTCGATGGCCCGACCTCGAAGTTTCGATATCTATTTTCTCCTTAAGGGAGGTTGGAATAGTTTTTTTGCAATTGGTGGGGCAAAATTATAATCACCAATGCTTTCGGGACGTTATTTGGCCCCATGGTCACAATGAAACCGGCGAGATACCCTAATGGCTTGCCTGAGGGATATTTGGATTCAAGAAATTTTAATTATATGGGGTTAAATTGGAAATTCTTACAACCTGTAATCCCGGGTTAAATATAAAGTCATGAAAGCAAGTGGTTTAGCGATAAATTTTATCCCTTGATCGAAAAGATTAACTTTTCTTTTATAATTGTCGAATTATTGTCTTAATTAGTTTATCCATAGCATTTTAAATATGCCTGTAAAGACCCCGGTAACCACGCGACTTCCCTAAAAGTTTCGGTTACATGCAGGAATAATTTTACCCCCACTGTTAATATTCGCATTCTTGATCTATTTATATTTTTAACAATTTAATTATGTTATTATGGCAAAACTATTACTAACCAAAACGAGGAATCTAAACTTTTTCCTCACACTTATCGCCTCCTTTTTGCTCATCACGACGGGGTGGGGTATGACTGACACAACCGCTGTAGCCAACCCATATGCCTATAGTCAGGCAGGATTAGCGAATCCGACTGTAACATCAGATAAAGATGATTACGCTCCGGGAGAAATAGCAATTATTACCGGCACAGGATGGACCTTGGATTCTGTTGTAGATATTCACCTTGAAGAAGATCCAAATCATAATCATCATCATGGATATCATGATATCCAAGTAGATGCAAACGGGAATTGGCGGATTGAATATCCCATTGAAGATCGACATTTGGGTGTTGCTTTCACCGTCATTGTGGATGGACGACAGTCTAAATACCAAGGATTAGCTTATTTTACGGATGGAAGGAATGATTACACCTCGCAAATAAGTCCCGTTTCAACATGTGTGGGTGTCAATCAAAATTACACATTGACACTTGATAATGTTTCAACTGATGCAGGACCTCCAAATCAACCTCGAGATATTCGTTCGGTGCGAATTATTATTCCTTCAGGATTGGTATTGGCCCACTTTAGCAATATATCTATTTCTGTACCAACGGGAAAAAATTGGTCTAATGCAAATACTTCTACAGCTGGAGAGATTAGATTTTCTGCGAGCGGAGGCCAATCTAGTATACTCACTGGGGAATCAATTACAATTTCCTATCAATTAAATGCTCCAAATAATGGGACTTATACTTGGAATACAATTCTAACTGATAATTCTAATTTTGGTGGTAATTCCTTTGATTTGGTTACAATGCCAGGTAATACTAAAACAACTAATTACCCAACAACTACTGTAACTTCTTCTGTAACGCCTTCCGTTAGTATAGCTGCTGATTCAGGAACAACAATATGCCAAAATAGTTCTGTAACATTTACTGCCACTCCTACCAACGGTGGTTCAGCGCCTACTTATCAGTGGAAAATTAATGGGAATAATGTAGGTGTTAATAGTTCTACTCCGACTTTCACCAGCTCTACTCTTTCAGATGATGATAAAGTAACGGTGGTGATGACTTCAAACGCTGAATGCCGCACTTCCAGCACCGCCACCAGCAATGAATTGACAATGACTGTTAATTCTGCTCCTACCGTCTCCGCCACCAATCTTCCTGCATCAGGTGACATTTCTAATACATCCGGTTTATGCAGTGCGAGTGTAGCATTTGGAGAAAATGTTACAGCGGGTGGTACGCCTACGCCAACATTGACTTATAGTTTGGTTAGTGGAGATTTTAGTAGCCCAATTACATCACCTTATTCTTTCCCAGTAGGAACTACAACGGTTTATGTAAGGGCCGAAAACGGTTGTGGGGAAGCTTTTAGTTCTTTTACAGTTACTGTAACTGATGATGAAGACCCAACGGTATCTGTAGCAGAAGCTGCGGTTACAGCTAATACTTCTGATGATGGAGCTGGAGACTGTACTGTTGATGTTGCGATTGCAGATGCTACTTTTGGCGACAACTGTTCTGGAGAAAGCCTTGCTTGGGAGTTGACTGGTGCTACTACCGGATCAGGAACTGGCCAGGTAGGAACCCAGACCTTCAACATAGGACAAACCACAATTACTTATACTGTAACAGATGCAGCCGGTCTTACCGAAACTGCTTCAATGACGGTAACTGTAACTGATGATGAAAAACCGGTGATAACTTGCGTTGCTAATCAAACCAGATCAAATGACTCAGGAACCTGTTCCTATAAAGCAATCGGTACTGAATTTGACTTAACTTGGTATGGGGATAACTGTTCAGTTGAAACAATTATTAATGACTTCAATAATAGTTCAACATTGGCCGGTGCTGAATTTCCAGAGGGTGAAACTGTGGTTGAATGGACTGTAACAGATACATCAGGTAATGAGACCAGCTGTTCTTTCACTGTAATCGTTACTAACAACGACCCGGTTATTACGAATATTTCAGGTCCTATTGGTCCTCAACAAAAAGGAACGAGTGTTACCTTGACAGCTAATTATGTGGATAATAACCTGGCAAGTGCAGTATGGGAAGCTTATTCCAATGATGTTTTGGTGACAACTCAAGCAGGAACAATTAATCATAATGATGGGACAGTTAGCGGAAGCTTTAACCTTAATCCAGATGTATATATTGTTAAACTCATAATTACAGATCATTGTGGAGAAACGGCGGAAGCGTATTATGAATATATTGTAATATTTGACCCAACCGGCGGCTTTGTAACAGGTGGTGGATGGATAGATTCTCCCGTTGGAGCATCCAAATTATATCCTTTAGTAACCGGGAAAGCTAACTTTGGATTCAATGCTAAATACAAAAATGGTAAAAACAATACCAATGAAGTAGATGGAAATACCAACTTCCAGTTTAAAGCCGGAGACCTCCATTTCTCGAGTTCAGCCCATCATAATATGTCTCTTGTAATTTCCGGAGCTAAAGCTACTTATACAGGTGAAGGAACGATCAATGGAAGCGGAAGTTACGAATTCAGATTAATTGCAATTGACGGGGACCTTCTTGGTAACTCCCCTGATAAATTCAGAATTAAGATCTGGACAAAAGGAAATCCCTCAGATGTTATTTATGATAACCAAAGGGGAACATCAGAAAGCTCAGATGACGCAACAATCCTCGGCGGAGGCTCAATCGTGATCCACAAGCCAAAATCCAACAACAAAACCGCAGATGTGGTTGAGAAGACCGTTGCGATCGAAGGAGGAGTGGAGCTGACTACGGTTGAGATCCTTTCAAGCCTGGCAGTTGCGCCAAACCCGGTGAAGACTGATGCACGTGTGAGATTCAGCCTTATTGAAGATGCAGAAGTAGCGCTTAGAGTATATGACTTTGGCGGTAGAGAAGTGGCAAGATTGTTCTCCGGTAACTTGAAAGCGAACCAGGTACAGGAAGTGGAATTCCTTAGAAGGAATCTGCCGAGCGGTGTGTATATCGTAAAGCTAACTACAGATCGTGGTAATTCTTATGACCGACAGATCATTCTTGAATAATCCACACATTCATTAATAAAAAGCCCCGGACTCCCGGGGCTTTCTGCTTTTTAGTGATTTAAGGCCATACATCTAAACTTATATTAAAACTTTGGTAGGGCAGAGCAGAGCGCGTACTTTTATATATATCATAGGCAGGATGATGTCTGTTCGATAATAATTAAAAAAAACAGTTATGAAAGTATTAATGGTTCTAACCTCACATGATAAATTAGGGGACACAGGAAAAAAAACAGGATTTTGGATAGAAGAATTTGCAGCACCTTATTATGTACTGGCCGATGCCGGGGTTGATATCACTCTTGCCTCACCAAAAGGAGGCCAGCCTCCCATTGACCCTTCAAGTACCACAGAAGACGCTCAAACGGATGCCACCAAACGATTTGATAATGATAAGAAACTACAGGAAAAACTCTCCAAAACTATAAAACTGGAAGAGGTGAAAGAAGCCGATTTTGATGGGGTATTCTATCCGGGAGGCTATAGAACGCTTTGGTATTTGGCCGAAGGTTTTAATTCTATTGGATATATAAAGACGTAAATATTTAAATAGGAAAGCTTTATTATTGGTTTGTCACGATCCCGGATTTATAAGAAAGGAAAAACACCAAAATAACCACAGTTAGGATTAGATAATAAATTATAAGAGTTTCTGTTTAGGAGAAGGTTTTCAGGAAGCTTCATAAAGTGATCTCCATCTACCCAGGTGATATTTATTTATGAAATTGGCAGACTGGAATTTTAAATCTATTTAAGGAGATATAAATTTTTCAATTTCCTCACCTGTAAGAACAGGATTTGCCCCTTCTTTTGAAGCAACTAAAGCTCCCACCGCGCAGGCATGGTCAATGGCTTCCTGGGGATCCTTATTCAGGAGGAGTTTGGCGACAAGGGAGGCGAGAAAACTATCTCCTGCCCCCACCGTGTCTTTGACCTTTATCTTATATCCACTGTTATAAAATAATTTTCCATTCACAAATAATACTGCCCCATGACCTCCTTTTGTCACACATATAGTTCCGGTATTTGTTCTTTCTGAAATAAATAACAGGTTTTTTTCCAGGGAATGGTAAGGGGAATTTAGAAGTTCAGCGATCTCAATAAGTTCATCGTCATTAAATTTAATAAAATCTGCCAACTCCATTAGCTCAATAAGCAATTTATGATCATAGTAAGGTGGCCTTAGGTTGAGATCAAAGATCTTGCAGTTAGCATGAGGCAGCAGTGCAAACAAAGTTTCTCTACTTATTTTATCCCTGCAAATCAAACTTCCAAAAATAAAAACATCAGCCTCTTTCACAGTTTTAAGCATTGGCTTTTGAAGTTCAATTTTATCCCAGGCAGAGGGATAAACGATCTCATAAGTTGCAGCACCATTTTTGTTTAAAGTTACAAGTACTTTTCCTGTAGGAAAGCTATTCACCATGTTAACGCTACTGGTACCTATTTCATTTTTTTTAAGGAAGGCCAGTAATTTTTTTCCTTCAGGGTCCTTTCCTACCTGGCTAATGATTTGGGTGGAAATACCAGATTTACTCAACCGGTAGGCCACATTTAACGGAGCTCCGCCTATTCTGGCCTTATCAGGGAAAACATCCCATAATACTTCTCCAAAACATACAGCCTTTTTCATTTAATCATATATTTTTATTTGTTCTGAATGTTGAGCTGATTCATTATAAGATTCAGGATAGGAAAATCCTGCTCACTGTTGGCAGAAAATGAAGTATAAGGTTTTTGGGGAAAAAAGATCTCTGTCATCACAGTTTCGCCATTATCATAAAACAGTTCAATAGAAGTCCTGTCCAATACCATCCATACTTTTAGATTTGGTGATTCTGCTGTTCGCGGTGCTGTGGAAACTGTATTGGAGAATTCCTCACTAAAATCTACAAGTCCGGATTTCTTTCTGTCTATATAAAATTGCTTTTCCGGGTGGTTATAACCAAAGGTTAATGTATCTCCTTCCGTATTACTCAAATAAAATTCATACTTCCCTGAAGAAAGTTGCGGAATTTCAAATTTAATTTCAGCCTGGCTAAGATCTATATTAGATTCTGCTGTAATTTCATGCAATTTTGAAGCTGAAAGCTCATTTCTCTCAAATTTACCGGTTCGGTATTTATTGAGCTCTTCAACTGGTAAGGAATAGATCCTGTAGATGTTATCTCTCTTTTGAAGTTTTAATTCCCGTGCCAGGGTCATAGCACTTCGCCATTTTTCTGTAGGAACTTCCTGCGCATATAACCAATTAGACATCCAACCAATAAATAATTTTCTCCCGTCACTTTCGGGAATATTTGACCAGGTGACTCCTGCATAATTATCTTTTCCATAATCTATCCAAAAGTTATGTTTTTCCTCAAGATTCTCCATCGCAGGATCTACTATAAATTTCTTCCCGTCAAAATCGCCTACAAAGTACTGGGTTCCCGAACCTCCGTTATATCCACCAGGGTTTAAACTTTGAATAAGCACCCATTTAATTTCTTCTGAATTTGCCACCTGCATTGGAAAAAAATCGGGACATTCCCATACTCCGTCATGGGCTCCTGTCCCTTGACCAAATTCTGACATCAATTGCCAATCTTTTAAATTAAGAGAATTGTAAAACAAGGTTCTGTCTACCGTCGCCAATACCATTAACCACTGTTTGTTTTTTTCATCCCAGGTAATTTTTGGATCTCTAAAATCTTTTATATCTGGATTTGAGATAACTGGATTTGCTTCATATTTAGTCCAGGTTTTTCCTTCATCGAGACTATAAGCAATTGCCTGGGATTGATAATTTATTCTACCTTCAGCTTCTCCTTCCGGATCATGATAGGTAAACATTGCAACAATAGGAGTATTAGTTCCATCCCCAAATCCAGAAGTGTTATCAATATCTACCACTGCGCTTCCTGAAAAAATATAACCCAACTCATCGGGTTCCAGAGCAATTGGTAATTCTTCCCAAACGATCATATCCTTACTCGTTGCGTGTCCCCAATGCATAGGTCCCCAAACATTTCCTTCGGGATAATATTGAAAAAATAAATGATAGGTCCCGTTGAAATAGAACATACCATTTGGATCATTCATCCAGTTTTGTGCAGGTGTAAAATGGAAGTTTGGTCGAAAGTTTTCTTCTTCGTTCGATTGGGGAACTTCAGCAAGATTTTTGGTATTATCTTTTTCTCCTTTACAGGAAATAAGCAGGCAACCACATATAAAAACAAAGGACAAAAGTAATTTAGACAATTTCATATTTTCATTTATTTATTTCTTAAAAGATAATTCCGCTCCCAGTTCTTCCAGAGATTTCCCCTTTGTTTCGGGCATTAAAAAGATGACGAAGAGCAACTGAAGAACCATCATGAATGCAAATACAGCAAATACAGCACCTGCTCCAATGGTTGAGAACAGGAAAGGCACCATAGCGGGAATTATAGCCGCTAAGATCCAGTGAACTGAAACTCCAAAGGATTGACCTGAAGCTCTCAGATGGTTTGGAAAGACTTCTGAAATAAATACCCAAATTACAGCTCCCTGTCCTATGGCATGTGCGGCGATAAAGAAAAACAGGAATATTGGTACCCATAAACCTCCCCAATTAAGAAAAAAAGCTGCTGCTACCAGGGATAAGGAAATTATGTATCCAATAGAGCCTATAAACATCAATTGTTTTCTACCCCACCTGTCAATAAGGAATACTCCCAGGAGGGTGAAAATAAGATTAACGACCCCAATTCCTATACTGCTCAATAAAGCGGTGCTTACTCCAAGTCCGGCTTCCTGAAAAATACGGGGAGCATAATATAAAAAAGCATTGATGCCGGAGAGCTGATTAAAAAAGGCGATTAAAAAAGCCAGGATCAGCGGTAGCCGGTATTTTTTCATAAATATGTTTTCACCTGTATGGGTTATTTCAGATTGTTTTTTGATTTCCAGCATTTTTTGCTCAATATTTTCTCCCGGGTGGGTGATGGCAAGAATCTTCTCGGCTTCCTCATAACGAGCCTTTGAAATGAGCCAACGGGGACTTTTGGGAATAAAAAACACGAAAATGGTATATAACAGGGCAGGGATAGCTTCTACCCCCAACATAAAACGCCAGGGCTCAGTTCCGGTATTTCTGAGTAAATAATTTGAAAAAAAGGCGATCAATATTCCAAGAACAATATTTAATTGATAGAGTGCTACCAGCCTACCACGGTCTTTCGCAGGTGCAATTTCAGACACATAAGCAGGGGCGGCAATAGTAGAAACACCCACTCCAATTCCTCCCAGGAACCTAAAAAAAGCAAACGAAACAGGATCATTAACCAAAGCTGATCCCAAAGCCGATACAAAATACAGGATACCAATCCACACCAGGGTATTTTTTCTACCCAGGCGATTGGTAGGAATTCCGCCAAAAATAGCTCCAATTACGGTGCCCCATAATGCCATGGACATCACTACAATACCGTGGTAGGCATCGGAGGTGCCCCACAAAGCCTGTAATTGTGTATCTGCGCCTGAAATCACGACAGTGTCAAAGCCAAATAAAAATCCCGCCATTGCAGCGGTAATTGACCATACTAAAATTTTATTCATAATTGTTGTTCTAGGGGTAGTTTTAAAAAAGCTTAAATTAACAATTAATTTAACAAAAATAAGGGCTGCAGGTTAATTTCATTATATAAATAAAATAATACCTCATTTATATACCTGCACGATACATTATTGTAGTGTATGTAAGAATTTTGAGAAGTATATATTATTGAAGTATTTTTATACTATAACGTTGTAGAATTTAATTTTCTTTTAAAATTATGACTTGGAGGTTTAAAATTATGACACTTCTGCAATAAAAATATTTTGAATTATTTAGTAATTTACGTTAAACAAAAAATAAAAAAAATTGTTCATCCAATTCTTAATATAAATTTACACTCGTAATCTAAACAATTGGAATTTAATATGACAACCTATTATAAAGCAGCAGAAATAAAGGCATCTATGAAAAAACTGGTTGACAGCTATTTAGATCGGTGTCTGAATGATGGAGAAATTTGCGAAGATTTTAGTGATCTGGTAAAACATAATTTTCTTGCAAAATATGTGTGCTATAACAAGAATACCAAAACAATTGAAATTGGAATCGAAGATTATTCTAAAGAAGGTGAATTTTATCCGGAGATCCAGGTCTACAAATTCCCGATAAACAAAAACAGAAGATGGATTGAGAGATCTTTTAAGGATAACATGAATGATCTTATATTCTACGGTAAACTTCTCAATAGAAATAATATGATTAAGAGCTCCGATGTTGTTTTGATCGCTTAAATATAAATTTGCCCCCCAATGAAGAATGGATCTTAAATTTATTTAGGATCCATTCTTTTTAGAATATCATGTATAATCATTCCTGCATGGATACGTGAATTTTCAATGAACCATTTATGAGTCTCCATTCCACCACAGATAACTCCCGCGAGATAGATCCCTGTTACGTTGGATTCCATGGTTTCAGAATTATATTTCGGAATCATCAATTCATCTTCACTTAATGAGATCCCTATAGATTTAAGAAATTCAAAGTTGGGTCGATAACCCGTGAGCAACAATACAAAATTGTTTTCATAGATTTGCTCACCTTCCGGTGTCATGATTATTACCTCATTTTCCCTTATCTCTTTCAATTCTGCTTTAAATAATGCTTTAATGCTTCCTTCTTCAATACGGTTTATAATATCAGGCCTTACCCAGTATTTAACCCTTTCTCCTATTTCGTGATTTCTAACGATCATGGTCACATCTCCACCTTTCCTATAGATCTCAAGAGCAGCATCAACAGCCGAGTTGCTGGCGCCTACAACTATGACTTTTTGCTTTGCATAAAAATGGGGATCATCATAATAATGTGCCACCTTGGAAAGATCTTCACCGGGAATTTTAAGGTAGTTGGGAATATCATAAAATCCGGTTGCAACTATTACATTTTTAGAAATATATTTTCCTTTGGAAGTGGTAATGGTATGTAAACCATCTTTGCCTGGGTTAATAGAATATACCCTTTCAAACAAGTTGAACTTTAAATCGTTTGATACTACAATTCGCCGGTAATATTCCAAAGCTTCAGCTTTTCGGGGTTTGGGATTATTGCTTATAAAAGGAATATTGTCCAACTCGAGTTTATCTGAGGTGGAGAAGAACGTCATGTTAGCAGGATAGTTGTAAAGGGAATTAACCAGGCAACCTTTTTCAACGACAAGATATTTGAGATTTTTATTTTTGGCTTCAAGGGCACAGGCAATCCCTATGGGACCACCACCAATAATGATGAGATCGTAAGTTATATTATCTGTTTGCAATTTCCTTTAATCCTTTAATAGTTTCTATGGGATTCTGAGCCTTAAAAACATAACTCCCGGCCACCAGGACATCTGCCCCGGCCTCAATTAAGCAAGCTGCATTTATATCTGTCACTCCACCATCAATTTCGATTTTTGTACCAGCATTTTTTGAATCAATGATCTGTTTTAAAGCTCTTACTTTTTCATAAGTATTCTCGATAAAACTCTGGCCGCCAAATCCGGGATTTACACTCATTAGACAAACCAGGTCAATATCCTGGATTATATCTTTGAGCAAATCAACATTTGTATGTGGATTTAATGCCACTCCTGCCTGCATTCCTTCTGCTTTTATCGCCTGAAGGGTCCTGTGCAGGTGGTTGCAGGCCTCATAATGAACAGTAAGTATATTGGATCCCAGTTGGGAGAATTCTTTAATATACCTGTCAGGATCTACGATCATTAAATGGACATCAATAGTTTTTTTGGCATGTTTTGCGATTGCTTCCAGCACCGGCATTCCAAAAGAAATGTTTGGGACAAATATCCCATCCATTATATCTATGTGAAACCAATCGGCCTCACTTTGGTTGATCATTTCAATATCGCGCTGAAGGTTGGCAAAGTCGGCCGCTAAAACAGAAGGAGCAATTAATTTGGTAGTCATAAGTGAGAAATATAGTTTCCCCGCAAAAATAGGAAGAATATCTCTATTAGTGTGTTTCTATAAAAACTTCCAGCATCCGCTTTACCACATTCTGGGTTTGAGCGTCAAGTCCTTCTACCTGTTCCATATATTCTTTTACCAGTTCGTGATTCAATTTTTGGTTCTCTTTGACCATCTCAGCTTTAAATCCGTCAAAAGCACCCTGGTCAATGTTTTTCCCCACCACCTGGATAATATTCCTGTGTCTTGGATCCATCTTTATATCTTCAAATATTTCTTCGACCAGTTTTTTCTCCCCTTCCAGGATTTGGAAGAAATTCCCATCAGCATATAATAAAATACCTCTTATGTCGTGGTCATTATTGTATCGAACTGTGCATTTCAAAAGATCTCTTATGTCTTCTTCTTTAATATTTTCAGAAGCAGTACTTACGTAACAAACGGCATATCTCATTTCTCAATAAAAAAAATTATTCTACAATTTCCTTAAAATGATGTTCTAAAACAGTTTTAGCTGCGTTGAAACCACACATTCCATGAACCCCTCCCCCGGGTGGTGTGGAGGAGGAGCAAATATATACTCTTGGATCTGGGGTAGAGTATGGGGAGAAACTTATAATTGGCCGGGTAAAAAGCTGGGTAATATCCTGTCTTCCGCCGTTGATATCACCTCCTATTAAATTTGGATTCCATTGTTGAAGTTGCACGGTATTCATTGTACTTCGGGAAAGGATGCAATCCCTGAAACCCGGGGCGGCCCGTTCTATCTGGTTTTCTACTATTCCTGTAAAATCTTTTATACTTCCATTAGGGACATGAATGTATGCCCAAGCGGTATGTTTGCCCTCCGGAGCACGGGAATCATCAAAAGTGCTGTGCTGCGCAATAAGTACATAAGGGGTTTCTGTCATGTTTTTATGATGGATGTTTTTTTCAGAATCCTCAATTTCTTTTGCCGAAAAACCTATATGTACAGTTCCCGATCTTCTGCATTTCTCACTTGTAAAAGGTATAGGTTGAGAAAGTGCCCAGTCCATTTTAAATACCCCGGCTCCATAATTATAATTACCCATTCTCTTCCTGTATAATGAAGAAAAATCTAAACCCTGAATTTTAAGGAGTTGTTTCGGAGTTACATCAAATAAAAAGGCCCTTGCACCGGGTAATTCTTCAAGGTGGGTTATCATGTTGTTTAAATGTATCTCACCACCCAGGGAACGGTAGTAAGACAACAGGGCATTGGTAAAACTTTGCGCCCCTCCCTTCGGAAAGGGCCATCCATACCTATGGGCCATAGTGGTAAGCACCAGACCAAAAGAGGCGGAGGCTATATTCGTCAATGGCAGGGTTGAATGAGCAGCCGACCCATAAAAAAAGATCTTCGTTCTTTCATTTTTAAAATAATGATCTGCCAGCATTTTAGCTGAAGGGAGAGCTTTAAACCCAAATTTCAGGAAATCCCAGGGATGCCCCGGAATTCCCAAAGGCCCTAAAAGATCGTCCTCCAGTTTGTTCCAGTCCTTCACCAGGGGTTCAAAGATATTGATATATGCCTCCTGATCTTCTCCCAATTGGGCAGCGGTTTGCTCCAGATCCTGGTAACAGGCATATGCTGTCCCGTCATCAAATGGGTGGGAGTAAGGGATTTCCGGAAAAATCCATTTCAATCCATGTTCAGTAAGAGGGAGGTCCCTGAAAAATGGTGAAGCATACCCCATAGGAAGTATAGCCGACCCAACATCGTGTTTAAATCCCGGAAGGCTCAATTCTTCCGTTCGGGTAGAGCCACCGGGTGTGGAGGCCTGCTCGAAAATCGCGGTTTTAAGACCTTTTTGCTGTAAATGAATGGCAGCAGCCATCCCGTTAGATCCGCTTCCAATAATTATTGCATCATATTTATTACCCATTATGGTAAATCATTTAAGTCTATAGTAGATAAATATTCGTTGAAACTTATACGGCCATTTTTTTCACCTATCATATCATTTGTTGTGATAAAGGAAAAATAATCCAATTTATCATGCATATCTTCATCAAAAAATTTTGGAATCGTGGCGCCAATCTTAGCCATAGTTTCTGGTATTTTTACAATCTGCCCACCTATTTTATTTTTTATCATTTCAGCCATTTCCATGCGAGTATGTATAAGTGGCCCGCCAACTTCTATAATCTCAGGACCATTTAAGTGATAAGATACAACAACCTCAGCCAGATCTTTATGATGGATACTGTTGGTTCGGGCTTTACCATCACCAATTACCGGTATCACCTTTCGTTTTGCAAGAATCGCAA
Source organism: Gillisia sp. (assembly GCA_041743165.1). Classification (GTDB taxonomy): domain Bacteria; phylum Bacteroidota; class Bacteroidia; order Flavobacteriales; family Flavobacteriaceae; genus Gillisia. Next base: position 63,264 of record JBGTNH010000021.1, on the reverse strand, counting down.
GGTCATTTAGACCGGAGAAGAATCCCACCGGTCTCAGGATAGTATATTCAAGTCCTGAGGCCCGAATTTCATTTTCAACCATCTTATGTGCTTTGGCAATGCTGTAATCCTTTTCAACATCGGCTCCTTTAATAGACACATAGACAAATCTTTTAACGCCATTTTTTACAGCATCATCCAGGATCGCCTTATTTGCGAGGTAATCGGTTTCAAAAAAGGAGTCATCACTAGGCGAGAAAAGACTCACGCTTTTTCCAAGTGTGGAGATCACTGTTGAAACACCCTCCGTAATATTTTGGATCTCTGATTCCCCATTGGAAGCATCTCCAATCCAGACGTCATCTGTGTAAGGTTTAACCTTATGTTCCTCATCCTGTGATAGTATTAATGCCCGTACCGGAATGTTCTTTTGAGCAAGCAATTTAAGAGTCTCCAGACCCAGTGAACCGGTTGCTCCCGCAACCAGGGTTTTAGTATTATTACTTTCCATTTCCATCTTCAAAACTTTTTTAATGTAATTTAAAGAGAAAAAAAGCATATTATATGGCTCTATCTGAGATTAACAGAACTTTAATCGTGTGATGGTTTGATCATTCGATGGTTTGATGATAGGTTGTTATGATGGTGCGATGATTTGAAGATTTGAGAGAAATAAACGAAAAGTAAAACCTTATTTGACGATTGAGTTGGCCCACCCCGTTCTGCGGATACCCCTCCGGATTTGATGATGTGATGGTGCAATGGTATGATGATCTTATGATTTGAAAATTTGAAGATTTGAAGATTTTTTAACAAGCTCCCGCCATACGACCCATCCCTTCGTAATGGTTTGATGATAGGATGTTATGATGGATCGATGATTTGAAAATTTGAGAATTTGAGAATATGAAGATTTGAGAGGGATAAACGAAACGTCAAACCATAATTGACGATTGAGTAGGCCCACCCCGTCCTGCCGATACCCCTCCGTAGGAGGAGAAAAACACGGGTCAAATAACTTCTGAGCCCTGGAAGGGCGTGAGACATTAGCGATGGGTGGAGCCCATCGACACAAGATATATTTGTGTATGAAAAGCCCTGAAAGGGCGAAAGATACCAGGGATGGGTGTAGCCCATCTGCTGAACGGAGCGAGATTTAAATATAACGCAGAAAAAAACCCCGGTCATCACTCCGGGGTTCATTCATCAATCAAAAAACGAACAGTTATGATCACTCCAGTCATCACAAAGGAGCTAAACTGTTGTCATCTTAAATATTATCCAAGATAAGTTTTCAAAATTTTACTTCTTGAAGTATGCTTTAACCTTCTTATGGCTTTTTCTTTAATTTGTCGTACTCGTTCTCTTGTAAGATCAAAAGTCTCGCCAATTTCTTCTAAGGTCATGGGATGTTGATCTCCCAATCCGAAATATAAACGAATAACATCTGCCTCGCGCGGAGTCAAAGTTTCAAGTGCTCTTTCAATTTCGGTACGCAAAGATTCATGCAGCAATTCCCTGTCTGGATTTGGAGATTCTCCACTGCGCAATACATCGTAAAGGTTTGAATCTTCTCCCTCAACAAGTGGTGCATCCATGGATACATGGCGGCCGGAATTTTTCATGGACTCCTTAACGTCGTTGATCGTCATATCCAGTTCTTTTGCTATCTCTTCTGCACTTGGCGGGCGTTCGTGAGATTGCTCAAGAAAAGCAAATGTTTTATTTATCTTGTTTATAGACCCAATCTTATTCAGGGGCAAACGAACAATACGCGACTGTTCTGCAAGTGCCTGAAGAATCGATTGTCGAATCCACCATACTGCGTAAGAAATAAACTTAAATCCTCTTGTTTCATCAAAACGCTTTGCAGCTTTTATCAATCCAAGGTTACCTTCATTAATAAGATCGGGGAGTGTTAATCCCTGATTTTGATATTGTTTTGCCACAGAAACCACAAAACGAAGGTTCGCTTTGGTGAGTTTTTCCAGAGCCCGGTCATCACCCGCTTTTATTTTTTGTGCCAGTTCTACCTCTTCATCTGCTGTTATAAGGTCAACTTTACCAATTTCTTGCAAATACTTATCCAGCGAAGCAGTTTCACGATTTGTTACCTGCTTCGTAATTTTAAGTTGTCTCATCTATCTTCTCCTTGGATTTTTAATTTGAATAGTCCTTTGCCTATTGTACGTAAAGAGTAGGCAAAATGTTACAAAACTTACACTTATTTTTATTAGGGGGCGTTTTTCACGTAGCCCGGGTGACCGGTTTTCCCGCTGCAAATCCTCATTCCCGCTGGATTTTTCCGGTTTTTCACCGCAATTCTTAAAGCAAAAAATAAAAAAAAGCCTCCTGAATAAACTTTCAGGAGACTTTTTTATAAAATTTCAGAAATTATTATTCGTTTCTGTCTTCTCGTGTTGGTCTCTCATCACGATTTCTGTCGTCGCGATTTCTGTTATCACGACCTCTGTCATCACGACCACGATTATCACGGGAACCTCCACGACTGTCACGACCTCTGTCATTGCGGTCATTATCGCGCGGTGGTCTTGCGGTATAGCCTTCAGGTTTAGGCAGTAAAGCTTTCCTGGAAACTTTTTGTTTGCGCGTTTTTGGATCAATTCCGAAGTATTTCACTTCAAATTCATCACCCATATTAACCACATCGCTCACATTTTCTGTACGTTCCCACGCGAGTTCGCTTACGTGAAGCAAGACTTCATTTCCGGGAGCAGTTAAAAACTCTACTACTGCCCCAAAATCGAGCATTTTGATTACTTTAACCTTATAAGTTTCTCCAACTTCCGGTTTGAACATAAGGGCATCGATTTTAGCCAATACTCCGTCAATTCCTTCCTGGCTGGTTCCAAGGATCTCTACAATACCTTTATCGCCAACTTCATTAATAACTATTGTAGTTCCTGAAGTTTTCTGCATTTCCTGGATTACCTTTCCACCGGGTCCAATAAGCGCTCCAATAAATTCCTGTGGAATTTCCTTGGTAACGATCTTTGGAGCATGCGGCTTCACAGCCAGATTCGGTTTAGAAATGGTCTTGTTTAATTCTTCCAGAATATATAATCTTCCCTCACGAGCTTGTTTAAGAGCTTTTACAAGGATCTCATAAGGAAGTCCTTTTACTTTAATGTCCATCTGGCAGGCGGTAATACCATCCTCGGTACCCGTTACTTTAAAGTCCATATCCCCAAGATGATCTTCATCTCCCAGGATATCTGAAAGTACTGCATGACGATCCCCATCAGAGATCAATCCCATCGCAATACCTGATACCGGTTTTTTCATTTGGATACCTGCATCCATCATTGCCATAGTTCCTGCACAAACCGTTGCCATAGAGGATGAACCATTTGATTCCAGTACTTCAGAGACTATTCTTACTGTATAGGGATTATCTGTAGGGATCATTCCTTTTAATGCGCGTTGTGCAAGGTTTCCATGTCCTATCTCCCTTCTGGAAGTTCCTCTTAAAGGATAAGCTTCACCGGTAGAGAATGGAGGAAAGTTATAATGAAGATAGAAAGTCTCTTCTCCCTGGTGGGTAGGCATGTCTATCATATTTGCTTCTCTCGAAGTACCAAGCGTAACTGTTGCTAAGGCCTGAGTTTCACCTCTTGTAAAGATCGCAGATCCATGAACAGAAGGCAAATAGTCTACCTCGCACCAGATTGGGCGAATTTCATCTGTTTTTCTTCCGTCAAGACGAACACCTTCAGCAAGGGTCAATTCTCTTACAGCTTCCTTTTCTATTGTGTAAAAATTCTTAACAATAAGGTCTTTGTTTTCAAGTAATTCTTCCTCAGTAAAAAGTGCAAGAACATCCTCCTTTACGGCTGAAAAAGATTCGCTGCGTTCTCTTTTCCCATGACCCCCTTTGGCGATATCATATATTCTCTGGTAAGCTGCTTCTCTTACTCTTTCAGAAATAGAATCATCGCTTTTTGCCGGAGCATATTCCCTTACAGGTTTTCTGCCTACGGCCTCAACAAGCCTGTTTTGAGCATCAATCTGAATTTTTATCGCCTCATGTGCAAATTTAATTGCATCGGCCATTTCCTCTTCAGAGATCTCTTTCATTTCCCCTTCTACCATCATCACAGAATCTGCAGATGCACCAATTATCATATCAATATCAGATTCCAGTAACTGGCTTCTGCTTGGGTTGATGATGAATTCTCCATTGATCCTTCCTACCCGGGCTTCAGAAATAGCGCATTCAAAAGGAATGTCTGATAACTGAATGGCGGTAGAAGCTGCCAGTCCTGCAAGAGCATCTGGCATTACCTCTTCATCATGAGACATCAACTGTATCATTACCTGGGTTTCAGTTTTATAATCTGAAGGGAATAAAGGTCTTAATACTCTGTCAACAATTCTCATGGTTAATACTTCACCATCGCTTGGTCTTGCTTCTCTTTTGAAGAATCCTCCCGGATATCTTCCGGCTGCTGCAAATTTTTCCCTGTAATCTACTGTTAACGGGAAAAAATCCATTGTGCTCTCTTTGTAAGATGAAACAACTGTACAAAGCATTACTGCATTACCCATTCTAAGCTCCACAGATCCATGTGCCTGCTTTGCCAGTTTTCCGGTTTCGAGAGAGATGGTTCTGCCATCGCCAAGATCGATAACCTCTTTAAATGTTTTTGGAATCATAAAATTTTAAATTCTAAGTATATAGCCTTATGCTACATAATACGTTAAACAATGGTCTCCCTTTGAATAATTCATGGGACTAGCTGTGTTGTTGTGTAGTTGTTGTTTGCCTGACCAATGAAAAACTACTTCCGGCTTAAACCCGAAGTGTCAATTTGTAACCAATAAATAAAAGACCTGTTACGGTCAAGTGAAGATATAAAAAAAGGGGCATAAAGCCCCCTTGAAAATTATTTTCTTAATCCTAATTCTTTAATGATGGCACGATATCTCATAATATCTTTCTTCATCAAATAGTCAAGCAAGCTTCTTCTTTTTCCTACCAGCATTACAAGAGCACGCTCTGTGTTGAAATCCTTGCGGTTTTTCTTCAGGTGTTCTGAAAGATGGGAGATACGTTGCGTAAACAACGCGATTTGACCCTCTGCACTTCCGGTATCATCCTTACCTTTACCGTGCTTGGCAAAAAGATCTTGTTTTTCTTCTTTAGTTAAATACATTCCAATATTAATTTTAATGATTTTTATGTATTGACAGCATTTATGTCAAGCGGCAAAGATAATATATTTTTAATAATATCTATGTCGTCCTGAAATTTCTTTTTATGACCTTAATGGCTGATTTAGAATAAGATCGAGATATTGGTTTATTTTGTCCTTAAGTTCAGATCTGGGTGTGATAAAGTCAAGGAATCCCTTCTCCTTTAAAAATTCTGCAGTCTGGAAATCTTTTGGGAGATCCTGGCCGGTAGTATCTTTTACAACTCTTGGACCAGCAAATCCTATAAGCGCACCGGGTTCTGAAATATTGATATCCCCCAACATCGCAAATGAAGCAGTGGTTCCTCCCGTTGTGGGATCTGTACATAGCGAGATATATGGGATTTTAGCATCGTGCAATTGCGCAAGCTTGGCAGATGTTTTTGCTAGTTGCATAAGAGAAAGTGCCGCCTCCATCATTCTTGCTCCACCCGATTTTGAAATGATCAATAAAGGGATGTTGTGTGCAAGGGAGTAATCTGCAGCACGGGCAATTTTTTCACCCACCACAGAACCCATAGACCCCCCAATGAATTTAAAATCCATACAAGCTACGACAAGGTCTTTACCTTTTGACTTTCCCACCGCAGTTCTCACTGCATCTGTAAGACCCGTTTTTTGCTGTGCGTCTTTTAACCTGTCTACATATTTCACAGTATCTTCAAAATCCAGTGGATCTCTGGAGCTGATATTTTTATCCAGTTCTTCAAATTGATTGTTATCAAATAAGATCTTAAAATATTCATGGCTGCCAATTCTTACGTGATACCCGTCTTCAGGGCTTACATAGAAATTTTTTTCCAGCTGTTCTGCGTCAACTATTTTGCCTGTAGGGGATTTATACCATAATCCTTTTGGCACATCTTTTTTTTCTTCTGTAGGGGTCTGTATACCTTTTTGTGTTCTTTTAAACCAGGCCATTTATTTTTCTTTAAGATTGAGATTCCCTGATAAAAAAAACCAGAGTTCCATTCATTTTTCAAAAACAATCAGCTGAAATTAAAAAAATAACTCCGGCTGTAAAAAATCTAACTTATAAAGTATTGACGTTATTAAGATCCTCAAAGGCTTTCTTAAGTCTGGTTACAAAGGTTTTTTCTCCCTCGCGCAACCACACCCGGGGATCATAATATTTTTTATTAGGGGAATCTGCTCCTTCAGGATTCCCAATCTGAGATTTTAGATATTCTTTTTTATTTCCCATATAATCCCTGATCCCTTCAGTAAATGCAAATTGAAGATCTGTATCAATGTTCATTTTTATCACTCCATAGCTTATTCCTTCCCTTATTTCTTCCAGGGAAGAACCGCTTCCGCCATGAAATACAAAATCAATATGATTTTTACCCACTCCAAATTTTTCACTCACATATTCCTGGGAATTTTTAAGGATAACCGGGGTTAATTTTACATTGCCAGGTTTATATACCCCATGCACATTTCCAAAAGCGGCTGCAATTGTAAATTGGTCACTTACCTTGCTTAATTCTTCATATGCATACGCCACTTCTTCGGGTTGGGTATATAATTTGGAATCATCCACATCAGTATTGTCAACACCATCTTCTTCTCCACCTGTGACTCCTAGCTCAATTTCCAGGGTCATCCCCATTTTGCTCATTCTTTCCAGGTATTTTTTACATATTTCTATATTTTCTTCCAGAGGTTCTTCTGAAAGATCTATCATGTGGGAACTGAACAGGGGTTTGCCAAATTGCTTAAAATGTTTTTCACCTGCATCGAGCAACCCATCTATCCAGGGAAGTAATTTTTTTGCGCAATGATCTGTATGGAGAATTACGGTTGCGCCATAAGCCTCGGCCAATTGATGAATATGAAGAGCCCCCGCGACACCTCCTGCAATTGCTGCCTTTTGATTGTCATTTGAAAGACCTTTACCAGCGTTAAATTGTGCCCCCCCGTTGGAAAATTGTATAATCACCGGCGCATTTAATTCGCTGGCGGTTTCCAGAACAGAATTGGTAGTATTTGAACCAATGACATTAACCGCTGGTAGTGCAAAACCTTTACTTTTTGCATATTTAAAAATTTCCTGAACTTCTTTTCCGGTAGCAACACCCGGTTTTATATTATGACTCATTACCTTTAACTGTTAAAAAATTATTTAAACAAAAATATGAAATAAAGTTTGGTTAGAAAGGGTAATTGATACCTACATTCCAAACAGCATTTGCAAAATTATAATTTTTAAACCATCTTTCCCCTTCAGGAAGGGCAGGATTATAGGTTTTGAAACCAACATCAAGACGCAAAACGAAGAAATTAAAATCATATCTCAATCCTGTTCCAGTTCCTACAGCAATATTTTTAAGATCTGAGAGTGAGGTGAAAGTTGCTCGGGGATCTTCTACGATATCCAGTACATTCCATATATTCCCGGCATCGATGAAGAAAGCCGAATTAAGAGCACCAAAAAGATTGAACCGGTATTCGGCATTCAGGGCGATCTTCATATTGGCTTCATTGAATTCATTCCTGCCACCTGTACTCCCGGGACCAAGATCATAAACCTGCCATGCCCGGTTATCATTGGGTCCTCCGGAAAAAAAACTGCGAATGAAGGGAATGCTGTTGGCATTTCCATATGGAATTGCTATTCCACCGAAGGTCCTTATGGCAAAGATGTTTTTATTTCCCAAATCCCAATGTTTTATGTAATCTATCTCGCCTTTTGCATATTGAGAAAAATTGACTCCTACTATTTCGTAAGCTCCATTCTCATTTTTTGAAGCACCGGTTAAGCTTGAAATTGCCGCCAGGAAATTACCTGCTGTCTCTATTTTAAATCTGAATCTTGAAAAGTCATTATCATATATATTTTCTTTGGTATTGCTCAGGTATGTAAAATTTGTAGAGAATATTAGATTATCTTCTGTTAACCGGTTCTTCCTTTCCCCTATATTTCTTACTTCCTGCCGCTGAATTTCATTCAATCCTGAAGTCCCCTGATTGCCCTGGGTAACATCCCTTATAAAAGCATCTGCACCTTCTGGGATGCTTAACAACCCCTGGTCATTTAGATATTCAGGGGATGTTACCACATTCCCAGACAGTAAAATATTATTGAGACTGGTGTACGAACTCCGGTATACATTGAAATAATTATCTGTATTAAGATTTCTTACGTACTGAATGTTCAAAAGATCGAGCCTGTGTGAAAGTGTTCTGGAGGGATTCCAGCGATAATTCATTATTCCATTAAAGTTCTGTTTGTCCAGTCCTATATTGTTTTGCGTACTGGCACCCAGGCTAAGAGATGTAAATGGATTCATGAACTTCGGAATGAAATTTTCGGTGTCCACCGGGAAAAATATTCGGGGAAATGTTAGTTTAATATCGGCTCCTATTTCCGAAATGTTGAAAAACCTGTCTTGGGACCTTATCCTTGCCGCATCTGATGATGCCCCTACACTACCTCTTCCTGAAATTTCGAAGGTCTCGGCCCCACGGAATATATTCCTTATAAGTAAGGAACCTCCAAAACCAATCCCGAAATCCTGAATATTACTTTGGGATATATCAAATTCAAATCCCAGGGAATATTTCTGCAGGGGGGTGAGAAGGACATTGGCAATAAGTTTGTTATTGGTGGTATCTGCAGGATCCAGGGTGTATTCTATGCTTGGATATTTAAAAATACGAAGAGAAGTCATTCTGGTATAGGTGCGGGCCCGATCCCTATCTCTATAGATCTCACCGGGCTTTATAAATATTGCATCGGTTATTGCCCGTGGCTTGAAACGGCTTTCATCATAACTGTAGATATTAAAACCCATATAATTTACACTGTCTTTTACAGGGCGGTTTCGGTTGGAGAAGTTGTAATCTGTAAAAACATTTACCTCACTTATCTCATGTATTTCAAAAGGAGTGCGGTAAGTTTGATCTCCGGTAGTGATCTGGCGGTCATTAATGATCACAGTGGCATTGACCTTGTTATCTGTATTTACTGTATCGGCTTCAAAGCTTATGTATTCCTGGTCAAAATAATAAACACCATTATTCCGAAATAGTGTAGTTAATCTATCTCTTTCAGCATTAAAATCCAGTGTGCGGTACTGAACACCAGATTCTATTATGGATTCCGATTTCCAGGCATCATATATTGAATCTATAACGGGTGAGGCAATGCGTTGTAGAATTGAATCAACAATGTATGGCTGATGAGTGGTAACATAATATTCGATTTCCCCGCGCTTTTCTTTCGAAGATGGAATGATGTCATATTCAATCTCTGCGTTAAACCATCCATGGTTGAAATACCAGGATTGTAGCCGGTTCCGGGATTTTTTGGTGATCTCTTCATCAATGATCACAGGTGCTTCCCCAGATCTTTTAATGCCTTCATTAATATTAATATAGGCATCGCGCATCCTTTCTACTTGTTTTCTGGAGTAAATATTGACCAGTCGTTGCTCCCGGTTGGGTTTTTTATTTACCCATGCTATAAATGTAGAATCGGGATTGGGTTTAGCGAGATTGTAAAAGTGAAGCCTTATTGGGAAGCCCAGTAAGCGGGCATTTGGTTCCTGATATAATTGATTGTAAATTCTTGAATCTTTAATTTTTTCCCCGTTGCGGTAAATGGTATTATCTGTAAGCAACAATTCATCACTCTCAACTCTTTTAACTGCGTTACAGGAAAGCAAAAGGATAGCAGTTAAAAAAATTAACGATATTTTTGCAAGAAGGGATTTCAATAACTTGTAATTAATGTGTTCAAAAATACTGTATTTGTATGGTTAGCAAAAGCCAAATTAAGTTAATAACAAGTCTTGAGCAAAAAAAAAACCGGGCTCGTCATGGTCTCTTTATCGTAGAGGGTATTAAAGGAATTTCTGAATTGCTTAACTCATCTTTTGAACTTGAAGTTCTTTTTACCACAGATCCGGAATTTACGGCTGTACAATCTAAAACGAAAATAATTACCAATTCTGATCTCAATAAGATAAGTAAATTAAAAACTCCGCAAGTTGCCCTTGCCTTGTTCAGGATCCCTGTGCCTCATCCTCCGGATACAAAAGGATTATGTCTTGCCCTGGATGGAATACGAGATCCCGGAAATCTAGGGACAATCATAAGATTATGCGATTGGTTTGGCGTAAAAGAATTATTATGCTCAACAGATACTGTTGATTGTTTTAACCCAAAAGTAATTCAGGCTACCATGGGTAGCATCACTCGTGTAAATATAACATATGTGGATCTCGAAGAGGTTTTGGCAGGTCATAAAGACTCTGAGATAATCGGGACTTTTATGGAAGGGCAAGATGTTTATCAGGCAGGCATCCCCCGGGAAGGTATTTTAGTTCTGGGAAACGAAGCCAATGGAATTAAACCCAACACAGAAAATCTTCTCACCAGGAAATTGAGTATCCCCCGGTTTGGAGATGTAGTTAAAACCGAAAGTCTTAATGTTGCCATGGCAGCGGCAATATTTTTAAGTGAATTCAGAAGAAGGAATTACTGAAAAGTAAAATTTAAAAATACACCACGGGCAAACATTTGTTCTACATTTCTCATATCTGAATTTCCGGAAATAAACTCATTATTAATTCCGAATAAACCTCTGAGGGAAGGGGAAAATTTAAAATAATAGAAATATAAATCGACACCTACTCCTATCTCATAATAGTAATTGTATGTAGTTGTACGAATATTGGCTTCGGGATTAAGTTCATTACTGGATAAGTTTATGGATGCAGAAACCCCTCCTACCACAAATGGGCGAAAGTTATTCAACCTGTTTGCATTAAATTTCAATAAAAGAGGTACGTGTACATAGGTGGAGTTAACTTCTTCCACATCTCCGCTAAATGTAGCTCTCACCCCATAATTATTGAAATTAACGCCCGGTTCTATACGAAAATCAAGATTGTTTGAAAGTTTTAAATTCCCAACAAGGCCTACATTAAAGCCGGTAGACCGATTTACGATAAGATCTTTACCGGTAGCAGGGCTTGGATCAAATTCGTCATACCGGAAACTGTAATCATAGGAATTAAATCCAAGATAATAACCCCAGGAGAGCCTGCTGTTATCAATATCCGGCTGATTTATTAAACTTTCACCTGAAAACCACTGGGCATTTGCCTGGATACTGTAAAATAGTACTCCTAAAATAAAAATGATTCTTCTCATGTTACTTTGTAGCAGTATATATTGTTGCTACACCAAAAGTCTGAGGTTGATCCTCAACTTCTATAAACCCAATTTTGCGTAAAATATTGTTGAGCTCTTCCCCATAAGGAAAAGAAGCTGCGCTTTTACTCAGGTATGTATATGCCACTTTATCGTTGGAAAAAAGTTTCCCTATCACAGGAAGAATAACCCGGGTATGAAAGAAGTAACCTTGTTTAAAAGGAAATTTTGTAGGGACTGAGGTTTCCAGGATGACTAAAATTCCTTTGGGTTTAAGAACCCTATAAATCTCGGCAAGACCTTTTTCCAGTGTTTCAAAATTCCTTATTCCAAAAGCCACGGTTATAGCATCAAAGTTATTGTCATCAAAAGGCAGGGCTTCACTGTCTGCCTGTAACATTTCAATTCTGTCTGAAAGGTTTTTTTCCTTGATTTTTTTTCTGCCAACCGCAAGCATACCTTCAGAAATATCGAGACCCACAATTCTTGAAGCCCTGGTTTGGGTCATACTTATAGCCAGGTCACCCGTGCCGGTCGCTATATCAAGAACTGACTCTGGAGAAGCTTTCTTAACCAGGTCAATGACTTTCTTTCTCCATTTGACATCTACTCCAAAAGAAATAACACGATTGAGCCCATCATAGTTTCCTGATATGTTATCAAACATTTGTTCAACCTGTTGTTTCTTATTAAGTGAAGAATCTTTATATGGAGTTACCTTTTTTGCCATAGTACAAATTTGGGTCAAAGATAAGTGTTATCAAATAATTGGGTTTAAAAGAATGGAATTTTATTGATTTGTAGTCTAATTTGAATTGTTGAAATTAATGTACCTTTGATAATTCTTACAATTTGACCGCTTTTTATGAAGATAATAATCGCCGGTGCCGGTGAAGTTGGCTTCCATTTGGCAAAATTACTTTCCTTTGAATCACAGGATATTACCTTAATTGATAATAACAGGGAAAATCTAAGTTATGCCGATACTCATTTGGATATAAGGACAATTAAAGGTGATGCTACATCAATAGCTGTTCTTAAGGATGCCAATGTAAAATATGTTGATCTGGTTATAGGCGTAACTTCAAGTGAAGCCACAAATATTACAGTTTGTGTACTTGCCAAACAACTGGGAGCCAAACGTACCATTGCCCGAATTTCAAATACTGAATTTCTTGATAATAAGGAAGAAATTGGGTTTACCCAGTTTGGTATAGATGAACTTATTTCTCCAGAAGCGCTGGCGGCAAGGGAAATTGCATTATTGCTCGATCAGTCTGCATTTAATGATAGTTATGAATTTGAAGATGGTGCCCTTACCATGATTGGTCTTAATTTATCAAGAACTGCCATGTTCGTAGGGAAAACCGTAAAAGAGGCAGCTAACATTTTTCCCAAATTGCACTTTGTTCCCATTGCAATACAAAGATTTGGAACTCAATACACTCTTATTCCCCGGGGAGATACGCAATTCAAGGAAGGTGACCAGGTTTACTTTGTTACTGTAGACAACGGGGTGGATGAGCTCTATAAACTTACGGGCAAGGTAAAGCATACCATTAAAAATGTTATGATACTGGGTGGGAGCAAAATTGGGAAAAAGACAGCCCGGGACCTTTGCGCCGGTAATTTCAATGTAAAGCTCATAGAGAGTGACAGGGAAAAGGCCTTTGATCTTGCAGATGAGCTTCCAAATACCCTTGTAATTAATAGTGACGGCAGAAATGTAGAATTACTTGATGAAGAGAACATTCACGACATGGATGCCTTCATTGCCGTAACAGGAAATTCTGAAACGAATATCATGTCGTGCCTGGTTGCAAAGTCTAAAAGCGTTAAGAAAACTATCGCCCTGGTTGAGAACATGGATTATTTTCAGTTAAGTCATTCTATTGGAATTGATACCCTTATAAATAAAAAACTTCTTGCGGCAAATAATATTTTCAGGTACATAAGAAAAGGGGAGGTGGTTGCAATGACAAAGCTTAACAATATGAATGCAGAGCTGCTGGAGTTTATAGTGAAGCCTACCTCTTATGTAAGGGATAAAAAGATAAAGGATCTTGATTTCCCCCGTTCGGCAATCATTGGGGGGATCATTAGGAATGGAGAAGGATTGATCGCCCTGGGAGATTTTATGATACGCGCCGGCGACAGGATAGTGGTTTGTTGTTTACCCCGATCAATTAATAAGGTGGAGAAACTCTTCTTATAAATCAAAAAAGAGCCGCAGGGGCCCTTTTTATATAATTTTTTTTGCTTTAACTTACTGCTGTTTTGATTCTTTTTAAGGCCTCTGTGATTTGGGATTCACTTGCCGCATATGATAATCTAATACATTCAGGATTACCAAAAGCATCTCCGGTAACAGTAGCCACAAGGGCTTCTTCCAAAAGAAACATTGAAAAATCTGTGGCATCCTTAATATGATGCCCTTTTATGGTTTTGCCGAAGAAATGTGAAACATCAGGGAAAACATAGAATGCCCCCTCGGGTTCTGTAGTTTTAAAACCAGGGATCTCGTCAAGTAAGGAAATGATCAGTTTTCTACGTTCCTTGAAGGTATCTATCATGTATTTTATGCTGCTTACAGGAGCTTCAAGGGCGGTAATTACTGCTCTTTGAGCTATACAATTCGCGCCACTGGTTATTTGTCCCTGCATTTTATTACAGGCCCGGGCGATCCAGTCTGGCCCCCCTATATATCCAATCCTCCATCCCGTCATGGCAAAGGCCTTAGAAACGCCATTGACAGTTACAACACGATCATACATATCTTCAAACTGGGCCATGGAAAAAGGTTGACCAACAAAATTTATATGCTCATATATCTCATCACTTACAACGATAATATCCGGGTATTTAACCAATACATCTGCAAGGGCTCGCAATTCTTCTTTACTGTAAACCATTCCGCTGGGATTGGAAGGGGAACTGTACATGATCATTCTTGTCCTGGGGGTAATGGCAGCTTCCAATTGTTCCGGGGTGATCTTAAAATTACTTTCAACGGTAGTTGGGATCTCCACCGGTATTCCTTCAGCAAGTTTGATCAATTCGGCATAGCTCACCCAGTAAGGGCAAGGAAGGAGTACTTCATCTCCCTCATTGATAAGGACCATAACCACATTAGCCAGGGATTGCTTCGCGCCTGTTGACACAACAATCTGTGACCGGTTATATGTGAGATCGTTATCTCTTTTGAATTTTTTGGAAATAGCATCCTTTAATTCCACATAACCATCAACAGGGGTATAGGAGTTATAATTTTCATTGATAGCCTGGATAGCTGCTTCTTTTATGAAATCTGGTGTATTGAAATCTGGTTCTCCTAAACTTAATCCAATAATATCTTTACCTTCTTCTCTTAATTCTCTTGTTTTAGCAGCCATTGCCAGGGTTTGGGAAGTGGCTAAATTGTTGATCCGGTCAGATAGTTTTTGTTGCATAAAGAACTGATTAAGGGTAATTAGGAAGTGACAGTTGAAGGTTTCATTCCCATTTCTTTTAAATGTTTGAAATGTGCAATTATGGCTTCACGTGTGGTTTTATATTCATTATAGGGAAGATTGCATTCAGCAGCCGTTTGCTTCACGATCTTAGCTATTTTGGTATAATGGACATGACTTATATTAGGAAATATATGATGCTCTACCTGGTGATTAAGACCGCCGGTAAACCAATTTACTATTTTATTCTTCGTGGCAAAGTTGACAGTTGTGAAAAGCTGATGTATTGCCCAGGTATTCTTCATGGATCCTGTATGATCGGGAATGGGCATTTGCGTCTTATTTACAACATGAGCCAATTGAAAAACAATACTAAGTATTAATCCGGCAGTATAGTGCATTACAAAAAAACCAATTAAGATTTTCCACCAGGCCAGAGGTACAAAAAGCATGGGAATTACTATCCATATTCCAATATAGATAAGCTTTGTTACCGCTATTATACTCCATTGAGTTACAGGATTGGGAAGTTTTCCGTAAGAAAGTTTGCGGGCCAGGTATCTTTTGGTCTGTTTAAAATCTGTCGTAAGGGCCCAGTTAAATGTCAATAGCCCATATAAAAATACCGAATAGTAATGTTGAAATTTATGGAATTTATACCATGGTGCATGTTCAGAAAATCGTATGATTCTGCCTGCATCAAGGTCTTCATCATGCCCGTGAATATTTGTGTAAGTATGGTGGAGCACATTGTGCTGTACCTGCCAGTTATAAACATTTCCGGCTAGTATATAAATGGTACCACCCATAAATTTATTGATCCATTTTTTGGACGAATAAGAACCGTGATTACCATCGTGCATGATATTCATACCTACTCCGGCCATACCGGCACCCATGATTATAGTAAGGAGTAATAACCACCATTGGGATATATCCAGGCTAAGGATTAAAAAATATGGTGCCAGAAATAAGGAAAACATTACAATCGTCTTCAAATGTAATTTCCAATTACCTGATTTGGATATCTTGTTATCATTAAAATAATCATTTACCCTTTTATTAAGGGTTTTGAAGAATTTAGCTGAATCAATCCGTGAAAATCTAATAGTCTCTTGTTGTAAAAGCATAGGGGTATTTTCTATTTATCAAAGGTAAAACATTATATTTTGCCTGAATGGAATTGATGTGAAATTAACGTGCCAATTTCCATACTTTTGTAAAAAAAGCAGGATTTTGGAATTAATAGAAAAATATTTCCCGGGTATTTCACAGCAACAACACGATCAATTTGCTGCCTTAAAGGATCTTTATAAAGACTGGAATCTCAAGATAAACGTGGTTTCCAGAAAGGATATAGACGAACTTTATCTGCGCCATGTCCTTCACTCATTGGGAATCTCTAAGATCCAGGCTTTTCATCCCGGAGCCAATATTCTGGATGTTGGGACCGGCGGGGGTTTCCCAGGAATCCCTCTTGCCATTCTTTTTCCTGATTCACAGTTCCATCTTGTGGATTCTATAGGCAAAAAGATTAAAGTTGTTGACGAAGTAGTTGAAGGCTTAGGTTTGTTAAATGTGAATACGAGCATTTCCCGGGTTGAGGAGATAAAAGGCAACTATGATTTTATAGTAAGCCGTGCAGTTGCAGCGATGCCTACTTTTGTTCATTGGGTTAAAGGGAAGATTGCTAAGACAAGTACCCATGAACTGAAGAACGGAATACTATATTTGAAAGGTGGAGATCTTCATGAAGAACTAAAAGACTACCGCACTGCACAAATTTTTCCCTTAAATTTTTATTTCCAGGAGGAATTTTTTGAAACAAAAAAAATCGTTTATCTCCCCTTAAAATTCAAAGGATAACCTAAATTTTTGTAGGTAAATTCGTCACTTTAATACAAATACAACAAATCTTTATTAATCATTTAACTAGTATAGTGGGTGTTGGTTTATAGTTTTGAGTAAAACCAAAAAATAAAGGCGAAATGAAAAATTTACAGGATTTATTAGAACACCAATTAAAAGATTTGTATAGTGCTGAATCTCAGCTTGTAAAGGCTTTACCTAAAATGCAGAAGAAAGCGAGTGATGAAAAGCTAAAGCAAGCTATCGAAAAACACCTTGAAGAGACCAAAGAACACAAGAACAGGCTTAAAGAAGTTTGTAATGAGCTTGGTATCAAACCCACAGGTGAGGAATGTAAGGCAATGAAGGGTCTAATAGAAGAGGCTGAATCATTCCTGAAGGAAAAAGCCGATGAAGATGTAAGAGATGCAGGAATTATTGCTGAAGCCCAGAGAGTAGAGCATTATGAAATCTCAGGTTATGGTACGGCTGTAAGATATGCTCAGGAACTAGGCCACAAAAACGTCGCTAAAAAATTACAGCAAACACTTGATGAAGAATATAAAACAGATCAAAACCTAACCAAATTGGCAGAAAGCCGCCTGAATAGGGAGGCTAAAAAGTAAAAGTGATCTGAGTATGAAAAAACCCGCTTTTGCGGGTTTTTTTGGTCTGGAAATTTTCTGAGACCATTTTTTCTGAAGTTAAAAAAGTTAAAGAGCTTATTTTTCTTCCTTATATAGGTTATATTAGAAAGAGAAGAAGATGATGATGGCGTATAGAAAAGAAATATTGATACATCTATATAGAATCCTTGAAAAAAATGCTACAGATGCAAGGGTTTACTTTCGGTTGGCAGATAAATGCAATCGATCAACTTTAAAATGCTTCTTTAAAAAATTAAGTCTTCAGAAACGCTATTTCTGCAGGAGGATTCGTTACGAGATCGGCGAACTGGAAAAGGAAATTGAGATTATAGAAGAAAAATCTCCCTTAAAATCCGTGACATTCTCTGGTAATACTTTTACAGGATCATTTTCCTCTCAAAATGAAATGCGTGGAATAATAAATTATTGTTATGAACGAGAAAGAGAATATCTCGAAATGTATCAGATTTTACTTTCCAAAACCAATATGGGGAATATTCGGGAAATGCTATTATCCCAAAAACATTCTGTGAAATTGGGTCTGAATGAATTAAACACCATTGAAAACAGATTGTATAAGGCCGAAAATGAAAAGGAGATGAAATTTCATTAAAAATTGTCCTATTTCACTCCCCTGTATGGCCTCGGTCGAGTTTTTTTAATTTACTAACCAAACTAAATCATATGTTCACAAGATCAATTTGGAATGCACATTCAGAAAAAACCAATTTTAAAACTCTGGACCAAAATATCATAGTAGATGTTGCGATTATAGGAGGAGGTATAACCGGTATAACTACTGCAATGCTTTTAAAAAAATCCGGATTAAGAGTAGCGGTTCTTGAAGCAAAAGAAGTGGGGAGAGGAACTTCTGGTCATAGTACTGGTAATTTATATGTGATTATAGATCAACTACTCTCACCAATAAAGGAAAAATATGATATTGGGACCGTTCAGAAAGTTGTAAAAGCACGGGGGGAAGCCTTTGATCTTATAGCCGAAAATGTTAGAAAATATAATATAGATTGCGATTATAAACCCCAGTCTATGTTTGTTTATGAGGACGGCGAGACCGATAAGATTTCTAAAGAGCTGGAAATAACCAAAGAAGCAGATCTCCCTTTCAGGGAAGTAAGAACTCTGAATTTACCTGGAGATTTTTACAGGGGAATGGAGATCCCTAATCAGGCCACATTCAATCCATTATTATATGTTCAGGGGCTTGCAAAAAATGTGGAGGATATAAATTGTCTTATTTATGAAAATACAGAAGTACGAGAGATTCACGAAGAAGAAACTGCGGTGGTATTAAACACTACATCAGGTAATGTGGTTGCAAAAGAGGTTATTCACGCTACTCATACTCCTAAGGGAATAGAAGTAGCTTACCCCATACAGTTTTAGGACCCTATAGAGAATATGGGATTGCTGTAAAACTCGAAGATGAAGTTTATCCCGATGGAATTTTCTGGGGTCATCACCAAAAAGAAAAATTTTCTATAAGAACATATGAAAGGAAGGGTGATAAACACCTTCTTTGCATTGGTAAACCCCATAAAGTGGGCCAGGCGGAAGATAATGAGGGATATATAAAGAATCTTATAAATTTTGTGCAACAACGCTTCAGGATCAAGGAAGTTGTTTTTAAATGGGGCGGGCAGCACTATAAACCGGCAGATCTATTGCCGTATATTGGAAGAAAAAGTAAAGGCTCCCGGCAATTTGTAGCCACAGGTTTTGCAACAGATGGGTTGGTTTATGGCACATTAGCTGCCCAGATTATTGCTACCGAATTGACAGGCACCAAACATTTATATTCAGATTTATTTAAAGCTTCCAGGCATTCACCGGGGAAAGCAGCTAAAGAGTTCATTAAGGAAAATGCAGATGTAGCAGTGGAATTTGTTAAGGGACTTTTCACCGCCGAAATGAAGGAAATGGAGGAAATCCTTCCCGGGGAGGCTAAGATCATTGTAAAAGATAACCATAAGATTGCTGTTCACAGAAGTGCGAAGGGGATTCTTTCGGCCTGTTCTGCAATTTGCACCCACATGGGTTGTGTGGTACATTTTAATAATGCCGAGGAAACATGGGATTGTCCCTGCCATGGAAGTAGATTTAGTACCAGGGGGGATGTCATTGAAGGTCCGGCACTCCAACCTTTAAAAAAATTAAATGAACTTACATGAAATGAATTAAGATGAAAGAGAGGATGCACCAAAGCGAAGACAATAAGTTTATACCAATGACTTCCGTTTCCAGTGGGACTGGTGAAGAAATAAATAATGATATTTATTATTATACAAATCAAATCGTAAACGTGATTATGATTGGAAACCCGAAGGATGAAAATTGGGTATTGGTTGATGCGGGAATGCCTGAATGTGGCAAAGAGATAAAGGAAGTGGCAGAGAAAAGATTCGGCAAAGGTACAAGACCGGCGGCTGTAATCCTTACCCACGGCCATTTTGATCATGTAGGAGGACTTGTTTACTTATTAAAAGAATGGAATGTCCCGGTTTATGCACATCCCCTGGAATTTCTTTATTTGAAAGGGGAGAAAAGGTATCCTGAACCCGATACATCTTTAGAAGGTGGAATAATTTGCCAAAATATCCTCAATCTATCCCATAAAACCTATCAATGTTTCCAATGCTCTTCAGGAGCTTCCTTCAAATAACACTATACCCTGGTTAAGGGAATGGAAATGGATCCATGTGCCCGGTCATACACCAGGTCAGATTGCTTTATTTAGGGAAAGAGACAAATTTTTAATTGCCGCCGATGCATTTGTCACCGTCAAACAAGATTCATTTTATAAAGTTCTTATACAAAAAGAAGAGATTCATGGTCCCCCGGTTTATCTAACTACCAACTGGGACATGGCCAGGGAATCTGTCGAAAAACTCTCCGCCTTAAAACCAAATTATGTTATAACGGGTCATGGCCGGGCTATGGAGGGAGAAGAGTTATGGAATGGGCTGGATAATTTAGTACAAAATTTTGATGAGGTGGCAGTTCCATCTCATGGTAAATTTGTGAGGGATGAGAGAAAGGAAGATCCCTCACCCCGTGATTAGAATAGAGGGATGAGAAGCCCCCCGGCCCCCGAAGGGGGAGCAAAAGCATTAAATTTAAAGCAACAAATTCCAAAAATGGAAACGGAATTTAAAACTAAGGACCAAAATCAAAAGGACAAGACAAATTGAAAATGCGAAAAAAAGAAGAGGGTTCCTATTCTCACTAAATAAATAACCCGGCCTGAAAGACTAAAAACAGAAAACGTCATGATGAAACTTGTTTCACATGACGTTTTCTGTACCGACTACCGACTACCGACTACCGACTACCGACTACCGACTACCGACTACCGACTACCGACTACCGACTACCGACTACCGACTACCGACTACCAACCTTAATAATTAAAGATCAATTTCTTGTGAATTATTCCATTTTCCGTAAACATTTTAACCAGGTATACAGAGGAGCTATAATTCCTCACCGGTAATCTTGTTTCTTTTTGAGTTGGAATATTCTCATAAATTTCAATTACCTGACCTGACATGCCATGCAGGGTTATTTGGGTGATTACCTGTAAATCAGGATTCTTCACAATAAGTTCCCCGGAATTTGTTAAGAAAAATATCTCGGGGTTAATTTTCACCAATTCTTCAGGCTTGTCTAAATCATCTCCCGGAACCACTACCACAACTTCTTCTTCTTCTTCTTCTTCTTCTTCTTCTTCTTGGTTTTCATCTTCATCTTCATCAGATTCAGGCTCCTCGGTTTCTGTTTTGATCTGGAAAACCAATTCAAACCTTTCATGGTAAGTTCCCGCACCAATATTTAGTTTGTAATCAGATTTACGAAGGTTAAAATAGGAATTGGTTTCGTTATCCTTCAGGTATATATTAACATCATCGTCAACATTTTCGAGGTTATTGATCTTAATGCTGAATTCACCTTCCTGGGCTATTTTGATTCCTAATGGCAGGATTCTTTCCGGGTTAAAATCAGGGACTCCCTGGATGATATATTCCCTGTTATTGATCATCCAGTACATATCCTCCACGTTATTATCATTTAAAGCTGCATCATACCCAAGGTCAAATCCAGAAGTGGTATTGGGGTCTACACCCACAAGGATCTGGCGGTTATATTTCTTGGGGGATTTAAAATCCAATCTGATTTGGGCCCGGGTATCCTCAATAGATTTTTGTTTGGGTTGTTCCGGACGAAGAAATACTGAATTTCCTGTATTTGTCTTGGATTCCCTCACAAATGCCCGTTGACCATTCCGGAAAACTACCTCTCCACCATCTACCGTAACGCTTCCTGGAGATTCGTCTTCATGAGTAGAATTGATAAAGAAACCCTGAGCAACCGGAATGAATCTTCCCGGGATTTTGCTTCCTTTGGCATCATTTGCATTTATCCGAATGTCATTTGAGATAGCAGGAACACCCCCTAAGAGGTTCCTCGCCGCATAACCTCCAATATATTCTAGTAAGATATGTGTATTTCCTCCTGCAAAATGATCCCAGAAATAAACTGTGCCATTAAATATATTTTTTGTATTTCTACCACCGGCCACATCTTTTAAATTGTCCATAATAAATTCATTGACATCAATTGAAGATGGATATGGATTGCCAAGTAGATAGTTTTGCTCTGTAGCAATGGTCAAATTGATCAGTCCGTTATTTGGTTTTCCTTTATAAACATAATTTTGACGATCTGTGATCGCTGCGGTACCCGATGTACCTTTCATGGTATATCCTTCACCTGCACTTAAAATTCCGCTATGTCCAATATGTGCCCATTCACTGTACACGTTGGCTGTGCCACGGAACTTAAATAACCAAAAATTACTTATCTTTCGCGGAGAGCCAAATGGACCATCAGCAAATTCATGCCAGGCTCCAAAGCTAAGATCCGGATGCGTTGCGCTCGCCGAATTAGTCCCATCTTTCTTCACCTCCTTAATAGTATACGTGGAATTATTTGCCGCACCTTGAAGAGAAACTGGGGAAGACCAATAATTATAATTGTAACTGTTTGCAGTTCCCTGTTGGTCCCTTTCTATATAACCCGTGCTCGCCTCATCCAAAGTACTTGGAATAGTCTGTTTAGGACTAATGTCGGTTTGAACTAATTGAGATTCGCCTACCAGGTCAATAAATCCATTAAGTTTTAAATAATGTGTTATAAATAAACCTTGTCCTGAATTATTCTCATCCAGTGTTTCATTGGGGTTAGCCATTTCCAACTTTCCGGCTTCTGATAATAAACCTAAAAGAGTGAGATCTTTTCCGCCTGATTTGAGATCATGTGAAATACTTGCAATGTTCCAATCTATAGATTCCCCGTTTATTCCTAAGCTGTTAGGGGCATCCCAAACAACGGGTTGAGCCCAATTGTTCTTATCTCTCCAGGTTCCGTTTGCTGCAGATATATATGGAAGTGGCGCAGTATTTTCCTGTAATGTTAGTATGTTTTTTAAATTGCCATCTACTTTTGTATTAGCTCCATCTTTGGTCCAACCATTTTCAATCTCATTGACCTTTAATCTATAGTATCCCAATAAGTTGTTCCAACTTAGATTTGAAGGAACATTCATGGGAAGGACTGTCCCTTTAACTGCTGTTCCCATAGGTTCAATGCGTTGATTCATCATAAATCGCATTTGTTCAAGAGTTAAAGTTGCATTCCATAGCCTTACCTCCTCAATCCAACCGTGAAAATAGTGTTTAGGTACCGTAGGGGTGGCATTATCATTCATTGCTCCAATTATAAAAGGACTTTCCAGAGATAGTGGATTGTTTGCCGCTCCGTTCCCTACATTAAGACCATCTACATAAATCTCAGCTTTAGAATTATTAAATATTACCGCAATATGATACCAACGGTTGGTTCCAAGCTTAGATGAAGTTGAAATCACCGTGGTTCCAGACCTAAAAGTGGGCGCACCATTATTTATTATCAGGTCATAACCTCCCTGACCTAAATTGGAAGCATTACGTTTTGATAAAATAGTTTTTACACCGCTTAATGAATGTAATTTAACCCATGCTTCCAGTGTAAATGCTCCGGTAGAAAGTCCGTAATTATCTCCAAAAACAATGTGATCGTCAACCCCGTCAAAATCCAGGGTGCTACAGTCATTGGTAAAGCTTACAAGAACATCGCTATAGGTGCTGCAGGTCCCGTCTGGGTGAGCAATTGTCCATCTTAATGTATAAGTATCTGAACCCCCGGTAAATTTGGATTTTGGGTTACTTACTTCAGCAATTACTCCTCCTGTTCCGGAAATTATTGACCAGCTTCCCACTCCGGTGACAGGGGCATTTGCTTCCAGGGTTGTGCTATTAAAACCGCAACTAAAAGATTGATTGTCCCCCGTAACCGCAATGCTTAATTGTTCCGGTTGGGCAATGCTTACTTCTTTAAGAATCTGGCACCCATTAGCGTCTATTACTGTAACTGTATAATTACCTGCACTTAGACCGCTTGCTGTTACAGTGGTTTGTTCTAAGGGATCATTCCAGAGATAATTATATGTGCCATCTTCAAACGGAGTTCCGCCCGAAGGCGTCACCGTAGCAGATGCAGTTTCATCGAAACATGCTATAGGAGTATTAGTTACAGAAGCACTGAGGCCCTGTGCAGGTTCTTCGATGGTGACAGAAGAAACTTTAAATTTAGTTCCTCTGCTGTCCTTTACCCATATTTCACTGTAGGTGCCTGCGGGTAAATTGAAAAATTCGTTTGTGGTTTTGTAATTTTTATCTCCGTTGATACTGTATTGGTACGGCCGTGTACCTCCTGTTGCAGTAATGGCAATAGAACCTGTTGAATCGCCTTTACATAAAACAGGCTGCGGTACTGCTGTTGCCAGTACAGGCGTTAGAACGTCCACCTCATCTGTGGGGCCATAACACATTGGTTTTGTTCCCTCATTACAGCCTCTGGTTTCCTGGTTTGTCCATCTTATATTGATCTGCTCAACATTAAAGGTTTCACCACATTTCCATATAACTTTAGTTGCGTCATTTCCACTTGCATCCACTGGAAAAAGTCTAAATAGTCCTAATGGAATTAATGCATATCTTGGGGTGTTTTGACCGTTTCCTCCCGGTGTGCCCGAGATTAATTCCGCAAAACAACCTATTGCTCTTCTGGCCGTAGTAGTCTCTCCATCATTAACTGAATAGTTTAGTTCGGCACTTAGAGAATAACCGTTAGCACTTTGTTTGATATCTATCCACAGGAATTTCTCTGTGGTTTGTTCGCAATTTTCACCGGTAAGAGGAATCCCGTTTTTATCACCGATAAAAACATTGTTGTTGTCTATTTGAAAGTTACTGGTAGTACCACATCCTTCAAAGCAGCCACCCACATAGTGAGGAAAAATGTACTGAGAAGTTACGTTAGCTTCATCTGTAACTTTTAAAGTAACATCTTTATCTCCCGAAGTACTATATGAAACCTCGAACTCGCCCTTTCCCGTAGCAGTAGCTGGCGAGGCGCCTGTTCCAAAATTCCATTCGTAAACAAAGTTTTCTTTAGATCCCACACCACCGGCGATACTATCCATGTCAACCCGGAAGAAGGAAGTTCTAATCATATCATGCACCGAAAGACATTCGGAGGCAGAAATAATGCTGGCTCTTACCTTGTCTATAATGGTAACTTCCTGTTTTAGGGCACACCCGTTTCTATCTTTTACAGTAATTTCATAGATCCCGGCTAAAAGATTAGTGGCTGTTTTAGTGGTTTGTAAGATGGTATTTCCTCCTTTTCTACGCCATTCGTAGGTATAGCCCGGAGTACCTCCGCTAAAATCTACAGTGGCCGAACCTGAGGCTGTACCAAAAGTGGTAGTTCGTGTGGTACTTATATTCGTAACTGCGACAGGTGCAGCAGGCTGGTTTATGATGTAGGCTGAATTTAACACTACCACACATCCGGGGTTGGCTGCATCCCGCATAGAAACAGCATAGGTTCCCGCGGTCAAATTGCTAAATGTTCCATTGGACTGCCAAGTTGTTCCATTAATACTGTATTCAAAGGTTCCATGACCTCCTGTAGGATTTGAAATAAGGATTGACCCATCGTTTCCTCCAAAACAACTTAAGTTCACACCTGCCACACTTGCATTAAGAATAGCAGGGCCATTAACAGTAATAAGGGTTTGCAGGGAACAACCTCTAGAATCATTTACAAATATGGTGTGGTTTCCGGCCGATACACCAGTAAATGTATTTTGAGTAGAAAAATTTTCGTTATCCAGGGAAAATAAATAACCACCATTTCCTCCGGTCACCACACCTGCTGTTATAGTACCATCACTTGCTCCAAAACATGAAGGTGTGGTAAATTCTGGCTGCAGCATAGAAAGTTCATCAGGCTCTCCCACATAGATTTCCTTTTCAAAACTACAACGTTTGGTATCCTTAATATATATGGTATAATAACCTTCAGCAAGTCCTGTAAAGGTCTTTACACTGCCAAAATTTTGAGCATCAAGAGAAAAGAGATATGTACCATTCCCTCCATGTACCTGTCCTATGGATATTACTCCATCTTTTTCACCCTTACACCCAACCGGGGTTACGGTGATTTCAGGTGCATTAATATATATAGATGGGAAAACAATGATTTCAAATGTTGTACTATTTCCTTCACACCCATTAGCCTGAGGAGTAAGGCTAATAGTTGCTACTAAAACCTCGCCTGTGTTATTGAGTGCAACAAAAGGAGGAAGGTTCCCGGTTCCGTTTGCGGGAAGTCCAATTGACGGATTATCATTGGTCCAATTGTAGACAGTTCCATTAACACTACTTCCCGTAAATACTGTTTCAGAAAGTGATTCTTGATTACATGCATAAATATTGTCCTGAGCATTTACAGTGGTTTCAGGATTTACAGTAATAGTAAAGATTTCCGATGTTCCTTCACATCCATTGGCTACGGGCGTCACCCTTAGGTTTGCCGTTATTGGGGAATTAGTTGTATTTGTGGCTGTAAACGAAGGAATATTACCATTTCCGTAAGCGGCCAATCCTATTTGGGAGTTATCATTTGTCCATTTATAGGTTGTACCGTCAACATTGCTGCCGGAAAAGGTCACTCCGGATACAGCTTCCCCTTTACATGCCACAATATTATTGGGTTTAATGACATTGGCGGTGGGATTAACCACAATGGTAAATATTTGGGGTGAACCCTCACAATTATTGGCAACCGGAATAACGGTAATTCTTGCAGTTTGTGGGACCGAAGTAATATTAGTGCCGGTAAATGAAAGAATGTTTCCTGTCCCGCTTGCTGCCAGTCCAATTGTCGGGTTGTCATTTTCCCATTTGTAGGTCGTTCCCGAAACGCTGCTTCCCGTAAAATTTATATTTGAAATAGTAGCTTTATCACAAACGACAATATCTGCGGGTTTTGTGACTGCCGGAGTGGGATTAACAGTAATGGTGAAAGTTTTAGGTGTTCCCTCACAATTATTGGCGACAGGAGTAACTGTTAAATTTGAAGTTACCGGAGCGTTGGAAGTATTTATTGCAGTAAAAGCAGAAATGTTTCCCGTCCCCGTGGAGGGTATACCGATAGACGTATTGGAATTTGTCCATTTATAGGTAGTTCCGGTCACACTACTTCCGACAAATGCTATCTCCGGGATTGAAGTATTATTACACGCAACAATATTTTCTGTATCATCAACAATCGGGGTAGGATTAACAGTTATCGTAAATACCTGTGGAGTTCCTTCACAATTATTGGCTAAAGGGGTAACAGTAATTTGTGCAGTTACCGGTCCTGTTGTTGTATTGGTGGCTGTAAAAGACGGAATGTTTCCCGTGCCGCTTTCTGCTAGTCCTATGGCGGGAGTATTATTTACCCAGTTGTAAGATATGCCTGAAATGCTACTACCGGAAAACACTGTGGATGCCACAGATCCTTTGTCACATATTATAATATCCCCAGGTTTTGTAACTGTTGGGGTAGGGTTAACAGTAATGGTGAAAGTTTTAGGTGTTCCCTCACAATTATTGGCGACAGGAGTAACCGTTAAATTTGAGGTTACCGGAGCATTGGAAGTATTTTTTGCAGTAAAAGCAGAAATGTTTCCCGTCCCCGTGGAGGGTATACCGATAGACGTATTGGAATTTGTCCATTTGTAGGTAGTTCCCGTCACACTACTTCCGCCAAATGCTATCTCCAGGATTGAAGTATTATTACACGCAACAATATTTTCTGTACCATCAACAACCGGGGTAGGATTAACAGTTATCGTAAATACCTGTGGAGTTCCTTCACAATTATTGGCTACAGGGGTAACAGTAATTTGTGCAGTTACAGGTGTTTCTGTTGAATTGGTAGCTGTAAAAGATGGAATGTTTCCCGTGCCGCTTTCCACAAGGCCAATGGAGGGGAAATTATTAACCCATTTATAGGTAGTTCCCGCAACGGTACTTCCCGTAAAATTTATTGCGGAAACAGATGCATTATTGCATACAGTTTGGTTTGCAGGTTTGGTTACCGTGGGTTCGGGATTTACTGTTATGGTAAATGAAGTGGGTGTTCCCGTACATCCATTGCCGGAAGCCGTAACGGTAATCTGGGATGTGATAACTGAGCTGGAATTATTTGTTGCAACAAAAGATAGAATATCTCCAGTGCCTCCCGCGGCAAGTCCGATGGCTGTATTGTTATTTGTCCATTGATAAGTTGCATTATCTATATTTCCTGAAAAGGAGATAGTGGCTAAACTGCTGTTTTTACAAACATTAATATTTTCAATTGTATTTACTGTAGGAAATGGGTGAATGGTAAGGGTGAAATTAACGGGGTCACTGGTATTTGTGCTATTGGATACTGCCATGACAGCCTTGTAAGTTCCCGGTGAAAGATTTTGGGGAAAAACCAGCGTAATAGACCCTGAAAACAAATTGGCATCGGTGATATCTGTAATTGCAGGATCTTCGTAATTAATACTATAGGTGGCAGGATTGTTAGTTGCTGTATAACTTAAAGTAGCAGTCGTAGAATTTTGACAAACGGAAACATTAGAAGAGCTCAGAGTAAGTACAGGTTTAGTAGAAACCGCTTTTTCCTCCTCATGGATCTCATCAGTTGTCTTTGCAGTTTGGGAATCTTCGGATACCGGTAATTCGGTCCCAACCCGTGGCACCAATGATATTTCTTTTGGAGAAAATTTTTCTAAAAAATTCTCCAAACCAATGATATTTTCCGATATGATATAGTTGGTAAATCCTAAAAAAGTTATAAAAACCAGAATAGATTTAAACCCGGGAGTAATTTTTTCCATCCACTAGAATTTAAAATAGTAGATAAAATTATGTATAAAAATTTAGAAATAAGCATTTTAGAACAAAAATTTACCGATTAAACACAAAATAAATCGACAAAATACTAAACGAGGTGTGTAAAACCTTGAATTTGTAGGATAAATCTTATT
This sequence comes from Gillisia sp., assembly GCA_041743165.1. Taxonomy (GTDB): domain Bacteria; phylum Bacteroidota; class Bacteroidia; order Flavobacteriales; family Flavobacteriaceae; genus Gillisia. The sequence continues at coordinate 34,472 of JBGTNH010000021.1, read as the reverse complement.
AACTTAAAATAATTTTCATTTGCTTTTTTTCATAATAAAACCTTTAGAACAATTTGAATTCCCTTTATAATTATTTGGTAAAAAAAAATCCCGTGTGATATTTCACATCGGGATTTAATCAAAGGTAATTTTTATGAATTTTAATTTTTGATAATAATTTTTTTGCTTACAACCCTGCCTTCTACTACAATTTGCACAACATAGATCCCTGCACTGTAATTCCTTACCGGCATCGTGAACTCCTTGCCGCCGGGCAGGTTACTGTGTACTTCAAGTTTATTACCCCTGAGATCGAACATGTACATATTGGATATTGAAAGTTGATGCGGATTAAGGATCTGCAATTCCCTGTCTCTATGGCCGTGACGAATACTTATTCCAAATTCACTATAAATTTCATCTTCTTCATCTACTTCACCAGGAACTTCAACAACCGGAGGTAAAGGTTCATCCTTAAAGAAAATAATCTCAAATCTGTCGTTGATCGTTCCTGGTTCAGAAGTCGATACGTAATGCTCTTTTCTCAGGTCATGAATGCTGTCATTCAATTTATCCTTAAGATAGATATTAAATGTTTTTGGCGCATTTTCAACAGAATCTATTCTTATGGTAAATGGTTTTTGCTCTTTGATCCTGACTCCAAGCTTAAGTACCCGGTCTTTATTAAAATCTGGCACTCCCTGAATAACCAGTTGGTTATTCCCCTGTATCCAATACATATCTTCCACATTATCATCAAAAAGGCGAGCATCATAACCCAGGTCAAATCCATCTGTAGTTCCCGGAACAGCTCCTACGAGTATTTGACGGCGAAAACCTATAGGAGAGGAGAAGGAAAGTCTTATTCTCTGAAAATCCTCAGATTTATTTTTAGAAAGTTTTTCATTTTTTTCAGGTTTTAAAAATAAGGAAGAATCCTGGTTTCCATCCGCTTCAAAGATTCTTTGGCTGTTTCTGAACCGAACTTCACCACCATTTACTCCTGTGGAATTTATCATAAATCCTTGTCCAACAGGAATAAACTGAGTTGGTTTTCTTGTACTTATATCTTCCGTTGGATTTATTCTTTCATCGATTGACACCGCTGGAACTCCTATGGGAGAGGTTAAATTCAAAACCCCATAACCTCCAATATATTCTTTCAAAATATGATTTTCAATTGCGAAATGATCCCAAAAATATAGCGATCCATCAAAAACTCCTCTATCAATGTTATTCCTGATAAATTCATGCCCATCAATCGCCGACGGGTATGGATTCCCTATTAAATAGTTTTGGTTGACACTAAAATCAGGAAGATTGATGTCTCCATTATGAGGTTTACCTCTGAACGTATAATTTTGTCCATCCAATAAACCTGCATTACCTGCCGTCCCTTTCATGGTAAAACCTTCCCCGGATTTAACCGTTCCTGTAGATCCTATATGTTTCCATTCTGAATAAACATTGGCAGGAGCAGGAGTAAACTTCCATAACCAAAATTCGCTAATCGTTATTTGCGGAGTAGTAAGGTTTCCGTCTGCTGCCCAATGTTCGGGCCTGAAAGTAACCGCACCCGGGTTCGCTGGATTTGTTCCATCCAATAGAATTCCCGCTACAGTATAGCCCCCATTATTGGCAGATCCTGAGGTACTCACGGGGGAGGCCCAGTAGTTATAAATAAAGCTATTCCTTTTGCCCTGTTGGTCACGATCGAGGTGCCCTGAGCTGGCTTCATCAACAATACTCCCCTCTGGCTGCAGCAACTGAGATTCACCATTGAGGTCAATTCTTCCATTTAATTTTAAATAATGTGATATTGTAAGGCTATTTCCTGTACCTACACCAGTATGTAATCCTCCTGTTGGAATGGTTCCAATCATATCTAAAGTATTAGCTTCAGATATTAAGCCCAGGACGGTGATATCTCTGTTAGCATCCACATTATGAGAAGTTCTAACTATGTTCCAATCTATTCCCCCTGTATTAGGAATTTGCCAGACAGTGGGTCGCAACCATGTATTTGCGATATCCCAACCTCCATCCAGTGCGGTGAAATAGGGTAGAGGAGCGGTATTTTGTTGATTGGTTTCCATATTTTTCAAAACCCCGGGAACTTTATTTTCCGCACGATCAGGGGTACGTCCATTGGCCGGTTTATCCTCTTCTAAAAACACAACCGGACTATTGGTTAAAGGCTCGGGTTGCGCAGAGATTAATCTATAATAACCTGCAAGATTAGAATAGCTAAGAGCACCGGGTACATCCATAGGAATTTGTTCACCCATCTGGGTTCCATTTGCAATTAACCTTTGATTCATCATGAATTGGATCTGGTCCTGGGTTAATGCAGTATTCCAGATTCTTACCTCTTCGATATAGCCGTGGAAGAATTTATCAGCTTCTCCATCTATCCATTCTGCACCTATTAGCGCCCTGGTCCCACCTGTTCCCGGGTTATAATTACCATTGTCAATTCCATCTATATATAATTTCCCTCCCGTAACTGCAATATGAAACCATCGGCTTCCGGGTGTAACCCCGCCAGGAGTTGTTATTTTAAAATTTGGCCCCGAAATAATAGTGCCTCCGGCACTTTGAGGTTTCACCCATGCTTCAAAACTATAACCATTTCCTTTGTAATTTTCTCCTAAATCCACATAATCATCTTCCCCATCAAAATCCAGGGCTATACATGGTGTAAATACCACTTCTATTGGGGTAGGAACAGGATTACATCCCGGGTTAGCAATTAATACTCCATCCTCATTCACTGCAGTTGCATAAAGTTCCCAGCTCACGTTTAATGTTCCTAGATCACTTGCTGTAATTGTCACATCTGGATTATTGATAATATCCCCTGTATAAGAAGGATCATTACTGCTTAATACCGGAGTACCTCCTGTAATAACCCATCTTCCCATATATCCGTCCGGGGTTGGATATTGGGTTGTGATTCCGGTCACCGCTCCAGTCGCCGTAGCGGTCAATCTCGCCGTATAATTCCCACATGTACCATATTCTGCAGCTACAGTGGTAGTCCATCTGTCAAAAGCAAAAACTTTTATTTCCTCAGAATTAGTGGCAGTTTCACAGGATCCATTCGAGTATTCCAGGGTGGTAACAATAGTTGATGTGTTCCATCCAATCTCAGAAGGATACCATGTTTCGGTGAAATTGGTTCCAATGGTTACTGGAAAATCCGGATCTGTATAATCCTTCCATATCATACTTACATTCGCCGGGCCGTTAGGTATTATTATTTCATCCACAACCCAAACATTACCAACTGCATTTCCCAGGTAATGAAAACGGATCTGTAAATTGTTCATACCCATATAGGCACTCAGGTCGATTTCTATTTTGTTCTCAGGCCGTGAATTGATATCTCCTCCTCCAAAATTATTTGCATTTCCACTCCTTGCAGCTCCTGTCTTGATATACAATTGTTCCCATGAGACCCCGCCATTTGTTGTAATTTCAACCATAATTGAAGAACCACTTGTAAGATTATATGCCTGATCAAAAGTTAGAATAGCCTGGTCCATTGAGGTGATACTAAAAACAGGAGTTATTAGTTTTGATCCAGGATGATTTCCCGAAACAGCCGCAAAACCCTTATTTCCATCAGTCGCCCCGCTATCATATCTAACAAGGGATGTGCTGGAAGGGTTATTGATATCTGCAGTTCGGAGATCTACAGGATTTGTTCTTAACCAATTGGCAGCTACACCGTTATCGGCACTGGAATTAAAATTCCCTTCTGTACCATTACTTCTTATAATTTTCCAGCCGTGATTAGTGATTGATGAATTGTCAAAAGCCCCGCCTTCACCAATATCAGGTCCCTGTTCGTAGCCGCTTGCTGCACTTAGAAGTACAGGGTCTTCTATACAAACTATAAATTTATCTGCAGTCACTGGAGTAGGATCAATATCCGAAGAAATAACACTTAGTATTGCAGATTGGGAAGCTGCCGCTGTACAGGAGCCACTCCTTAGGATTACCTGAAACACCGTGGTTTCACTCAATCCAAGTGACTCAATTTTTATTCCTGGCAAGGTAGAACCAGTAAAATTAGTTCCATCGTCGTTTTTAACAGTTAGTACTGCTCCTGAAAAAGTTTTATAATTCCAGGCTTCGATCTTGCCATAAAAATTAATAAGATTAAGATCAACAATTAATCCATTACTTCTTTCTGTAATCTCACAGGTAGTAAATAGACGACCAAATTCTCCAAATGTTAACTCTCCTCCAAGTGCAGGAGCATCAATTCTAACATCTACTGTAGTTGAAACTTCACGACAAACATCATCTGCGGCAAAAGTATAGGTGACGGTATGTACATCAGATTCATCATTAGGATCATTTGCCGTACTAGCTGCAACATCTATTACACCATTGGCGTTAATCACCAAACCGGCAGAAGCGGTAAATACACCCCCGGTTTGCGTAATAGTTGTTGGTGTTTGAGATGCTCCTGAACTTTTGCAAAAAGCTTCTGCCGAATAGCTGAATGTTGCATCCGGTAATTTTTGAATAGTAATTGTAAATTCTGCGGTTACAGCATCACAGCCATCTCCCTCAGTATTAACAGTATTTACTATGGTATACGTGCCGGGAGTACTGCTTGATATATCGATCTCACCGGTCCCTGCATTTAAAATGACAAGTCCAGTATTTCCATCTTTTTCAGAAAAGACCCCTGTCACCGCATTAGTTCCAATTTGAGCAGTAATATTTTCATCATCTGAACAAAACTGGGTAGCCGAATAAGTGAAATCAGGAATGGGTCTGTCATTTATGGTAATAGTAAATTCAGCACTAACCGGCTGGCAACCATCTTCTACGCTTCCTGTGTAATCTACTGTTCTTGTAATTTTATAAGTTCCGGCTGTACTATTTGATAGATCAATAGCTCCGGTACTGGCGTCTATAGATAAACCGGCATTGTCTACAGTAAAACTGTCAGCATTCTCGTGACCTTCTTCGTCAAAGGTGATAACAGGGGCTGTATTAAAGGAATTATCTCTTGTGTCTCTACAATAAATTTCGCTGTCATATGAAAAATCTGCAACGGGATTTGCGCCAATGGTTACGGTGAAATCCCTGGATACCTCTGTACAAACTACGGTAGCGGAATTGGCATTAAAAGTATAGGTTATTATATATACTCCGGGAGGAGTTCCGTTTGGTGTAAAAGCTCCCGTACTTGAATTGATAGATAACAATTCAGGCTTATCTACAGAGAATGTTCCAACTCCATTATCTAAATTATTCCCTTCTATAATAATGGAAGATTTGGAAGCAGTATCTGTCTCGCAGAATTCGGTAGCTGTATCTACCGCTACTTCTGTATAGGAAAAAGCGGTAATTTCCGGTTGAGGAATAATGGTTATTATTTTAGCGTCAACAGCATCAGTACAAATTTGAATACCATCGACTTCAAGTATCCCTGTCAGAGTGAAAATAATAGTCTCTCCTAAATCGGCATCTACAGGAGAATAGGTGGCATCGCTAAGGGAAGTTTCATTAAAAATGGTTCCGGCTCCGGTAGTTGTCCAGGAAAATGAAGTGGCGAATTGTGAAGATGCATTCTCTACATCAGGATGGCTCGCTATATTAAATGAGGCAGTTGTGCTACAGACTTCAAAATTTTCACCTGCGTACACTGTAGGGATCTCCTTAACGGTTAAGGTAAAAGGTGCTGATATTGCATCATCACAAACCCCGCCTGATCCTGAAATAACTACATCATAGGTATCAGAATCTGATAGTTGCGCGCTGCCAATTATAAATGTTTCTGAATTTTCCCCGGATATATCTACACCATTTTTTCTCCATTGATAGGTTTCAATAGCTCCTGTTGCAGCAATGCTAAATGTTACCTCACTATCAATACAAACAACCTGTGAAACCGGTTGTGTTTCTATTTTAATATCTTCATTTACATTTAGGGTTACTTCATTTGAAGTAACTGCAGAACATGTAGTCCCATCGCCAACTACAACATAATATATACCGGCATCATTCAATGTAGCCTGGTTAAATTTTAAAGTTGCTGAGGTTGCTCCGGCTATTTCTGTACCCGGTGCTGTGCCTTTGAACCATTGATAAGAAAGATCATCTCCGAAGGCTACCACACTTAGTTCAGTAGGATTTGTGACACAAACGCCGACATTTTGTGGTTGTGTTGTAATTAAAATTTCTTCCTTAATTGAAAGGGCGATCGAATGACTTACAGCTTCACAGGGTCCATCAGGATTATTTGTAGTATATGTCAATGTTACAATTCCGGAATTAATATCTGCCGCACTCGGAGAGTACACTGCATCGGGATTATTATTTGAGAAATTTCCAGATCCGCTTGTGGTCCAGATTCCAGAAGTTGCACCACCGCCAAATGATCCAGCCATTGTTACTGTTTCATTAGAACAAATTGTTATATCCTGACCCGCATCAATAGTAGCTGCGGGATTAACAATAATAGTTTTCGTATCATTAACTGGCTCACAGGAACCGGGAGCATCTGTAGTTAAAGTTAAAATAATTTCACCCACATAAGTTGTTGCAGGAGTAAAGGTGATGTTTTGGGGATTTGCAGTGGGGGAAGAACGGCTTAAAGTTCCTTCACCAGAGGTGAGTGTCCAAGTTCCTGTAGTAGCTCCACCTCCAATTGTTGCACCACTCAAAATTATAGTCTCAGGATTTGGAGAGTGGCATATGGAAATGTCTTCACCCGCTATTACAGTAGGTTCTTGTTCTACAATAATCTCCCGGGTATCACTCACAGCAGTACATATTCCCGGTGTATTTGTTGTCAATGTTAAAATTATTATTCCCGAAAAACCCACTGCCGGGGTATAGGAAATAGTTTCTGGATTTGCTGTTTGATCAGTATTGCTTAAAATTCCACCTCCAGATGTAATTGACCATGCAGCAGTAGAACCTCCGCCAGATACACTTGCACCGGTAAGAATAATAGCTTCAGGCGAATCAGATTGGCAAACAATTTTCTCGGGACCTGCATCTACAATCGGCACAGGATCTATTGTAATTATTCTTGTATCTAACACTTCCTGGCAAGGTCCGGGAGCATTAGTAGTTAAAGTAAGAACGACCTCTCCATAAAAATCTACAGCGGGTGTATAGGTAACATTCTGCGGATTTGCAGTTTGGGCTGTACTACTTAAAGTTCCCCCGCCTGAGGTTATAGACCAGGCCGCTGTTGTTGCTCCACCTCCAAGGGTAGCACCACTTAAGGTTAGAGGCCCGGGGCTTGATGACTGGCAAATGGTAATAGGGTCACCTGCTTCTACTGTGGGCGCAAGCTCTATTATAATTTTTCTGGAATCGGTTGTTTTGGTACATGTACCAGGAGCATTGGTGGTTAAAGTTAGTTCTATTTCCCCGGTAAAGTCTGCCGCCGGAGTATAAGTAATAGTGGAAGGATCTGCAGTTTGTGCGGTACTACTTAAACTGCCTCCTCCTGAGGTAATGGACCAGGCACCCGTGGTTGCTCCTCCTCCTACGTTGGCATTGATAAGGGTAATTGCTGTGGGATTAGAAGATTGGCAGGCGACAAGGTCTGATCCTGCATCTGCGATTGTTATTGGATCTATTTGTATAGTTCCTGTAGTTGAAGTTTGATTAGTACAGTTTCCTGTAGTGTTAATTGTGTAATTAAAAGTTCCTGAGGCTGTGGGTGTTCCATTTAATGTAAATACTCCATTGCTATAATTTCCTGTAACTCCTGCAGGTAAACCGGTAGCAGTAGCTCCAGTGCCTGCCCCTCCAATATTAAATGCAATTGCATCAATTGCTGTATTAATACAAAGGGTTTGGTCCTTATTTGTGGGTGTGCTAATTGTGGCATCAGGCAATACAGTAATAACCATTGTATCTGTAGCAGCCTGACATGTACCACTTGGTTTTTTTGTAGTTAAAGAAATTGTAACCGATCCCCCATTATTTTTAATTGATGTTGGCAATGTATAAGTGGCAGAAAGTTTATTATTTCCCTGCCAATTAAATGATCCACCAGTTACATTGGCGCTCCAATCGTAATCATTATGATTTTGAATAGCTCCACCTACTACACCACTTAGCTGAACAGAATTCGTGTTTTTACAAACCGTTTGGTCAGGACCAGCATTTGCGGAAGTAAATGTATTTACAGTCGAGGTAAAAGAAGTTGAATTTGTATTTCCACATGCATTTCTACCTCTCACCGTTATAGATTGGTTACCGGTAGCGGCTGAACTTGTAACATTCACTGTTACAGAATTGGTTGGGGTTGTTACCACTCCACTAGCAGTAGTTCCGGTGGTTGCAACCCATCCGGCTGGGAATGTCCATAAGTAAGAAGTTGCACCTGTAATTGGTTGAACGGAATAAATGAGACCTGAAACTACCGGACATATAGCTGTGGGATTATGATCTGGATTGGTGCTAAATACTGGCGTTACAGATATTGGGGCATCAACAATAATATTTCCCGTTGCTGTTATAGGTCCACACCCCGTGGTGGTGATTGTATAATTATATGTTCCAGGGGAACTCGTGGTTCCACTTATAGTATAAACTCTTGTCGTGGAATTATATGAAGTTGTAAAACCGGTTGGTAATCCTGTAACATTTGCACCTGTCCCACCACCTCCAATGGAATAAATTATATTTGCGATAGGACTATTTCTACAAATTGTTTGGTTGTTATTGGACGATGTTAAAGAAATTGTAGCATTCTGGTTCACAGTTATAATAACTGAATCAGTACTATAACAGCCTGCTACCGACTCGCTTCTTACATAATATGTAGTAGTGGAGGTAGGAGAGACCGTTGAAGAAGATAGCGGACTTGTTTTGTTATTTGCGTTTGCCTGACTGGTGTAATATGACAAAGTAGTTCCACTCCCTGAGGCTATTGTGCTTAAATCAAAAGAGGTGCCAACGCAAATAGTCTGATCTGCCCCAGCGTTTACGGTGGGAAGAGCATCGATAGAAATTTGAATGGCAGCAGTATTATAACAACCTTGAGAATTTGAACTTCTAACATAATATGTAGTGGTCGTTGACGGACTAACAATTGCATTAACAGGTGAAGAATTGGAATCGGCATTTGCCTGTGAACTATGGAAAGTAACAGAATTCCCGTTGGTAGTCACCAGTGTGTTTAAGTCAATATTAGTTTGACTGGAAGCACATACCGATCCATTTGTAACCGATAAGGTGGGTAGGGCATCAATAGAAATAATTATAGTTCTTGTGGAATAACATCCAGTTGGAAGTTCGCTCCTTACAAAATAAGTTGTTTGAGAAGTTGGACTTACAGTTGCAGCAATAGCATTGGTTTTATTATCTGCGTTGGTTTGATTGGTATAAAAAGTAGTAGTGCCATTTGTGGTAACCAGGGAATTTAAATCAATACTTGTTTGTCCGGAAGCACAAATAGAAGCATTACTGGTTGAAAGTGTAGGAAGGGGGTTTATGCTGATTGTTACAGAATCTGTATTATAGCAACCTTCAGTACTTACACTTCTAACGTAATAGGTGGTTTGAGAGGATGGAGTTACAATAGGATTTATTTGATTTGACCCACTGTTAGCGTTTGACTGGGTGGTATAAAACGTACGATTAGAACCACTCCCAATTGTTGAAAGATCAAAAGAACCTCCGGGACATATTGCTTGGTCCGGTCCGGCATCAACTGCCGGTAAGGGGTTTATAGAAACTACAATCGAGCCTGTTACAAAACAACCAGTGTTTAATTCACTTCTTACATAGTAAGTAGTTTGGGTGGTGGGGCTTACCGTTTGATTTATAGAATTGGTTTTATTGATTGCATTGGATTCGCTTGTATAAAAAGAGGAATTACCATTAGTAGTTACGAGAGTTAGTAAATCTATATTAGTTTGACCCGTGGCACAGACCGCACCATTGGTAGTACTGAGGGTGGGTAATGGATTAACATTTATTTGAAGTGTGTTGGTGCTAATTGCAGGAACAGGGGTAGCACATTGTACACTTGAACTCACAGCCAATGTAACCAGGTCACCCTGATTAAGATTAGAAGTTTGAAAGGTAGAATTTGTCGCCCCGTTTACCGCACTTCCATTAATGCGCCATTGATATCCCGGTGAGGTTCCTCCATTGGTTATAGGCCCATGCGAAAAGGTTACTTTTTCCCCGGGACAAATAGTAGTTTTTGTTGCATTAATATTAAAAGAAACCGGAGCAGAAGCATTTACGGTCATGGATATTTCCCTATCGACGGTTGTACAGTTTTCGGAAGTAACTATAACTTTAATTTTATCCGAATTAGAAAGACTAGGGTTAGAATATTTATTATTATTCGTGCCAACATTATTTCCATTAAGTTGCCATTGGAAGTTATGACTTGTGCCTGCGTTGGGAGTAGCTGTAAATTCCACAGCTGTTCCAGCACAGATAGTTATTCCCGGATTCGCAGAAATGCTAACAGATGACGCACACTGCCCAAACCCCTCAACAGGATTCAGAAAGAACAGAGATAGTATAAATAATAAAGAGAGTAATTTTTTCTCCATAGTCGTAATTTTATGTGCAGTTTCAATTACGTAGGGGGATAATTGAAGGCGATTTAAGTTCCGTATTGCTTTGGGGGCAAGCGAATTAACAATCTAAAGTAAGGGATATTAAGGTTCTATTAAAAGACTTTCGTTGAACGACTCAAATACTCGTTATAAGTCGCAAATCATTGATTTTCGGCTCATTATAATCATAATATTACCTATTGTTACCTACAAAATTCCTGTTAAAATTTTTCAGATAATCGCATGAAAAAGCCGCTAAAATTTCGTTTTAACGGTTTAAAAATTTTCATTGGTCTCAGGCCTGGGTCTTAAACCCTGCAATTTTATTGCAGAACTTTAGTAATGCGAAAAAATCTATATTTTCGTATTATGAGCAATACTCTTAGAAAAGGTTCGCACACAGTCAGTAGGTTAACCTGCCATTTGGTTTGGGTAACGAAATATAGGTATAAGTTATTGCGCGGGGATGTTCAACTAAGATGTCGTGAGCTTTTGATCCAAATATGCGAGGCTGAAGGAATTGAAATTTTGAAAGGAGTTGTGAGTGCAGACCACGTTCATATGCATGTTGAGTATGCTCGAAAAATAAATGTCAGTTACATGGTAAAGCATTTGAAGGGAAGAACATCACGCAAATTGCAACAAGAATTTCCTCAGTTAAAGGATCGTTATTGGGGACAGCATTTCTGGGCAAGTGGTTACGGTGTTTGGAGTACGGGCAATGTAACTGATAAAATGGTTAATGAATACTTGGAACATCACCGAAGAGACGATTCAGATAATTCCAATTTCATATTGGAATAAACATGGGGACTTTCAGTCCCAAGTAAAAAAACCTCTGCACTTTTAGTGCAGAGTGGTTTAGTAAAAATTGCTCATTATCCCATGAAAGGATATCTGTAATCTGAAGGCGTAACAAAGGTTTCCTTGATCAGTCTTGGTGATACCCATCTCAGCAGGTTTAGCTTTGATCCTGCCTTGTCATTTGTACCACTTCCTCGTGCTCCTCCAAAAGGCTGTTGTCCTACAACTGCTCCGGTGGGTTTGTCGTTGATATAAAAGTTGCCTGCTGCATTTTCAAGTATTTTTGTTGCCTGGGCAGCCGCATATCTGTCTGTAGATAAGATCGCTCCGGTAAGTCCGTAGATACTGGTTTCATCTACAAGCTTCAGTGTTTCTTCCCATCTTGAATCCTCATACACGTAAATGGTCATTACAGGTCCAAAAAGCTCGGTACACATAGTGGAGTATTTAGGATCTGTGGTCAGGATCACTGTAGGTTCTATGAAATATCCTTTGGATTTATTATAATTCCCGCCCGCGATGATCTCAACCGATGGATCTTCTTTTGCGCGGTCAATAAATCCTGCCAGTTTATCAAATGAACCTTCATGGATCACCGCGGTAATGAAGTTCTTCATATCCTCAGGGGAGCCCATTTTAAAGGATTCAAGATCTTCTATCACATATTTTTTTACATCTTCCCATAAACTCTGTGGAATATAGCCTCTGGAGGCGGCACTGCACTTCTGGCCCTGGAACTCAAAGGCTCCTCGCGAGACCGCTGTAGCCACCTGCTTCGCATTTGCTGATGGATGTGCGACGATAAAATCTTTTCCTCCTGTCTCTCCCACAATTCGGGGATAGGTTTTATAGAGATTGATATTATTTCCAATTTTCCCCCAGATGCCTTTAAACACATCTGTACTTCCTGTAAAGTGGATCCCTGTAAAATCCGGGTGGGCTAGGATGGTATCTGTGATCATAACAGGATCTCCCATTACCATATTGATCACTCCGTCAGGCACTCCTGCTTCTTTGAAGATCTCCATGATCACCTGGGCAGAGTAGATCTGGCTGTCACTTGGTTTCCATACCACCGTATTACCCATAAGGGCAGCACTGGCAGGAAGATTCCCGGCAATGGCGGTAAAATTAAACGGTGTAACTGCATATATAAATCCTTCCAGGGGTCGGTATTCCAAACGGTTCCAAACTCCTTCAGAGGATTCGGGTTGTTCTTCGTAAATCTGGGCCATGTATTCCACATTAAACCTGAGGAAATCTATAAGTTCACAAGCCGAGTCAATTTCAGCCTGGAAAATCGTTTTTGACTGACCAATCATGGTAGCCGCATTTATTCTGGCTCGGAAGGGGCCTGCGATCAAATCGGCCGCTCTCAAAAAAACAGCTGCCCTCTGCTCCCAGGGAAGATCTGCCCATTTTTTCTTTGCCGCCAGAGCTGCATTTATGGCTTTATCTACATGTTGTTTTTCGGCCAGATGAAAATCACCAAGATGATGCTGGTGATCGTGCGGAGGATGCATTGGTTTGGTATTTCCGGTCCTTATTTCTTCTGCTCCAATGTACAAAGGCACATCCATTGGAGTCTTATACATTTCTTTATAAGTTTTAAGCACTTTTTCCCGCTCTGGAGTTCCGGGTGCGTATGTTTTAATAGGTTCATTAACTGCGGTTGGAACCTGAAAAAATCCTTTTCCCATAATATTTTTACTTTTATGTTTTTTTATTTAAAGGAGCGTAAAGATAAAACAATTTAACCGACTTAGCCCTAAAGTCAGCTCTTGGTTTGATTCGAGCTTTTTTTAATAATTTAGCTTAAAAGATCCTTTTATGTGTACGGTATCTCTTGCTTCTTTCCCTGAAACTTCTTCAGGGTTTATTTTAACCTCCAACCGGGATGAAGCGGGTTTCAGGGAAACTTTGCCTCCCGATTACTATTTGGAAAATGGGGTTAGGCTATTATATCCTAAGGATAAGAAGGCGGGCGGAACCTGGGTTGGTTTAAGTTCCTGGAAAAGATTAATATGTTTGTTAAATGGCGGATTTGATAACCACATAAAAAAACTTCCCTACAGGTTAAGCAGGGGACTAGTGGTCAAGGAACTATTGGTCACTCCTAATTTAATGGATACACTTGAAAATTATAATCTATATAATATAGAACCCTTTACCATTATTGCAGTAGAATGGAAATCAGAATTGAATTTTATAGAATTTGTATGGGATGGCCATGAGAGACATTTGAAACGGCTGGATAAATTAAGCCATCTCTGGTCTTCTTCTCCCTTGTATTCTACTGAAGTGAAAAGCCTTCGGGCAGAGTGGTTTTCTGAATTTCAGCATACATCACCAATTACCCCCGCTGGTCTTTGGGAATTTCACCATACCGCAGGAACAGGAGATAAAAATAATGATGTGATCATGGACCGTGGATTCATAAGCACTCAGAGTATAACCCAGGTCATTTATGATGGGAAGGAATTAAAAATGATCTATGAAGATCTTAAATCGGGTGAAGTAGTTTGTGAAGTTATGAGTTAGGAGTTATGGGTTATGAGTTATGGGATATGAGTTAGGAGTTAGGAGTTGAAGAGAAAAGAGACCAGAGACAAGAGTAAAGACGCGATTAATCGCGTCTCAATCGGTAAGGACGCAATGCATTGCGTCTCAACAAACCCAATTAATTCAACGCAAAAGGCGCACTCAGTTTAAAAGACGGTATGGAAACTTTGAATTTCTTCGATGAGGTAAAATTAATCATATTGTAATGCCCTTTCATGGAGCCAAACGGGGAAGATAGTAAGCAACCACTTTGATATGTATGGGATTCGCCTGGTTTTAATACAGGCTTTTTTCCTATGACACCCTCTCCCTGAACGATCTCATTTCGGTTAAGGGCGTCTTTGATCTTCCAGAATCTTGATGTAAGCTGGACTGAATCTTTACTTTGATTTTCAATAGTAATATGATAACCAAAAGCAAAGGTCATTTTCTGGTTCTTATAGAATGATCCTTCAAAACTTGTGATTACTGAAATTTTAATGCCACGGGTGACCTGTTGTATCATAACTTAATAAATTGCAAAGGAGGCAAGTAGGGAGATTATTGCCGCAATGATAGCCAATGTAAGAAATATTCCATTGAGTAAAATAAATTTAACAAGAGTTTTAAATCTTCCCTGTTTATAAAACCTTCTCATAGCTTTGTAAAGGTAAAAGAGAAAAATAAGGAGTACGATAGATGTAAAAAGACTTGTGTTGAAAATTAAATTGAGAGGGAGGGCCATGAAAAGCAAGACAAAAAAGGTAGTCTGGACATGGAATACAAATACAAGATGCTCCATGTAATTATATGGTCGGCGCGAATAGAGAAGCCAGATGAACAATGCAAAAATTGGCAGGTAAAAGAAGATAATAACAGGTAATTTATTGATTAAATAATTTATTAATAAACCTGGTTCTTCCTTAAATACAGAAACATCCATGCCCTTTTTATAGGCCCAGCGATTATAGGAGGTGCGTTCATGATGCATGCTATCCAGGGCTACATCTGCCCGGGCAATTTCCGTGTCCTGGTAAAATTGTTCGTATAAGATGATCTGTTTAAACAGGGCGTTAAAAATATTCAGGCTGTCAATTTCTTTCTGTGAAACATATTTATCAATATAGGTTTCTGGGGTGGTATCTACCGGAATGCTTAATAAGGTATCCAGGTTTGGTAGTGGCGGGGCTTTTATGGAAGCGCTTCGAAGGTCGTTCCTGATCTTTTCCCTTTCTTCAGGAGTAAGGTCTCTTACTTCTCTCACGTTTGTAATCTCTTCGACTTCACTGTCAAAAGAATTTGTGAATCCATAAATAAGAAAAAACACAATTGCAACACTCAGGTAAAATTTAAATGGGTTGACATACCGGGCTCTTTTACCTTCCTTATATTCTTCGGTAATTTTACCCGGAGAAAACAGCAAAACCCGCAAAGTTCTTCTTAACTGGGAATCATACGCATAAAACCCTGACAAAAACTCATAAATAAAATCATGAAATGAAAGTCTCTTGGTACTATTAAGCTGTCCGCATTCGGGACAAAATTTGTCGCTGATATCAAGGGGATGTTCACAATTTAAACACCTGGTGCCTCTGTATTTTTTATTTTGCCTTCGATCTTCCATGGGCTATGGAAATTAATAGTTGAGAATTTAATCTAAATAATTTCTCGATGCAATGCCTCGAGGTTTCCAATAAAACCACCCCTTAGGGCAGGTCGGAATTGCTTTTTTTTTGCAATTCCGGGTGGGGCAAAATAAATAATTTCTGTTTTGGGGCCAAAATCAGAATGAAACCGGCAAAATACCCCGATGGCATGTCTCCGAGATAGTTAAGTTCAAGAAATTTTTTATTGGGTAATATGGATAGAATTGGCGCTACCCACACCAATGATCTGGTCATATCTTGCGCCAATATCCCTGTAATAAACCAGGACGGTGTATTCATTTTCTGTTTTTTCGAAATTACCGCTTATGTACCCCGGGTTAATTTTCCCATCGGGGTGTAATAAAACATAGGTATAATCATAATATCCCTGTTTAAATAACAGGGCATTTTCATATAATCCTGAATTTGGATTATATTTCATTCTTGTAGAGTCGTCCAGTTCAAAATTATTAAACCCCCCATAAACATGAAGTTGTGCTCCATCAAGAGCATCATAATTTAGTAGTGAAAAGTGGGTCCAAACATATTCGGCCTCTATATTGGGATCTTCTCCCTGCAGGGTTCTCACCACAAACTGTCCGTTTACATCGGGATTAAAGGTGTATGGTTCAGATTCCCGAGACCTGTCTGTAAACAAAAAGTGGTGATAGATATCCCTTAGTTCTACACGGCCTATATAAACAGTAGGGGCCCTGATGTCTTTGCTGTCAAACTTTAAAAATTCATTCCCCGCCCAAAAGGAGGTTGGCTGGTCATAGCGGTATACCAGTTCATTTCCAAGGGAGTACTGAGGAGCAATATTAGTAACAGCTGTCTTTAAATTATGGTTCTGCATGATCACAATTTGCACAGTTCTTTCCGGGTTCCTAAGCAAATGATCAGGAGAGAAAACTGAAAAGTTGACTGTTTGTTTCCGGTTAATAAAAGCAAGATCCCGGGATCTTTTCACTGCTACTCCAACCCCTGCCAGCGGCTGGTATACCATAAATTTTCGGGAAAAAACAAGTTCCCCGGAACTGTTAAAAACATTCAGCATATAATTTCCCGAGACCCGCAAACCACGGGTATCCTTATTGGGAATACTAAGACTGTAATGGGTGTAAGGCAAAAGAGTGTTGAAGGAATTATAGTAATTATAGATCCTTACATTATCAATTCCTGCAAGGTACTCAGATTTTACCAGGGCAGAGGGGGTCCAGTCGTAATTGAAGTGTTGTATGGTGTAATAATAATCTGCCTCGTCCCCAATGATGTCATCAAACCGAAGGTTCAATCTTTCTCCCAATGCGATTACAGGATTTCCTTTAATTCCCGCATTACCAAAAAATTCTACACTTTTAATGTAATTAGGTCCATGAACTTCCCGACTCACCTGTGCAAACAGGTTAAGATTAAGAAAAAAGATGACACAGGTTAAAAATTGTTTCATGAAATAAATATAAGACCAAATGTATTACAAATTTTGTACCCCGGTTTACCAGCTGATAATTATCAGTAATGGCTTAAAATTATTAGATTTCTTTGGGAGATGTGGGCTTAAAATTAGTAAATTTGCACACAAAAAAATTTAATATTTAATTTACACTCCATCCTATGTCAAAAGACATTCGAATTAATAGAGGTTTATCTCTACAATTAAAAGGGGAGGCAGAAAAACAGCTAGTTGAGGCTCCAAGGTCAAGAACCTACGCTATTAAACCTCCGGATTTCCACTCAGTAGTTCCAAAAATGGTAGTTAAAGAAGGCGCAAGAGTACTCGCGGGTGATGAGCTTTTCTTTAATAAATATGCCGAAGATGTGCGTTTTACTTCTCCGGTAAGCGGGACCCTTAAAGAAATCAAAAGAGGTGCCAGGCGCCGAATCCTTGAGGTTATCATTGAGGCAGATGCCACAGATGAATATAGGGATTTTGGCAAACTTAATGCCTCATCCGGTGATGAGGAAGCTGTAAGAAATCTAATCTATGATAGTGGTTGCGGTGCGTTCATTAATCAAAGACCTTATGATATTGTTGCAGATCCCCAGGATACACCCAAAGCTATTTTTATATCGGCTGTAAGTAGTGCACCTCTGGCGGCAGATCTTGGATTTATTCTTAAAGATAAGGTTGCAGCTTTCCAGGAGGGTATTTATGCCCTGCAAAAATTAACCAAAGGTAAAATTCATCTTTCGGTAGATGAAAATTCTTCTGCTGTGTTAAATACCATTAAAGGTGTGGAGCTTCATAATGTAAAGGGTCCTCACCCGGCGGGGAATGTAGGTGTTCAGATACATAAAATTGATCCTATTAATATGGGAGAAAAAGTTTGGACCGTAGGAGCTGAGGATGTGAGCATAATAGGAAATGTTTTTCTTACCGGTCAATACCGGGCTGAACGTATTATAGCTTTAACCGGAAGTGAGGCCAGGGAAAGAAAATATTATTCTACGATCATTGGTGCAAATGTGGTAGATATTATTGGGGAAGTGACACCGAGTATCCGTATCATTTCAGGAGATGTTCTTACAGGAACCAAGATCTCAAATAATCAATATCTTGGATTTTACCCAAATTCTGTTACGTTGATACCTGAAGGGAATCAATACAGAATGTTGGGCTGGTTGCCATTTACATATAATAATATTCATTCCAATTCCAGGACCAACCTGTCCTTTCTGTTTCCTAGTAAAAAGTATGAACCTACCACCAATCTAAACGGTGAAGAGCGTGCTTTAGTTGTAACGGGCGAGATGGAAGAAGTAATGCCTATGGATATTTACCCTATGCAATTGCTTAAAGCCTGTATGGCAGGTGATATTGAGAAAATGGAAAATCTGGGTATATACGAAGTTGCTCCTGAAGATTTTGCATTGATCGATTATATTAATACTTCTAAAATTGAAGCTCAGGAAATTATTCGTTTAGGATTGGATCTAATGATTACCGAAGTAGGTTAAAAGTTTATAATATGGAATGGATAAGACAACGTTTAGATAAAATAAAAGAACCTTTTAGCGAAGGCAAAAAATTTGAAAAATTTGCTCCTGCTATAAATGCGCTTGATACATTTTTATTTGTGCCTAATCATACCACCAAAAAAGGTGCGCATGTGAGGGATGCAGTAGATCTTAAGAGAACTATGATCACTGTGGTTATAGCTTTGATACCTGCTTTGATATTTGGAATGTGGAATACAGGTTATCAATATCTTTCTCAAATACAGGCCGAAGTTGGTTTTATGGAGGCTTTTGGACATGGAGCTATGAAAATACTTCCCATGATCGCGGTTTCATATGGTGTGGGATTGGGTATTGAATTTTTATTTGCAATTAAAAGAGGGCACGAGGTTAATGAGGGTTACCTTGTAACCGGACTTTTGATCCCTATGATCATGCCTGTGGACATTCCTTTATGGATGGTCGCAATATCTGTGGTTTTTGCAGTATTAATAGGTAAAGAGGCTTTTGGTGGAACCGGAATGAATATTTTGAACCCGGCACTTATGGCCAGAGCATTTGCCTTTTTCGCGTATCCTACCTACATGTCTGGTAACCAGGTTTGGGTGAGTGAGGCCTATGTAGTGGATGGCGTTTCAGGGGAAACCATTTTAGGATCTCTGGCAGCCAAAGAACCCGCAGGGTATAGTACTTTTGAAATGTTTATGGGATATATACCGGGGTCGGTAGCAGAAACTTCAACGCTTCTCGTACTGGTTGGTGCTTTAATACTTGTATTGACCAAAGTAGGTAGCTGGAGGATCATTTTAAGCAGCTTTATTGGGGCTGCGATTATGGGATTGATATTTAATGCGCTTCCATCAATGGGAATAGAGGGTAATGCACTTACAAATTTCCCCTGGTATAATCATTTGGTAGTAGGAGGTCTTGCATTTGGTATTGTCTTTATGGCAACAGATCCTGTAACAGCTTCTCAAACTATTAAGGGAAAATGGATATATGGATTCCTCATTGGATTCTTTGCGGTGATGATAAGAATTTTTAATCCTGCTTATCCTGAAGGTATCATGCTTGCCATCCTTTTGATGAATGTATTTGCACCGGTTATTGATCATTATGTTATACAGGCCAATGTGAAAAGAAGAATAAAGAGGAAGAATTTATCCTTAAATAAGCAAATTAATACAGCAGTATAAAATGGAAGAGAAATCAGTTAATAAGACAAATTCCAATGCATATACCTTCATATTTTCTATTGTAATGGTTGTGGTAGTAGGTACAGTTCTGGCCTTTACAGCCACTTCCCTGCAACCTACACAATATGAGAATATCAGACAGGAAAAAATGCAGAATATTTTGGCAACCGTTGGAGTTGAAACAGATCGTGGGGGAGCCGAAGCTCTTTACCGCCAGTATGTGAAAGAGGAAATCGTGTTGGATTACCAGGGAAATGTGAGAGAAGGAGTAAATGCCTTTGAGGTGGATCTAGCCAGAGAAATAAGAAGAGACCCCCAGGAACAAAACTTTCCACTTTATGTATCGGAAGTTGAGGGAGAGAAATATTATATCATCCCGCTTAGAGGTGCAGGATTATGGAATGCCATTTTTGGTTATGTTGCTTTAAAAGATGATGTAAATACTGTGAAAGGGGTAATTTTTGACCACCTTGGTGAGACTCCGGGTCTTGGGGCAGAGATAACTAAAAACTGGTTTCGCGAGAGATTTGCAGATGAAAAGATCATGGATGACACGGGTAATTTTGTTGGAGTTTCTGTAGTAAAAGGAAACCCCAGTACTTCAAAAGATGATAATCGTGTGGATGCCATTTCCGGAGCCACAATTACCACAGATGGAGTTTCAGACATGATCAAAGAAAGGCTTGAACATTATCTGCCTTATTTTGAGAGCCAAACAAATGTAAATGTTTCAAATAATTAATTATGACAAAGGAAACAAATAAAAATCTTCAGCAAATTGCTGAAGATCCTATAGATAAGAAGCAGGCAAAGAAAGATGCATTGGTGCTTTTCCTGTCAGATAATGAAGAGAAAGAGCATTTTCTTTCCAAGAAGAACAGAAAACTATTAACAGATCCTTTGGATGACAATAACCCTATTACCGTTCAGGTATTAGGTATATGTTCAGCCCTGGCGATAACGGTTCAACTGGAACCTGCGGTGGTAATGGCAATAGCTGTAACCGCCGTAATGGCATTTTCAAATATGATCGTTTCAATGTTGAGAAATATGATCCCAAGCAGGATCAGGATCATTGTACAGTTGGTTGTTGTCGCATCACTTGTGGCATTGACAGACCAGATACTTAGGGCATACGCATATGATGTAAGTAAACAGCTTTCTGTATTCATCGGGCTTATAATTACCAACTGTATCATTATGGGACGTCTTGAGGCATTTGCACTTGGAAATGGGGTATATAAATCATTTCTGGATGGAGTAGGTAATGCTGCCGGATATGGGCTTATCCTTATTATCGTTGCTTTCTTCAGGGAATTACTTGGTGCAGGTAAATTATTTGGTTATGAAGTACTGGGATATAAGGGTGTCACAGCAGCTGAAAGTACAGGTTTGTATGCCCTGGGGTATGAAAATAATGGTTTGATGTTATTATCCCCAATGGCCCTTATTGTGGTAGGTATTCTTATCTGGATACAAAGATCAAGAAACAGAAAGCTTATAGAATCCTAATCATCAATCGCAAAAAAAATAAATTATGGAATATGTAAATTTAGCCGTAAGAAGCATTTTCGTGGAGAATATGATTTTCGCCTATTTCCTGGGAATGTGTTCTTATCTTGCAGTATCAAAAACAATGAAAACTGCGGTTGGTTTAGGTGCAGCGGTAATATTTGTACTTACCATTACTGTACCACTTAACTATTTACTGGATACTTATCTTTTAAAGCCGGGAGCATTGGCCTGGCTCGGTGCAGAATATGCCAATATTGACCTTAGCTTCCTGAGTTTTATAATGTTCATTGCAGTGATCGCTTCTATGGTACAACTTGTTGAAATGATCGTTGAAAAATATGCTCCGGCTCTATATGGCGCATTAGGTATATTTTTACCTCTTATCGCAGTAAACTGTGCCATTCTTGGAGGATCCTTATTCATGCAGCAAAAGAATTTTGATGGGATTGATTTTGCCCTTACTTACGGTATAGGAAGTGGTATTGGCTGGTTCCTGGCAATTATTGGTATTGCAGCAATCAGAGAGAAAATAACCTATTCAAATGTACCGGGTCCTTTAAAGGGGCTGGGAATCACCTTCATAATCACAGGCCTTATGGCTATAGGATTTATGAGTTTTATGGGAATAAAAATATAATTTAGAGATATGACAGTTATAATAGCAAGCATAATTGTGTTCCTGGTCCTGATATTACTGTTGGTAGCTATGCTATTGGCCGCAAAATCAAAATTAGTTCCATCCGGACCTGTTAGAATCAATATAAATGGTGAAAAAGACCTTGAAGTAGGTTCCGGCGGAACTTTGCTGTCTACTCTTGGGGATAATAAATTATTTCTTCCCTCTGCCTGTGGTGGGGGTGGTACCTGCGTGCAATGCAAATGTATTGTTGCTGAAGGTGGAGGAAGTATACTTCCTACCGAGGAGCCACATTTTACCCGCAAAGAAATTGCCCAGGGATGGAGACTTGGTTGTCAGGTTAAAGTAAGGCAGGACATGAAGATCACCATACCCGAAGAGGTCTTCGGAATTAAAAAATGGACCGCTACTGTTGTGAGCAATTATAACGTAGCATCTTTTATTAAAGAATTTGTGGTTGAACTTCCCGAAGATATGGATTATAAGGCAGGTGGGTATATACAGATAGAAATACCTAAATGTGAAGTAAAATATTCAGAAATGGATATTACCGCACATCCTGAAGACCATCCTGGCGAACCTGAAAAATTCAAAGAAGAGTGGGATAAATTTGAGCTTTGGCCTCTTGTTATGAAAAATCCCGAGACGGTAGAAAGAGCTTACTCCATGGCTTCTTATCCTGCTGAAGGTCGAAAAGTAATGCTTAACGTGCGTGTTGCGACCCCACCATGGGATCGTGCAAGGAACGGATGGATGGATGTAAATCCCGGTATTGCTTCATCATATATTTTTAATCAAAAGAAGGGTGATAAAGTAGTGATCTCAGGTCCTTATGGAGAATTCTTTATCAATGAAAGCGATGCAGAAATGTTATACGTTGGAGGAGGAGCAGGAATGGCGCCTATGCGTTCTCACCTGTATGAACTTTTCAGAACTTTAAAGACAGACAGAAAAGTAAGTTACTGGTATGGCGGCCGTTCAAAAAGAGAACTTTTCTATATAGAGCATTTTAGAGCTCTTGAACGGGACTTCCCTAATTTTACCTTCCATCTCGCTCTTTCTGAACCCATGGAAGAAGATAACTGGAAGGTAAAAAAGAGTCTTGAGGATGAAGGAGATGGATTTGTAGGATTTATTCATCAGGTGGTAATTGATAATTATTTACAACACCATGAAGCTCCTGAAGATATAGAAGTATATTTCTGCGGGCCTCCATTAATGAATAAGGCGGTACAGCAAATGACCGAGGATTTCGGAATCCCGCCAGAGAATGTGAGATTTGATGATTTTGGCGGATAATATATTCGCAACCAATAAATGTATAACAGCTGCCTAAGGGCGGCTGTTTTCTTTTAAACACAGGTATAATTTTTAGGATTAATCGTATTTTTGCCGGGTCATGGAAAATAAGCTTTCAAAACAGGAATTACATAATCTTGCGATGAATATTGTGGGCAGGGATCTTGAGGATCAGGGCTATGAATTTCTTGGGATCAAAAGTCAGTTAAAGACCAATCCTCAGTTTGTGGTGCTTAAAGAAAAGAAACTTCATTTTATTGTTGTTCGTGCCATAACCTATCCAGATAATCCAAGATCTTATGATAAAAAGTTTATGGAGAAGATCAGGGACCATGCAATAAAATTTAACGCACGTACATTTTATGCGGGTGTGGGCCTGGCTAACTCAAAAGATTATGAATTGCCCGTTTCACGGGAAGAAGATTATGTCGTCAACTATGAAGGATTACTGGAAATTTTATAAGCTCAGCTTATTCACTTCATTATTATTTATTTTTGCCTGTGCAAAAACTTTCGGTCCGGAAAAGGAACAAACCTATACCGGTGAAGCTCTTGGAACCTCCTACCAGGTAAAATTTTTCCATTCTGAAAAACTGGATATTACCCCGTCACTTGATTCTATTTTTGAAGTAATTAATACTTCTATGAGCACCTACCAAAGTGATTCTGATATTTCCAGGATCAATTCGGGAGATACTACTGTATTTATAGATGAACATTTCCGGAAGGTATTTCTCGCATCAAAGAAGATTTATGAGGAAAGCGGAGGCATGTTTGACCCAACTGTTGGAAAACTAGTAAATGCATATGGATTTGGCCCCGAAGGACCTCAAAAAGTGTTTAAAGACGGAGAACTGGATTCATTGATGCTGTATGTAGGATTTGATAAACTCCGTCTCACAGATGAAGGACGCATTATTAAAGATCATCCCGAAGTTTTCATCGATTTTAATGCTATCGCCAAGGGTTATGCTGTAGATGAAATTGCCCGGTATTTGGATAATAAGAATATTGAAAATTACCTGATTGAAGTTGGGGGTGAATTGGTAGCTAAGGGATATAATATCTCAAGAGATCAAATGTGGGTGGTAGGCATTGATAGTCCTGAACAGGTGGATGGTGAGAGAAAGTTGCAGGCTGCTGTAAAACTTGAAAACCGGGCAATGGCAAGTTCGGGAAATTACAGAAAATTCAGAACAGATCCTGAAACAGGTCAATCATATGTTCATACGATAAATCCTTTGACTGGTGTAGCTCAAAAGAATGATTTGTTAAGTGCATCGGTACTTGCCGAGAATTGTACTCTTGCAGATGGTTATGCAACGGCTTTTATGGCCTTGGGATATGATGGTTCATTAGAAATGCTTAAATCCCTTTCCAATGTAGATGTGTATTTTATTTATATAGATGGAAATGAAGGGGTTGGGATTTATACTTCCCCGGGATTTGAAGAGAATTTGTTAGAGGAGGAATAAATTATTTAGTGCATACCGGAATGATTTCACCTTTCGCCAGCCTGTATCTGTTGATTTCTGAATCTGTAAGCCTTTGAGTGTAATCCACTTCTTCCACCTTAAAACCTATACTCCTTAATTTATTAAAAAAATCTTTACCATAAATACGCACATGGTCATATTGGCCAAATATCCTGGCTCTTTCCTTTCGGGAAGTGATACTGTTATCTTCAAAGGTATGCTCCCGGTTAAGGTCCTGCGGAACTTGAAGAATAGCGGTTCCACCAGGTTTTAAAATGCGGTAAAGTTCCTGCATGGCAAGAGTATCATTGGGAATATGTTCCAGGACGTGATTACATAAAATGAAATCGTACGTATTATCTTTAAAAGGAAGATCACAGATATCGGCTTTGATATCTGCCAGCGGGGAGTTAAGATCTGTAGTAGTGTAATCCAGATTTTTTAATTTCCTGAATCTTTTGTAAAAAGCTTGTTCAGGGGCAAAGTGAAGAACATTTAAATTTTTGCTGAAAAAACCGGTTTCGTTTATAAGATACAACCATAAAAGACGGTGCCTTTCCAGGGAGAGGGTAGAAGGAGAAAGCACATTCTCCCTTTGATTTTCATATCCATAAGGAAGGAATTTTTTAAATTTATTTCCATCTATAGGATCTTCATAACGGTCTCCTTTTAAAGAAAGCATCAGAAATGGCCTTGCAAGGTAACTCAGCTGGATTAAAATGGGTCTGGGAATGGAATTTAAGATGATTTTAAAAAGTTTCATACCTTAATGTCACCCCAGTTCTCTCCAGATTTTATTCTGTATAACTGCATTTCAGAAACACCAAATTGTTTGGCAAGAACCCGAATGCGGGTTTTTCGGTTAGGATCCAGTAATTTCTTTTTCAGGATCACCGCCTGGGCATAAGACAACTTTGAATAGGTAGTGGATTGTCTAAGTTTTCTTTTAAGTTTATTATCCTTAACATTTGGATTTTCAAACTGATGTTTGATCCATTCTTCCTTATTGACCCAGGACAGATTAGACGCCTGGTTTTCATGTTTTTGATAATTCTTGTGTATCACATAATGATCTTGTTCCTTTTTATGCAGAAAAAGTTCTGCTACCATTCTGTGAAAATAATAGCTTTTATTTTTTCCTGTTTTTAAAACCACCACAAAAGACAGGTATCCGGCTGTTTTACCGCCAGTCAATAATTCACCTTCTTTATTCTTAACAAAGCTAATAACCCTTCCTAAATTGGAAACTTTATAAGTAAATCTTTCCTGCCAGATATCTTTATAAAGATCTTTCCATTGTTCCTGCCTGAAATTCTTAACCATTATTTTTTATTCTGAAGTTCTCCTCTTCATCGCTTTTAATTCCCAAAGAATCATATATATACTTAAAGGTAGAAAGTAATTCGGGTTTACCATCTACAATTGCGACATTATGTTCAAAATGGGCACTTGGTTTCCCATCTGCCGTAAGAATAGTCCACCCGTCCTTTAATTGTTTAATGTGTTTTGTTCCCTGGTTGATCATGGGTTCGATGGCTACGACCATACCTTCAATCAATTTTTTCCCTCTTCCCCTTTGCCCATAATTAGGCATTTCAGGATCTTCATGCATTTTTCTTCCCAAACCATGACCCACAAGTTCCCTCACCACTCCATAACCATGGTCTTCGCAGTATTTTTGAATTGCGTATCCCACATCACCTACCCGGTTTCCCACTCTCAATTCATTAATCCCCAGATAGAGGGATTGTTTGGTTACCTCAAGCAAGCTTTTAATTTCTTCACTCACTTCCCCAATGGGGAAAGTATATGCATGATCTCCGTAAAATTCGTTCTTTATAGCTCCGCAATCAATAGAAATGATATCTCCTTCTACAAGTGGCGTTTTATTTGGTACCCCGTGTACTACCTGTGCATTGGGACTTACACATAAGGTGTTGGGAAAATCATACAAACCCAAAAATCCGGGGATTGCACCTTGTTCTCTTATAAATTCCTCTGCCAGTTTATCTAACTGAAGGGTGGATACTCCAGGCTTAATTTCGGCGGCCAGCATTCCAAGGGTTTTTGAAACAACCAGGGCACTTTCCCTCATCAATTCGATTTCTTCCCTTGATTTTGATATAATCATAATTTCAACTTAAGGTAGTGATAAACACCTTTTCCTGATTTTATTATTTTGTTATTTTTTGAAGAGCTTGTCGAAGAAGATAATTTATCGAGACGTTGATATATTTCTCCCCAACCCATAAGACCGCCAATGTTGCGATCATCTATAAAATAATCTGCCTGGATCTTTCGGCTCAGGGAGTTGTCATAAATTTCTTCGGGATAGCTTTTGTTCACTGCATAAAAATTGATTCCTCGCCGCTTACAAAATTCAACCGCTTCTTCTAGTTCCCTGCCTGTCCTGTAGGTCCAAAGAATAAGCTGGTGGCCATCCTCCTGCAATTTGATGAGGGTTTCGATCGCAAATAGAATAGGTTTACCAATACCGGGATACCGGTTCTCCACAATGGTGCCATCAAAATCTATCGCAATGGTCAGGTTTTTCAGCATTTACTCTGAAATTTTTAAATATGGATATTTATTGATTCCTTAATTGGAATATGGATCATTATACTCTTTCCCCGATACGATTTTTGCAATATCACTTTCTGTGTTTTCTACCGCATACTCAACAAAACGATTCACTTCTTTCCCGTCTTTCATAAAAATAAATGTTGGCACACGGTGCATGTCATATCCTTCCTCAAGGTTCTCAGGGGTGTTTTTATTCCGGGTAACACCTACCATGGTAAGCTGGGACATATCATAACCAGCCTCGTCAAGGATTTTAAAAAATTTAGGGATCTCCCGGCGGCTATCGGGGCACCAGGTACCTATAAAGCCCACAATCTCGTATTCTGAAATATGATTTTTAATAGTTTCAACAGCCTCTGCATTAGGGGTGTATTCCTCATAACCTTTATTAAACCAGGTGGTATATGGATCCTTTTGAAGGTCCTCCTTTGTAAATTTCCCAACGATCATTGTTTGAGTTGATGCCGGCTCCCCGGTAGTTTCTGCCGGTGTTGTAACTATAGGAGTTGAACTCACATTGGGGTTAGTGGTTTCAGTGGTTTGAGTGGCGCCTCCGCCGCAGGAGGTCAAAAAGGCAAAGAGATAAATAAATAAGTTCATATTCATATATTTTAAATTAAAGAATTCTGGGTCATTAGTTCAGGTTTCTGAATATCCATTAACTGCAGGATAGTCGGTGCAATATCGCCTAAATTACCATTTTTAATAGATTTAAATTCATTGTCAATTAATATAAGCGGTACAGGGTTAGTTGTATGCGCTGTATTGGGGGATCCATCAAAATTTATCATCATCTCACAATTACCATGATCTGCGATCACAATAATGCTGTAATCCTCTTTTATTCCGGCTTCAACCACATCCTTAAGGCATTCATCAACAGTTTCACAGGCCCTTACGGCCGCTTCAAAGACCCCGGTGTGCCCCACCATATCAGGGTTGGCAAAATTGAGACAGATGAAATCTGCGCTTTGATCATTAATTTCGGGTATTAATTTATCCCTTATTTCATAAGCACTCATTTCGGGTTTAAGGTCATAAGTAGCTACCTTTGGAGAATTACACATAATCCTTTTTTCTCTTTTGAAAGGCTTCTCCCTGCCTCCTGAAAAGAAAAAGGTCACATGGGGATATTTTTCGGTTTCTGCGATTCTTAACTGGGTCTTTCCCATATATTCCAGAACCTCTCCCAATGTGGCTTTTAAATTTTCTTTGCTAAAGACTGTATTTATATTTGTAAAAGTATCATCATAATTGGTAAGTGTCACAAAATATGAGGGGATCTTCTTCATATTAAATTCAGGGTAATCAACCTGGCTCAGGGCTTCGGTGAGCTGCCTACCACGGTCTGTTCTGAAATTAAAAAATATTACCACCTCATCTGGTTTAAGGGTTGCTACAGGTTGACCTGTTTCATTAGTGAGCACTATTGGTTCCAGAAATTCATCTGAAATCCCACGGTTATAACTGTTTTGAATAGTTTCCAGAATGTTGCCGGATTTTTCTCCTATACCGTTAACAATCATGTCATAGGCTTTTTTTATTCGCTCCCACCTTCTATCCCTGTCCATTGCAAAATATCTGCCAATTACTGAAGCAAGATGTGAATTTGTTATTTCCAAATGTTTTTGTAGGTCTTCTATAAAATGAATACCTGAGTGGGGATCTACATCTCGGCCGTCTGTAAATGCATGAACATATTTTTCCCTTACACCAAATTCGTGAGCGGCTGTCAATAAGCCTTTTAAATGGTCAATATGTGAATGCACCCCCCCATCACTTACCAGCCCCATAAAATGAACGGGTTTGTTGTTGCGTTTTGCATAGTCAAATGCCTGTTCCAGTACAGGTTCATTTATAAGGCTTTTATTTTTTACGGCCAGATTGATCTTTGCCAGATCCTGGTAAACAATTCTACCGGCTCCCAGGTTCATGTGACCCACTTCGCTGTTACCCATTTGGCCTTCTGGCAATCCCACGTTCATTCCGTGGGTTAACAACTGGGCGTGTGGGTATTTTGATATAAGGGTATCAAAAAACGGGGTATGCGCCTGGGCTACTGCAGACACCGCCGGATCCTGGGTTATCCCCCAACCGTCCAGAATTACCAGCATAACTTTTTTACTCATGCTTTTTAAATTTAAATGTAAAGATAAAAACTATAATGTGCCTGGAACTTTGATTAAGAAAAGAAACTTAATTTATTTTTTAAAATGAAACTTTTATTCTATAATTGTTAAAACAGTTTATCGCAATTCTAAAAAAGTTTTCGATTTTTTTATGTTTTGCTAAAATAAAATGAAACAAAAAACGTTTATTTACCATTGGCCCTGGGGGGCATGGAAGTATAAGATATTGATTATTAGGCATAACAGATTATTTAGCCTTCAAAAGTTAAAAATCCTATCCTTTTTAAAAAAATAAAAAATTAACCCTGCCTTGGTATTATGTTTGTGTAAAAGTTAAACCCCTACTAAATTTAACTTAAATTTATGACGAAAAAAATTGTAAGCCTCATCACAGTAATTGTTTTTTCCTTCGCATTTACCTTTGCACCTACAAAAAGCAATCCCGCCTCCGAAACATCCCCCACCACTACTGAGAGTCTAAACTCAGCCGAAGCAATCACAGAAAATTTAAGTATTGAAGAAGAAATTAATCTGCTTTACCATGTATTTTCTGAAAATAATACAAGCATCCCTTCCCTGGAAAGTTTCAGTAATGGAATGAAAGGTTATTATAAGCTTCTCGATCAGGGGCTTGTTGAAAAAGAAATATTAACCATTATTGATTTCAGCCTTTCTTCCACTAAAAAGAGAATCTGGGTTATGGACATGAAAAATAATGAAGTGTTGATTCACTCGGTAGTATCCCACGGTAAGAATACAGGGGATGAATTTGCTACTAAATTCAGCAATACATTAAATTCCCTTCAAAGTTCTTTAGGTTTTTACGTTACCGGTGAGACTTATTTTGGCGGTAACGGCTATTCCCTTTTTATTGATGGAATGGAAAGGGAATTTAATTCCCGGGCCCGTGAGCGTTATGTAGTAATACATGGTGCTGCATATGCAAATCCTGAGTCAATTGCCAATATGGGCAGACTGGGAAGGAGCTATGGTTGTCCTGCTGTTCCTACAGCTATAACAAAGGAATTTATAGACACTATCAAGGATAAATCTGTAGTCTACATTCATTCCAATGATAAGACTTACGCCGAAAGATCTGAAATGATTCGAGCTTAGATTACTTTTCTTAAAGCCTCCCAGATCTTAGTGTCATAATCATAAATATCTGCGGTAAAACGAGCTTTGCCATTTTCCCTCCATGCAGTCCAGTAGAAGTGGTGTACATTAACCTTCTGCTTCATTTTAATTTGTTTGGTTGTTCCTGAGGCAATGATCTTATCTATATCATCTGAAGAATATTCAGGTTGATCGCTAAGAAGATACTTGGCAAGATCTACAGCATATTCCACCCTCACACATCCTGAACTTTGATCGCGCGAGTTGCGCTCAAAGAGCGATTGTGAGGGGGTGTCATGCAGGTAAATAAAATATTGATTAGGATACATGATTTTCACCCGTCCCAGTGGATTTGTTGATCCCGGATTCTGCCTGTAGGTATAAGCTTTAGCCTCTTCGCCAGACCAGTTAATACGGGAAGGATCCACAGCATTACCGCTGCGGTCATATACATTGATCTTTTTATTTGCCAGATAGTTTGAATTTCTTCTCATACCAGGGATCACGTCATTGTTCTGGATGGTTGGAGGAATGGTCCAGGTAGGATTAAATTCAAGATATTTTACTTCTTCTGAAAATACAGGTGTTTTCCGGGCCTCTGTGCCCACCATGGTTCTATGGGTTTTTACCGTATCATTATCTTTTACCACATGAAGATCAAAATTTGCAATGTTCACAATGATATAGTGGTCACCCAGATCTCTGGGATACCATCTCCAACGTTCCAGATTTACCAGGATCTGCTCATAGCGTCTGTTATAATCTTTATTAAGCAATTCTATGGTTGAATCACCTATAATGCCATCTGCCTGCAAACCATTTTCACCCTGGAAATTTTCAACAACTTCCTGTAGTTCTTCAGTATTCTCTGTATTTTCAGGATCTGCATTTTCCCAATAGCCAAGAAGATCCAGTCTTTTACGTATTTCCGGGATCCTCTCATCTTTTTCCCCATGTTTTATCATATTACCCGGAGGGATCATATCCCAGGCTTCAAAATTGGATGCTAACTCTTTATATTCCTTTGAAGAAGCTATCAATTGTGAATACACCGGATGGGTGGGTCTTAATTGTCGTAGGGCAATTTCTATATCCTCTTTTTCCACAGCTTCCTGTAGAACTTCTGAAACGAGGATCTCACTGCGATAGGTATCCCATATGCCATGAAGCTCCCGGGGGTCAAGTTTACCGTGAAGAAGATGATTTCCGAATTTCAGGAATGCATCTGTGAGTATTACATCCAATTCGCTTTTTTCCAGGTCACTCATACTTTTTATCTTGCCCGAGAGTTCCAGGATCCTGTCACCATGATAATCCTCTATAAATAATCCTTCATGTTCAGACTCCTGAAGAGTTGAAATGAAGTCTTCCCTTAGACTCTTTTTGCTCCAGGCCGGAAGAAATTTTCTTTGGAAATAAAAATCTGCAACAGAATCCTTATTAAAAAGATTAAGTTCTGCTGGCGTGGTGGTTATATCATGTATCAACTCTGCATTTCCTAATGATTCATCAGAAAAGGAGAACCAGGACCTGCTGGAGCCGTCCTCATTTTTACAGGAAACCAACACATTTCCAAGAATGATTATAATAAATAATCGTTTAATAAATGCTGAGATATTCTGGGGTACTATATTCATAGTAACAACTTTTTTTATATATTTTTTTAAACATATTATATGTTTATAACCGGTATATCAATTTTCTATCCAATTTTAAAATAGTATTTATTCGATAGATTTCTGGGGCATAATCTCGCGCAATAAACATTAATAACCATGAAATTTTTCATATTATTAACTCATTTTTCACCCTATTTAAGGATTTTCACTCGTCTCCCTATACCTTACCCCAATTTTCACCTGAACCTTCCAGAGGACAATCCATCCCTGTAAAGCACTATGCCAGGAGTTTATTTGTTTTGAATAACCTGATTTAAAATTTGAGATTTACAAGTATCTGGACAAAAGATATCTCTCAGGATTTCTACCGTCGACTTTAGATGTTAAGGGGAGAAAGGTTTTGCGTCGAGGAAGGAATTTTCTATTAATCTAACCCGTTATAAATGATCAATCAAGTCTTACATCACCGTAGTCTTTGTTTTGATCAAATTGTATCTCTGCATAAGGACATAGTGGATCAATCTTAAAATTATTTTTCCGGGCGTATTCAACAATGCTTTTCACAAGTTGTGCGGCCAATCCCCGGCCTTCGAGTTCAGGTTTGGTTTGAGTATGGTCTATAATAAGAATTCCATTATTCTCGTGAGTATAGGTGAGTTCAGAAATAATCCCATTTTCATTTTCCATATAGAACATACCGCGCCTGTCACTCTCTTTGTGTTTTATTTCCCCGCTCATACCTTATATTTTAGATTTCTCCATCAACAATTCCGTAAGCAATAGATTCTGCTGAATCCATCCAGTAATCACGGTTAAAATCCTTAAGAACCTTTTCTACTGTCTGACCACAATTTTCTGCAAGGATCCTGGCGCTCAGGTCTTTTATTTTGAGTATCTCTGCCGCCTGGATCTCTATATTTGAGGCTTGTCCCCGGGTCCCGCCGCTTGGCTGGTGAATCATCACTTTTGCATGCTTTTGGATAAACCTTCTTCCTTTGGTACCTCCACTTAAGAGGATTGATCCCATTGAAGCCGCAAGGCCTGAGCAGATGGTCGAAACCGGACTTTTCAAAGATTTCATTGTATCATATATGGCAAAGCCATCTGTAACATAACCTCCCGGACTATTGATAAATAATTGAATTTCATCATTGGATTGGGAATCCAGGTACAACAGATGGTCTATTACGTGTTTAGCACTTTTACCATCAACTTCACCCCATAAAAAGATCTTACGGTCCTTAAGAAATTGTTCATCTATTATGTCCTGGGCTTTTCCGGTTTTTACTTTCATCTGTAAATTTAAACGTGTTAATAATAATAGCTAAAATTATGACTATTTTCGCAGAAAACGGCAGGATGGAATTGGCATTTAACAAGATTTTAAAAAAGGACCTCCATATAGTCCTTCCGCTAATTAGCGAACTGGGGGAATACAAAACCGAAACCAAAGTTCTTGAGGAAAGACTAGGCGAAATGTTTGATCAAAACTATGAATGTTTTGGCATATATTCTTCGGGAGAACTAATAGGAGTTTTTGGTCTTTGGTTCATGACCAGGCACTATGCCGGAAGATCATGTGAACCTGACCACATCTTTATAAAGCCATCCTTGCAGAATAGGGGAATAGGAAAGGAGATCTTCAAATTTATTTTTTCGTATGCATTGGAAAAAGGATGCGAAACAGCCGAGTTAAACTCATATGTTCACAATTTCAGGTCCCATAAATTCTACATGAATCATGGCTTTGTGATCAAGGGATATCACTTTTTAAAAAAGCTGTAATTTAAATAATTCCCCGATGCTATTACTTCGAGGTTTCCGAATTACCTCCTCTTGGGGGAGGTCGGAATTGCTTTTTTTCGCAATTCCGGGTGGGGCAAAATAAAAAATTTCGTGTTTTGGCCTCGATGCCTGGCATTGGGAATATTCGGCCTCAAGAAATTTTTTATTTTTTTTGGAAGTTGGAAAATTTTCCAATTATATTTGCAGGGTCCCGCGGGAGTAGCTCAGTTGGTAGAGCGTCAGCCTTCCAAGCTGAATGTCGCCGGTTCGAACCCGGTCTCCCGCTCACCTTCAAAAAAACCTCAACTTTTCGTTGAGGTTTTTTTATAGAATTAGGTTCCGGGTGAGAAGTTTATCCTGAGCGCAATCGAAGGGAACCCGGTCTCCCGCTCAACTTCAAAAACCTCAACTTTTCGTTGAGGTTTTTCATTCTCATAAGTTGCGTGGAAATGGAAATTTCAGATTTGAAGGAGTTTGATATTTTAACCCGTATTATGCATTTAAGAATTAAACCTGTTTGTTAACTCTCTATATTCAGTATATTTCGTATACATTTTAATTTCACCCATATGGTTAATCTTCCCATTGAGTATTCTGATAAGCACGTGACTCCTTTTGG
>JBGTNH010000020.1:0-109922 GCA_041743165.1 Gillisia sp. | reverse complement strand
GACATGAAAAAAAGGATATTGAAAATCTATAATCTACGACAAGTGATCTCTTGGACAGGTCTCAGGATAAATACAGGAGGAGAATTCCTGTCATTCAGAAAGCAGGTAAAAAGGGCCGGACCTTCGAACTACACGGCTCCCGAATCCCGAATCCCGAAGCCCGAATCCCCATTCCCGATTCCCGCGTTCCCGGCTCCCGAATGTAGCCCGGAAAACAGAATGGCAGTTTTTGCGTACGCATAAAAATTTGAGTAGAAACATGTTCTTTTCTCGTTCTGTAACCCTTCCGTCTTAAGCGGTCAAGGTTTATTCCTGGCAGAATAATTTCGTTCCGCTTAAGCCACCCTGCCCGTTCCGGTCAGGCGGGCTTCCCTTGAAAAAAGGGAAGGAGCTTTTGGTTTTTTAAAAGGGGAAGCTGGTCGACTAAAAAAACGTTCCAGGACACCCAAAAGGAACCTTTCAAATTCTTGAAAAGCATGAAATAAGATAGTTAAAGATTCGAAAGTACAAAAGTGCGGAAGTTAGAAGTTGTAAGGAATTGCTTACGAAATAATTTATCTCTATCTAATTTATATAATAAAACCCCTTAATTCGGGGCATAATTATTTTCATAAATAAAAGTTTAAAATAACTGAAATCCAACTGTGACCCTGGCCCTCACTTCCATTTCACCGGGAGCTATACTTTCCTGGGGTGCCATATCACTGGCTACCTGTAACCTTTCCATTTTGTACACAGGAGGGAAATGATTGGTTTCCAACTCGCTTATGGATATAGCTTTTCCTAATTTTTGATCTAATGGGGAAACGTACTCCATAGCTCTTTTCCGGGCATTTAATACGGCAAGGCGCCTGGCCTCGGTGGTGTGTTTTTCAATCTCTGAGGACTTAAACTGAACCCCGTCAATCCTGTTAAGGCCTGAATCAAGTAATCCACCCATGATTGTTTCATAAGTTTTAAGATCGTCCAGCTGAATTGAGATGGATTGACTGGCAACAAAAGTGTAGGTTTTATTATTATAGTTATAATTTTTGTTAAGGTTCATATAATCTGTCCTGACATTTTTTTCAGGAATGCCCTGGGACCTTAAGTATTTTATCACCTTGTCTACAACAGCATCGTTTTGCTTTTTTACTTCCCGGGCATTCAATCCTTCGTGTTCAATACGTGACATGATAAGAACCTGGTCTGGTACTACTTTTACGATCCCTTCACCATTCACCACGACTATAGGCTGAGAAAAATTATCTTGCTGAGCCTGAAGTGTGTACCCACTTATAAATATTAATAGAATTATTATTGATCTCATAAAATTTTTAGGAATTAGTTTGTAAAATCATAATATCAATAAGGATACCACAAATAAAAAATTTCCTTTATCTTTCTAATCCTGCGACAAGACAGGAGGAATTGGTTTGGTTCTTTGTCTCTGCAATCCAGAAATCGTGCAGAAAGATTTTCGTGATTATATTTTGTCCTTCCCGGTTATAACTAAAAACTTAACGCCGGAGCAATTTCGCATTATTCAGGTTAAATCCTTCCGGTTTTTTGAAGAACAAATAAAATTGCAATAGGGATTGCAAGCAATATTACCATTAGCAGGTGGTATTCCAACACCCAGGGAGCAAGGATCAATGTAAGTATATAACCTCCTACCGCGCCTCCAAAATGTGCATCATGACCAATATTGCCCACTCTCTTTTTCATCCCGTAGATGGTATAAAGCAAATAACCAATTCCAAAAATGTAGGCTGGGATGGGAATTATAAAGAATAGGCCCAACATCATGTCCGGGCGCAATAAAATAGCCGAATATAAAATACCCATCACAGCTCCACTCGCACCCACAGCCGTATATGAGTCCTCATCCTTATGGAAAAAATAACTTAAAAGATTACCCAGGATCAGGCTACCTATGTAAACAATAGTAAATCCTATAGCACCAAGATCAAAGATCACCACATTTGCAAAAAAATAAAGGGTAAGCATATTCACGAACAAATGCGTTGTATCCACATGTAAAAATCCTGAAGAAATGATCTGGTATCTGGCACCCCTTTTTATATCTCCAACATTGAATTTATATTTATTAAAGAAAGCGTGATCCTTAAATCCTTTGTATGAAACAATAATATTAATTGCAATGATAATGATGGTAACCAATCCCATTTCTCCCATAGATACAGTAACTTTGGTGCCAAATATACCATATATTTGCTTAAACCTTTTCTCAATGCAACGATTAGTTTTCTGGTTGATCTATCCTTTTTTATTACTAATCTCCTATCTTCCTTTCAGGTTATTTTACCTGTTTTCTGATCTGGTTTTTTTTCTTGTTTACCACATCATAGGTTACCGTAAAAAAACAGTTAAGACTAATCTTGAACTTGTGTTTCCCGAAAAATCCTCTGAAGAGCTCCAAAAGATCGTTAAGAAATTTTATCGTCATATGTGTGATATGTTTCTTGAAATGATCAAAAGCATAACAATCTCTGATGACGAATTAAGAAAACGGTTTAGTTTCACCAATAAGGAAGAAATTTTAAGAATAAGGGAACTCAATAAAAGTATTATCCTTATGTGTGGACATTATGCCAGTTATGAATGGATGAATGCCCTGCAATTATTCGGAATAGATTACAGGGGATTTGGAGTTTATAAAAAGGTAAAAAATCCATACTTTGATAAAATGGCCCGGGATATAAGAGGTAGGTATGACGGAGTGCTCATACCCACCGTGGAAGCAACAAGGCAAATTGCCGAAAATAATAAGAATGGGATATTAGGAGTATATGCAATGATAGCTGATCAATCTCCAAAATTTAACAGGGTAAAATACTGGATGGATTTTATGAATATCAAAGTTCCGGTTTTCGCAGGCTCTGAAAAAATAGCAAGGGATAACGATATGGCGGTAGTCTATCTACATGTTGAGAAATTAAAAAGAGGATATTACCAGGCGACATTTATAAATATCACCGATAATCCCCGGGAAGAACCTGAGTTCAAAATTACCAGGACCTTCTTTGAGCTATTGGAAACGCAGATAAGGAAGGCCCCGGAATATTATTTATGGACCCACAAGCGATGGAAACATCGCAATGAAACCATTACAGGGCCCATGATGATTATAGATTAAAAAGCAATCTCCCTGATTTCGGCTATCATTTTTTCTGCCAGTTCATCTGCCTGCTTCTGAGTTTTAGCTTCGGTATAAATACGAATTATAGGTTCGGTATTCGATTTTCGTAAATGCACCCAATTTTCAGCAAAATCTATTTTAACGCCATCAATTGCTGTGATCTGTTCACTGCGGTGATTTTCACTAATTTTCTGTAAAATACCATCCACATCCAGGCCGGGAGTGAGTTCGATCTTGTTCTTACTCATATAATATTCGGGATATTCTTTCCGGAGTTCAGAAACAGGTTTATTTTTTTGGGCGAGATAGGTTAGAAACAAAGCCACTCCCACCAGACTATCTCTACCGTAGTGGGATGCAGGATAAATAATTCCGCCATTTCCTTCGCCACCAATTACAGCATTGGTATCTTTCATTAGCTGTACTACGTTTACTTCTCCAACGGCGCTTGCCTTATACTTTTGCCCATGACCTTCAGTAAGATCTTTTAAAGCACGGGAAGATGAAAGATTGCTTACAGTACTACCAGGAGTTTTGCTGAGAACATAATCTGCACATGCTACAAGCGTATATTCTTCTCCAAACATTTGTCCTTTTTCATCAATAATTGCCAAACGATCAACATCGGGATCTACCACGATGCCAAGATGTGCCTTTTCACTTAGCACGAGTTGCATTACGTCGCCCAGATGTTCTTTTAAAGGTTCAGGATTATGAGGGAAATGCCCGTTAGGTTCACAATACAACTCCACAACCTCAACTCCAAATTTTTTAAGTAATGCCGGTATGGCAATACCTCCGGTAGAATTAACCGCATCTACCACAATTTTAAAACTGCTGTTTTTAACAGCATTGACATCTACGAGGTCAAGTTGCAGTACGTGATCTATGTGCCTGTCTATGTAATCATCAATATGTATAATCTCACCCAGGTTATCTACTTCAGAAAATTCGAAATTCTCATTTTCAGCAAACTCCAGGATCTTTTCTCCTTCATCTCCATTAAGAAATTCCCCCTTGTCATTTAAAAGCTTTAGAGCATTCCATTGTTTTGGGTTATGACTGGCTGTTAAAATTATTCCTCCATGGGCTCCTTCCATGGTCACGGCAACCTCAACAGTGGGCGTAGTGGATAAACCTACATCTATTACATTTATACCCATTCCTATAAGCGTATTGGTAACGAGGTTCTGGACCATTGCTCCGGAAATTCTTGCATCCCGGCCTATGACTACTTTCAGGTTTTTATCAAGATATTCATTCCTGAGCCAGGTACCATAAGCTGCGGCAAACTTCACGGTATCTAAAGGAGTTAGGTTTTCCCCCGGCATACCTCCTATTGTACCCCGAATTCCTGAAATAGATTTTATTAAGCTCATAATTTTCCTGATTTAATAAGTTTCCCTTCAATTAATGCAAATATTGAAGGCTCGCAAAGATACAAGGCTCTGTGAAATGCAACAAAAGTTTAATGTAATTATCACAGATATGCTTAAATTACTAACTTGTCCCTATGAATTATCTGGCACATATATACCTATCAGGCGAGGAGGATGAATTGAAAATTGGAAATTTTATCGCAGACTCGGTTAAAGGCAAACAATTCATTCATTTCCCACCGATGATCCAAAAAGGTATTATTCTGCACCGGGCCATAGATACTTATACAGATTCTCATCCCACGGTGAGAAAAAGCACTCATAGATTATTTAAAAATTATAGTCATTACAGCTCAGTGATCGTAGATATTTATTATGATCATTTTCTTGCTGCCAACTGGAAAGATTATTCAGATATTCCCCTGGAAGAATTTGTAGAAGACTTCTATGTTTTGCTTCAAAATAATAAAAAAATCCTCCCTAAAAAAGTTGAGCAATTCCTACCTTATATGATAGAGGCCAACTGGTTACTGAGTTATGCAAGTATTGAGGGAATAGGAAGAATCTTATGGCAAATGAATTTACGTACCGGAAACCAATCAAAAATGGATCTGGCTGTTGAAGATCTGCAATTACATTATCCCCTTTTTGAAAGTGAATTCAAATCCTTTTTCCAAGATCTGAGAACCTTTACCAAAGACTCTCTTCCCAAATTATAATTTGTTATAATTTTTAGGAGGTGATTTAAATATTTATAATTAATTCCCTGAATTATAGCGCATTAAAACGTTAACAATCATTGGAATGTTAAAAAATTAGGAGAATGGAGTTAAAATAATTCTTAAGAAAATGTTGTGGAATTTTGCCACAGTTATTTCAACACTACCTCATTAATTTATATAAAAAAACCCGACCACAGGCCGGGTTTTTTAGAATTATAGTTACTATTTGTAATACCAGAATGTTCCTCTTAATATTACTTCTCTCCAGCCATATGTTCTTGAATAATAATACCACAAATCATTGTGTCGCAAAACGGTTACACCATAAATCACATAGGTTTTCCCATTGATATAAGTTGGTGAAGTGGTACCGGCCGGATACATAGCATTAGCGCCCTGAATATCTCCGGAAGATAGCACAGATCTGTTTGTAGAATATGTACTGCCATTAGTTTTAACAATGGTGGGATTTCCATTACTGGAGAAAGAATAGGAACCATACATCATTATAGATCCAAAATCCAGGTTTGTTGTAAATTCCTTACCATCAAACCCACTTTCCTTGTAGGTTTTGAAATTGTGCTCCCTACCGGTTTGTATATTCTCCCAGTTTATTTTGATGTGATTATCCCTGTCTACCCGGCTTTGCTCATGCCATAGGCCTATAGCATGTCCAATTTCGTGAATTGTGGTTCCGGTGCCACAGTTGGTAGCGAGTGTTATATTTTGTTTACCTCCTACCATGCCTATATATGAAGAACATCCGGAGCCCGGGGTGAAATAAACATAATTAGCTTGGGAGGAACGCAACACAAATTTAATATTGGTATTAGATTCCCAATGCGCTATGGCATCAGTAACTCGTGCTTTATCTCCTAAATTAGGATCGATTGCGTAATAGACCGTATTGTTTGGCCACATACCCGAGGTACGCCCTACACTTTTTTCCGGCGCTTTTTCACCCGGCTCATATACCAGTTTGGGCTCTTTACTGGAAAGCATACCGGGGGATAATTTAATGTCTCCCTCAAAGATAAATTCTCCATCTATTTCTTCAACCGAAATTTCCCTGCCTGCATAGAATACAGTGCTTATTTTCCCTATTTCGTTAGGATAAGCCACTTCTACGTTGGCAATGGTTAATTCGTTCAGCTCTTCAGTTAATTGGGGGTCGGTAATTGTTTCATCACTACAGGACAGAAAAGCCAGTGCCGGCAGTAAATACAATAATTTGCTTTTTCTCATAAGTGGGGTTACGATTTTAAATAGGAACAGAGTTTATCTCATTTATCTGCTCCGTGGTTAAATTAATGTTAACGATTTGGGTTCGTTCAAAGTCCATTCCAAAAAAAAAATTAACAACCTGGGGGTTGGAAAGATCGGGGAGATTTTCAATTTGTATAATACTCATCTGCAAGAAAAAAATCTTGAAAATAACCTGATTTTCTCTTAATTCCTGATAAGGACTGGCAACTAATATATTTAATAATTGAAAATCATAAATCGCTTTGGGGGGAGATTGCGACTTACTTAAAAATTTACTTAAGCGGGGCTAACATACAAATTATTTTTAAAAAATTAAGTTTTCCTTAACTTTTTTCGATGAAATACAAAAAAACTGCCCGGCGCAATGCCGGACAGCCTTCTATTAACACCTTTCGGCGGTTAATAAAACTAACTCTGCAAGCTGGTCATCCCCCCGGTTGACCAACCGCAGGAGTTAATTTTACATTCATTTCTAAGGAGTACCTACCGGAACTCCACAAATTACAACGCTCGCGTTTAAGTAGAAGGGATAAGAGTAGTCGTAGCCATCAAATTCATGGGTGACCTCGTCAGTTCCCTGTGAACCTAAATTACCACATCTTGATTCCCAGCAGGTAGAATTCATTGTTCCATCTGAATATGAAGGTCTAACCTCTATGGCATAAGCTGTTATAGTGTCGTCAGCCAGCGCGCCTTCAACAGTAAGAGTAAGATCTCCATTTGAAACTGTCCAGGTAACATCACCAAAATCCTCATCACCCTGAAGTCCTCCCAATAAGTTCAGGCTGCCTGGCGATTCAATTTTAATCCATCCTTCGGCGTTTTCACCTTCAAGGGTGGTTTCATAACAGTTCTCACCTAAAGCTCCTTCGGTATCTAATTCACAGGCTGGTGCAAGATTGACACAATCTTCACTTCCACCATCTGCAGGACATCCGTCACCTCCATCTCCACCGGCTACTCCGGGAATATTAGGACAGGCATCTTCAGAGTTAATAAATCCATCACCATCACAATCAAATGTGTCATAAAAAGGATTATCAACATCACACTTGTTTGGTATACCATCGTTATCACAGTCTGCATTAGCATTTGCAAGATCACATGAGGGAGGTGTTATGGACCCATCACCCGATAATGCCCCTTCACACTCACCTATAATTAAATGCAGAAACTCGTTTGTTGTCCCATCATTATTTAAAAGTGCGTTTACATCATTCCAGGATAACTGTACAGCTATAGGAGTATTATCTATATCTCCATAGTTAGCATCCCAGTCATTTGGATAGATTATCATAAATAAGTATGGTTGATTGTTTGCCAGATTTGCCGGTGGGCCAGGAACAACCAGACACAAGGGATCTGCAAAAAACTCACCATTTCTGGTTCCTACGGTAACCTGTGCTTCTGCATCTTCATGATCATATAACTGGATGCCATTTGCATTTGCTCCAAAGAACAGATCAAGGGAATAGCTTGCTACCCAATGGCGACCCGCTTCATTACAGTAATTGATGAAAGTACACAATGGATAAATGGTTTCAGGAATGATATCGAAGAATACATATCCATATTCATTCACCAATCGCCTGTCAAAACAAAGCACTTCAACATCGATAAATGGTTTGGTTCCCGCGGCAACATTAAAGCTCATTGGTAAAACCTGGCCCACAAAATTTGCCAAAGCGTTTCCTACAGGCGCAGCCCAAATAATATTGTCACTGCTATCAAAAACCAGGAATCCCGTAAGGGTAACCGAGGTACTTCCTCCATTTACAGGAATTTTTAAATCCTCGGAAAAAGCGGTGAAATATCCCTGTGCATCAGAAAGGATATCAACTACCACTTCAAAGTCTTCTCCTCCATAGGAGAAATTGATCCTTGCATAATCTGGTGCTGCATCAGAACAAGTAGGTATATCATCGAAATGCTGAGATTTATTTGCACTCCTGTTGTCCAGGTCATTTAACAATGCCCCAAAGGTAAGCTCCACATATTCAGCATCAGCGTCCAAAGCAGAGGATTCCTCCTTGCTACAGGATGTAAACAACAATGCGAACACGGCCAGTGCGCTCAGGTAATTTTTAAAGTATTTCATAATGTATTATATTAGAATGGTTGGATTAATTTTAACAACAATTCCCCTGCAGATATAATGATTCTATCTGAAAAAAGTAATGAAGAATTGGAATTAAAAACTGCCCGACCTAAAAAAGACCGGGACAGTTATTAAAAAAGTCTATTCACAGGTTACTGCGTGAACAATTAACCTAAAGGTACCATCACCTGAATAGGAGAAAGTGTGCATTTGAAGAGATTCAGCTGCATCATAGCTAAATCCTAATTGTCCCGGAGCACGACTTGCCGGCCAGTTGCCTTCTCCAAAGAAAGCATGAGACTCAAAGAT
Organism: Gillisia sp.; assembly: GCA_041743165.1. Taxonomy (GTDB): domain Bacteria; phylum Bacteroidota; class Bacteroidia; order Flavobacteriales; family Flavobacteriaceae; genus Gillisia. The sequence continues at coordinate 101,006 of JBGTNH010000020.1, read as the reverse complement.
TGTCACTCCCTCATCAAGGAATATCTGCACCTTAACATCATCACCATCAAGGGTAACTCGTACCGTTCCGTCTAACCGGCCTTTGCTGGTGTCATTTTGTGCGGCAGCAGCCCATAGTGGGAATTCGTAATATCCACCATCTTCATTCCAGAAAGAATCAAAATAGTTATTATTGATATCAAAATCCAATCCCCATCCCCAGTTATTACCAGGATAATTATCACTTAATGCAACATTACCAAACATATAGGATGTTTCACAATCATCACCAGGCAAATCAGCACAAGCTTCGGGATCCTGACCTGGGTTAAATACATTTGGACAATTGTCACAAGCGTCGCCTACTCCATCACCATCTGCATCCTCCTGACCCGGGTTATGAACATCTGGACAGTTGTCAACATCATCAGGGATACCATCGCCATCACTGTCTCCGGGACCACCATTACCATTATCATCATCACATCCTATGAAAACATGGATGAACTCGTTGGTTGTACCATCTACATTCAATAATCCATTAACATCATTCCAGCTTAATCCTACCTCTGCCATTGGAGTATTGTCTATGTCTCCATAGTTTCCTGGCCAGTCAAGAGGTGTGATTACGTAGAACAAATAGTCCTGATCTGCCGCAAAACCTTCGGGAGCACCCGGAACCACTACGCATACCGGTCTTGCCTGGAATTCTCCACCTGTAGTACCTGTATTTGGAATCTCATCATTGTAGATCTGTATTTTGTTGGTTCCATCATCATACCATAGGTCTAAACTATAGTTACCCACAAAATGTCTTCCATTTGGAGTTGGGCAATAGTTAGCGAAGAAACACAATGGATAAACCACTGTTGGAACAAGATCAAAGAAGGGGTATCCATACTCATTTACAGTTCTTCTGTCAAAACACAGTACCTCTATATCTATAAATGGTTTAGTCCCTCTTTGAAGGTTAAAGTTCAAAGGAAGGGGGTTGTTTACAAAAGCCGCAAAATTTCCACCTGTTGGCGCAACCCAAATCAGGTTATCATCTGCATCATACACCCTAAAACTGGTAACTGATACATTGACTCCGGCATCTCCTGTGACCTGAATCCTAAGATCTTCGGTAAATGCGGTAAAATAGCCATTTGCATCCTGCAAAATATCTACCTCCACATCATCCCATACATCTCCATCTACAGTAAGTCCAATTACCGCTCTGTCTGGAGCAGCATCTGAGCAGGTGGGAACCTGGTCAAACTGAGATTGTTTTGAGGATCTGTTCAGGTCATTCAAAAATGCCCCAAATGTAAGCACCACGGAATTATCATCAATATCCAGTGCATTTTCCTCTTTGCTACACGATGTAAAGATCATCGCAAACACCGCCAGATAGGCTAGTGATAGTTTAAAGTTTCTCATAAGTAAATAGTTTTTAATTAATAAAAAATTTAGAATGGTTAATAAATAATATATGTAATACCCCAAAAGGGTGAGTTACCATGAAATGTGATAATTTGTAAGGGGTAGAATCCTGATTCAGATAAGATGCAGAGTGGGGGTGCTTATCTTACAGTGTAAATTTATTCTGAAACTCTTTTTAAACATATAGGGGATTTCCCTTATAAATTTGGTTAAGGTATTGTTAAGCCACCCTGAGATCAATTAAATTATGGTTGATTGCATAAATAATGCTTTCCAGTATAGTTTCAGAATTGGTCCTTTTAATTATGTTGGCTCTGTGTTTCTCGATTGTTTTGGGGGATATAAAAAGTGTTTCAGATATCTCCCGCGTCTTATAGCCTTTACATAATAACTGAATGATCTCTTTCTCCCTTTTGGTAAAGCTGAAATCTGTAAGATTAGAATTATCCTTAAAACAGTTTTCGACAGACTCGGAGTTGCTTCCAATACTATCTGTAACTAATTCTTCTTCCTGGGAGAAATGTATCATCATGATGTACTGCCCGTTGATCATCTTATCCAGCTTTGAAAAACTGATTCGGGCGTTTCTCACCTTATCGTTGGATAGTCTCAGGGTAGTTTTTGTCACCGCCTTCATATGCTTTCCTCTTGCAAAATTTCTAAGACTCTCTTTTACCTTTGCCTTATTCTCGCATTTTACAAAATCTGTAAGCTTTATATTTTCTGTCTTTTCAACCTTAAATATTTGCCGGAAGGCATCGTTCATACATACAATGGAGTCCCGTTGCAGTAGAACTACCGGGTTTGCAAGCAAATTGAATAATCCCATGAAAGATTCCTTCCAGTAATTGGTAAGAGAGAAATTGGTATATACCCTCTGAATGATCTTGCTGCAAAGAATTTTTGGAGGGGTGGAAGTAAAATCTACTTCGTCTAAATAATTTTTATGAAATTTATTTATCTCATTTTTCATGTCCTCACGCGCATACATCATCAACCAGCAACGGTTAAGAAAATGAGTAGATTTAAAATTAGGAAGATTTTTTAAACTTTGGTAGGTGAGAGAAGTCTGATCTATCAGGATTACATCTGGTAAAAGGCTTAAAGCCGTTGTATAACCTGTATGCATGGAATTAACCTGGTTAATTTCAAAATGCATGCTCAATCCTTCTGTTAATGAAGCAACAAATCCCGAATTGTTGCTAATGATAAGTAATTGTTTTTTTTCAGTATTCATTCCTCATAAACCATTTTCACATTAATTAATATTTATGCATTTTTTACGGGTTTGGGAAACCTGTAAAAGCATAAAGCTTTGAACAATGGGGTAATGAGATCTTTTTCCAAAGATCGTGGTGGGGTTAGGGGTTTGGGAAATTTTTCCTGGGGTGGAAACTTATTTAAATTTTTTACCTTTTAGTAAGGCACAAAAATTCTCGGGGGGAGAACTGATTGCTAATTTAATACAAAAATGAAGAGTATTTTCAGTATAAATGAAAATTAGGAGCATTTTACAAATTCCTATTAAAATTTCCTTAATTCATTTAAGAGGTGAGTCATGAAGGGATTCTCCTACACTATGTTTAGCTCCAGGCTCCTTTTACTTTTTAGGTAACTCTCTTTACTTTTTAATTAGCAACAGTTTAAGTACCTTTGCCCCCTTGAATAAAAAATTTCTTGAATTCGACTATCTCCGAGGCAAGCCAATGGTGTATTTCGCCGGTTTCATTTTTGTCCTTGGGGCTAAAATTCGAAATTTTATATTTTGCCCCACCCGGAATTGCAAAAAAAAAGCAATTCCGACCTCCATTAAGGGGAAGTGATAGGGGAAACCTCGAGGCCGAGCCGTCTAGGAATTATTCAGATTAAAAATATGCAGATAGAGGAAGAAAACATTGAAGTTTTAGGTGCGCGGGTTCATAATTTAAAAAATATAGATGTTATAATTCCCCGTGAAAAATTAGTGGTAATTACGGGTCTTTCCGGATCGGGAAAATCTTCCCTGGCCTTTGACACCATATATGCAGAAGGACAAAGGCGATACATAGAAACCTTTTCATCTTATGCCAGGCAATTCCTAGGAGGATTGGAAAGGCCAGATGTGGACAAGATAGACGGGTTATCACCCGTTATTGCGATAGAACAAAAGACCACCAGCAAAAACCCAAGGAGCACCGTTGGAACAATTACAGAGATCTATGATTTCCTGAGATTATTATATGCCAGGACTGCCGATGCTTACAGTTATAATACCGGCGAGAAAATGGTGAGCTATAATGATGAACAGATCAGGGAGCTCATTATTGACAATTTCAAAGGGCAGCGAATTAGTATTCTTGCACCTGTTATAAGGTCCCGAAAAGGACACTACCGTGAATTATTTGAACAGATCTCCAAACAGGGATTTCTTAAAGTAAGGGTAGACGGGGAAATAAGGGATCTGGTAAAAGGTATGAAACTGGACCGCTATAAAGTGCATGATATTGAGATTGTAGTAGACCGCCTAGCGATTGATCCAAATGTGGAATCTCAGAAACGCCTGGCCGATAGTATTAAAACCGCCATGTATCATGGAGACGATGTTCTCATGGTCCTTGAACAGGAAAGCGCATCTGTAAGATACTTCAGCAGAAATCTGATGTGCCCTACAACCGGTATCTCCTACCCCAACCCCGAACCCAACAATTTTTCGTTTAACTCTCCAAAAGGAGCCTGTGAAACCTGTCATGGTATTGGGACCCTGCATAAGGTCAATATCGATAAACTTATTCCCAATAAGGCCAAATCCATCAAGGGTGGAGCCCTTGCACCTCACGGTCCTCAAAAGAAAAACTGGGTGTTCTCTCAACTGGAACTCATTGCGGAAAGATTTGACTTTAAATTAAGTGATCCTGTGGATTCCATCCCTGAAGCCGCCATGGAAATGATCCTTTTTGGAGGAAAGGAAAAATTCAGCAAACCATCCAAAACATTGGGTATTACCCGAGAATTTAAAATTGATTTTGAAGGGGTGGCAACATTTATTGAGGCTACCTATAATAATAATGATTCAACCGCCCTGCAACGTTGGGCAAAGGATTATATGGACAAAATTGATTGTCCCGATTGTGAAGGTACAAGACTTAAAAAAGAATCGCTGTACTTTAAGATAAATGATAGGAATATAGCTGAATTAGCTCAAAAAGATATCACAGATCTGGCAGAATGGTTTGAGGAATTACCGGGGAAACTTTCAGAAAAACAACTATTAATAGCTTCTGAAGTTATTAAAGAGATAAACACCAGGCTTCAATTCCTGGTTGATGTAGGTCTCACCTACCTCTCTCTTAACCGAAGTTCAAAATCCCTTTCAGGGGGGGAAGCACAACGTATCAGGCTGGCAACTCAAATTGGCTCCCAGCTGGTTGGCGTTTTGTATATCCTGGATGAACCAAGTATTGGTCTTCACCAAAGGGATAATGACAAACTTATAAATTCGCTCGTCGCATTAAGAGATCTTGGAAACTCGATTATAGTAGTTGAGCACGATAAGGACATGATAGAACGGGCAGACCATGTTATAGACATTGGACCTCACGCGGGAAGACACGGTGGAGAGATCATAAGCCAGGGCACACCACAGGAGATCCTGACACATGACACCGAAACTGCTGCATACTTAAGCGGAAGAAAACAAATTGAAATCCCATCACAACGTAGAACAGGTAATGGGAAGACAATTACTTTAAAAGGAGCTACGGGTAATAATCTGAAAAATGTCACAATTAAGATCCCACTTGGAAAAATGATCGCTGTTACCGGGGTATCTGGTAGCGGTAAGTCCACTCTTATTAATGAAACCCTGTATCCAATAATGAATGCTCATTATTTTAACGGGGTAAAGGTACCTATGCCTTACAAAAGCATTACAGGCCTTGAACATATTGATAAAGTTATTGATATTAACCAGTCGCCTATTGGTCGTACCCCGCGTTCCAACCCTGCCACCTATACCGGGGTATTTTCTGAAATACGTAATTTATTTGCCAAAACTCCGGAGTCCCTCATAAGAGGTTACAAACCCGGGAGATTCAGTTTTAATGTTAAAGGAGGAAGATGTGAAACCTGTAAGGGAGGAGGGTTAAGAGTTATTGAAATGAATTTCCTTCCTGATGTTTATGTAGAATGTGAGACCTGCCAGGGCAAAAGATTTAACCGCGAAACTCTGGAAATAAGGTATAAGGGAAAATCAATTTCAGATGTACTGGAAATGACCATCAATGAATCTACATTATTTTTTGAACTTATTCCGCAGATATACCGTAAATTAAAAACCATTAAAGATGTGGGACTTGGGTATATCACCCTGGGGCAGCAGAGCACCACTCTTTCAGGGGGCGAGGCTCAAAGAATAAAACTGGCAACCGAGTTATCCAAGAGAGATACAGGTAATACTTTTTATATTCTGGATGAACCTACTACCGGGTTACATTTTGAGGATATCAGAGTTTTAATGGATGTGTTGAATACCCTTGTCAACAAAGGGAATACTGTATTGATCATAGAACATAATATGGATGTTATTAAAATGGCAGATCACATTATTGATATAGGTTATGAAGGAGGAAAAAATGGAGGGGAAGTAATTGTTACCGGCACACCAGAACAGGTGGCAAAACATAAAACAAGTTATACTTCAAAATACCTCAAAAAAGAATTAAAATTAACAAAGGTAAAAACAGATTAAACACCAGATGAGAGCAAAGCAAGGAAATAAAGCCTGGAACGAGATTAAAACCAATGATTCCTGGGCAATCTTTAAAATAATGGGTGAATTTGTAAAAGGGTATGAAAAACTCAGCCAGATAGGACCCTGTGTTTCCATATTTGGATCGGCCAGAACCAAGCCCGACCACAAATACTACAAATTAACCGAGCGTATTGCTCAAAAGATAGTTGACCATGGATACGGGGTGATCACAGGAGGTGGTCCCGGGATTATGGAAGCAGGCAACAAAGGCGCCCATTTAGGAGGGGGAACCTCTGTGGGCCTGAATATAGACCTTCCTTTTGAACAACACGATAACCCATATATTGACAGGGATAAAAGTCTCGATTTTGATTATTTCTTTGTGAGAAAGGTAATGTTTGTAAAATATTCTCAGGGATTTGTAGTTATGCCTGGAGGGTTTGGAACACTCGACGAGCTTTTTGAAGCTATCACACTTATTCAAACCAATAAAATAGATAAATTCCCAATTATTCTTGTAGGAACAGATTATTGGGGAGGACTTATAGACTGGATTCGAAACGTGTTGTTTGATTCCTTTCAAAATATTAGTGATGGGGATATTGATCTTCTACATATTGTAGATACAGAAGATGAGGTATTGGATATTCTTGATAAATTCTATGATGAATATAATCTTAGCCCAAATTTCTAGACAGATCCCAATCTGTTCCAATTTGAATGCATTGTTTGATTTTATTTGATAAATTCTGCACTTCATTCTTTAATTTTTTCAACGCATTGAATATCAGAATTCTTTTACTTGTGGTTTTTGGTTGCTGGGTATCCACAAATATTTACAGCCAGACTACTATAAATATTACTGCGGTATTAAATGATTCTACAAGGATCTTTAATATACAGCAGGAAATTATATATGAGAACACAAGTGAAACAACATTGCGGGAGATTTATTTTAATGATTGGGCAAATAGCTTTAAGGACAAGGGAACCCCTCTGGCGAAAAGATTTGCTGAAGACTATGTAAGGCGATTTCATTTTTCCAGACCCGAGGAACGGGGAGCCAGCAAGATCTATAGTATTACAGATGAAGATTCCCAGAGACTACTCTGGGAGCGACCCATTAATACCCCGGACATTATTAAGGTTTCATTACCGGAAGCCTTATTGCCCGGGGAATATATAACTATTAATTTTTTATATCAGGTTAAGATCCCTTCAGATAAATTCACCCGGTTTGGATATGATGATCAGGGAAATTTTAAATTGAAATACTGGTATATAACACCGGGAGTTTTTGATGGTAACTGGCAGGTATATAGCGATAAAAACCTTGGAAATCAATATACGGTCCCATCCAATATTTCCATTAAACTTACTACCAACCCGCAACTTAACGTCGTATCTTCCCTTGATGTAAATAATTCTGAAACAGAAAATGGCTATAAGTCAACCTACCTTTCGGGGGAAAACATTGTTAATTCACAGCTTTACTTAACTAAAAATAACGGGCTGGAGATTTTTGATATCAATTCCCGACTGGTGATCACCAATCTGGATGATGATGGTTTAATTGTGGGAATGAAAGGTGTTATATTAAGCAGGATATTGAAATATCTGGAATTGAGATTGGGAGAATATCCTCATAAACAATTCATGATTACCAGGGATGATTACCTTAATAATCCTGTATATGGATTAAACCAGCTGCCAAAATATATACGTCCTTTTCCTGATGGTTTTCAATACGACATAAAGCAATTTAAAACTATAACAGACCAATATTTAAAAAATGTGATCTTTCTTAATCCAAGGGAAGAAAAATGGGTATATGATGCAATACAGATATCCCTCATGATGGATTATGTAAAAACTTACTATCCTGAAATGAACCTGATAGGAAATCTAAGCGATATTATTGGAATACGATGGTTTCACGCTGCAAGTTTGGAATTTAATGATCAGTATCCTTTGCTTTATATGCATATGGCCAGATTAAATCTGGACCAATCCCTTAGTACCCCTCAGGATTCTCTTATAAAATTCAATCAGAATATAGCCAATGCCTACAAGGCCGGGATGGGTGTAAAATATCTGGAGGACTTTCTTAATGGGGAAACCGTGAGAATTTCTTTAGAAGAATTTTATAAGAAAAATTATCTTCAGCCAACAAGCAGTAATGAATTTCGAAGGATCCTTGAAAAAAATGCAGATAAGGATATTTCGTGGTTTTTTGAAGATTATGTAAATACCCGTGAGAAGATAGACTTCACAATCAAAAAGGTGAAAAAAAGCAGTGACTCCCTTGAAGTTAGTATTAAAAACAGGCGCAACAACAATATGCCGGTTTCTTTATATGGCCTTAAAAATGGAGAGGTGGTTTATAAGACCTGGGTCACAAATACTTCCGGTGACCCGGTAGTTACAATTCCCCGCAGAAATATTGAAAGGCTGGCACTTAATTATGAAGGGATAATTCCCGAGATAAATCAAAGGAATAATTATCACAGGGTGACAACCCTGCTGCACAAACCAATACAGTTTCGCCTGTTTGAGGATATCGAAGATCCAAGATACAATCAGCTTTTCTTTATGCCTGAATTTAGTTACAACCTGTATGACGGGGTTGCTATAGGACCCAAAATCTATAACAAAACAATTTTAAACAGAAACCTCAGCTTTAGCGTTTCACCAAAATATGGATTCAATAGTGAGACTTTGGTAGGATCTGCCGCGATTAGTAACACTCATTATTTTGATGATGGTAACCTCTTTGCTGTGAGATATGGAATTAGCGGGGTGAGATTTTCTTATAACTTTGGGTTGTTTTATGAAAAATATAGCCCCTTCCTCGTTTTTTCCTTTAGAAACCCCTATTTACGGGATAATTTACGGCAGAATCTCATTATAAGGAATGTCAACGTGCATAGGGATAGAGATCCTTTTGTTCAGAGGGATCATCAGGATTATAATGTGCTTAATGTAAGATATAATTACAGTGATACAAATCTTACAGATTATTTATCGGGTAGCGTAGATTATGAATTTGCGAAAGATTTCAGTAAAGCCTCTTTCACCGCAGAATACAGGAAACTCTTTAGAAATAACAGGCAAATAAATCTTCGCCTTTTCGCAGGGGCTTTCATTTTTAATAATGAAAAAGATAATGATTTTTTTAGTTTTGCATTAGACCGTCCCTCAGATTATCTCTTTGATTATAATTATTATGGCCGAAGTCAGGGAAGCGGGCTGTTTAGCCAACAGATCATCCTGGCCGAAGGGGGATTTAAATCACAGCTCCAACCCGAATTTTCCAATCAATGGATTACTACCATGAATGCCAGTACCAATATCTGGAAATGGATATATGCATACGGAGATGTAGGTATGGTAAAAAACCACCGAATCTCTCCCAAATTTGTATATGATTCGGGGATAAGGGTAAGTCTGGTTCAGGATTTTTTTGAATTATTCTTCCCGGTGTATTCCACTCTGGGATGGGAGATTGGGCAGGATGATTATGATAAGCGAATTCGGTTTATTGTAACCCTGGACCTAAACACCCTTATAAAACTTTTTACCCGGGAATGGTATTAAAAATAGATTTAACGATTCAGCAATAGTTCAAAAAATCCTTTAAAAATTCAAACACCAATTCTAATATTCTTGATTTCTTATCATTTTTTGATGAAATATTATGAATTTGACAAAATTTCTTTTCTTTTTAAAAAATAAACGAAAATTGAAGGCTAATAATTGCATTGTTTTTAACAATTGAATTAATTACATTTGTGATAATTGAAACATCACTTTTCTCCATGCAACATCAAACACATTCAAAGGAATCAATTTCTTTCGAGGATTTTAAAATTCGTGTAATTGAGGATTATAAACTTGCAGTGACCAGTAGGGAGTGTAGTTTATTGGGAAGAAGAGAGGTTCTTACAGGTAAAGCTAAGTTTGGGATTTTTGGAGATGGTAAGGAAATTCCTCAATTAGCATGGGCAAAGGTTTTTCGTGACGGTGATTTTCGCTCAGGATATTACCGGGATCAAACTTTTATGATGGCAATTGGGGCTTTGACCATAGAACAATTTTTTGCAGGCCTGTATGCCAATACCTCCCTTGAAAAAGAACCCATGTCTGGTGGCCGGCAAATGGGTGGACATTTTTCAACTCACAGCTTAAATGAAGATGGCAGCTGGAAGAATTTGATGAGTCAAAAAAATTCAAGTTCAGACATCTCACCAACCGCGGGGCAGATGCCCAGATTATTGGGTCTGGCCCAGGCTTCCAAAATTTACAGGAATGTGGAAGGAATTGATTCATCAAATTTCAGCAATAAAGGGAATGAGGTTGCATGGGGAACCATTGGAAATGCCAGTACCAGCGAGGGGCATTTCTGGGAGACCATAAATGCAGCAGGAGTTTTACAGGTTCCTATGGTAATGAGCGTATGGGATGATGATTACGGGATTTCTGTACACGCCAGATATCAAACAACAAAAGAGAATATATCTGAGATCCTTAAAGGTTTTCAAAGAGATGAAGATAATAATGGCTACGAGATCATCGTGGTTAACGGCTGGGATTATGTAGCTTTGGTTGAGGCCTATGAAAAAGGCTCAAAAATTGCCCGAAAGTCCCATACTCCGGTGTTAATACATGTGCGGGAACTTACCCAGCCTCAGGGACATTCCACTTCCGGTTCCCATGAACGATATAAGGACGAAGAAAGATTGAGCTGGGAGCGGGAGTATGATTGCAATGTGAAGTTCAGGGAATGGGTTATAGAAAACAATTTTGCAACGGCAGAAGAGCTTGAGGAGCTGGACCAGGATATTAAAAAACAGGTTAGAGAAGGTAAAAGAGCGGCATGGGAAGCTTATTCTGAGCCAATGAGGCAGCAACAGAAAAAACTTTTGCCAATATTAGGAAATGCCGCCGAAAATTCTAAAAATCCTGCTGCAATTCAGGCAATGATAAAAGAAATCTCAGGTCTTAAAGACCCACTTAAAAAAGATCTGCTGGTTGCTGCGAGGAAAAGCCTGAGGTACCTTATAGGTAATGAAAGCGAAGCTAAAACTCAATTGATCAACTGGATTGAAGAGTACACTACCTCATCACAACCTGAGTACAGCAGTAATCTTTACAGCGAATCCTCAATGAACGCCCTGAATATTGAAGGAGTTAAACCAGAATATAATGAAGTTGCTGCTGAGGTAGATGCAAGAATTGTTCTAAGGGATAATTTTGACAAAATATTCGAGACCAGACCCGAAACCCTGATCTTTGGTGAGGACAGCGGGGAAATTGGTGATGTAAACCAGGGTCTTGAAGGTCTTCAGGAAAAATATGGAAAATTACGGGTGGCCGATGTTGGTATCAGGGAGGCTACAATTCTTGGACAGGGTCTGGGAATGGCGATGCGTGGCCTGCGACCAATTGCTGAAATTCAATACCTGGATTATGTGCTATACGCCCTGCAGATCATGAGCGATGATCTTGCCACGCTTCAATATCGTACCAAAGGAAAGCAAAAAGCTCCCCTTATTGTAAGGACCCGTGGTCACAGGCTGGAAGGAATATGGCATAGTGGTTCACCAATGGGGGCACTTGTTCACATGTTAAGAGGGATGCATATCCTTGTGCCCCGAAATATGACCAAAGCTGCAGGTTTCTATAATACTTTATTACAGGCAGATGAACCCGCCCTGGTGGTTGAATGTCTTAACGGATACAGGTTAAAAGAAAAATTACCCATCAATTTGGGTGAATTCCGAACCCCGATTGGAGTCGTGGAAACCATAAAAGAAGGAAGTGATATAACACTGGTGTCTTATGGTTCTACCCTGCGTTTGGTAGAGGAGGCTGCTCTGGCTCTTGAGGAGGCTGGAATAAGTGCAGAAATTATAGATATACAGTCATTACTCCCTTTCGATATCAAACAGGATATTGTAAAGAGTATTGAAAAAACCAACAGGTTGCTGGTCATAGATGAGGATGTTCCAGGTGGTGCTTCGGCATATATCATGCAGCAGATCCTTGAGGAGCAAAATGCATATGTTCACCTTGACAGCAAACCGGAGACCCTGGCAGCCAAATCACACCGTCCCGCTTATGGCACAGATGGTGATTATTTTTCAAAACCTTCGGCGGAAGATATTTATGAAAGGGTCTACCAGATCATGCGGGAATCAAATCCGGGGAAATTTCCGAAACTGAAATAGTTATAAATCAGTTATAAACTTTGTTTTAAATCCATCAGAAACAAATCCTGATGGATTTTTTATTCCCCGGAAATTGCTAATCACCGGAAAACCCCAATTTTTAACCTTATATTATTAAATACAAATTGTTATTACGCGATTTCTGCCGTAAATTTTGAACTTATATTATTAAACCGGTTTATGGAAAAGAAGGATAAAATTCAAAAAATCATTGCAGCACATGAAAGTAATGGAAAGTATATTGAAGTAAATGGATTGAGAACCTTTGTCCTTGACCGCGGAGAAGGTGATGCGGTATTATGCGTACATGGCGTACCAACCTCTTCATTTTTATACAGGAAGGTAATTGACTCTCTCGCAGCAAAAGGTCTGAGAGGAATTTGTGTAGACCTTCCGGGTCTGGGTCTTAGTGCCAGGCCAGAAAATTTCGATTATACTTTTCCCTCATTTGCAGTTTTTCTCAAAGCCACTATGGACGAGATGAAAATCAATAAATTTCATCTAGTTGTGCATGATATTGGCGGACCTATAGGCTTTGCACTGGCAGCCAGGAACCTGGAAAAAATTCTCTCCCTTACTATCTTAAATACCTGGGTTGATGTGGTGAATTTTAAAAAACCCTTACCCATGAGACCTTTTGAAACCAAAATATTAGGAGAAGCTCAGTTAAAAATGGTAGGCCACACCACCTGGCCCATTATGTTTTCTAAAATGGGAGTGAATAATGCAGATCAAATTCCGAAAGAAGAGGTAAACACATATGTAGATCTTTTAAAAAGAGAAGATGACGGCAAGGCATTTTTAAAAATTATGAGAAATTTCAGCGATTCTCCTGCATTCAGGGATTTATGCAAAAGCGCAATAAGAGAAGTACCCTACCCGGTACAGGCTATATGGGGAGCAGATGATCCTGCCCTTACTCTTGAAGACTATGGAAAGGAAATAAAGGAAGCGGCAGACTTGAAAGAATTTACCCCCTTACCTTCTAAACACTTTCTACAGGAAGAGGTTTATGAAGAGCTGGCAGAAAAAATTTCTCAGCTTGCCCGTTCTTCACATGTAAAATAAGGTCAGGAGAAAATTTACATCCATCTTTTACTGCTGGATTCTATTTTATAAAGTATATAATTAAGCCAGGGGAAAATTTTATTATTAACCGCCTTAAAACTAATATCTCCTCCTGCGGTGTGAAATTCCAGGTTATATAAGCCTCTCTTTTTATACCACAATGGTTGTTTTACTGTTAATGCCTGCATTTTAAATATTTCCACCTGTTCTTCGCTTTTATTCCAAACACCCTGATATTTCTTGAGAAAATTGCTGGTAATAACAAGTTTCAAAGATCTGTATTTTAAAATTTGATAAATAATGGCAATTACCAGATATACAATTACTAAAGTGTAATATATATAAAGTTCCAAATAGGGCTGCCAAAGCAATATCAGGTAACTTATAACCACTGGCGTCAGGCTTATAAAAAATCTTCTGAACAATATTAACATGTGAGATTTAAATTTTCCCTGTAGATCAGGTTGTTGCTCTCCATAAAGAAAGTCTTTCACCTTTAAAACCTCTTCCCTGCCGAGTCCCGGGATTTTTATTTTCTTTTTTCCAATGATATCTTCACTGCTTGCCAGGGCAATCCTTGTTTCATACAGATTAAAATACTTTTGAACGGGATTGGTTATGGTTTGAACAAGTTGAACCCGTCGTGGTTGCAGGGCAACTTTGGTATTGGTTTTCAACCCCATTTCCAATTCAAGATTTTCACTGGTCTGGGTAAGCGTTAGACCATAATATTTGATAAAAACCTCAAGTATCGTAATAACAATACTTACAAACAGTAAAAAAAAGAAAAGTGCAATGAAAAAACCAACAGTAGCAGAGGCACTGGGGATCATGTCATAATACTCCCCAAACTCTTCACCATAATCATCCTGGAAAAACCTGTAGAATTCGTTGTAAATGGTTGCGAAAAATGCAGCTACAAGTCCCAGGCCACGTAAATAATTGGTGCTTATCCCGATTTTAAAAAGGGTAAGGACATTTAATTTATGCGTCCACAATCGGGTTGGTGGCACCTCCTTTTCTTCCGGCTCCAAAGCAGTTTTTTCTTGTTTTACACGGGTCAATATGGAAGCAAGAAGATCTGCATCTTCTTTGGTAATAGCAGTAATGCTCACTTCATCTTCTTTACTACCCGCAGTGTCAATTACAACCCGGTAAGTATTTATGATCCTCTCCAGAATAGAGCGCTTAAAATACACCTGCTGGATCTTATCAAAAGGAATTGTGATATTTTGAGTGGAGATCACACCTTTTTGCAATACAAATTCTTCTTTTTGATAATCAATATGAAACAGAAAATTCCTGTAATATAAAATACTATAACCCAAGGCTACTGCTGCAAGAACAATTATACCCAGGAGCACATAAAAAAGAGTAATGCCCGTAGGAGTCTGAAGGATTAAATAGGCTCCTAAAACCCAGAATCCTCTAAGAAATTTATAAACTGAATTGAAAAAAATGAGAGCTATTCCCATCACAGATTGCCGCCTGGGAACTGAAAATGCTTCATTAATCATTATGGCTAAGCTTTTTCGAAAGAGCTTCCTTCAGGTTTACAGCAAGTGTTGGTTCCAAGCCCGGAATATTCACATCACTTCCTCCTCCTCCGGCTGTGAAAATTTGCAGGGAGGAAATATTGAGTATTTTATCAAAGAAATCCCTGGAAACCGAAACGTGCTGAATTCTGTTAAAAGGTATAACCGTTACTGTATTTACTATGAAACCACGCCGGTAAAGCAAATCCTTATCTCTCAACGCATATCCATAATTAGCCTGCATTTTATAATTGTTCCAGAAGCGAAAGGCAAAGAACAATATGATGATACCTGCAGCCAATTGTAAGTTTTGAATACCTGCGTCATAGTACCAGAATACTCCCCAAGCTATTAAAACAAATATTAAAAATATCCCCGTCTGGATATTGGATTTAATCAGGTAGTTACCTGATATTCCTGTGTAGTCCACATCCTCAAACTTAGGAAGCAAATTGATATCGATAGGATCGTTGCTGAAGTTTTCCATTAGGGAAGCCATTTCTTTTCAAAGTTAGGCTTTCTTTTTTCCAGGAAAGCATCCCGGCCTTCTTTGGCCTCATCTGTCATATAGGCCAGTCGGGTAGCTTCACCTGCAAAAACCTGTTGCCCTACCATACCATCATCTGTAAGATTCATCGCAAACTTGAGCATCTTAACAGAGGTTGGGGATTTTGCTAAAATCTCTTGTGCCCATTCATAAGCGGTATCTTCCAACTCATCATGGGGAATCACAGCATTCACCATTCCCATTTCAAAAGCTTCCTGAGCAGAGTAATTCCTTCCGAGGAAAAATATTTCCCTGGCTTTTTTCTGGCCCACCATTTTAGCGAGATATGCACTTCCATAACCCCCGTCAAAACTGGTCACATCTGCGTCTGTTTGCTTAAAGATAGCATGTTCTTTACTTGCGAGGGTGAGGTCACAAACCACATGTAAACTATGACCTCCTCCCACGGCCCACCCGGGGACCACGGCGATAACCGCTTTAGGCATGAACCGTATAAGCCGCTGTACTTCAAGGATATTGAGCCTGTGCATGCCGTCATCTCCTACGTATCCCTGGTGACCACGGGCTTTTTGATCTCCCCCGCTGCAAAAGGAATATACTCCATCTTTGGAGGAAGGCCCTTCAGCTGAAAGTAATACTACTCCTATAGAAGTATCTTCCTGGGCATCATAGAATGCTTTGTATAATTCACTCGTGGTTTTAGGCCTGAAAGCATTGCGAACATCCGGCCTGTTAAAAGCGATCCTCGCAACACCATTGGATTTTTTATAAGTGATATCTTCAAATTTTCCGGCGGTGGTCCAGTTGATCTTTGTCATGGATTTGTTTTTAGTAAAAATAAGATTTTTTATAAGAGTTTGTCCGTTAAATAGGCTTAAAGGAAACATTTTGACTTCTTCTGATGGGCAGAAAGAAAAATTGCATAATTCTTGATATATTTGAGAAAATGTTACAGATGAAAAAATCGGGTGTCTTTTTAGTCTTTTTTGCTCTCTCCTTCTTCGGGTTAGCTCAGGAGGTGCCAAGGATTATCGAGGTACCGGAAGAATTGTTGATAAAAAGGATCGAAATGCGGCCTTCCCTATCCAACCTGGCGCCCGAAATTCCCAATATTGGGCGGTTTCAATTACGCACTGTAAATTTTGATACCCAAAATGATAGAAGGGAAATAGATATGCTTGCAGTTATGGAGCGCGAGGCCCAGATGAAAGCCCGAATTATTGAACTGGCACCACCTGTGCAGGTCCCACAATCTGAAAACGTTGCGGTATCAAGAAATGAAACTTTTGGAATTACTCCGCGATTCTATAATTCATCTGTAAGTCCTGAATTTTATGGAAGCGGAACCAGAAATTCTGTCTATCGTGATGCCGGTGATGCCACCGGAGCTAATTACCTTCACAGATATTCACCATTTTCCAGGAATTACGGATATGGAGGAGGTTCCAGATATGGCAGCTATGGCCGTTACTACTATTGATCTTTTACCAGATAGATCCCATCGTCCTTAATTTCGATTTGCCTCGCTTTAAATAAGGTTCCCACGGCTTTTTTGAAACTTTTTTTACTCATTTGAAGTACTTTCTGTATCTCCTCAGGTGTAGATTTATCGTGGAGCGGAAGATAACCATCTTTTAATCCCAGTTCATTTAATATTTCCTGGGCATTGGGCTCAATGCTTCTATATCCCGGCCTTTGAAGAGTAACATCAATTTTTCCATCGGGCCTTGTTTTTTTAACCCAGGCTTTTAGCCTTTCTCCCGGTTGAAGATCCCGGAATAAATCGTCTTTGTATATAAGTCCCTGATGTATCTCATTTACAATTACATTCATGCCCAGATCTGTAGGGTTTGCTACAATAATGTCGACCTCTTCAAATGGCCCAACAGTTAATTCACGGTTATCAAGGAAAGCATTTGTTTTACTGGAGGCTACAAGTCTTCCCGTTTCCTCATCAAGGTAGCAGAAGATAAGATACCAGCTGTCTTTTCTCATTTTGGAGGCCATTTCCCTGTAGGGAACAAACAAGTGTTTTTCAAGACCCCAATCCAGAAATCCACCAATATCAGATACTTCAACACACTTGAGATAAGCGAACTCATCTAATTTCACATAAGGTTCAAGCGTGGTTGCTACAGGCCTTTCCTCGTGATCAAGGTAAACAAACACTCTTATTTCATCACCAATATCAAAATGTTCAGGTTTATATTTATTTGGCAAAAGAACCTCATCTCCCTCCTTATTCCTAAGAAATAATCCGGGTTCGGTATCCCTGTCAATTTTCATGGTGTGGTATTCGCCAATGCTCAGCATATGTTTAATTTTAAGAGCGTAAAGATACTTTAATTAAAAGATTAACCTGAATGCTTATAATTCCTTTAGGATTTCATAAAGCTGAAATATTCCAGCAGCACCTGGTCATTAATCTTACGCGGAGTGAAGATCTCAAGGATTCCCGGATTTTCTGTGATGGAAAAAAATCCGTTCAGGTGTTGTTTTATTTCTTCGGAAGAGGTAGCAGCAGAATATTCAAAACCATACATTTCGCTTATCTGTTTTGCTGATAGATCATGGACCGTCTCGAAGTAAGTATCAAAATTTTCTGTATTCTTATGGCCCGGCAATATCCTGAAGATCCCACCTCCGGAATTATTGAGGATAATTATCCTGAAATTCTTCGGAATGTAATTATTCCACAAGCCGTTGCTGTCATAGATAAAGCTCAGATCGCCGCATATAAGCAATGTTGGATCCTTGGAGATCACAGCTGCTCCTACAGCAGTAGAAACACTGCCATCTATCCCACTTGTGCCTCTGTTACAAAAAAGTTTTTGCTTTTCATTCCACCGGAATAGTTGCGCATATCGCACCGTTGCACTGTTCCCCAATTGAACATTATAATTCATAGGTACTGCAGGCACTACTACCTGCATCGCCTTAAGATCTGAATACGGGATCTCCTTCATATAAATATCATGCCGCTCCTGCCTTTGCTTCTTTACCTGTTTCCAATGCAGGGCGTAATCACTTTTTGTCTCTTTTATCAGTGGAATAAAACTTTGAAAGAATGCATTTGGTGTAGTTTCAAAATGCTTATTCAAACAGAAGAAGGTATTGTACGCCTTTTTAGCATCAACGTGCCAGTGATGTTTTGGCTGGTAATTGCGTAAAAAGGACTTGATCTTCTTTGAAATAATCATTCCTCCAAAGGTGAGCAGTATCTCCGGATGCAGTTTCTTAAATTGTTCTTCCACATCATCTGATCTTTCAATAGGACCTATGAGGGTATCTATTCTGGTGAAGAATTCCGGGTGATTTATATTTGAGGTTGTTTCAGTTAGTACCAGGACCGATTTATCATTGGCAAGCCTGTCAAGGAATTTCTGTTCAATGGAATCGGGAGCTAAAACTCCCACAATAATGATCTTTCGGGTAGCTTGATTCCATATTTGTGCATAAGTCTGCAATTCCTTTTCAGAGTACATTCTCTCCTTCCGTTCCGGGAAAATCTGTAAAGGGTCAACCCGCAGGTTTTCTGCGGTCTCATAAAGAGGCTCGTAAAAGGGAACATTAATATGCACCGGTCCCTGTTCTTCCAGCGCCTTATTCAGCGCCAGATTGATCTGCCTCTCATTATGTTTTTGCGATTCGAATTGTTTTTGCTGAAGTTTTTTATCTGTCAACACATTTTCCAACACCAACTCAGAATGCAGATTGGCCGAATATAAGATGTGGTTTTCGAAAACGTTCTTCTGCCGGATCGTTTGCCCATCGCCAATATCTATTCTTTCTATAGGCCGGTCGGCAGAAATTACCACCAAAGGTATATCACTGTAAAAAGCCTCTGCCACCGCCGGATAATAATTGAGCAAAGCAGATCCTGAAGTGCAAACCACCGCTACCGGCTCCTGCAACTGTTGCGCGATTCCCAGGGCAAAAAATGCCGCACAGCGTTCGTCTATGATACTATAAGGTGTAATTTCGGGATGATGTGTAAATCCTATTGTAAGGGGGGCGTTCCGGGAGCCCGGTGATATTACCACGTGTTTTATATTCTTTGCCACGCATAAAGCTACTATGGACTGGGCCACCGGGATCTTTGAGTATTTCACTTTTTATTTTCTGAAATTATTGAAACTTCACAGGTTTTCATTATCTGTGAGGATTTTATATTATTTTATTTTTCTATCAATTTCAAGCACCGCTTTCATTGTCAAGGCCTTATTTTGGGTTTCCTCCCACTCTGCCTCAGAATCTGAATCTCTGGTAATACCTCCACCCACAAAAATTTCAGCCGTGCTTTCTGAGATCTTCATACATCTCAAATTTACAAATAAAGATGTTTTAGGAACAATGCTGGAATAGGCCTGGTTCTCCTGGTTTCTCCTGTTTTTGTTTCGCTTTACTTCCTGAAACATATTGATCTCTCCCAAAAACCCGGTATAAAATTCGCGATCATAATTTTCGTTTTCAAAGATAAATTCCCTTGCTTCCTTTTTAGGAAGGCCGCATACCGCGGGGGTGGGATGTAGAGCAAAAATTATATTTTTTAGATTTCCCTGATCTCTTGTGGAGACGCGATGCAGATCCCCAGTGGAGACGTGATGCATCGCGTCTTTACGAGGATCTTCCTTTGAGAGAATAATCTCTCCCTCGATATCCGTTCTCAGATGTAATAAGCCTCCTGCCCGGGTGGTATATGGTCCTGTGGTTTTAATATTAGAAACGGTTTCATTAAGATTATCCAGAATAGTATCGGTAACAATCTGTTGTTCCTCCAGCTCTTTCTCTCCCCATGCAACATCTGTTGTATATTTTTGGGTTCCGGCGAGTGCCATAGTACTAAAGCGGTTTCTTTCCACTTTCAATAATTTCTCCGGTGTCGCTCCCAGCCAGGTTCCAACTTTTGGATGATGCATCAGGTATACAAAGGCGCCCGGATATTTATTTAAAAGTCTGCGGAATAAAATGATTGAATCAGGATTTGATAACTTCACCACTTCCTTTCGTGATAATACCACCTTTTTAAAATCGCCTTTTTTAATTGCATCCACACCTTTTTGAACCAGTTCTAAATGTCTATCCCTGTCTGCTTTTGATTGGGAAATCCCTTGTTCTCCAAGGGCATATCCAGACTTCTGATTATCCTGAAAAACCGTTTCGAGGATCTCACACTTTCCCTTAGGAAAAAGAATAACTTCTTTCTCAATATCAAATGGAGAAAAAACAAATCCGGATTCCGAAAAATTTTCGGTTTTATATATTTCCGCAGAATTTTGACAAAAGGCTCGTAAGAAACCTTTATTTTCAGAAGAAGCCGTGTAGGCAACAAAAGGAAGATTATTTTCCTGTTGCTTTTTCAGGCGTTCAAAAAAAACTTCTGCAGCAATCATAATTATTTCTTTTTGGGAAGTGCTATGGTCGTCAGTTTTACGGCAGAGATCAGATTATCTTCTTCATCTGTGATCCTGATATTCCAGAGCTGGGTGGTACGACCTTTATGCAGAAAGGTGGCTTTGGCATAAACATAACCTTCCGAAATGCTTTTTACATGATTGGCTGAGATCTCTATTCCGCGGATATAATATTCTGATTCATCAAGAAAAATATGAGATGCCACGCTCCCCACACTCTCAGCCAAAGCCACAGATGCTCCGCCATGCAATACTCCGTCCGGCTGATGAACCTTTGGGGTAACCGGCATCTTTGCAAGTACAAAATCATCACCCAGGTCAATAAATTCGATATCCAGGGTTTCGATCAAAGTATTCTTTGACATTTCGTTGCATTTGGCAAGAATTTCATGTTTCTCCATTCGGGATAAGTTGTTTACTTTGTAAAAATACAAATTCGCAGGTGATGAAAATGGCAGAAAAAAAGGTTTCTTATCAAATTACCAATTCGTACAGCACTTTAAACGACTATACTGGCAAAACAAAAAATGTTTGGGTGGTATTACATGGGATAGGATATCTGAGCCGGTATTTTTTAAAATATTTCAAGGATCTCGATCCTGTGAAAAATTATATAATCGCGCCCCAGGCGCAATCCAAGTATTACCTCAATAGTGAGTATAGACACGTAGGTGCATCCTGGCTTACAAAGGAGAACACTGAGGCTGAGACAATAAATGTGCTCAACTACCTCGATGAGATTTATAAAGCAGAGTCTCTTGAAGATGCTCCTAATTTGATAATCTTCGGGTTTTCACAGGGAGTATCCGTCGCTACCCGTTGGGTAGCCCGCAATAAAACGGTATGCGATCATCTTATCCTACACTCCGGTGGACTACCCAAAGAATTACAACCCAAAGATTTCGAATTTCTGGATCATACAAAAGTCACTTTGATCTATGGTACTAGGGATGAGTATCTGATTGAAAATAAGCTCAAAACTGAAGGGGCCCGGGCCAAAGAATTATTTGGCAGTAGACTCGAAACTATTTCTTTTGAAGGCGGACATGAGGTGAATGTGGAACTGATTAAGAAATTTGCTTAATTTGGTTATTCTACTTTAAACTAAATGAAGGAACAATCTTCCAAGTCTTCAAAGAAAATTTCCCTTTTTAAAAGTATTGGTCCGGGATTTTTACTGGCCGGTGCTGCCATAGGAGTTTCTCACCTTGTTCAGGCTACCCGGGCAGGTGCAGATTATGGGTATATTTTGATCTGGGTTCTGATCCTGGCCTGCGTTACCAAATACCCTTTCCTGGAATTCGGGCCCCGCTTTGCAGCGGGTACGGGTAGGCATCTCATCTCCGGGTACAAAAGTTTGGGACGATTCCCCTACTGGACTTATGTGATCATCACCATTGGAAGCATGTTCATTATTCAGGCGGCTGTTACCATTGTTACTGCAGGACTCGCTGAACGATTATTCAATTTTGGCCTCTCCCCTTTTCTCTGGAGCATGATAATCCTTGGTGCCTGCATTGCGGTTCTGTTAATAGGAAAATACCCCGGGTTGGACCGGAGCATGAAGATCATCGTTACCTTTTTAACTCTCGCCACGCTGATAGCTGTAATTATGGCTTTTGGAGCCGGGACAACAGAGAAAACCCTTGCTACACAATCACCTTCTCTCTGGACTACAGCAAGTATCGGTTTTATTATTGCATTTATGGGGTGGATGCCCATTCCCCTGGATGCCTCTGTCTGGCACTCTATATGGACCAAAGAACGTTCACACCAGACCAAACAGAAGCTTTCAATAAAAGGTGCTTTTGCCGACTTTAACATCGGTTATCTTTCGGCAGCATTTATTGGTGTACTGTTTTTTCTCCTGGGTGTGCTTGTTATGTACGGAAGCGGAACCTCCTTCTCCCTGAACAGTGTTGAATTCTCCTCTCAACTTATAGATCTCTATGGCCAAACGCTGGGGAACTGGAGCAAACCACTTATCTCTGTTGCCGCCTTTGTTACAATGTTCAGTACAGTTTTGACGGTAACAGATGCCTTTCCCCGGGTAATGTCTGAACTAAAAAATCCCGATAATGGAGACCCAATTGCTCTGAAACAAAAATGGAAACTCTATAAAATCTGGATCTTTATAATCCCTTTATTTTCTCTGGGAATTTTGTTTTTCCTCTCCGGTTCCTTCACAATCCTGGTAGATTTTGCAGCCGGACTTTCCTTCTTATCTGCTCCTTTTATAGCCTGGTTCAATTACAAACTGGTGACCGGAAACCAAATGCCGGAAAATGACAGACCAGGTAAGACATACCGGATATTTAGTTTGATCTGTCTTGCGTTTCTGGTGTTGTTTAATTGTGTGTATTTGTATTATAATTTTTTAATGTAATTGATTCTATTTCTACGAATCCTGGATAAAACGGTGGTCAGCTTCCGAAAAGGAAACAGGAAACTCTTGCTTTAATTCATCGAGTAGGAAGATAGGGATTATATTTCCCTATCTGTCCTCTCACACCACCGTACGTACGGTTCCGTATACGGCGGTTCCTTAATTTACATTCTTACTTTTAAATAGTAATCCAGTAAGAAGGGATAACCAGCCTTTCTAAGTCTCTGCGTGGTAATTGTTCTTGTGAGGATGGCACTATTGGCAGTACGCCAGTAGCTTTTCCTCGTGTTGGCATATTGCCACGCTTTGTACTTATTCAGGCCGAGTTTCATCAACATCTTTCCTTTTGTTCGGATGCGTTTCCATTGTTTCCAGATACACATCCGTAACCTTCGGCGGTACCAGGTATCTATCTTTACCAGTAGACTTTTCATATCTGCCATTTTGAAGTATTGCACCCAACCTCTAATATATTGATTGAGCGCTTCTTTTCTTCTGGCATTTCCCCATCCGTTACTCCTTGATGTCAGCTCTTTCAATCGCTGTTTCATCTTGTGGATACTGGAGGGGTGGGCTCGGAGTCTTCCTTTTCCCTTAATGCGGTAAAAGGCGTATCCAAGGAATTTGGTCTTGGAGATAATAGACACGTTTGTTTTCTCCTTGTTTACTTTCAGGGACAGTTTCTCTTCGATAAAGGGAACAATGTTCCTCAACGTTCTCTCTGCACTTCGCCTGCTTTTGCAAAGGATTAGCAGATCGTCTGCGTAGCGGACGAACCGGTGCCCTCTTCTTTGGAGCTCCTTGTCCAACTCATGGAGCATAATATTGCCCAGCAGAGGACTTAGCGGCCCTCCCTGAGGTACCCCCAGCTTCGTATCTTCAAATTTATTTCCGGTGACCACTCCGGCACGAAGGTATTTGTGGATGAGCGAGACAACCCGCCCGTCCTTTATTGTCTTTGATAACACCTCCACAAGTTTGCTGTGGTGTACCGTATCGAAGAACTGTTGCAAGTCCATATCAACGGCATAAACATATCCGTCTGTGATATAATCTCTGCATTTACTTAGTGCCTGATGAGCGTTCTTACCGGGTCTGAAGCCGTAGCTGTGTGGGGAGAACTGTTGTTCGTAAACAGGAGAGAGTACCTGAGTGATGGCTTGTTGAACCACCCGGTCTACCACTGTGGGTATTCCAAGCTTTCGTTTCTTTCCATTCTCTTTGGGTATCTCTACCCGCCTAACTGGATTGGGACGGTACTTTCCGTCCCGTATGGATTGTAACAGCTTATCCCTGTTTTCAATAAGATGGCCCTTTAAGGCATCGACTTCCATCTTGTCCACTCCTGCTTTTCCTTTGTTGCTCCGGACCTTCTTATAGGCCCGGTTAAGGTTAGTGGGAGACAGGATCTGCTCTAATAATCCATCTTCTAAAGTAGTAACATCAGTAAGGTTGTTTTCAATTATCCTCATGTAGGTCTGCCCTGCCGCATAGCTTTCGGGTTCCGCCCTATCCTTTTGCAGCCAGGAATCTTTAGATATTTTCTGCATTCTTCCCTTCATAAGGTAACAGTCATTGACTACTTACTTCTTAAGGTTCACCCCTTCCCGGCGTAGTCGATTCTTCCGGTACTATGGGCTCGGCTGACTTCTCACAGCAAATCTTGTTTCAACCACAGCTTCATACTCCGTTTCAGCCTGTGTCTGTGAGACCTCCCGCGGTAAGACGTATCACTTTCATTCCACGTGCCCGCATCATTTACACCCCGATCTCCGTATAGCTTTTGGACTTCGCTTTGTGTTGCAAGCTCATCCAGACCGGATATGCCTTTTATGATGTTCGTGTTCCTCGGGCCGGAACTTTGCCGCCGGCTTCCTTCAGATTCCACCTCGCGATGGACACCCTTGCCCTTGGCTAATGATAGGTAGCTATAGACCCTCATAGCGGACTTGCACCGCCTAGTGATACGCCATGCACGGCGCACAACAAAAAAGCGCAACCATAAAAAATGATTGCGCTTAGCTTTTAAAAGTCCTCCCCCATAGGGGGAGGATTTAGGAGGAGGCTTTTATTTTACCTCCTCAAAATCTACGTCTTCAACGTCGTCTCCCTGTTTGGAGTCTCCGCCACCTGGCTGACCGTCAGCTCCGGGTCCACCTTGTGGTCCACCGGCTCCGGGTTGTCCGCCTTGTTCGGCTTGTGCTTTGTACATTTCTTCTGAAGCTACTTTCCAGGCCTCATTTATCTTATCCAATGCAGGCTGAATGGTCTCAACTTCTTTGGTTTCATAAGCTTTCTTAAGATCTTCCAAAGCGTCTTCGATTGGCTTCTTCTTATCATCAGATAACTTATCTCCAAATTCCTTCAGTTGCTTTTCAGTCTGGAAGATCATAGCATCAGCTTCGTTCAGCTTATCTACTTTCTCCTTGGCTTTCTTATCGCTTTCAGCATTTGCTTCAGCATCGGCCTTCATCTTCTTGATCTCATCTTCGGTCAATCCTGAAGAAGCCTCGATCCTGATATCCTGAGTCTTGTTTGTAGCTTTATCTGTCGCGCTTACTTTGATGATACCATTGGCATCAATATCAAAGGTCACCTCAATTTGCGGAGTTCCTCTTTGTGCCGGTGGAATACCGTCAAGGTGGAACCTACCAATTGTTTTATTATCTGTCGCCATTGGGCGTTCTCCCTGTAACACATGGATCTCTACAGAAGGCTGATTATCAGCAGCAGTCGAGAAAACCTGTGATTTCTTGGTTGGGATCGTTGTGTTTGACTCGATAAGTTTTGTCATTACCCCTCCCATAGTTTCAATACCTAAGGAAAGTGGTGTAACATCCAGTAAAAGAACGTCTTTTACATCTCCTGTTAATACACCTCCCTGGATAGCTGCTCCTATCGCAACAACCTCATCAGGGTTAACTCCTTTTGATGGTTTCTTTCCGAAGAATTTCTCAACCTCTTCCTGAATTTTAGGAATACGGGTTGAACCTCCTACAAGAATAACCTCATCAATATCGCTTTTTGAAAGTCCTGCATCATCCAAAGCTTTCTTCACAGGAGCCATTGAACGCTTCACAAGCTCATCTGCCAGTTGCTCAAATTTAGCCCTGGTTAATGTCTGCACAAGGTGTTTTGGTCCTGTTGCCGTAGCTGTTACGTAAGGCAGGTTGATCTCTGTCTGCGTAGAAGAAGATAACTCGATTTTGGCTTTTTCAGCAGCTTCCTTAAGCCGTTGTAACGCCATAGGATCTTTTCTAAGATCTATTTCTTCAGCTTTTTGAAAATCATCTGCCAGCCAGTCAATGATCACTTCATCAAAGTCATCACCACCAAGGTGGGTATCTCCATTTGTAGATAATACTTCAAAAACCCCATCACCTAATTCCAGGATAGAGATATCAAAAGTACCACCACCAAGGTCATATACTGCGATCTTTTGATCAACAGATTTTTTATCAAGTCCGTAAGCAAGGGCTGCAGCAGTAGGCTCGTTGATGATCCTTCTTACTTTAAGTCCTGCGATCTCCCCGGCTTCTTTGGTTGCCTGACGCTGAGAATCGTTAAAATATGCCGGTACGGTAATTACCGCTTCAGTTACTGTTGTTCCCAGGTAATCTTCTGCTGTCTTCTTCATTTTCTGAAGGATCATGGCAGATAATTCCTGCGGAGTATACATTCTTCCGTCTATATCTACACGGGCAGTATCGTTATCACCTTTTTGTACTTTATAAGGTACTCTTCCTGCCTCTTTTGAAGATTCAGAATATTTATTCCCCATAAACCTCTTGATAGAAGCTACAGTTTTTGTTGGGTTAGTTACTGCCTGACGTTTTGCAGGATCTCCTACTTTAATCTCACCACCTTCTACAAATGCAATTACAGAGGGAGTGGTCCTTTTACCTTCGGCATTTGGGATAACCGTTGGCTCATTACCTTCCATTACTGCAACGCAAGAGTTGGTAGTTCCTAAGTCAATTCCAATTATTTTACTCATAACTATATACGTTGTTTATTAGTTGTTTATTATTACTGTTTCTGGTCAACATCCGGTAATAGTCAATCATTATGCCAGCAGATTTGTTCTGACAGGATGGCAGAATGGGGTTAAAAGTTAGGAGTTATGGGTTATGGGTTATGGGTTATGGAAAAAGTTATGAGTTATGAGTTATGGGTTACTAAAAAAGTTATGAGTTATGGGATAAGTTATTAGTTATGGATTATGTGAAAGTATAAGCTATGAGTTACGGGTTAATATTTCCTAATCCCTCTTCACTATTCACTATTCACTATTCACTATTCCCTATTCCCTATTCCCTATTCCCTATTCCCTATTCCCTATTCCCTATTCCCTATTCCCTATTCCCTATTCACTATTCACTATTCCCTATTCCCTATTCACTATTCACTTTAAGGTCTCTTCTCTCTATTCTATTTTTAAACTTTCCCTCTTTGACTCTTTTCCTCTTTAACTCTTCTTCTTTATTCCTATTTTTGCCACTCAATTACAGGACGGGAATGCAAAAAATAGAAAGTATCAGTGTTTTTGATATGCTTAAGATTGGTGTGGGGCCTTCGAGTTCCCATACCTTGGGGCCATGGCGGGCGGCGCAGCGATGGATTGGCGAACTGAAGCAGAAGAACATTTTTGATGAGGTTGAAAGGATCCATGTTGACCTTTATGGCTCCTTATCCCTCACGGGGAAAGGGCACGCTACAGATGTTGCAGTAATGCTGGGCCTTTGCGGATTTGATCCCGTTAAAATGGATATTGAAAGGATAGATCCTGAGATATCCAACCTGAAACTGAATAAAGTCCTTGAGCTCAATGGGGAAAGATCGATAAGTTTTGATCCCCAAACAGATATCATCTTTAACCGTAAGTTCCTCGAATTTCATCCCAACGGAATGACATTCCGGGCCACTTTAAAATCTGGAAAGGTTTCTTCATCTTCTTTTTATTCCATAGGCGGCGGATTTGTAGTAAAAGAAGAGCGAAAAAATGCCGCGGCAAAAATGAAGAGTTTTGCACAGTTTCCGTATCCAATTCAGAAAGGAACTGAACTACTGGAATATTGCCGACAAAGCAATCTCCCTATTTCCCAGGTCGTTTTAGAGAATGAAAGATCCTTACGCACCGATGAAGAAATAGATAAGGGACTCCGCGATATCTGGAAAGTGATGCTGGAATCTATGTATATAGGCTGCCATACCGAAGGAACCCTTCCCGGCGGACTCAATGTTCATCGTAGGTCCTTTGAGATCCATCAGCGTCTTATTGGTGAAGCTCAATATAACAGCCCTGAAGAGTGGTTGGAAACCATCAGGAAGACCGAAGTGAAATTCCGGCAGATCCTTAAATGGGTAAGCGTTTTCGCTATAAGTGTGAATGAGGTGAATGCATCTCTTGGACGGGTGGTGACTGCTCCAACCAATGGTAGTGCCGGGACCGTACCCGCAGTGCTGATGTATTATCTCGTAATTGAAAACCATAATGCAACTTTTGAAGATATAAAACGGTTTATGCTGGTTGCAGGGGAAATTGGAAGCCTGTTTAAGAAAGGTGCAACCATTTCTGCGGCCATGGGAGGCTGCCAGGCAGAGATCGGGGTTTCCTCGTCGATGGCTGCAGGAGCCCTTACCGAACTTATGGGCGGTACGCCAGAGCAGGTGCTTATGGCCAGCGAGATTGCAATGGAACACCACCTTGGACTTACCTGTGACCCAATTGGAGGCCTGGTTCAGATCCCCTGCATAGAACGCAATGCCATGGGTGCGATCAAAGCGATCAATGCGGCAGAGATCGCTATGGAAAGCGATGCTTTTAAGGCAAAGGTGCCTTTTGATACTGTTATTGAGACCATGTGGGAAACCGCCAAAGACATGAATTCAAAATACAAGGAAACTTCAGAAGGTGGTCTTGCGGTAAGAGTAAATTTGAGCGACTGCTAAAACATTGGTTGGGTGAACATTCAAAAACATTTAAGTGATTTTAAAAAAGATCATAAATCTTATCCGGAACTTTGGGTTAATGCTTGGGTGTTATGTGCTCTTCTTTATAGCTCTCGGACTTCTCAGCATACTTATTCCCGGTCTTGATCTTGATAGTTATCAGCAAACAGATCTTAACCGGCTCCTGGAAGAATCTCCCCTAAAACTGGTGCTCCTTGCTGTTGTCCTTGCTCCTCTTATAGAGGAAGGAATGTTCAGAACACTTATAAAACCTTCCCGCAAGGAACTCATTTTTTTCCTTTGCATCTGGCTGTTTGTTATTGCCCTCGCGCTAATTCCCGAAGAAGTGAACTGGATGATCAAATACGGATTCCTGGTTTTATTCTTTATCCTGTCTTTTATTTTCCTCAGAGAATTCATTCCCCTCTCCTGGCAAAAAGCTATCTGCAAATTTATATCCAGATATTATAAGGTGGTATGGATAATCACATCTGTGGTTTTTGGTATGGTTCACATCTTTAATTATGTGGAAGGCTTCGAACTTAATTTCGTGCTCATGTTACTCATTTTTCCCCGAATTATCGCAGGATATTTCTTCGGAAAGATAAAGGTGGAAAATAAAGGTTTGATCTGGCCTATTCTTATGCACGCCATGAATAACGGTAGTGTTTTTATCATCCTGTTACCCAGGATACTTTCAGCAAATTAAATTTCAGATTTATAAGCCAAAGCTTTATTCCTTTATCAGAAGTCTATTTTCAGCGAAGTCGCACCCCTCTTTTTTACGGGTATCAATCAGGTAAGTGATCCTCCATTCCTGGTCTTCTTTTACAAGTGTAAAAGAGTTGACTCCGCAATGGCTTAACTTATCATTCACCCAGAAAGAGTATTCAGTAATTACCTGTGCTAAAGGACCATTGACCTGTACATTATAAGAATGCAATTTTTCTTCAAATTTGGTTGTAGCAGGAATAGATATTATAGACTTAAGAAAATTCCCGTAGGGCATTGTGGAAACCTGAACTTTACCTTCAGCATCTGCACCTATGGATTGCATTTTAATAGTGGGATGGGCGAGATTGCGCAAAGCTACCGAGTCCTGCTTATGAAAGGCTTCAAAGAAATCGGTAACCACTTTCTTTGTTTCAGCTTCATCAGTGGTATTTTGTGCAAAACCTGTTAAGCCTGTAAATATGGCAAGGACTATAAATATTTTCTTCATTATACAAGGGTTGAATGTAGGAATCTAATTTACTACTTTTACCCATCTAAACAACAACCAAATGTCAGTCGCCAAAAAACAATACAAACGCGTTACAACCAAATCCCTGGTAGAGATGAAAGCCAACGGGGAGAAAATAGCCATGTTAACCGCTTATGATTTCACTATGGCCCAAATCGTTGACGGGGCAGGAATTGATGTGATCCTGGTGGGAGATTCGGCCAGTAATGTAATGGCGGGACATGAGACTACCTTGCCAATCACCCTGGACCAGATGATCTATCACGCTGCAAGTGTTATTCGGGGGATTGAGAGATCGTTGGTTGTGGTGGATCTTCCCTTCGGAAGTTACCAGAGCGATCCAAAAGAAGCCTTACGCTCTGCCATCAGGATCATGAAAGAAAGCGGCGGCCATGCGGTAAAACTTGAAGGAGGTAAAGAGATAAAAGAATCAGTAAAACGGATCCTGGCTGCCGGAATTCCTGTAATGGGGCATTTAGGGCTCACTCCGCAATCCATATATAAATTTGGAACTTATACTGTAAGGGCAAAAGAGGAGGAAGAAGCAGAAAAATTGAAAAGTGATGCCCTTATGCTTGAAAAAGCGGGATGTTTTGCCCTGGTCCTTGAAAAGGTCCCGGCAAAACTTGCAAAAGAAGTAGCTGAAAGTTTAACCATCCCAGTAATAGGGATTGGAGCAGGTAACGGTGTTGACGGGCAAGTGTTGGTTACACATGACATGCTGGGAATGAACCACGAATTCAATCCAAGATTCCTGAGAAGATATGCCGACCTTCATTCTGCAATGACCACTGCTTTTGAGAATTATAAGAACGATGTAAAGAATAAGGATTTCCCAACAGATGAGGAGCAATATTAATCCCCTCCCGGCCTCCCCGAAGGGGAGGAGTTAGCAATGTTAGTATTGAGATATAAGAAGTGAGATATGAGATAAAGTCCTTTTAGGAAAAGCTCCACTTTCCTCTCATCTTTGTTCTCTTCTCTATATTCTCTATTCCCTTCCACAATTATGATATTCAAAAACCATTAATTTGAAATCCGACAAAATCCTCTCCACTCCCCAAAACCTCCAGGTCCTTTACGAAGACAATCACCTGATCATTGTGAACAAGCGGCCGGGTGATATTGTGCAGGGGGATAAAACAGGGGATATGCCTTTGAGCGAGGTTGTGAAGGAATATATTAAAGTCAAATACGACAAGCCCGGAAATGTTTATCTGGGGGTGGTTCACAGATTGGATCGGCCAACGAGTGGGATCGTTCTTTTTGCCAGAACTTCAAAAGCATTGCCGCGCCTCAATCTGCTATTTAAAGATAAAGAGGCGAAAAAAACATATTGGGCGGTAGTGAAAAATATGCCACCGGAGTCTGAAGCCACCTTAATCCATTATTTAAAAAGGAATCCCAAGCAAAATAAATCTGTATCTCATATCAAAGAAGTTCCTGAAAGCAAAAAAGCTGTCCTGGATTACCGGGTATTGAAAAAGCTGGATAATTATTACCTTCTGGAAATAGATCTGCACACAGGTCGGCATCACCAGATCAGGAGTCAGTTATCCTTCATAGGCTGTCCTATTAAAGGCGATCTTAAATATGGATTTGACAGAAGTAATAAAGATGCCAGCATCCATCTTCATGCGAGGAAACTGGTATTTACACATCCTGTGAGTAAAGAGGAGATAAATGTAATTGCCCCGCCGCCAAAAGATCCTGTTTGGGATGCTTGTTTTTAAATTTTTGATATCTCTTATTTTTGCTCCAGAAATTCCTTATTTTTATTTATAGTATATTACATTATGAAAATAAAGGATCGTTTTCATAAACTTATAGATTCCATCGATGATGAAAAGGATCTGCATAGCTACTATCTCTTAATAGACCAATTGCAGAAAACCACTTCCGGTAAATTGTATGATGCCCTTTCCCATGAAGAAAAAGAGGAACTCCTGCTTTCTTATGAGGAAAGTTACAATAGTGAGAATCTTATTAGCCATGATTCTGTCATGGAGGAATACTCAAAATGGCTCAGGATTTAA
This sequence comes from Gillisia sp., assembly GCA_041743165.1. Lineage (GTDB taxonomy): Bacteria > Bacteroidota > Bacteroidia > Flavobacteriales > Flavobacteriaceae > Gillisia. Next base: position 68,501 of record JBGTNH010000020.1, on the reverse strand, counting down.
GTTTATATCAAAAGCTCCTCCCTTTTTTTCAAAGGGAGGTGGATTAATCAGCCACCTCAAAGTTGATTTAAATGGGAAAAGTTAGTGGCTGATTAAGACGGAGGGTTCCTTTTATAATCCAAAAATTAATAAAAACTATAGTTTATCAAACTCCCCCATTCCCCTTCCTTTAGGAAGAGAAATTTTCCCCTCTTCTTCTGAAAAGGGAGCTTTAGAATTATCAAAACTTAGCGGTATGTTTTATAGATACACGAAAAAAGAATTTATAGTTTTAACTAGTTTTGACAATCGTTCAAACCATTTTAAAGTTTAAAACGTTCAAATAAAACTTCCTAAAAGATCTTCCCTCTTAATTCAAGGTTTACAATCCCAAAACCAATTCCTATATTGTATGTTAGTTTTTAAAGAAAAGGCATATCTTGTTCCAGGCATTTCCCTCCAATAATTTCGTTATTTAATATGAAAAAAATTTACTTTTTTTTGATCTCTATTTCTGTTTTGGTTTCCTGCCAAACTACAAACGATTGTGACGATGTGCAATGTACTTCCCCAATGCCTCCTCTGACCTTAAATATTGTGAGCGCTGAAAGCGGGGAAAATTTATTTATCAATAATACATTCACCATTGCCGACGTAACATTGCTAAATGCGAATAATGAGACGCTACCGGTTTGGCTGAATAATGATAATAATCTTGAATCTGTAATAGGGGAAATTGTTGGAAATAATGAGTATAGGTTAGTGCTCTCTCCGGAATTGGAAATAACAATAATTCTCCAGGTAGCTCCGGCCGATGACTCATGTTGTTCCTCCCCCACATTGGAAAACTTTAACGTCTTAAACTATGAATTTGAAAGAACTGAACATAAATCTTTCACGATTTTTATAACGTAAAATAACTGCCACTACCCGGGAAAGTTTCCACTGAAATTCGGAAAATATTCCTTAAATATATTAAGTAATAATTAATAGCCCCGGGTTTTCATTTGCCTTAATTTTGCCCTAATGAAGGCTGCACCCAAAAACAAATATACAGAAGGCAAAATTCTTACTTCGCTTGTCAGCCTTGCCCTTCCCATCATATTTGCCAATATCCTTCAAACTACTTACCAACTTATAGATACTTTCTGGCTTGGCCGACTTGGTGCTAATGCTGTGGCAGCCGTCAGTTTAAGTTTTCCGGTCTTGTTTCTTGTGCTTTCAATAGGATCCGGACTTACACTTGCTGGGACCGTAATGGTAGCTCAATATAAAGGAGCAGAAAACCAGAAAATGGTTGATTTCTCCTCCTCTCAAAGTGTTTTTCTCATTTTTATAATTTCCATATTGCTGGCCATAATGAGCTATTATGCCGCAGGACCATTAATGAGTATTATAGGCGCGGGCGCGGAGATTTACGAGGATTCCGTAGCCTATTTTAAAGTTTCCTCCCTGGGATTTGTATTTCTTTTCCTCTTCTTTATTTTCCAGTCTTTAATGCGGGGAATAGGAAACGTCATGCTTCCCGTATATATCATCCTGCTTACCGTTTTTCTCAACTTAATTCTGGACCCACTTTTAATATATGGGTATGGGCCTCTTCCGGGCTACGGAGTGGCAGGGGCGGCCTGGGCAAGTGTAATCACACAGGGACTTTCGGCAGCTATTGGACTTTTCATACTTTTTAGAGGAAAAAACGGGATTAAGATCAATCTGAAAAAAATGTATTTTGATGTTTTAAACCTTAAACGCATTTTCAATCTCGGCTTTCCTGCAAGTGTGGAACAGTCGACAAGGGCTTTAGGTATGACCATGATGGTGATCCTGGTAACAGGTTTTGGTAGTGAGATCGTGGCAGCTTATGGGATTGGAGCAAGGATCCTTAGCTTAATTGTTATACCGGCACTTGGTCTGGGTATCGCTACTACCTCATTGATAGGGCAGAATATTGGCGCAAGAAAAATAAAACGTGCTGAACAAGTTGCAAATCTCAGTAACAAGATTGCATTTTTTGGGCTCACCGGCCTGGGGCTTCTGCTTTTCATATTTGCAGAACCTCTCACGGCATTTTTCATACCCAATGATCCCGATGTAATAAGGGACGGTTCTCTTTTTATTAAAATTATGGCACCCAGTTTTGGTCTGCTTGGTGTCCAACAGGTAACCAACGGAGTGTTCAACGGCGCGGGATTTACCAAAGCATCAATGCTGATCTCGATTCTAAGTTTGTGGGTCGTTAGGTTCCCCCTCGCTTATATTCTATCTTATAACACAGACCTTGGTCATGAAGGGATATGGTGGGCATTTCCCATTTCAAATCTAATCGCCGCGATTGTGGCATTCACTTATCTTAAAATGGGATATTGGAAGTTGAGGGTTTTTAAGTACCGGAATTGAGTTAGGAGTTAGGGGTTATGAGTTAGGAGTTGTGCCAAAGAGAAGAGACCATAGACCAGAGAAAAGAGACAAGGAACTTGAAACCTGAAACCTGAAACTTGAAACCCCCAACCTGAACCTGAAACCTGAAACCATAAACCATAAACCATAAACCTGAATTTAGTAATTAAACCTTACTTCTCCCCTGCTTCCCTTCTCTTTCTTTCAATTTCTTCCAGCACAAGATTGTCCTTACTTCCAATATGTATGTGCTTTATCGAATTTCCGGGTTGGTAAGAATCGTCCTGAACCTGCTTTCCTATTTCCATATAAGCTTCCCGAAAAGAATTACCCTGCATTACAAGATCATTTATACTGTCCACGGTAAACAGATATTTATATTTCTCATCACCCAGATCGACATCCTTTACCTGAACCCGGGAAATGGAATGGGTGAAAACATCCAGGATTTCCTTCATGCTTTCTACGGAATAAATGCTATTCTCTTTGATTAGCTGAAAGTCCCTGTGGTATCCGCTCGGCAGATTATTGGTAATAAGAATGATCTCATTGGATATTGCCTGCAGCTTATTTGATTTGCCTCTTATAAGTTCGAAAACATCGGGATTCTTTTTATGGGGCATGATACTGGAACCTGTTGTAAGTTCATCAGGGAAAGTGATGAAATCAAAATTCTGACTCATATATAAACAGATGTCCATCGCAAATCGCGCCAGTGTATTAGCCAGGGAAGCGATAACAGAAGTAACTGTTCTTTCAGATTTTCCCCTGCTCATTTGAGCAGCAACTACGTTGTATTTCAATGTAGAAAATCCCAGTTCCTTGGTGGTAAATTCTCTGTCAATGGGAAATGAGGATCCGTAACCGGCTGCAGACCCAAGCGGATTCTGATCCACAACTTTCACCGCTGCATTAAGCAAATAAAGATCATCGATCAATAGTTCGCCATAAGCCGAAAACCAAAGTCCGAAGGAAGAAGGCATTGCCACCTGTAAATGAGTATACCCGGGAAGAACCTTCTCCTTATGTTCATTTGCCAATTTCAAAAGCACATCGATCAAAGCATTGGTCTGACCCATTATTTCTTTCAAATTTTCTTTAAAATATAACTGCATGGCTACCAAAACCTGGTCGTTCCTGGAGCGGGCTGTATGGATCTTTTTTCCTGCATCTCCTAATTGCTGTGTGAGCTCAAATTCAATTTTTGAATGAACATCCTCAAATTCTTCACCAATACTGAAAGTTCCTTCAGAGATCTGGGCCTGAAGTTTATCAAGCTCACGTAAAATATCTGAAAGTTCTGCTGAAGTGAGGATCCCGACTTTCTCAAGCATCTTAGCATGTGCCTTTGAAGCAATAATATCATATTTAGCTATGAACATATCCAGTTCGCGATCGTTCCCAACCGTAAATTTTTCAATTTTCTTATCTATCGATATTCCTTTTTCCCAGAGTTTCATATTTTTAATTATGTGTCATCCTGAACTTGCCTGCCCGAAATATACAGGCGGGATTCAGGATCTAACTTGTTAATAATTCTAATCCTTTAAAACCTTTTCCAGCAGGTTAATATACATCTCTATCCCTTCTTCTACTTCCATCACATAAATGAATTCGTCTGCCGAATGCGAGCGGGTTGAATCCCCCGGACCCAGTTTTACCGAAGGGCAGTTAAGCATCGCCTGATCGGATAAGGTGGGGGACCCGTAGGTTTTCATTCCAAGCGAGATTCCCGCTATTACCAACTCATGATCGGCAGGAATTGAAGAGGAATTCAGTCTTAAGGATCGGGCTTTTATTTCATCTACCGGGGCGTTTTTCTTCAAAATGCTTTCAACTTCAGCATTGGAATACTTGTCATTTACCCGAACATCAATGACCATATCTACCTGTGCCGGAACGACATTATGCTGACTCCCCGCTTTGAACTGGGTTACGGTAAGCTTTACCTCTCCAAGAACATCGGAGACCTTGTCAAATTTGAAATTTTCAAACCATTTCAAAACTTCAGCCGACTTATATATCGAGTTATTGTTGTTCGGATGTGCGGCATGGGATGGGGTACCTTTAACAACAGCATCAAAAACCACCAGACCTTTTTCGGCAATTGCCAAATGCATCAAAGTTGGTTCTCCTACAATGGCCAGATCAACTTCAGGAAGCAACGCAAGCAAAGATGCGATTCCGTTATTTCCGTTAATTTCCTCTTCAGCCGTTCCCGCAAAGACAAGATTATAGTTTAGATCTTCCTGCTTGTAATACCAGGTGTATGTAGCCAACAGCGAAACCAGACATCCCCCGGCATCATTACTACCCAGACCAAATAATTTTCCATCTTTAACCTCTGCTACAAAAGGATCATTGGTATAAGCCGAGTTCGGTTTTACTGTATCGTGATGAGAATTGAGCAACAACGTTGGTTTAGAAGGATCAAAATGTTTATTGATGGACCAGACATTGTTCAGGTGCCGGTTAAAAGGAATCTCAAATCTCTTAAACCATTCCTCCAGAAGGTTTGCAGACCGGTCTTCTTCCCTGGAAAAAGAAGGGGTTTCAATCAGTCCTTTTAATAGCTCTATGGCTTCTGTTTGGAGTCGGTTGATTTCCATTAGTTTACTATTTTAGTATAATTTGCATTCTCCTTCAACATCCCGGAATCCCCCAGATAGATCTTCGAAACTCCGTGTTCCAGCGCCTGAAAACAATTGTGAAGCTTTGGCAACATTCCATCTGTGACAACCTTTTTCTCCATCAGATTCTGGTAGGATTTTCTGTTGATCAGTTCGATTACAGAATTATCATCTGCGGGATCGGAAAGAACCCCCTTTTTTTCAAAACAGTAGAAGAGTTCAGTCTCAAATTTTGAGCTCATTGCTTTAGCTAATTCTGCGGCTACAGAATCTCCATTGGTATTGAGAAGCTCCCCTTCTTTCGTGCAGGATATTGCTGAAAATACCGGCGTAATTCCCTGCGATAAAAGCGATGAAATAAAATCTGCATTTACTTCTTCAATATCTCCCACAAATCCAAAATCGATCTCTTTTGGTTCCCTTCTTTTTGAGATAATGCTCAATCCGTCTGCACCACAAAGTCCGATAGCATTACAGTCTAAAGCTTGTAAACGGGCGACGATGGTTTTATTAATCAGCCCGCCATAGGTCATGATAATTACTTTGAGGGAATCGGCATCAGTGATCCTACGACCATCGACCATTTTGGTTTCATAACCGAGTTTTTGAGCCATTTCAGTAGCAAAATTTCCTCCTCCGTGAACAAGGATCTTAGGACCTTCCAATGCTGCAAAATCCTTCAGGAATTCCCTGAACTTATCTTCGTTTTCAATAAGCTTACCTCCCGTTTTAATTATTTTGAGCACTTTCATTTAAATTGAAATTTTAATGATTTCCCGCTGATACCGCAGATTTTTTTTCGCAGATCACTGGGATTATTTCCCGCTGAATTCGCAGAATTCCGCAGAATCCTTCCTATTCACTAATCACTATTCACCATTCACTAATCTCAACAACACCGCCTGTGCGGCAAAAGTCCGGTTATTTGCCTGGTGGATGACCACCGAATTTGGGCTGTCCAGCACTTCATCTGAGATCACAACATTTCTCCTCACGGGCAGACAGTGCATCACTTTGGCATTATTGGTCAAATCCAGTTTTTCCTTATCAAAAGTCCACGACCTGTCTTCATTCAGGATCTGCCCGTATTGCTCATAACTGCTCCAGTTTTTGATGTAAACAAAATCGGCATCTTTTAAAGCGTCATTCTGATCATGGATTACCGGCGTATTTTTGGTAATTCTTGGATCCAGATCATAGCCCTCCGGATTGGTGATTACAAGTTCCACATCCATTCTTTGCATCACCTCTACAAAAGAATTGGGAACCGCCTGAGGTAACGCCCGGGGATGTGGAGCCCAGGTAAGGACGACATTGGGTCTTTGCTTTGTGCTGAGTTCCTTTATCGTGATCGCATCTGTAAGTGCCTGTAAGGGATGACTAGTCGCCCCCTCGAGATTCACTATGGGAACGCTGGCATATTTCTTAAAACTATTGATCACCAGATCCTGTTCATCTTTTTCCCGGTCCACCAGACCAGGAAATGCCCGTACCGCGATGATATCGCAGTACTGCGAAAGAACAGCTGCTGCTTCTTTGATATGCTCCGCTTTATTGGAATTCATTACTGCCCCATCTTCAAACTCCAGTGCCCAGCCATCCTTATCGGCATTCATCACCATCACGTCCATTCCCAGGAGTTTAGCTGCTTTTTCGGTGCTCAACCGGGTTCTCAGGCTCGGGTTGAAAAACAGCATACCTAATGTTTTTCCCTTCCCAAGGTTTGCTACAGAATTCTGTTTCTTTAATTCCAGAGCTTCGCCAATCAATTGGTCCAGGTTTTCGATATCTGATAATTGGGTGTAGTTTTTCATTTTTTTACCTTTTTACATTTAACATCAAGCTGGATGTTTTCAGCTTTTATTTGGGTTAGATCCTGAATCAAGTTCAGGATGACGCGCTAAAATGATCTTTAGTGCTTCAAAGAAAGCATCAAAATTTTCAGTTTTAATGTTAAGCGGTGGAAGGATCCTGAGCAACTTTTTGTTTGAAGCCGCTCCTGTAAAGATCCGGTGATTGAATAACAATTCCTTTCTCAAGGCTGCCACTTCAAAATCGAACTCAAGCCCAATCATCAATCCGCGTCCTTTCAATCTTTTGATCTCAGGAATCCCGGCTGCTTTTTCTTTTACATATTCAGAAATTTTCGCGGCATTTTGCATAAGGTTCTCGTCAGCAATAACATCTAAAACAGCAATTCCCGCAGCACAGGCCAGATGATTTCCGCCAAAGGTTGTACCCAGTAACCCGTGCTTTGCCTTGATCTTCTCATCGATCAGGATCCCGCCAACAGGAAATCCATTTCCCATTCCTTTAGCGATTGAAATAATATCGGGCCTTATCCCGTGTTTTTGAAAGGCAAAGAAATCTCCTGTCCTCCCATAACCCGATTGGACTTCGTCTGCGATCATAAGAGCATTGTGTTTTTCACAAAGTGTAGCAATAGATCTATAAAATTCAGTAGATGCTTCATCGAGTCCGCCAACGCCCTGAATTACTTCAAAGATAACTGCAGCCACATCTCCTTTACTTAACTCTTTCTCGAGTCCTGTTACATCTTCAAAGGAGAGTTTTGTCACCTTGTGATCTTTATTGAAAGGGGCCTTTATCGATTCATTATCGGTCACCGCAACTACGCCGGAGGTTCGACCGTGAAACCCATTCTCAAAATAGATAACCCTGCTTTTACCGTGGTGAAAGGAGGCAAGTTTCAAGGCATTCTCATTGGCCTCTGCGCCTGAATTGCATAAAAACAGACTGTAATCCTTGCAACCCGATAACTTTTCGAGCTTTTCTGCCAGTTCTTCCTGCAACGGGTTCTTAATGGAATTGGAGTAAAATCCCAGTTTTGAAACCTGCTCGCCAATCGCCCTGACATATTCGGGATGAGAATGACCAATGGAGATCACCGCATGACCTCCGTACAGATCAAGGTATTTTGTGCCGGACTCGTCAAACACGTAAGGCCCTTCTCCTTTTACCGGAGTGATATTGTAGAGAGGATAAACATCAAATAGATTCATATTTTACTTTTTTCGGAATTAAATCAAATCCCAGATTAAAAATAACTGGCCTTCAAATTAAGTCCCGTGGTTTCTTCAAAACCAAACATCAGGTTCATGTTCTGCACTGCCTGACCTGAGGCTCCCTTCAGCAGATTGTCAAGTACACTAGTGATCAACAGTTTGTCATTAAACTTCTGAAGTCTGATAAGACATTTGTTGGTATTGACCACCTGTTTAAGATGAAGGTCCTGGTCAACCACAAATGTGAAGGCTGCATCTTTGTAGTAATTCTCAAATATTTCAATAGCCACTTCAATACCTTCTGAAAACCTTGTATATGCGGTGCAATGAATACCCCTTGAAAAATTCCCACGGTTGGGAATAAAATTTATTGCTGAAATATTCTCCTGAAGGGACTTAAGACTCTGATTGATTTCCGCGAGGTGCTGATGTTCAAAGGCCTTATAGGCAGAAAAATTATTATCCCGCCAGCTGAAGTGTGTAGTTTCTGATAAAGAAGTTCCCGCGCCGGTTGAACCCGTAACCGCATTGACATGAACCTCATCCCGGATCAATCCGGCAGAAGCCAAAGGCAATAGCGCGAGATTGATAGCGGTGGCAAAACAGCCCGGATTGGCAACAAATTGCGCGGAGCTAATATCCGTCCTGTTGAGTTCCGGTAAACCGTAAACATATGAATGTTCTTTATCCAAAATCCTGAAGTCGGTACTTAAGTCAATGATCTTTGTTTCTGCTGAAAAATGATTTTCCTGCAAGAACTTCTTTGAATTCCCATGACTCAGACAAAGGAAAACAACATCTATCTCCGGGTTTATCGCCCCAGTGAATTCGATATCGGTATCTCCTAAAAGATCCTGATGGATGGAAGCGACAGGTTTTCCAACCTGAGATGTACTGTAAATGAAATTCAGTTTTACTCTGGGATGTCTTATAAGTATTCTTATAAGTTCTCCTGCTGTATACCCGGCACCGCCAATTATTCCTGCTTCTATCATGATGGATTATTTACGTGTTGGTAGATCTTTCCGGCATTTGACATGATTTTAATGAATCCTTTGGCATCTTCTGCGGTCCAGGCGTTATTCTCCTCCCCGTATTTTCCAAATCCTGAATTCATCAGGTCATTGGGAGATTCTATTCCATCCAGCTGAAAGCGATAAGGGTGAAGGGTTACGTAGACAGTCCCGCTAACATTCTCCTGCGAGCTATCAAGAAATGCTTCAAGATCGCGCATCACGGGATCCAGGTACTGGCCTTCGTGTAAATGGGTTCCATACCAGTTGGCTAAATAATCTTTATGCTGAAGCTGCCATTTGCTAAGCGTATGTTTTTCAAGGAGATGATGGGATTTGATCGTGATCAGGGCAGCAGCGGCTTCAAACCCTACCCTGCCTTTGATCCCGATGATGGTATCGCCTACGTGAATATCTCTTCCAATTGCATATTTTGAAGCTATGTTCTCAAGGATCTCTATGTTTTTTTCCGGCGTATTTTCTTCTCCGTTTACAGCTGTAAGCTCTCCTTTTGAAAAGCCAAGACTTATTTGTTTTGGTTGTTTTTCCTGCAATTGAGAAGGATAAGCTTCGTTTGGCAAAGCCTGGTGGGAGGTCAGGGTTTCGGCTCCACCCACGCTTGTACCCCAAAGTCCTTTGTTCACCGAATATTTGGCCTTTTCCCAGTTCATTTCCACTCCGTTTGCCTTGAGATAATCTATCTCCTCTTGCCTGCTCAGTTTTTTATCTCTTATGGGAGTTATGATCTTAATTGAAGGAGCGAGGGTCTGGAAGATCATATCAAATCGCACCTGGTCGTTGCCTGCACCGGTACTTCCGTGGGCAATATATTCCGCGTTGATTTCCTTTGCATAATTTATGATCTCAATGGCCTGTATGATCCTTTCTGCACTTACAGATAAGGGATATGTATCATTTTTCAGAACATTACCAAAAACGAGATATTTCACCACTTTTTGATAAAAGGAAGGAACAGCATTAATGTTCCTGTATGATGCGGCGCCAATCATTTTTGCGTTATTTCCGATTTTTTGTATCTCTTCCGCAGAAAATCCGCCGGTATTCACACTTACCGCATGGACTTCAAAATTTTCTTCTTTGGATAAATATTTGGCGCAATATGAGGTGTCGAGGCCGCCACTATATGCTAATACTAATTTTTTCATTTTTAAATATTTTAAACTTCAGCCTTTTATAAGGATCTGAGATTCATTTTTATTCAGTTTTTCTCCTTTTCCTTATCCTTTTTAAAGAAAAGGGTTTGCTTGATACTTTTTAACCTGGTAAAGGCTTTATCATTGAGTTTGGACTTCTCTTTTGGCTTTTCCCTTTTTACGGGATCATAAAGCATTCCTGTACACAGGCACATTTTGCGCTCGGTGCGGGTGAGGATATCGTAGTTCTTACAGGTCTGGCAACCTTCCCAGAAGCTTTCATCATCTGTGAGTTCAGAAAAAGTGACAGGCTGGTAGCCGAGTTGGTAATTGATCTTCATGACCGCCAGGCCGGTGGTAATTCCAAATATTTTAGCATTGGGATATTTTTTCCGGGAGTGTTCAAAAACGGCTTTTTTAATATCCTTAGCCAGACCTCGATTCCTGTAATCGGGGTGCACGATAAGGCCCGAATTGGCTACAAATTTTTCATGGCTCCACACCTCGATATAACAGAAACCTGCAAACCTTTCACCATCCAGCGCAATAATGGCGTTTCCGTTCTCCATTTTTGTAAGAATATATTCAGGTGTCCTTCGGGCAATACCTGTACCGCGAACCCTTGCAGATTCTTCAATAGTATCGCAAATTACATCGGCGTAACTCGCATGTGTTTTGTTAGCAATGACAATTTTCATCTGCTAAAAAAATTAAGGTTAAAAAAATGAATTTATGTTTTCGAGAGAAGAACCGGACTCACCTAAGTTCCATAGAGATAGCGCGCACTTACGTGCGACGGTAATGCCTGCGCATTGGAGATATATCAGTAATTATACTGAAATATAGTTTATTAAATATGGAGGTAATGTGTTTCAAAATTTTAAAAAGTTCAAATTAATTAAGACAAATAGGAGCGTAAGATATCCTTACCGGCGGATGTAGGTGCGGCGGAGGGAAATGCGTCTTAATATTTGAGATGCTGAAATCACGGTGTAAATGTAAAAAAATATCAATAGTCTCAACAAAATTTTTATATAAAATCAAAAATCGCAGGAATTATGGGCCCTGCGATCTTATAGAAATTTATGCAAATGATTATTTTTTCCGTTTCAGGGAATACAGATCTTTTCTCCTGTCCTTCATATTCCTCACACTTCCAAAAGCGTGTAATTCTTTCAACAAATCAAGATCCACATCTACCAGCAGGGTACTTTCTGTGTTTGGGGTAGCTTCGGCCTTGATGCCATTTACAGGAAAAGCAAAATCTGATGGGGTGAATACAGCGCTTTGAGCATATTGTATATCCATATTATTCACCTTTGGAAGATTCCCCACAGATCCGGCGATAGCAACGTAACATTCATTTTCTACTGCACGGGATTGAGCACAGATCTTCACCCTGGAATAACCGTTCTGAGTATCTGTCATAAATGGCACAAAAAGTATGTTCATACCCTCTTCAGCTAGAAGCCTTGGTAATTCGGGGAATTCAACGTCATAACATATCAGGACACCTACCTTACCGCAATCTGTATCATAAGTTTGAAGAATTGATCCGCCTTTCATCCCCCAGGCCGATTCTTCAGCCGGGGTGATATGCAGTTTCTCATATTTTTCATAGCTACCATCCCTTCGGCATAAAAATCCTACGTTATGCATATGCTCTCCCTGAACCTGGGGCATACTTCCGGTGATGATATTGATATTATAATTTATCGCAAATTCCCTGAATGTTTCCAGCAATCTTTCAGTATATGATGACAGGCCACGAATGGCTTCAGCTTCATTCAAATGGTTAAATTGCGCCATTAACGGGGCGTTGAACAATTCAGGAAAAAGAATAAAATCGCTTTGATAATCGCTCACCGCATCCACAAAAAATTCTATCTGGGCCACCAGGGCGTCATAGTCCTTAAACAACCTCATTTGCCATTGCACCAATCCCAGCCGCACAACCGTTTTTTTGGTGTCAATAAGCTTCTTCTCCTTGGTGTAGTAAATATTGTTCCACTCCATTAGGGTGGCAAATTCCATACTGTCCTCATCTCCCGGCAAATAACCTTTGATCACCTTTTTTACGTGGAAATCATTGGAAAGCTGGAAGGAAAGCACAGGATCGTGGATCTCTTTGAGTTTTACCTTATCAATATATTTTTTGGGAGTTAATTCATCTGCATAAGCGGCAAAGTTTGGAATTCGGCCTCCAAATATTATGGATTTTAAATTGAGCTGCTCGCAAAGTTCCTTTCTGGCTTCATATAATCTTCTTCCCAGGCGCATCCCGCGATAATCGGGGTGAATAAAAACATCAATTCCATAAAGCACATCTCCATTATTGGTGTGGGTAGAGAAATTCTCTCCTCCAATGATATCTTCGTACTTGTGGTTAGCATCAAACTTATCGTAGTCTACAATAATAGAAAGGGCGCAGCCAGCAATCTTTCCATCTATTTCAATACAGAACTGCCCGTCAGGGAATTTGTTGATGAGGGTTTTGATTTCAGCCTTACTCCAGTACTCATCGCCCATTGTTCCATAACTCTTGATCATGGAAATTTTTAACTCCTGGTAATCTTTTAATCTTAAATTCCTTAATTCTATTTTGGCCGAATCGATCACGTATGTTCTTAATTTAGTAGTCTGCGAAGATACTCAGGAAATCACTGAATCTAAAGGGAATGAGGTTAAAATAAAATTAAAGCACGGGTGGGAGTTAATCATATCGTGTGGCAATAATACCCATTCAAATCTGAAATTCTATTTAAGGTAAGGTTTTAAACTTCTACCATATTGTTTTTTACAGCATACAATACCAGGCCCACCCTGCTACGAACCCGGAGTTTATTGAAAAGACTTTCCCGATATCCATCTATGGTTTTCGGGCTAAGGTTCATTTCATCTGCCACCTGCTTATAGGTAAGTTCACTACAAGCCAAATTGAGGAATTCTAATTCTCTTTGGGAAAGTTTTTCTTCAACTTTATCTTTATTAGAAGAACATGAAGCAATGGAAGATTCTTCATTAAGGTAAAATCCACTCTCGGTCACACAATTAAGCGCAAGTAAAAATTCGTTGGGCTCAATATCCTTTAACAAATATCCCCTGCAACCCGCCTTGATCATTTTAATAATGGTTTCCTCATCATGTTCCATCGTTAATGCCAGAACCTTTTGATCCGGCAGATTTTTCCTAACCCAATCCATGGTTTCAAACCCATTCATCACAGGCATTCTCACATCCAATAAAATGATATCGGGTAGTTTTTTATTCGCAGATAAGTAATCCACCAATTCCCCGCCATTTTTGAAGACTTCCAGGACTTCAAAATTTGGAAAGGATCCAATCAAGCCCTTAAGGGATTGGCCAAAAAGATTGTGATCATCAACTATTATGACAGATTTACTCATTCTTTACATGTAGTTAAAGGATAGGATAAAGATAAGGAAGTTCCTACATCTTTGGAAGAGGTTAGATCAAATTGAGTATTTATGACCTCTGCTCTACTTTTCATATTGAGTAAACCCGAATTCTTCTGAACATCCTCCACCTCAAAACCCACCCCATTATCCCTGGCATTAATAATTAAATGTTCCGCTTCAAATTTAAAATTCACGCTAAGTAAGCTGGCCCTGGAATGTTTGATGACATTGCTGAAAAATTCCTGAAGTATCCTGAATAAAATGATGGCATCTTTTTGGTGGATCTCAAAACTTTCGCCTGTCACTTCCATTCTGGCATCAAGGATATTAAGTCGTGTAAATCTATCAAGTTCATTTTTAACTGAAGCTTCAAGACCGGAATAATCGATGACTTCATTATTTAGAGATTTTGAAAGGGACCTGACTTCCTGAAGGGAACTGGCTACAATGTTTCTGATCTCCAGTACCGGGCCCTGTGATGATTCCTCCACTTTACCGCTAAGCATGTTAAGCTGCATATTGGCTACAGAAAGTAACTGTCCAATATTATCATGCAACTCCCACGCAACATTTTTTAAAGTTTGTTCCTGAATTTCGAGCCGGGATTGGGTAAGTTCTTCTTCAAATCTTTTTTCGGTCTCAAATTTTTCCATTAACAGTTTATTCTTTCTTCTTTGGAAAGTAATAAAGAAAACGATGGCGAAGGCGGTCAAAAGGAGTATGACAACTGTAAAATAAACAATTAAGAGCATTTCCTCTTTGGCAAGCATAGAAAATCAATTCTTTAAACAAGTATACATAAAATTTTATGGGCATTTGCTTAAACAGAACAATTTTCCCAAAAATAAAGGGGAAAAATCCCCTTGTTTGGTATTAACCTCAAACCTACTTTTACCAGGTCAATTTTTCTTTATAAAGTATTATAGTAAAAGTGTCATTTTAGGTAATTGATAATAGGTAGGGCTGTTAACAAGATACATCTGAATGGCACTTTTTTTTATTTCAGGCTCTTTTACTAACTCCCTATTTTATAGCCAGGATCCTTACTTTTTACCCTCATCACGGCTCATCTATATTCCAATATTTTTTATCTAATATCCTTTATCATTTTATAAAAGACAGTCAAGCAAAATAGACTTGTTATGTGGATTACCTGTTACTAGAAGATTCAAACCTTTACGGATGGATTACTAGGGAGTAAATTACTTTTACTCTTCGATGAACATATAATGAAAGCCGTTATATAGATTCCGTAAAGGAAGAAATTGGAAACTCTAAGGATAGTAGAATGCAAACTAACAAATTCCGGACTCGCACTGGTAAAATATTTATTATATATAAAAAGCGGCGTTATAGTCACGTTCCATAGCAGCAGGCCTACCGAAATGTAAAAGGGAAGACTTTTATAAAAGAATAATATCCTGTCACTCCTAAGCAACTCCATATAATAAACAAAGATTAAAATCATAAGTGTAAGGGAACCGGTTATATAGGTATATGTAGAGCTCCGGGTATAAAAAACATCGGTAAATATAAGATTTAAAATAGCCGTAATTACAAAGCCTGCCAGGACCAACTTGAAAACCTGTATGCTGCTCTTACTACGTAATTGTGCTATAAAAAAGATGAAATAAATAGCGAATTTGACAATGTTGTAGGAATTATATAGCCAGAAGTTTCTTTCGAATACAGTTCCTTCGACAAAAGGCATGTAGGAAAAATGGGTGAAAAAATTAAATGTGGGGTAATACCCTATTATTTCTACAAGTACTACTAACCACAGATATCCCACAAAAAGTTTTGAGTAGGGCACAGGATATTTTGCGCGGTTGAGATAAATCGTCCCTGCCACAGCTGCCCCAATCTCCAGAAGATACATCAGGAGCGAGTTCTTTATAAAATATTCCAGCAACAAAACTTCTTAATAATCGATTGGAGGATATCCCTGTTGGCTCTCGTTAATAGGATCGATCTCATAATTATTTACTTGTTCCCCTTCATTTTCATTCAGGCTTTTCTCATCACCCATCGGCATGGTAGGAGTTATGAAAATTGTAGTGAAGCTTTTCTTCTGTCCCAGGGAAGGGTAGGCTCCAAGATAAATGCGCAACCCGGGATTATTCACCCCTTGTTCCCCAGACTTAAGTTTTACATACTCTATATACTCTTCCAGTTCAGCAATGCTGTACCAAAATTCAGGTGTATCTACATAACCCTGTCCTCTCTCTATTTCCTTACCGCGGGTCCTTTTCCAATTATTCTGAAGGTCTCTGGCTTCTTCAACTGTTATACACTTTTCTGGTTTCGCCATATTTTATGATTTTAAAATTTTTGTTAAATAAAATAAAAATAAACAAATTCAGAATGAAATATTCATTTATAGAATAAAAGGGGAAAAATCCCCTTGCCCGGAGGTGAATTTAGACTTAAATTTGGTTTTAAAGTTGGATAAACTCCTTTCAGGGGTAAAAAAGTGTCGCAAAGATGTTGACATAGTAGGTAGGGCTGCTATCGTTTATATCGGCGACACTTCTTTTTTAATAGGATCAACCAACTGAAATTTTATTTTATCTCCTGTCATTTTTTGAGCGAGCACATTAAGACCCTTGGTACTTATCTGTAAGACCCGGGGATATCCGCCTGTTGTCTGACAGTCCCTCATAAGAATAATCATCTTTCCGGAAGGGGTCAATTGAACAGTCCCGGGGATCACAGGTCCCGAAATTATAGGTTCCATATAATTCTTAAATATTTCTTTAAACAGAATTGCCATACGATTACTTTTTGAATCAACGGTAAAATTCCTCTTCAAAATTTCCTGTTGCATAACACCAGGAAGAGAATAAAACTCCGGTCCCGGATAAACTGTAACTATACACTCAGAGAGATAATTTTCACTATACTTTACCAGGGAGGTGGTATTAATTTCCCCTTGTAATTCAGAATCCAAATAAAGATTCATGCCTTTTTCCAACCGAAAATGCTCGGTCAATCCATCATACCAACTGTAACTACCCAAAACTTTATTGCCCGTAAATCCACCCTGAATACAAACATAAGCCCGGCTACCAAGAATCCTTTTACCAAAACTTAAAACATCCCCTTTTTTTAAGATGGAGATCCTGCCATTTTTAATTTCGGAATCATTAATCATTGGCGATAAATTACCGCCGGTGATCACAATATTTGCCGGGGACCAGAATTTTAATGTTGGACCTGTTTGGGTAATTTCCAATACAGGTCTATCCGGTGAATTATTGAGAAGCAAATTTCCAAGTCGGGAAGCATACATATCCATAGGTCCACTGGTTGGAACTCCAGAATCCATAAATCCAAACCTGCCCTTATCCTGAATGGTGGAAAACAATCCCGGTTTCAGCACTTCGATTTCAGCCCTCATATTCCTCCCTTCTTAATTGAAATGTACCCTGACTAACCCGGGTTTTTATGACCTCATATTCATCCCGGGAAACCGGTTGAAATTTTATTTTATCCCCGGCATTTATGGGGCAGGGAGGATCACTGTTTTTATCAAACATTTCCACCGGAGAATTCCCGATTATCTGCCATCCTCCCGGGCTGGATTTTGGATAAATTCCGGTCTGATTTTCACCTATCCCCACTGCCCCTTTTTCAACCCTCGATCTGGGTGTATTTTTCCGCGAGATATGAAGCTTTTTATCGAGACCTCCCAGGTATAAAAATCCGGGTAAAAAACCAATAAAATAAACCGTGTAAATTGGGTTGGAATGCAGCCTGATAATTTCCTCATTCGTAAGCTTTTTCTCTTTGGAAATATAATCCAGATCAAGACCAAATTCCCGATCATAGCACACTGGTATATAAAATAAATGAGAGTTAAATTTTTTGTCTACATTAGCCCTGTAAAAAAGTCGATTTACCTTTGAAACCTCACTATAGATATTATCTATATCATAATGATAATATATTAATAACGAGGAATATGCGTTAATAACCTCAACCTTTTGTTTAAAAAAATTTTTTTGCAGTAAATTTTTATAAAAAAGAAGCTTTTTAAGCAGAGTTTCACTTATTTCCGGAGAAAATTCAACGAGAATTGCCCTCTCCCCCATCACTTTTATATGCGGAAAATTCTCCATCAATTCTTTAAAATTTCAATATTATTTCCTTTCAATTTTTCCTCTAAAAATTGCAATATCTCAACAGCATTTGGAGTATCGCTATGGATACAAAAAGTAGCAGCATTGCAGGCTAATTTTTCGCCATTAATACTGGTGATTTCGCCCTTAAAAAACATCTCAGAAAGATGGTTAAAAACCTCCTCTTTTTGAGTAATTAAAGCATCCTTTTTTTGCCTTGAAACAAGTAGGTAATTTGTCTCATATCTGCGGTCTGCAAAGGCCTCAAAAACTACCTTAATTCGTCCTTGGGCGAGACGGGAAATCACAGAATTTTGAGGGGCATAAAGATGAAGATCTTCCCCAAATTCCTCTACAGCCTGAATCACTATTTCTGCAGTTTTTTCATCGGCGGCAGCATCATTATAAAGTGCACCATGTGGTTTAATATGACTTAGTTTTCCACCTTCAGATTCGGTTATTTGTTTAAGGCTAAGGATTTGTGCAACCAATGATCTCTTAAGATCTTCAGGAGTCATTTTCAATGATGACCTGCCAAAATTCTCCTTATCGGGATATGAGGGATGAGCACCAATCTGAACATGATGTTTCAAAGCAAGGGCCACAGTTTCTCTCATAGTATCTAAAGTTCCGGCATGACCTCCACATGCAATATTGCATGCAGAAACCAAAGCCATAAGTTCTGCATCATTGTTACCCCCTTCTCCAAGATCGCAATTGATGTGAATATACTTCATGATGAAAATTTTAAAATGTTTGAACCACCGTATAAATAGAACGGGCACCAAGCAGGATAGTTATGGCGACAATTATGAAACCCAGGGAATTCTGTAATACCGTATTTTTGTATTCTCCAAGAACCGAACTTTTATTAACGATCCAAAGAAGAAATATAGCTATCACCGGCAATAAAATTCCATTTGCTACCTGAGCAAATTTTATTAATTCAATCGGGTTTAGTTTTAATGAAGAAAAGAATACCCCCAATAAAATGATTCCCGCCCATACACTTTTGAACTTATAAGATTCCATACTCCCCTTCCAGCCCATACAGCCTTTGACCACATATGCAGCAGCCAGTGGAGCGGTAATAGAAGATGTGATCCCGGCAGCAAGTAATCCCAGGGCAATGAACCAGGTGGCATATTTCCCAAACAGTGGTTCCAGGCCTACTGCAAGATCTGCTGCAGAAGTTACATTCAACAAATTGGGAACAGCGGCTGAGATAACTATAGCCATAGAAATAAGACCTCCCAATAAAATAGTAATTAAAAGCTCTTTTCTGGCTATTCTCAGGTCTCCCGGGTCCTTCCACTTCTCTCCTACAAGAGAAGCATGGAGAAAGAGATTGTAAGGCACTACTGTGGTGCCTATAAGAGCCATTACCGTAAGCAAACCAGCCGATCCGGCAGAAGGTATAAAAAGCCCTTTTAAAACTTCACCAAAGTCTGGTTTAACCAGAAAAGCAGTGATCAGAAAAGAAATACCCATTAGGCAAACCAGGGCAATGAAGACCTTTTCAAGAATTATGTAATTTCCAATAGCAAGTAACATAAATGCCAACGCACCTATTATAATGCTCCATAAATTCAAAGAAAATCCCTGAATTTCAATATTAAGAGAAGGAGCTATAGCTGTAATACCTAATACAGCACCGGTTATATTACCTGCTTCATAAGCAGCATTTCCAATTACAATAGCAGAGAATATAAGAATGATCGCTAAAGTTCTTGTAACGGGATGTTTGATTTCTTCCCTTATACATTCACTCAATCCCTTTTGAGCGATAATCCCGAGACGGGCGGCCATTTCCTGTAAAATGATACAGGCGATTATTGATAGCAGTAAAGCCCATAATAAGGAATATTGAAAGTTAACTCCTGCCAGGGTACAGACCGTAACTGTTCCGGGGCCAATAAAAGCTGCTGATACTAAAACTCCCGGGCCAATATTCTTTAAGAAGGTTTTCACCGTCCTTTTCTGGATTCCTCGAGGGCGTAGATAGCAAAACTCCCCAGCCAATGTCCCCCTTCATAACTATCACCTACAAGATTGGGAAATGAATGATTCACGTGTCTGTGTGCAACCAATCTCAAATGTGCAAAATCTTCAGGATATTGATTTGCAAGGCCATAAAGTATCCTCGCTCTGCTAAAGTTCAATCCGTCAAGATGAACCAGTTTACCATCCTGCCTGTCTGAAACCTCTCCCACCTCCAATGTGAAGTCGTTATTTTTTAACTGTGGCATAAAATTATCAATCCACATAGAAAATGCGGCTCGGGGCATGATTTTTCTCATTACATCCACCTCTTCAAGACAGGGAGAGAAAAAATCAAAACCACTGGGCTCCCATGAAATAGGGCAATTTTTATCACTGAGATAAAAATCCCGGGCCCGTTTTTCTATCAGAGAGCGGAATTCAGCATTTTCTGTAGCAACTGCAAAATCATATCCAAAACTTAAAGCAAAGGCGGTATTTGTATGTTCACCAACTCTAATAGGATAATTGAGTTTTGGAAGAAAATCCCTATACCTTTCCACTATCAGATCTGCCAGAGGTTGAATGTTGGCAGAGAGTTCCTCTCCAATATCTGTCTCCCAGGTATAGAGTTCCTGAGATAATTTTAAGAGCCAGGCCCAGCCGTAAGTACGCTCATAATCCTTATTATGCTCCTGTCTGAAATATTCGATCTCCTTGCTGATATTTTCTTTTGATAGAGAGGTTTCCAATACCTCCTTGATCTCATTGGCCCGCTCCAGCTTGGGGAATTTCTTAAGCAGACGTACCAGTGACCAATGGGCATGAACGCTGGAATGCCAGTCAAAACATCCATAGAATGCGGGGTGCAGGGCCTGGGGTGATTGCAAATCTTTTTCACTGCCCAATGTCTGGCCCAATTTATTGGGATATTGTTTATTGATACACGCCAGAGGTAACTCAGCTAGTTTATTGGCCTGTTCCAGGTTCATTTCCACTCTTTCTGTTGCGATTACTTCATCCAGGGAAACAGCATTTGTAGTATCTGTAGTATTATTTTCAGACTTTAATCGATCTTCACCCTTACAACCCAGGATAAATATTATTAAGAAGAGAGAAAGAAAATTTTTCATGCTAAGGGGTTGAAGGCGTTATTTCTTCAAATGTATTAAAATCTATGTGAAGGATTTACAATGTAAGGAATTTTTAACCTAACCATCCCTCCCGGTCGAGGCTCCTGTACTGAATAGCTTCACTAATATGGGCTCCACGTATATCTTCAGACCCTTCCAGGTCGGCAATAGTGCGGGAGACTTTCAGGATCCTGTCATAGGCCCGCGCTGAAAGATTGAGTCTTTCCATCGCTGTTTTTAATAATTGTTTTGATCCTTCGTCGAGCTGGCAGAATTTACTGATGTGCTTTACACTCATTTGAGCATTATAATGAACGTTCTCCAATTCCCTGAACCGCTCGGTTTGCAATTGTCTTGCAGCAGTAACCCGTTTTCTTATTTCAACACTGCTTTCACCCTTTCTTTCCTCACTCAGCTTTTCAAATGGAACGGGGGTCACTTCAATATGTATATCAATACGGTCCAGCAATGGTCCGCTTATCTTTCCCATATATCTCTGCATCTCTGCCGGGGAAGAGGTCATGGGGGCTCCTGGATCGTTAAAGAATCCGCTGGGACTGGGATTCATACTCGCAACCAGCATAAAGCTGGAAGGATAGGTCACGGTGAATTTTGCACGGGAAATAGTCACTTCCCTGTCTTCCAGGGGTTGTCTCATCACCTCCAGGACTCCCCGCTTGAATTCAGGAAGTTCGTCAAGAAATAACACCCCGTTATGAGATAAGGAGATCTCCCCCGGCTGCGGATATGCTCCGCCGCCGACTAAAGCCACATCTGAAATCGTATGATGAGGGCTTCGGAAAGGCCGTTGGGACATCAACCCCACATTCTCCTTCACCTTTCCAACTACACTATGGATCTTGGTAGTTTCCAAAGCTTCGTGTAGGGTCATTGGAGGAAGGATGCTGGGCAATCTTTTGGCCAACATAGTTTTCCCGGCTCCGGGAGGACCTATCAATATAATATTATGGCCACCAGCTGCGGCTATTTCCATACAGCGTTTAATGGATTCCTGCCCTTTTACATCGGCAAAATCGTGTTCAAGATGATCGAGATTGTTATAA
Organism: Gillisia sp.; assembly: GCA_041743165.1. Classification (GTDB taxonomy): domain Bacteria; phylum Bacteroidota; class Bacteroidia; order Flavobacteriales; family Flavobacteriaceae; genus Gillisia. The sequence continues at coordinate 46,585 of JBGTNH010000020.1, read as the reverse complement.
AACTCTTCTCTTGTATTAATGACCGTTCTTTCAAGTGGTTCTCCTTTATCGAAGAACTTTATAACCTGCCCGATATTATCTACCCCATATACTTCCAGATCGCTTACAATAGCTGCTTCCTTGACATTCTGCCTTGGAAGAATAAAACCCTTAAAGCCTTCCTGCTTGGCTTTGATTGCAATAGGAAGGGCTCCTTTAATGGGTTGCAGGCTTCCATCCAGGGAAAGCTCTCCCATAATAATATATTCTGAAATATTTGGTGCTTTGATCTGTCGTGAAGCGGCCAGGATCCCTAAAGCAAGCGTAAGATCATAAGCAGAGCCCTCCTTCCGAAGATCTGCCGGGGCCATATTGATTGTGATCTTAAATCCCGGGAATTTATATGAATTATTCTGAAGAGCGGCCGCTATCCTGAAACTGCTTTCTTTAATAGCATTATCAGGTAGTCCAACCAGATTATAACCTATACCTTTGGCCATATTGACCTCTACCGTTATCGTGGTAGCTTCTACCCCAAATACGGCGCTTCCATAAACTTTTACCAACATGTAAATCTCGATTTACTTAAAGTTAGTAAAATTTTATTTAAGAGATTTAATAAGTTACCAGTACATTTTTACGATAATGCTTTATAAGGGCATCAATGGGTCTTCTTATGATCTGTCCAATTTCGAGATTATAAGGCTGTGCCACCGCCCGTATTATATCTTCACTAAAATACGCTATACTCCCAATAAAATGTATGGGCACATTCTGGGATTGTTTAAAACACAATACTCTGGTATTGATAAATTCATGTACTCCCTCATGAACCAATTTATAGAAATACCCATTACGTTCATTGGTAAAGATGAATTCTGCAAAAGATGCGAGATAGGTATTTGGATTTTCTTTTTTGTAGAGATTCCTTTTTATCTCATCTGAATCCAGATTGTAAGCAGCAGAAAATTTCAAGGCCAGATCAGGGGGCATTCTTTTATAATAATAATCCCTAAGAAGCCTTTTTCCAAAATAGTTTCCGCTGGCTTCATCCATAAGCATAAAACCAAGGGAGGCAACGACCATTTCTACGTTTTCACCGTCAAAATAGCAACTATTGGACCCTGTTCCCAGGATGCAAACTATCCCCGGCTCGGTCGTTGCAGCCAGGGCTGCAGCCACCATATCTTCTTTCACTAAAACTTCAGAAGCATTGGTGAAAAAATTGGCAATAATACCCTGCAGCAACAATCTGGGAGACTCTGTACCGCAGCCAGCGCCATAAAAATGAATTCTTTCAACCTTATCTCTTACACCCTGAAGTTCAGGATTTTCTTCAAGTCTTTGCTCAAGCATCAATTCCGGAAAAACTGCAGGATTTAATCCTTTTGTCCTTGTTTGGAAGATCTGTTCACCGGAATAATTAAGTAGAATCCAGTCACATTTGGTTGAACCGCCATCGGCAATTAATATCATTTGAATTTCTTTAGGTGGTAAAAAAGCCGATTATTCAGATTTTTACATTACTGAAAATCAGCCTTTCAATATCTTTTTATGGCATGACATTTTTAAACCCGTGCGGCATATGCAGCCAGTTCAATAAGTTTTGCAGAATATCCATATTCATTATCATACCAGGCCACTAATTTAAAGAAATTATCGTTTAATGCAATCCCTGCTTCTGCATCAAAATTACAAATGTATGCATTGGACACAAAATCCTGTGAAACCACCATTTCTTCAGTATAAGAAACCAACCCCTTATATTCTCCCTCAGAAGCCTTTTTGAAGACAGCTTTAATTTCTTCATAGGAAGCAGCTTTTTCAGTTCGCACGGTTAGATCTACAACTGAAACATCTGCAGTGGGTACTCTAAAAGCCATTCCGGTAAGCTTTCCATTAAGGGATGGTATAACTTTTCCTACCGCCTTTGCAGCACCGGTAGAGGATGGTATGATATTTATAAGTGCACTTCTTCCCCCTCTCCAATCCTTTTTAGAAGGACCATCAACTGTTAACTGGGTCGCCGTAGTAGCGTGAATAGTGGTCATCAAACCTTCTATCAATCCAAAATTGTCATCAACGATCTTGGCCAGTGGTGCAAGACAATTTGTAGTACAGGAAGCATTTGAGATAATAGTTTGGTCGGCTTTTAGTTCTTTATGATTAACTCCCATTACAAACATGGGGGCATCTTTGGAGGGGGCAGATATAACAACTTTCTTTGCTCCCGCGTCAATATGTTTCTGTCCACCAGAAAGGTCAGTGAAAATACCTGTACAGTCTATAACAATTTCAGCTCCTACCTCGTCCCATTTAAGGTCTTCAGGATTTCTTTCTGCAGTTACCCGTATGGTTTTCCCATTCACAACCAGATTACCATCTTTTACCTCAACATCTCCTTTAAAACTTCCATGTATCGAGTCATATTTTAATAAATAAGCTAAATGCTCTACTTCAAGAAGATCATTAACTCCAACAATTTCCACATCATTATTCTCTGCAGCAATTCTAAATGCGATTCTTCCAATACGGCCAAAACCGTTAATTCCAATTTTTGTACTCATTGTATTTAATTTTAATTATTAAACTGAAGTAATATCTGCAACCCTTCTAAGATCCTTATCAAATTTGTTTTCTCCTTTGATTCCTGTCTTCAGGGATACTGTTATTACCTTTTGATGGTATATTCCTACCATAATATCTTTTTCTCCTCTTAAAATAGCATCAACGGCCCCCACACCCAACTTACTGCCAAGCACCCTGTCAAAACAGCTGGGAGAACCACCTCTTTGAATATGCCCGAGCACAGATACTCTTATATCGTAATTTTCCAGGGTCTCTCCTATATAATCTGCGAGCTCAAACACGTTCTTTCCACTTTTATCGCCTTCAGCAACCACAATAATACTCGAAGTCTTTCCCGATTTTCTACTGCGCTTTAAAGATTCAATCAATCTCTCTATTCCCTTATCTTCCTCCGGAACAAGTATTTCTTCTGCCCCTGCTCCTATTCCACTGTTTAAAGCGATGGCTCCTGCATCACGCCCCATCACTTCCACCAGGAAAAGCCTGTTATGAGAGCTGGCCGTATCTCTGATCTTATCAATGGCCTCCACAACTGTATTAAGTGCTGTATCGTAACCAATAGTAAAATCTGTACCGCTTATATCATTATCTATGGTAGCAGGTATACCTACAACGGGAAATTTAAATTCTGAAGCAAAAACAAGCCCCCCTGTAAAGGTCCCATCCCCTCCTATCACGATTAAGGCATCTATGCCTGCATTTTTAAGATTATTATATGCTGTCTCACGACCTTCCGGGGTATGAAAAGCCATACAGCGTGCAGATTTAAGAAATGTACCGCCTTTATTTATTATATTCTGGACAGATCTTGGTCCAAGATCTTCTATATCATTTTCTATAAGGCCCTGATATCCTCTGAAGACACCTGCACAGGCAATCCCGTGATATGAACAACTTCTTACTACCGCTCTTATAGCGGCATTCATTCCCGGAGCATCCCCACCAGAGGTTAATACCCCGATTTTCTTAATATTGACTTGCATTACTGTAAAACTATTTGAAATTTGGATTAAAACCTAATTTTCCTTATAACTCAAACGATTTCGGTTAATAACTCATAAAAAAAGCCTCTTTTCAGAGGCGCTTTTTAGTCCATTAAGAATAAAACTATCTTTTTGTGAAAACTTTGTATTCCCATGGGCCAAATTTCCATTTCAATATTTTCCACTAATTGAACCTGAAAATATATTTTTTCATGACATAAGATTTAAATGATCTGATTTTCCTGTTTATCTTCAGCCGAAGCAGCATTCATGATATTTAATTTTTTTCCAATAATATGATGGGATATTCTGAATCTATTTCAACCTTCCCCTCTTTTACTTCAGTTAGGGTATTTGAGTATTTGTCAATGATCCTGTCTCCATTTTTAAAGATTGAAGAAACATCAACCACTTTCTTGCCTTCGGGAAGATCTATCCCTATTATAACTTGATCTTCAAAATTTTCAGAAGTATAGGAGCGGGAGAAATAATAAGGCTCTTCTAAAATCAATTTATGTTTCCCGGCACCAACAGCGGGATGTGCGGCTCTGAACTGTCCCAGTTTTTGCCAATGTTCCAGGATCTCCTGTAGTTGTTTATTTGTAGATATTTGATCCCAATTCATATTGGATCGCAGGGTAGCGTCTCCCGCAGTTCCTTCTATTATTAAGGAACGGGAAGATTCATCTCCATAATAAACCTGGGAAGTGCCGGGGCTGAGCAAAAGAATGGTGGCGGTTTCAAATGGTTTTTCCCTCTCTTTATCAAAAGGATCGCTATCATCATGAGAAGTGAGATAATTCATCACCCAAAATTCATCCTGATCTGCATTCAGGATTCCATCATACCGACTGAATATTGATTGAAGGTCCTGTTGCCGGGCGTTCCATTTAAGTTCAAAATTGATCAGGCTCTGGAATCCATGATCAAAATAGTCAACCTTCCTGTCTCCAAAGTCAAAATCGCGGCCGTGGCTTATGCTGTAATTGTATACCTCCCCAACCATGTAAAACTCGTTGTCATCCAAAACCTTTTCTGGATTCTGTCGCTTATATTCGGCAAAGGCATAATCTGCTATTTCCCTGAATTCGCTCCACACGTATTCTTCGGTATGTTTTACCGTGTCTACCCGATACCCGTCAATTCCAAAATCTGTAATGTAATCTGCAAGCCATTTCATGATATAAAACCTCGGGGCACGAGGGTGGCCTGTACGTTCAAAAAATTCATCAAGCTCTGCTATTTCCTGCTCATACCTGCCTTCAGCTTTCCATTTTTCCACCAGCTGTGGAGGTAAATCCACGGCTTCATTGCTCTCTGTCCTTATATCAGGTAAATTCTTCACCAGGGTACAGGTTATAGTAGTTTCATAATCCTGGTAGGTGCATGGAGTATGATTTCTTACCCACCCATCTGGCCAAACAGGATCTTTCTCTGTAACGGGACCCGTATGATTTATCACTGCGTCCAGCAGTATCCTTATGCCTTTGCTATGCGCTGCATCTACCAGTTCCTTCAAATCTTCTCTGGTACCAAAATTTGGATCTATTGCTGTCCAGTCTTTGGTCCAGTAACCGTGATAGCCATAGGTTTTCCCCGTTCCCTCATCTGTAAAACTATGAATTTGCTCTACTACCGGTGTCATCCAGATAGCATTTATTCCCAGATCTGTAAAATAGCCTTCATTGATCTTTTGAGTAATTCCTTTAAGATCCCCACCCTCAAAACCCCGCAGGATTGCAGTTTCTTCTGTTCTTCCAAAATTTACATCATTGGCTGGGTCTGCATTATTGAATCTGTCTGTGAGTAAGAAATATACATTTGCAGCTTCCCACACAAACGGGGTATAGTTATCTGCTATTTCCCCTGAATCTTCCCGGGCTTCATCTTTTGAAACCAGTGTGTTACAACTAAAAGCTGCCAATATTAATACTAAACCTATAAACTTTCTCATTTGGGTAAATTTATTTTGAAAATGAAAGATTGTAATGGCTCCAGGCTGATCCTTAGCCTGCCATGGTCCCCTTCTACAATTAGTTGAGCTGAATGTTCCTCGTAAAGCTGATCAATGAGCGTATAATTACCATCCTGAAGTTCCATGTCTTTTATAAATTCCTGGGGAATTTTCAATTCAAATTCATGGCTGCGGTCTTCAAAATTTGACACAATGACCAACTTTTCCTGCTCATTATAACGGGCATAGGAAAGGATTTTATCTGAATAGTTTGAAGTATTTTGACGGTTATATGCATGGAGATCGCCATAATTTCCCATCAGGGCGCGGCTGTTCAATGTAAAATTCAACAGACGCCTGTAGAAATCACGAAGTTCCTTTTCCTGTGCGGTGGATTGACCCCCGTCAAATTTTTTATTGTTCATCCATCGCTGGTGTGCCGGAACTCCTATATAATCGAAAATTGAGGTTCTTGAAGGTTTTCCAAAACCTGCGTCTTCTGCTCCCGGTTCACCAACTTCCTGTCCAAAATAGATCAATGTGGGGGAGGTACTGATCGTGGCTGATACTACCATCGCTGGTTTACCTTTAGCAGCGTTGCCCGCAAACTCCGGACTTGCAATGCGCTGCTCGTCGTGATTTTCCAAAAAGTGAAGCATGTGATGTTCGATATCTTTTAACTCCTCCCTGATGGGCGGAATATTATCTGTGCTTCCCCTTCCCTGCATAATTTTCCTTATTGTGTCATACAGTTGAACTTTATCATACAGATAGTCCATTTTTCCTTTTTTGATATAGTCCCTGTACAAATGAGGTTGATAGACTTCGGCCAGAAGGAAAGCATCCGGATTTTTCATTTTAATAGCCGAATTCAGGTAACTCCAGAATTCCACAGGAACCATCTCAGCCATATCAAACCTGAAACCATCTACCCCCTTATCAATCCAGAATAATGTAATGTCCTTGAATTTACCCCAGGAATCGGGAACTGTTTTATCCTTCCAGAAATTAAAATGCTCTGTATAATCCCTGTCATCAAAACCGGCCGGTAATTCAGGAAATTCTTTTTTCCCATCTGGAGTAACTCCATAATTGATCTTAACCGTTTCGTACCAGTCGTGCATATCGGGCCGGGATTCACGTGAGCCGTTACCTGTCCATTTAGCAGGAAATTCATCAAATTTTCCATCGGCCAATGGGTGATCCTCCCCCCCCAGCGGTTTATATCCATCCCTCCATTCAGGAACCCGGAAGGCTTCCCCGGGATTATAATAAAAATTATTATTTACGGTATAGGTGACAGATTGATCGTCCTTAACTCCGAGGGTTTGAATCCCTTCAGGTTTTTCCATTTCTTCGTATATCCTTGCAACATGATTGGGGACAATGTCAATAAGAACCTTCATTCCCGCCCTATGGGTTCGGGCTATTAACTCTTCAAATTCCCCTACTCTCCGTGAAGGATCCTCTGCCAGGTCAGAATTTACGCTATAGTAATTCTTTACCGCGTATGGTGATCCGGCACGACCTTTTATTACATCAGGATCATCATTGGAAATTCCATATTCGGTATAATCCCGTATCACCGCATGCTGTGGCACCCCGGTATACCAAATATGAGTAACCCCCAAATCTTTGATTTCCTGCAGCGCCTTTTCAGAAAAATCACTGAATTTCCCTACCCCGTTTTCTTCAATTGTACCCCAGGATTTATTGGTGGTGTTTGTATTTCCATACAAACGCGTAAAGACCTGGTAAATTACAGCCTTCCCGTGAACCTCCATATTTTCCGGGGCGGCTTGTACCACCGGATGTGCATCATATCTACATGAGGATAAAAGGAGAAAGGAAACAAGGAAAATATTGTACTTAATTCTGTTTAATTTCATGTCGTACTTCTTTGATATATAGATTATAATTTCATCTTAGATTCAGGATATAATCTAAAGGAATTCAAGTTTTATAGTAGTGATGTTATTGACATCAAATCTTACAGGGATCACCAGTTTTCCCTGGTGCATGTAATTTTTGGCAGTGAATCTAAGTGTATTGACCCATACCACATCTACAGGTTTTTTGAGGTTTTCAATTATAACTTCTATCAATTGGATCTTATCTGTAGCCGCACCACCCTCTTCTTTTTCCACTTTAATATTCAAAATTTTGGGCTCCAGGCTGCTTGAAAAATGTATAATTTCATATTTCTTTTCCTCAAATGCTTCAGGTGTTTTACCATCATCATGATATAGTATTCCGCTGCTTTCTTTTATATCCTCATCAAAATAATAATGTACCTCCAGGGTTTCACCTGTATAATTGGCAGTCGTTAGCATAGGTTTGGCCATAGGTATAAATGCACCGCCTCTTACAAAAGTGGGTATATGTGCTTCTACAACAGGAATGTTTCGTGTAACGCCTCCTGTATATTTCCTTCCCGTGTATGCATCAAACCAGTTGGAACCCGAAGGGAAAACTACCGACTTTTCTTTCAGGCCGCTTGCCATTACCGGAGAGACCAAAATATCATTTCCCCACAAATAAGTATTTGCAATTTCGAAAAGATCAAGACTGTCTGGTTGTTCAAAGAAAAGGGGTCGCATCAAAGGAATTCCTGATCTGCTATTCTCATATGCCAGGGTATAATTATATGGCAGTAACTGATATCTTAATTCGATTGCTTTTTTTGAAAGTGCTTTGGCCGCTGCTGCCCGAAAAACAGGCTCTGATGGAACTTCTTCCTGGGCATGAGGCCTGTATATGGGCTGAAAAACTCCATATTGCAACCATCTCACATAGAGTTCATCATCCAGGTTATCCCCGGCAAATCCTCCCAGATCTGAATGCATATATCCCAATCCCTGTATACCCATTTGAAGGGATATCTCAGGCTGAGATCTTAATCCGCCCCAGGTTCGGTTCACATCTCCGGTCCATGGGATCAGGCCATATCTCTGGGATCCTGCCGCTCCTGCTCTCATTAAAATAAAAGGTCGTTGTCCGGGAAAATCCTGCCTGTAACCTTCGTAAACCATTTTCGCCCATTCATGCCCGTAAACATTATGCAACTCATCTGCACTTCCTGAAAAATGCCTTAATTCTGAAGGATGAAACTCGGGCTCCCCAAGATCTCCCCACCAGCCGCCAATTCCCATTTCGGTAAGCTCCTTATAAATATTCCAGAACCAGTTTTTTGCTTCAGGTTTAAAGATATCTATCAAACCTGTGTTCCCAAAGTAAAAATCAAAAGTGAATGGCTTGCCTTTAGCATCTGTGGTCAGAACTTTTTGTTCTACAGCCTCGTCCCACCGTTTTGAGGTGGAAAGTATGAACGGCTCTGTAACAAGAATAGTTTTCACCCCCTGCTCTTCGAGTTGGGCGATCATTTTTTCAGGTTCCGGAAAAGAATCTCTGTAAAATTCCAGGTTTCCCATAGTTCCTTTCATCTCCTTTCCAAACCAGTAAAGGTCAATGATCACAGCATCAACAGGTATAGCATCTTCCTTAAATTTCTGAATAGTTTCAAGAACTTCCTTCTGAGAATGGTATCCAAATCTGCTGGAAAAATTACCCAAAGCCCATCTTGGAGGCATAGGCTGCCGCCCGGTAAGTCCGGTATAATTCTCTATGATCCTTTCCCATGTCTCCCCTACCACCAATTGATAGGTTTTGCGGCCACCTATGGTTTCGTATGCTAAAGTGTTGTTCTCCTGGCTGTCAAGATCCAGAAAACCAATGGGGGCATTATCAAAATGGACCAGATATTTCTTTGAAGAAAAAAATACAGGTAAAGTGTAATTCATCAATTCTGACTTTTCCTCATAGCCATAATGTGCCCTGTTATACAATTCCAGCCTGTTTCCCCTTCGGTTCATTCCAAGGGCCCTGGCGCCACCACCAAACAACATTTCCTCGGGAGTGATATTAAATTCGATCTTATGATGCTCTTTCCCTTTGATAAATCCGGATCTTTCCGAAATAACCTCCTCATCTTTATAAAAATACTTTATCTGAAAAGGCTTTTTGGTAATAGAAATATCCACTCCTTCAGAATCAATGGTAAGTATATTATCTGCATCCTTTACAGCCAAATCAACACCTTCCGGCTTCATTACAACTGCAAAGGATTCCTTTATAAAACTTTCTGCAGAAGGAATAAAGGATGTTTCCACAATTTCGGGTGAATAATACAAGATTTTATACTCCCCGTCATTTACCTTAATAGTGAGGGTGTCATTATTAAAATTATAGCTTTCGAAAGTCCTGTTGTTATTCTGAGAAAATCCTGAGGAAAACACCAGGAAGATCAAGTATGAAACCGCGATCCTATATATTTCCAAATAAATACTCTTTTTCAAAATCATAAGTTTAATTCAATAACCATGGGGTCTTTCCCGTGATGGCCAATGTATTGGCATGGGGTACCGCTTGAGAATCAAGAATGCTTTTCCCGGCAATTGCCCCGGCCAAACCTTCTTTATACCAGCTAAGGTCAATCTGCTTTTCTTTGGGATTGGTAAGTACCACCATCACTCTGTCATAATCAATATATCTAAAATACACATAAACATTCTCTTCGTGAAGATAATGCAGCTATTTTCCGAAAAGCAACACTTCTTTATTCTTACGATAGCTCACTAAGGTCTTTGTAAACGATTGATAGTTTTCCTGAAAATCGCTTCTTTCCGCCCGGGTAAAGACATTGTTTTTATCGCCCTGCCAGCCTCCGGGAAAATCCCTTTCCTTAATGTATTAAAAATCCCTAAACTGCCACCGGCTCATTTAACCCAACAGTAACTTTTTTACCATTCACTAAAATTTCGATGGGGCCATCACCTTCAAGGCTAAAATTTGTTTTTCCAGCAGTTACTTCAATCTTTACAATTTTATTCCTGAAATTGACTTTAAAGGAGTAAGCTTGCCATTGTTCAGGGATTTGTGGGGTAAAGCATAATTGATCGTTAACAATACGCATTCCTCCAAATCCTTCTACTATGCTCATCCAGGTACCGGCCATACTTGTAATGTGGCAACCTTCTTTCACCTCATTGTTATAGTCATCAAGATCAAGCCTGGAGGTGCGAAGGTAGAAATTATAAGCCTGTTCCATTCTACCCAGTTTGGCAGCCTGAATGCTGTGAACACATGGTGACAATGAGGATTCATGCACGGTCAAAGGTTCATAGAATTCAAAATGTTTCTCGAGTGCTTCCCTGCTGAAGTGATCTTCAAAAAAGTAAAATCCCTGGAGTACATCTGCCTGTTTTATGTAACAGGACCTGAGGATCCTGTCCCAGCTCCATTTTTGATTGATAGGCCTTTGAGCTTTGTCCAGTTTTGATACCGGGATGACCTCCTTATCCAGAAAATTGTCCTGTTGCAGAAAAACTCCGTATTCCTCTGAATAAGGGAAATACAGGTTATCTGCCACCTCTTTCATTGCAAGCAACTCTCCTTCGGTTAGACTGGTATGACCTATGATCCTTTCATATTCCTCTTTGTGTCCTTCTTTAACTTTCTCTACCATGGAGAGACAATAGTTAAGACACCATTGAGCGGTATAATTGGTATACCAGTTATTATTTACGTTGTTTTCATATTCATTTGGGCCTGTCACTCCTAAAATAACATATTTGTTCTTTGGAGTACTGTAAGTAGCGCGTTGTTTCCAGAATCTGGCAACCGCAATGATCACTTCCAGGCCTTTTTCGGGGATGTAGTCAAAATCTCCCGTAAATCTCACATAATTATAAATAGCAAAAACTATGGCCCCGTTACGGTGTATCTCTTCAAAAGTTATCTCCCACTCATTATGGCTTTCTTCTCCATTCATAGTTACCATGGGATATAGTGCCGCTCCATTGGAAAATCCTAATTTGGTCGCGTTTTCAATCGCCTTTTCGAGGTGATTATAACGATAGGTCAATAGATTACGGGCAACCTCCTGATCTTTGGTAGCCATGTAAAAAGGTATACAATAAGCCTCTGTATCCCAGTAGGTGCTTCCGCCGTATTTCTCCCCGGTAAAACCTTTTGGGCCTATGTTCAGTCTTGCATCTTTACCGGAATATGTTTGGTTAAGCTGAAAAATATTGAATCTTATTCCCTGCTGTGCCTTTGTATCACCTTTTATAGAAATATCGGCCATATCCCATATTCGGGCCCAGGCCTTCGTTTGCATGTTCATCAATTCTTCAAAGCCAAGGGAAGATCCTTTTGCAAGAACATTTTTAGCAGCTCCCAATAGATTATCATGAGAGTGATTGAGACCGGTCACATAACCAGCCATTTTCTGAATGCTGATAATTTGGTCTTTTTGTCCTTTAAGGCTATAAGAAAAGATCACCTTTTCATTCAAAACTTCTTTGCTGAACTCGGCTTCTGTTTCTGTATGATCAAGCAGAACTTTTGATTGCATATAAGTACAAACATGAAATTCGGTTTTCAATGTTTTTGCGGTTATAAAACCCTGGTGACCGTCTGTCTTTACATTTGTGGTTTCCCAGAACTTTTCTTCCCAATTGGCATCGGTATTTGATATTCCGCTGTCCAGGTAAGGCCGGAAGATCACCTCGGCAGGTCCACTAAGAAGCTCTACGGAATAATCAATAACTCCAAGTTCATCTATTTCCATTGAAAGGAAACGGGTAGACATTATCCTGATGCTAATGTCATTCTGAAGGGTGGCCGTGAAACTCCGTTGATACCAGCCTTCTTTCATATTTAATTCGCGCCTGAAGTCTTTGACTTCCTTACATGTATTAAGATCGAGTTGCTCCCCATTTATTAAAACTTCAATCCCAATCCAATTTGGGGCATTAAGAACCTTGGCGAAATATTCGGGATAACCATTCTTCCACCAGCCCACTTTTGTCTTGTCGGGGTAGTAGATCCCTCCTATATAGCTTCCCTGGAAGGAGGGCCCGCTGTACGTTTCTTCAAAATTGGCTCTTTGGCCCATGGCACCATTACCAATACTAAACAAACTTTCAGAAGATTTGACCCGGTCTTTTTCAAATCCTTCTTCAATAATTGACCAGTTATCTGGTATAATATAATCCTGATTCATAATCTATTTCAATATTGCTTTTATAAAATCTATTTCTATTTTGGTGAAATCCTCAAAAACATGATCACCACTTTTTAAAACTTCCTTATCTCCAATTCCTATGCTCAACATTCCGGCATTTTTTGCGGCTTCAATCCCCGCCTGGGAATCTTCAAATACTATACAATCGTGGGATTCCACTCCCAATTTGGAAGCGGCTCTCAAGAAAACTTCCGGGTCTGGTTTGGCTTTACTCACATCATTACCATCTACTACCGCATCAAAACTTTGATATAAACCGGTTTTCTCAAGAATGGATCTGGCATTTTTACTGGCAGATCCAAGAGCAATGGGAACCTGTTTTTCAAGTAGAAAATCGATGACCTTATTTACTCCGGGTAAAATATCCTTTGCTGTCATGGTAGAGATATAAGACAGATAATTATCATTCTTGATCGCCATTTGTTCCATGAACTGGTCTTCTGTAAGGGTTTTTTTACCCCATTCCAATATCTTTTCCAGAGATCGTACCCTGCTTACACCCTTTAATTGTTCATTTTGAGCTTCAGTAATGTCAAAACCAAGATCGTTCGCCAGTTTTCTCCAGGCCAGATAATGGAATTTTGCGGTATCAACGATAACGCCGTCCAGATCAAATATTACTCCTTTAGTGCTGTACACTTATATCTATTTTACGTTGTGTTTTTACTCTTAATGTGAGAAGGCCTGACAGAATAAAAGCAAATCCACCTATCATAAGCGCATAAATTGGTTCACTGTTAAAATATTCCTTGACCAGAAATCCAAGAATGGTGGCTGCCACTATTTGGGGGATTACAATAAAGAAGTTAAACACACCCATATAATACCCCATTTTGTCTGCCGGTAATGAACCCGACAGCATCGCGTAGGGAATTGAAAGTATACTCGCCCATGCGATTCCCACACCCACCATGGCCATTATTAAACCTATTTTATCTGACACAAAATAAATAGATAGCAAGCCCAAACCTCCTGCAATAAGTGCCAGCATATGTGTAAATTTATTACTGGTCCTTCTGGCCAGTACCGGCAACAGGAATGCAACAGCAGCTGCCACTCCATTGTAAACTCCAAACATTATGGTTACCCAGTCTGCCGCGTCATTATAAAGAACACTGGTAGGATCTGTGGTTCCAAAGACATGACCGGTTACCGCCTGGGTAGTATAGATCCACATGGAGAATAATGCAAACCAGGAGAAAAATTGTACCCACGCCAGTTGTTTCATGGTAGGAGGCATATTCAACATATCTGTCATTATTATTGTGAATCCATTCCTGACCTCTTTAGAGCGTAACTGGGACACAACCATAAATAGCAGACCTATAATTATCAAGCCAATGAAGAGTATATATAATTCCTGGGTAAGATCATTATAATAAATTACTGCAGAGACCGCAAGCCCGGTGATAAACATGATCAAGCCTGAAATGAATTGATTTCTTATATTCTTTATCTTGTCAACAACTTCAACTACGGCGGGATTCACTTTTTGCTTAGCTTCTTCAAAAGCCGCCAGTTGAGCGGGAGTATATTCCCTTGATTTTATTACCGTCCAGAGTACGGCGAGGAAGAAAACTACACCTCCCACATAAAAAGACCATTTTACCGAGTCTGGTATGACTCCCTCCGGGGCAGTATTGCTCAAACCTATGAGGTTTGTAAATATCCAGGGCAAGGCAGATCCTACAACTGCACCTATTCCAATAAAAAAACTTTGCATGGCAAATCCAAGAGTTCTTTGCCGTTCCGGCAAATTATCTCCTACAAAAGCCCGAAAGGGTTCCATGGAAATATTTATGGATGCATCCATGATCCACAAAGTACCGGCAGCAATCCATAACGTGGGGGAATTCGGCATTATAAATAATGCGATTGAGGAAAGAATTGCGCCAATAAGAAAATAAGGCCTTCGGCGTCCAAGCCTTGTCCAGGTCCTGTCACTAAAATAACCTATTATTGGCTGAACAATTAACCCTGTGACAGGAGCAGCTATCCATAAAATGGGGATATCTTCAACATTTGCACCAAGGGTTTCAAAAATTCGGGAGGTGTTTGCGTTTTGTAAGGCAAAACCAAATTGTATTCCCAGGAAACCGAAACTCATGTTCCATATTTCCCAAAAACTGAGATTGCGTTTTTGCATATCGTGAGCTGATTTTATTACTCCGACAAGCACTAAGTCTTGTCAAAACATTATTAGCGGAAGTGAAAATATAAGTTTTGACAATATTATTTACGCCGATAAAGATATAATTTTTTTTATCAGGTTTAAATTATTTCAATTTTTTGTAGAATTTCGTTGAATAAGTCCGGTTTCAACAATAATAGTCTCAAAAGCATCTTCCTCCCCTTCCTTACTTTCAAGTTTTTTAATAAGCAGACGGGCCGCCTGGGCACCAATCTCTGCTCCATGTTGATTTACAGTGGTTAGACTGGGTATAAACAATTTTGACAATTCCCCGTTTGTAAAGCCCACTACAGACACATCATCAGGCACCTTAAGACCCTGAGCTGTAAATGCATTTATGGCATAAATGGCAAAATGTTCATTTACGGCAAACAACCCGTCAATTTTTTTGCCCTTAAGAAACTCTTTGATCTCATGCTCACTATTATCATAATCCTCTATCTTAAGTATAAGGTTCTCATTGATCACAATATTATTCTCATTTAAAGCCTCGAGATATCCCTGTGTTCTTAACTTTCCCACGCTTACATAATCAATCGTTGATAAAAGAGCTATATTTTTACAATTAGCATTAATAAGATGTTGTACAGCCTTCCTTGCACCAATAACATCATCAATGATCACTTTATCACAGTTAATCTCATCTATAACCCGGTCAAACATAACCAGAGGCATCCCTTGCTCTATTACTTCCTGCAGGTGATGGTAATCTCCTTTTTGCTGGGTTTCTTTTGCAACAGAAATAATAAAACCATCTGTACTACCATTAGCGAGAATTTCCATATTTACAACTTCCTTGTCAAATGAATTGTTAGACACACAAATAATAACATGATATCCCTTTTCATTGGCCACCTGCTCTATTCCACTAATTACCGTTGTGAAAAAATGATGGATTATTTCGGGAATTAATACTCCTATTGTTTTGGTTCTCCTGTTCTTTAGACTTAATGCAATATTATTGGGCTTGTAGTTATAAAGTTTGGCAAAAGCCTTTATTTTATGCCGGGTATCCTCGCTAATTTCAACGCTGTCCCTCAAGGCTTTTGAAACCGTGGAAACGGAAACATCCAATTCCCTGGCAATTTGTTTTAAAGTTAGTTTCTTTTTCATTGGGCAATAAAAACAACCAATCGATAATTGGCACTTCCGTAAAAATATTATAAATATTTTAAGGATTACCTAATTTAAAAAAGTTTTCAACACGAAAACGTTTTCGGTCCTGTTACCGGGAGATACCGCCGTAATAAGCGCCTTCTTTTTACCTACATTTAACCGCAGGAAGTGAGAATATAAGGTTAAAACATAGTTAAACTAATTAATCTGTGAAAAAATTAGTATAAAAGAACAATGTGGAGGTTGCTCCTGTTCCCCAAGTCCTGGGTGTGAAAAGTTTGGCTTGAGGTTTAGTAAGGCGTCTACCGGTAATGGCAGGAACTCATGTTCTTTCTATTAAAATACAATAATTTATATTGCTTAAATATAACCGGGTTCCTTTCCAATTTGAAATCATATCTCAAAATTGAACCCGGATTTAAGTAAACGCCTGTAATTCTTATGATCAAATTTGTATAAGAACGCTCCTCTTCTTGAACTGGTTTTATCCTTTTCATCTAATTTTTCCAGAACATTATGGGAGAGCACTTTTTTTCTAAAATTCCTCGCGTCAAGTTTTGTCTGATATATGGCTTCATAAAGTTTTTGTAACTGCGGAAGGGTAAATTTTTCAGGAAGTAATTCAAAACCTATTGGCTGGAACCGGGCTTTCCTTTTTAGTCTCTCAAGGGCATCATTTACCATTTGCCCGTGATCCAGGACAAGGTCCGGTACATCCTCAAGATCATACCAGTGAGCTCCATGCTTTTCCACCAATTCCCGGTCATAATCATTAATTCTTATCAATGCATATTGGCCTATGCTCACACATCTGTATCCGGGATCCCTGTTTGCAGACCCGTATGTCTTCAACTCTTCCATAAAAACATTCTCCAGCCCCGTGATTTCCATAAGAACACGCTGGGCCGCAGAGTCAACATCTTCATCGATTCTTACAAAGCTCCCTATGAGTGACCATTGACCTTTCAGGGGTTCGACCCTTCTTTTGAAAATCAATAATTTTATTTTAGCTTCATCAAACCCAAAAATGATACAGTCTGTTGCGACATACATCTTGTCCTCCCGGGAATAAAAATCTTTTACATCTTCAGCCATACTAATGCATTTACTTTTTGCAGATAATTTTATAAGTTATGAAATTAATGTATAAATTACATTTATTAACTTTACAAAACAACAATTCTTTAAATTATACCTTGTGAAAATCCCCGGAACCAAAAATGGCAGGCAAGCTTTTAATGGAGAATTTTTAGCGGAAGTGAAGGTAGCATCCCCGGGAAGGATTAATCTCATCGGGGAACATACAGATTATAATATGGGTTTTGTAATGCCCACCGCCATTGATAAAAAGATATTTTTTGCATTGCGGAAGAATGGGTCACCCTCTTCCTGCACTATTTATAGCGCAACTTTTGATTCGGTACTTAAATTTGAGCTTAACAACTACACCAAAAGGGAGGAGACCTGGGAAAATTATATTCTTGGGGTAATGAGCGAAATACAAAAATTGGGGAAAAAGCTTCGGGGTTTTGATTGTATTATCAAAAGTGAGGTACCCATTGGGGCAGGAATAAGCTCTTCTGCCGCCCTGGAATGCGGATTGGCAGCCGGTCTTAATTCATTATTTGATCTTGAATTGAGCAAGGAACAAATAGTTTACCTCTCCCAGGCCGCAGAAAATAACTTTGTAGGATCCAATTGCGGGATCATGGACCAGTATGCATCTGTAATGAGTAAAAAGGGCCACCTTATTATGTTGGATTGCCTCTCACTGGAAGCTAATTATATCCCGGCAGATTTTGGCACCTGCAAAGTACTTCTGATTAATTCAAAAGTTTCTCACAGCATTGCAAGCAGCGAATACAATACTCGCAGAAGGGAGTGTGAAACCACGCTGCAAATTATAAGCGAGGACTACCGCAATGTGAAAACCCTTCGCGATGTGGATGAGGAGATGCTTAAAGGAGTGCTTCAACATCTTAGCGTAAAGCAATATAATAGGGTCCTATTTGTGCTCCAGGAAAATATGCGTGTTTTAAAGGCAGCAGAATTTCTGAAAACAGGAGAGCTTAAAGAATTTGGAAAACTAATGTTTGGGTCCCATAAAGGTTTAAGGGAGCTTTACGAAGTAAGTTGTCCCGAACTTGATTACCTGGTTGAATTTGTAAAAGATAAGCCCTATATCTATGGTGCCCGCATGATGGGTGGTGGCTTTGGAGGATGTACCATAAATATTATTGAATCAGATAAGATAGAAGAAATCGGAAAAGAAGTGAGTGAGGCTTATTTTGAAAAATTTGCGATAAAACCAGACCTTATTACCGTTATCCCCGATGAGGGAACCATAGTAAGTTATGTTTAAAATATTGGAATTGCGATATTCTGATATTGAGGATTAAGATGCCTTCATAAAATACCTCCCGTAATATTAAATGATATGACTAAAAAACTGAATACGGCTCCACATAGAAGATATAATATTCTAACCGGGGAGTGGGTATTGGTTTCTCCACACAGAACCAACAGACCCTGGCAGGGCAAAACCGAAAACCAGACTAACGTCCAAAGACCTCTATACGATCCACACTGTTATCTGTGCCCGGGGAATACACGAAGCAGCGGCCAGGTGAACCCCGATTATAAAGAACCTTTTAGTTTTTACAACGATTTTCCTGCATTAATGCCTGAGGGCCCGGAAGAAAATATATCCAACGGACTATTAAAAGCCGAGTCTGAAACAGGTATTTGCAAAGTGATATGCTTTTCACCTGACCATTCCCTCACCTTACCCCTAATGAAGATTGAAGATATTACCCGGGTGGTTCAGACATGGAAAAAGGAATTCCGGAAATTGGGGGAACAGGAAGGGATCAATTATGTACAGATCTTTGAAAATAAGGGAGATGTTATGGGCTGCAGCAATCCGCATCCCCACGGACAAATATGGGCTCAACGGTCTATTCCCAATGAGGTAGTAAAGAAAACAGCTAAACTTCAGGAATACTGGATTGCAAATAACCAAAGCCTGCTAAGTGCATATCTGGAACAGGAACTGGCTTCGGGGGAAAGATGGGTGATAAGCAACGATCATTTTGTCGCCCTGGTGCCCTATTGGGCAGTATGGCCTTATGAGGTAATGATTATTCCGCGTACCCACTTTTCTGATATCAGCCAGTTGAATGCAAAAGAAGAGATATCCTTTGCAGAGATCATTAAAGAACTTTGCATCAGGTATGACAATCTATTTGGAACGTCTTTTCCATATTCCGCCGGGATCCACCAAAGACCTACTACCGTGGAAGAACATCCTGAATGGCATTTCCATATGTCCTTCTACCCTCCCCTTTTACGATCTGCCACTGTGAAAAAATTCATGGTAGGCTATGAACTTTTTGCAAGCCCCCAACGTGATATCACAGCAGAGCAGGCGGCAGAGACATTGAGGAATCTTTCACCGGTGCATTATTCTTTTAGGGAATAGGGAATAGTAAATGGTGAGTAGTTTTTTCTGTATAATGTATATTGTAGGATGTATACTGACAGTTGTGGGTTGTGGGTTTGTGGAGTCCTGAATACGATTGACCGTTTGAGTGAAGCCTTAAAATTAGGTGTCTTTCCTCTGGTAACATAAATTCGTTGTTGAGTTAGGAGCATAAATTTCCCAGAATTTTCTTTAAGATTAATTTCCTATTTCCTATTTCCTATTCACTATTCACTATTCACTATAAGGTCTCTTCTCTCTTCTCTCTTCTCTTTAATCGGGATTCTAAAGAATTCTGCGAAATATGATATTCATCTGCGTAAATCTGCGGGAAACCATGAGTTTTATAGTCTCGGTGAAACATGAAACCTGGAACCTGGAATCTTGAATTTTGAATTTTGATTCTTGACTCTTGACTCTTGGTTCTTGGTTCTTGGTTCTTGGTTCTTCTCTTTAATCTTGATTCTAAAGAATTCTGCGAAGATCTGCTATTTTTTTGCGTTTATCTGCGGGAAACTTTGAATCTGTTATCTGGAAGCCGAAACCTGGAATCTTGAATCTTGAATTTTAAATTTTAAACTTTGAATCCTATTTCCAGAAAAGTGCATACAATACCACCAGAATGATCATAAGTGCAAAGGCTCCAATATTAAAAGCCGGACTGGTATCAAATAATTTTTTGGATATAAAAATTCCCTTCGCATCATCTTTCCCTTTATTTTCAACCAGGGAAACTATTGCTATAATAATCATGGTGAGCACCGCCGTATATCCCATTTGATCCAGGAAAGGAACATCCAAAAATATTGGACTGGAAGACCAGCCTTTGGGACCCACTTTGAAATACATAGCTATAGGAATAGAGGAGAGGGCGCCAATTATAGCCGCTTTATTAGTGGTTTTTTTCCAGAAGAGTCCAAGGACGAAGACTGCCAGAATACCCGGACTCACTACTCCGGTATACTCCTGAATAAATTGGAAAGCCTGGTCAATTCCTCCCAATAAAGGTGCCATGATGCATGCAATGATCAATGCTACCGTTGCAGAGATTCGGCCTGTATTCACTGTTGCCCTATCGCTGGCATTCTTATTAAAATACTGCTTATAGATATCCATTGTGAATATGGTAGAAGTAGAATTAAGCATAGAAGCAAGGGAGGAAACTATTGCTGCCGCCAGGGCGGCAAAAGCCACTCCTTTCAAACCTGTAGGCAGGAACTGCAACAGCCAGGGATATGCTCTGTCTGCCTGCCCATCTGATGGTAAATTCACCAATCCTGCTTCACCAAGCCGTCCAAGGATACCCGGATCATTTACAATTACGTAGGCGGCAATTCCTGGTATAACAACGATTAGAGGAATGATCAATTTTAATCCTGCCGCCAGAAGAATACCTTTTTGAGCCTCCTTAAGGGATTTAGCCGCAAGGGTTCGCTGAATGATATATTGATTGAATCCCCAGTAATAAAGGTTGGCCACCCACATACCCCCCAATAATACTCCCAATCCGGGAAGATTCTTATATTCAGGATTGGATTTATCGAGGATCATCGCAAAACGATCTGGTGCGGCTTCGTAAATTGTTCCCAGACCGGCTATGAAACCTTCCCCTTCCGAAACCATATTAAGCGCAAAATAGGCAGTGGCAAAACCACCCAAAACAAGAAATACAACCTGGATCACATCTGTCCATGCCACGGCTTTGAGTCCGCCATAAAGGGAATATGCTGCAGCAAATAATGCGAGACTCAATATTCCGTATACCAGCGGAATTCCCATTATAGTTTCTAATGCAAGCGAACCCAAATAAAGAACCGAGGTAAGGTTAACAAAAATATAAAGTGCGATCCAAAAAACCGCCAATATGGTTTTGAGATTAGTTGAATAGCGTTTTTCAACAAATTCAGGAATTGTGTAAAGCCCTTTTTCTATAAAAATGGGTAGAAAATATTTTCCAACAATGATAAGGGTTATTGCCGCCATCCATTCATAAGACGCAATAGCGAGACCAAGGGCAAATCCTGATCCTGACATACCTATAAATTGCTCTGCCGAGATATTTGCTGCAATAAGGGAGGTTCCAATTGCCCACCATGGTAAGGATTTACTGGCCAGAAAATAATCTTCGGCATTTTTTTGATGCCCTTTCTTTTCTCTGGATACCCAGAGGCCCACACCAAGAATAATTACCGCATACCCAATAAAAATTATATAATCCCAGAATTCAAAAGTAGTTGTCATACTATGCGTTTGTATGTTTTAATCTTATTAAAATATTTGTTTATATGAGGCTTTCAGGATATTATTTAAAAACCTCGGGGATAAATATAAAATTAAAAATGATATAAATGTAAGGGATACATTTGTAATTTTTTGTCAATGCAACCAGCAAGATTATGAAAAGAAAAAGATAGGAATAGCTCTTATTCATTTAAATCCTTATTTTTGTTTTATGGCATTATCAAACAACGACATATTTAAAAAATTAAGAGTTGCACTAAAACTTCGCGACGATGATATCGTGGAGATATGTGGTCTTGTGGATTTCAAAGTGACCAAAAGCGAACTTGGAGCGATCTTTCGCGCAGAAGACCATCCAAAATATATGGAATGCGGAGATCAGTTTTTAAGAAATTTTCTGAACGGCCTGGTAATTTACAAACGGGGTCCAATGCCTCCAAAAAAGAAAGTAGAACCACAATAGTATATGATTCATTTAAACCCCTGGTTCTTCTGAAAATATCATAAAAAATCCCGGCAAAACCGGGATTTCTCATTTTACTTTTTCATTTTCATTTTTACCGGGAGATTGTATATTTTTCCCACCTCCCACCTGGTGCCAGTAAGGAACTTATCAGTTAATTTTTCATTGATGTAATTCCTGACAAATTCATCTTTGCTTAGAACGGAATGAAGTACAATTTGATTTTCTTCATTTACAGAAAATAATACATTTCCATAATAGTCCTTTTCAATTTCAAGATAACGGTCTTCCAGCAACTTGCTTAGTTCGTAGGATTTGGAATTTTTGTCTGTTACCGGTTTGTCTTTGGAAGCAAAAGTGTTGCTGCTGATCATGATCGCCAAAGCAATGGCAAATGTTTTTAAATTTTTCATAACTGTTCGTTTTAAATGATGATTGATTGATACTTTAAAGACGTGGTATCACCACCTTATGTTACAGTAAATGAGAAAGTTTAACATTTTAGTAGCCAATTAGCTACAAAAAAGAGAAACCCCTGAAAAAAAATCCAGGGGTTTTATAAGTTTATTTTATTTAAATACTTTATGCTAATACAGCCTGTACTTTATCTGCTGCCTCCTGGAATTCGGTAGCACTGTGGAAATCGAATCCGCTATTCTCAATTATTTCCTTAGCGATATCGGCATTAGTTCCCTGCAGTCTCACAATGATTGGCACTCGTACTGCATCTCCCATATTTCGGCAGGCATCAACAATACCCTGGGCCACACGGTCACAACGTACAATACCTCCAAATATATTGATTAGGATAGCTTTAACCTTATCGTCTTTTAAGATAAGTCTCAAAGCCTCTTCTACTCTTTTAGCATCTGCTGTACCTCCCACATCAAGAAAATTTGCAGGTTCTCCACCTGCCTGCTTGATAAGGTCCATTGTTGCCATGGCAAGACCGGCACCGTTTACCATACATCCCACGTTTCCATCAAGATCAACATAGTTAAGACCAACTTTTCTGGCTTCCACTTCAACAGGACTTTCCTCACGAATATCGCGCATGTCGGCATAATCCTTATGGCGGTATAATGCATTATCATCCAAAGTTACTTTGGCATCAACCGCCATGATCTTGTCATCGCTGGTTTTAAGAACCGGATTTATTTCAAAAAGTGAGGAATCAGATTTTTCAAATGCCTCATACAGTGCTTCCACAAATTTTGTCATTTCCTTAAATGCATTTCCGCTTAATCCAAGATTAAAGGCAATCCTTCTTGCCTGAAAAGCTCTTAATCCTACAGTAGGGTCAATTTCTTCAGTAAAGATCAATTCAGGGGTGTTTTCAGCAACAGATTCAATGTCCATTCCGCCTTCTGTAGAATACATGATCATATTACGCCCTGTTCCCCGGTTTAAGAGCACAGACATGTAGTATTCTTCCGGCTCATTGTCTCCGGGATAGTAAACATCTTCAGCTACCAAAACCTGGTGTACACGTTTGCCCTGGGCTGAAGTTTGTGGAGTTACAAGGTCCATGCCTATGATTTGTCCTGCAATTTCTTCAACTTCTTTAAGGTTTTTAGCAAGTTTCACCCCGCCACCTTTTCCGCGGCCACCAGCGTGAACCTGGGCTTTAATAACATGCCAGCCTGTACCGGTTTCTTCGGTTAATTTTTTTGCCGCTTCAACAGCTTCGTTAGCATTTTGAGCAACAATTCCACGCTGTATGCGTACGCCAAAGCTGCTTAAGATTTCTTTACCCTGAAATTCATGTATGTTCATAATCTGCTTTTTCTTCAGTATTTATTACGGGTTACAAAAGTAGCAAATGATACAAGATGTACCAATCTTTTTTAGGATTAAGATTGATACGTCTTTCCTGGGTTCTTTACAAGAAAATCTCTTTAAAAATGAACCTGAAGGCAATGGGATTGCCTTATAACAGCTAATCAAAGTACCCCTTAATAACAAATTTAAGTATTTGGTTATTTTTTACGGGTTGCCTTAGTGGAATAGCATTTTCTCTGTATTTTTGGAGCTTAATTTTTTACCTGTATGAATAATCAAGACCTCCTTAAAGTTGCTGAAGAATTTGGAAGCCCCGTGTATGTTTATGATGCCGAAAAGATCATTTCACAATATAACCGGTTACAAAAAGCTTTTGGAAAGATTAAGGATTTGCGAATAAATTACGCAGTAAAAGCACTTTCCAACATTTCTGTCTTAAAACTGATGAAAATGCAGGGAGCAGGACTCGACACCGTTTCCTTTCAGGAAGTGATGTTGGGCGTTGAAGCAGGTTTTGAACCATCTGAGATTCTTTACACCCCTAATGGAGTTTCTCTGGAAGAAATTGAAGAGATTGCTGAGATGGGCGTTCAGATAAATATTGATAATCTTTCCATTCTTGAGCAATTTGGAACCAGGCACCCTAAAGTTCCGGTTTGTATAAGGATAAACCCGCACATTCTTGCCGGGGGGAACTCCAAGATCCAGGTAGGTCATGTAGATTCCAAATTCGGGATATCAATTCACCAGATACCTCACCTGTTACGAATAGTGGAAAACACAAAAATGAATATCAACGGGGTGCATATGCATACCGGAAGTGATATCCTCGATATTGAAGTTTTCCTGAGAGCTTCAGAAATCTTATTTGATGCCGCCAAAAACTTTAAAAATCTTGAATTTCTGGATTTTGGAAGTGGTTTCAAAGTACCATATACTCCCGGAGATATCGAAACAGATATTGAAGAATTGGGTGAAAAGCTCACCAAACGTTTCAATGATTTTTGTAAAGATTATGGTCGGGAGCTACGCCTGGTTTTTGAACCCGGCAAATTCCTTGTGAGCGAAGCCGGTAAATTTCTGGTGCGGGTAAATGTGATCAAACAAACAACTTCAACGGTTTTTGCAGGAGTGGACAGTGGTTTTAACCATTTTGTACGACCCATGTTTTACGGTTCTCACCATGACATACACAATATCTCCAACCCCAATGGGAAACAGCGTTTTTATTCTGTAGTAGGATATATTTGTGAAACAGATACTTTTGCAAGCAACATTAGAATTTCAGAGATCACTGAAGGGGATATTCTGGCATTCAGCAATGCCGGCGCCTACAGTTTCTCAATGTCCAGCAATTACAATTCAAGGTACAGGCCTGCAGAAGTAATGTGGTATAATGGCAAAGCACATCTCATAAGGGAGAGGGAAACCATGGAAGACCTTATAAAAGGTCAGGTTATTATGAATTTTGACCGGGTAGAAGCTTAGGTTCTAAATAAAATATAACTGCTCATTTTTGGAAATTCCAAAAATGAGTTCTTTTATTTATTTTCATTAACTTAATGGGAATAAAATTAACAGGAGATGAACCCTTACTTTTTAGCCATTATTCCTCCGGAGCATATCGGGGAAGAAATAAAATATCTGAAAGAAGAAATAAGGGCCAGATTTGGTGCAGAGCATGCTTTAAAACTTCCGGCTCATATCACTTTAATACCCCCATTCAAGATTAAAGAAGACCGGGAATTGCAGTTGTTGCAATCTCTGGAAGTTTTTGCCGCAACCCGAAAGCCATTTCATCTCCGGCTTTCAGGATTTGGGAACTTCCCCCCACGGGTGCTCTTTGTAGATGTTGTAGAGAAAGAAAAAATAAAGGATTTACACCACGACCTTCTTAAAAATCTTTCTTCCATTCCTGAAATTTCCGAAGAAAAAGAATATCATCCACATGTAACTCTTGCCACACGTGACCTCGAAGAAGCCCTCTTTCCAGCTGCCCGGAAATTTCTTGAAGCGAAGGATTACGAAACAAGGTTTGAGGTGGATAACCTGGCACTTCTCAAACATAACAACCAGGAATGGGAGAACTTTATGGATTTCAGTTTCAAAAAAAGCTAATGTCTTTATAAAGCGTTTTCCCCGCCCAAAGATTCTATTTATCTTGGTTAAGCTATAAATTAAGACCTGCATCCTATCTAAAACTAAAATGAAAAAGATCGCCTGGCTGGTTGTAATTCTATTCCTGATATTTCTGATATTGGTATATATCTCTGTTTTAGGAAATAAGGAATTTGAGACTGCCCTTATCATAGATTTTGATGATGTTGAAAATATAGATTTTCGCGACCATGATTCTGTACGTGTTGCTGCCAGCACATTATATAAAGGAAATTTTTTGAAGGAAACCATGCAAGGGACAAATTATCGGCGGGCATGGACAACGCCAGTAACTGTTCCGGTGGTATATTTGGACACCCTTAAAGGGGGTATGAAAATAGTTAAGGAAGGTGGAGGAACTCAAACTCATTCCCTGCGTCTTCAAAGTAAGGAAGGGATACTATACAGTCTGCGCAGCATTAATAAAGATCCCCACTCCCATGTTCCTGAATTTGCCAAAACCCTTGGGCTGGAAAATATAGTAATAGACGGAATTTCTGCCCAGCACCCTTATGGAGCTGTAGCTGCGGCCGCTATATCAGAATTGGCCGGAGTGCTCCACACACATCCCATACCCATGTTCATTCCGGAACAGGAGGTTTTAAAGGGTTATAATGAAAAATACGGGGATCGGCTTTTTCTTCTTGAATATGAAACCCAAAGTGAGGTTAACTGGACTTCTTATGAAAATGTAGTAAGAATTTTAGAGACAGATGACCTTCAGGAACTTAAAATAAAAATGGGAGACTCCCTTTACGTCGACCAGTCTGCACTGGTTCGTGCAAGACTGTTTGACCTGCTCATTGGAGACTGGGACAGGCATTCCAAACAATGGGGGTGGGTCCTGCAGGAATCAGAAAAGGGCTATAAAGCAATACCCCTGCCCGGTGACAGGGATAATGCGTTTTTTAAGATAGATGGAATAATTCCCACTATCATTTCAAATAAAAATGTGGAACCCCTGGTAAGACCATTTGAGAAAGATATTGATTACCTGCCCGGGCTGGTTTATCCCTTTGATGTTTATTTTCTTCGGGGCACTCCTGAAGAAATTTATATTAAGGAGGCCCAAAGCCTTCAACAGGTCTTAACCTCCAAAAATATCAGCGAAGCCCTGAAAAAGGCATGGCCTCCTGCCCTTTACGATCTTGACGGGGAAGAAATAATAACAAAAATTTTACACAGAAAAAATGATCTTGTGGATTATGCTATTGGCTTTAGAAAAATTATAGAAGAAAGGGAGCCAATAACAACCCCCTTAAAGGGCTCTGAAGATATTAAATTTAGTCCACGGCAGCTCGAATGTTTTGAATGTCTTTAAAATGAATCAGAAGAATTAAATTATTAATGGTAGAAAAAGTAAAGCTTATTAAGACAAAAATCCTTTCAGAAAAATGGGGAATCCTAAATGAAATAAAATTTAAACTAAAAAGTTCCCGGGGAGAATGGCTGGACCTGAAAAGGGAAAGTTATGACACCGGCGATGGTGCCGCCGTGCTTTTATATAATCCAAAAACCAAAAAGATTATACTTACAAGACAATTTCGCCTTCCCACTTACCTTAACGGCAACCCTGGCGGAATGCTTACCGAAGTTTGCGCGGGACTGCTCGATAAGGATTCACCCGAAGAGTGTGTGCTGAAGGAAGCCGAAGAAGAAACCGGATACAGGATCAATAATCCCTTGAAAGTAGCTGAAACATATATGTCTCCCGGCTCTATGACAGAGATCATGCATCTTTTTATAGCAGAATATAATGAAAATATGAAAGTAAGCGAAGGTGGAGGGCTGGAGGAGGAGCAGGAAGATATTAAAGTGCTTCAAATGGATTTTAATGAGGCATGGAGTATGATGAGAACCGGAGAAATCAAGGATGCCAAAACCATTATACTTTTGCAGCACCTGAAACTTGAAGGCTTCATAGAATAAATCATTCAAATACTGACTTTTATCATTTTTTATCTTCCTGAGTTCAGATACTTTTAAGCCCTAAAATATTTGATCTTATGGAAATTCTATCAGTACCTTCAGACCTTGAAATAGCTCAAAATGCAGTTTTAAAACACATTACCCTAATTGCCAATAAACTTGGCCTGGACCAGGATGATATAGAAATGTATGGCAAGTACAAAGCAAAACTTCTACTCTCCATTATCAACGAAGAAAAAGTTGCTAAGGGAAATCTCATACTTGTAAGCGCAATTTCACCTACTCCCGCAGGCGAGGGAAAAACCACAGTTTCCATAGGGCTTTCTGAAGGCCTGAACATGCTAGGGAAAAAATCCATAGTTGTGATAAGGGAACCCTCCCTGGGGCCGGTTTTTGGAATTAAGGGAGGTGCTACAGGTGGTGGATATTCACAGGTCCTTCCAATGGAAGATATCAACCTGCATTTCACGGGAGATTTTTCGGCCGTTGAAAAAGCTCATAATTTACTTGCGGCACTTGTTGATAATAATATTCAGAATAAAAATACCAGCCTGAATATAGATCCCCGTACGGTTTCCCTAAAAAGGGTAATGGATATGAATGATCGTGCTTTGCGTAATATTGTGATTGGTCTTGGAGGAACTGCCAATGGTATACCCCGTGAGACCGGATTTGATATTACAGCTGCTTCTGAAGTAATGGCTATTCTTTGTCTTGCTGAAGACAGGGAAGACTTAAAAAAACGTCTGGGAAATATTTTTATAGGCTACACCTTTGACAAGAAACCAATTTATGCCCGGGATCTTAAAGCAGAAGGAGCAATGGCCAGTCTTCTTAAAGATGCTATTAAGCCCAACCTTGTACAAACAATTAATGGTAACCCGGCTATCATCCACCTTGGGCCCTTTGCAAACATAGCTCAGGGAACAAATTCTGTGATAGCCACAAAAATGGGGCTTACACTTGGAGATTATACTGTTACCGAAGCAGGCTTTGGTTTTGATCTGGGTGCAGAAAAGTTCTTCAATATAAAATGCCAGAGTGCCAATCTTGCCCCTAAAGCCGTGGTTATCACCGCAACCATAAGGGCACTTAAATATCATGGAGGTGCACCTCTGGATTCCTTAAAAATACCTAATCCAGAGGCGCTTGAAAAAGGATTACCAAACCTTGAAAAACATCTGGAAAGCGCAATGCTGTTTACCGTTACCCCTGTTATAGCAATAAATTTATTTTCCTCAGACAGTGAAGAGGAAATAGCAATAATTAAGGCTTTTGCAAAGGAAAAAGGAGTCAAAGTTGCTGTGGCAGATGTGTGGGGCAGCGGCGGTGAAGGTGCTATAGAACTTGCGAGAAAAGTGATAGAAGTAGTTGACGAAAACACCAGTAATTTCACTCCGCTTTACAACTGGAATACAGATGTGGTGACTAAAATTGAAACCATTGCCAAAAAAATATATGGAGCCGGAAATGTGGAATTTTCACCACAGGCAAAAAAGGATCTAAAAACAATAACCAACCTGGGTTTGCAAAACCTGCCCGTATGTATGGCCAAAACCCAGAAATCACTTTCAGATGATCCTGCGATTATAGGAAGGCCTCGCAATTTCACCGTAACGGTAAGGGAGATCGAGATAGCCGCCGGCGCAGGATTTGTGGTGCCAATACTGGGAGATATGATGAGGATGCCGGGATTACCCGCACATCCCGCTTCAGAAAATATAACAATTGATAACGACGGAGTAATATTCGGCCTTAGTTAATCCGGAATTTATTTAATAAGATCAGGGTAGTATAGGATCTTTATTTCAGGGATGTAAAGTTAAGGTTAAAACCAACATTCGGGTTTTTAAAAATATTAACTTGCAGGAAAATCCGGGATCGCCTATGCTATATATATTACATGAAAAGCAAGATGTTGAGAAAGTAGCATTAGATATTGTACCCCTCCTTCAGGATCAAAATTATAAGCTTCTCCAATATCCGGTGAAGGATACTGAACTTGAGGAAAAAGATTTGGCCCTTACCTATTTATGTGATGATTCCTTAAGGGAATTCATTTTGACGGCCTTAAAGAAAAAAATTCAGCTGGGTGTTTTACCTAATCCAGACAATAAATATACGGCCAAAGGCCTGGGGATTTCCGGCAAGATAAGAGAAGTAATTGAAGAGATCCTGGAGCAAAAGGAATGTGAAAAACTGGATTTGCTTTTTTGTAACGGGCTTCTGGTATTTCAGGCGGTGAATATTGGGGATGTATTTGCCCTTACCAAAAATCCCGTAAAGAATAATTTTACTACTGAAGTATATACTTTTTTACGGAATTTAAGAAAGATCCCTTCTTTATCACACCGCTCTTTTTTGTTTAGTTCAGAAGGTGAGAAGATCATCCATACCTCGGCATTGGGAATGATCGCAGTAGAGCACCCACTTAATTCTGTGATCTCAAAACGGCTGTTGACAACAACCTCTATTGACGATGGCAAGTTCCATTTACTTATTATTTCGCCACACAATGTAATTGAATTGCTCTGGTTTTTATTCCGAAGCCTTATACCCAGGAAGAAACCTATTGAAAATCTCCCCGATTTTATTGGCCAGATCAAAACATCCCAGATCAATATAAAAAATGAAGAAGAAATTGAATATATAATTGACGGTGAAAAACATAGGGCAAAGGAAATTGAATTAAAAGTAGAAATAGGGGCTTTGTTGCTACACCAAAAAAGTTTACATACTTCCCCGGGGGTGAAAAAAGTTAAAAATAGCTATAAAATAGGGAGATTGCCCACCGGGGAAAAACGTGAGGAACTCACCAAAAGAAAACTCCCGCTTTTCCCAAGAGCCACTACCGAGGAATTTGAAGATCTGTTTAAAGTTCTTCGTACCAACGGAAAGATCACAGCTCCATACATTATCATGATGATTCTTTCAACACTCATTGCTACTTTTGGGTTGTTTGGGAATTCCTCGCCGGTAATCATTGGAGCTATGATCCTTGCTCCCATCATCACTCCTATAGTCTCCTTTGCCATGGGTATGGTGAGGTATGACGTTAATATGCTAAAAACGGGTATTACGACGATAATCATGGGAACCGTGGTATCGCTTATTTTTGCTGCAGGAGTAAGCATAATAATACCCCTGCAGATCCTGACTCCTGAAATTGATGCCCGTCTCTCCCCCACCTTACTCGATATGGGAATAGCAGTTGCTTCAGGTGTTGCGGCCGCATATGCCCATGCTGAAAAAGGTATTGCCAAAAGCCTTGCCGGTGTTGCGATCGCTGTAGCACTTGTTCCTCCACTATCTGTGGCAGGAATTGGTATTGGATGGTGGGACTGGGAAGTATTTTCAGGGGCATTCCTGCTTTATCTTACAAATCTTGCAGGCATTATTATGTTTGCAGGTATTACTTTTCTTATCCTTGGTTTTGCCCCCTTTCGTCGTGCCAGAATGGGCCTTATCTACACTTTGATCATCATAATCCTCGTGATGGTTCCTCTTTCCCTTTCCTTCAACCGGATCAAGGAGGAAGCCAGCATTACCAGGGAACTTGAAGGATCTCAATTTGAAGAAGTTATATTAAAGGATGTTAAGGTGAGATTCGGAAAAAGGCTGGTAGTTTCAGTGAAATTAGTTAGTTCTGAAGCAATTGATGCCAAGGATATGCAGATCATCAAAAAACAAATTGAAGATAAAATAGATAAGGAAATCACTCTTGAAGTGGTCTCGGCCATCGAATTCTAAGAAATCGCCTATATAAAATGCTTTTATTGTGAAAGACAGTAAAGAGAAGAGATTTTTTATCCATTATCTGCCTATTTATGGGTGTATTTCAACCGGGTTGATCTATACTGCGATAGGAGTGATAGCGATCTTATCTTTTTTAAAAATAAAAGATGGAGGAGCAGATGAAGGTAGTCTTCTGGCATTCATGTACGATTACCTGGCAGGAAAGATATTTGTTTGGGTTATCCTTTTAGGAACATTGAGTTACATTGCATGGCGCATCTTTGAGGCATTCAGGGATCCGTACAATTACGGCAACAGCTGGAAAGGAATTTTCCGAAGAACAGGAATTGGCCTGAGCTCTATCGCAGATATATTTATTGCTTATTCTGCAATAATGGTGATCCTTGGAATTAGTGAAATCCAGGAAGACGGGCGACCCGAGGAACAACGGGAAATGGTGGGTTCCATGTTAAGAGAAAGCTGGGGTGATATTGCCATTATTACCCTGGGATCAATCATTGCGATCACAGCAATTATCCAGTTCTATTATGGAGTTACAAGAGGGTACAGGGAAAGGCTGAATATTAAGCAGTTTAGTAAAGAGATCAAGAAACTAATTCATTTTTTCGCCTGGGTTGGGTATACAGCCCGGGGAATAATTATAGGGATCATTGGGTTCTTTTTCATTAAAGCCGGGATAGTTGAGAATCCCCAATTTGTGGTAAATACAGATAAAGCATTTAACTTTATAGGAGAGAATATTGGTCATCTTCCTTTTATTTTAGTGGCTATAGGTACCATTTGTTACGGATTATTTATGTTCTCCCTTGGCGCTACCTATGATACCGAAAATAATGATCAAAAAATGGAAAAAACTAATTAAAAAAGCCTTCTGTACCAGAACTAAGACCAGACAATTTTTAACCCGGTATCCTGTACAGAAAGCTTCAGTTAAATGACTTCTTTTAAGTCTTAATTTTTTTCACTTCGCCTTCAGGCTTTCCTTTTAAATAAGTATCCAGGAACTGAAGGGTTTTTTCATATGCCTCGATCTGGTTTTCCTTTTTTACAAATCCATGTCCTTCATCTTCAAATAATACATACTCCACCGGGACTCCGTTTTTCCTTACATTTTCAACAATCTCATCAGATTCTATCTGTAACACCCTGGGATCCTGTGCGCCTTGTAATACCAGTAAAGGTTTGGTAACATTTTCAGTGTGAAATAAAGGGGATATTTTCCTTAAACGAATACTGTCTTGGGTATTAGGATCTCCCATTTCCAGGTAAAGAGCTTCTTTTTGAGCTTCCCACCAGGGCGGGATGCTTTGGAGAGTTCTTATCCAGTTTGTTACCCCAAAAATATTCACTCCAACATCAAATTCTTCCGGAGCAAAAGCAAGAGCAGCCATTGTCATAAATCCGCCATAGGAACCTCCGATTATGCCGATTTTTTCGGGATCTATCTCGGGTTGTTCTGCAAGCCAGTTTTTACCTTCTACACAATCCTGCAGGTCTTTCTCCCCATGGTTTTGATCATCCATTTGGTAGAATGTTTTACCATAACCGCTACTACCTCTGTTATTAACAGCCAGCACAGCATAACCATTATTCACCAAATATTGGATTACCGAATTAAAATTCTGCCGGGACTGCCCCCCTGGCCCGCCGTGAACCCATACCAGCGCGGGTACTTTATTGTCTGCCGAAGCATTATGTGGTTTATAATAAATAGCAGGTATCACGGTGCCATCAAAAGATTCATATCTTATAACCTCAGCAGCAACAAGATCTTCAGGATCAATATCATTATTTAAAACCTGGGTAAGTTTCTTTTGTTCTTTTGTGTCGAAATTATATGAATATAAATTGGTAGGAGTATGAGATCCCCCCACATTCAGAATCGCCATTTTTTCATCTCTTGAAATACTGATTCCTGTGATAAAAGCGTTTTCAAATTCAGGAAGATCAACTTCATTTCCTGTTGAAGTATTTATAAGTTCTACTGAATTGGCTGCATCTTCGTTGATATAAGTTACCCGGTAAGTGCCATTTTCACTAAAGCCCATTCCCATGATATCCCAATCCTTTTTCATTACTTCTTCTGAAGATTTATCTTCTAAATTAAATCTCATAAGCCGTGCAAATTCTTCTCCTTCATCTGTAGTATAGTAGAGATATTTATTGTCTTTTGAGAAATCCTGAGAAGAATTTCCGCTTTGGGAGTCATTGATCTTAGTTAATGACCTATCCTTTAAATTATATATAAACAGGTCTGAATCATTGGTATTGATAGATTTAGAAACTGCCATATAATTTCCGTCCGGAGATATTCCACCGAAATTATATCCTTCAGAATTATTGTAAATGAGTTCAGGGGAAAAATCGGCAGTATTCATCTGATATACATCCATAAACCGAGCATCTTTTTCATTGCTGCCATAATAAAAGCTTTTCCCATCCTTTGCCCATCCGTAAAAAATAGCCCGGGCATTTTTTTCGGGGGTTAGGCGGGTAACATTATCGCCATCCATGACAAAAATCTTGAAAATCTCATCGCCGTTATCGTCCATTCTAAAGAGAATTCTTTCATCATCAGGAAAGTATGAAATAGCGTAAACTGATGAACTGTCTGATGTGGATAGCGGCGTGAATTCTCCTCCCGAAGTTGGCACTGTATACATATTGAAAATTCCTGAACGATTGCTTGTAACAAGAAGTTTGGTGTTATCCGGGGAAAAGCTGCCTCCAAACACAGATTCATTGTCCATGAACTGCTCAATGCTATAAGTTGCGATCTCTTTATTCTCTTCTTTTTTTTCTTCTTTTTTACAGGAAAAAAACGAGAACAAAACTGCCAATAATAAAATTTGGTTCTTCATATAATTGGTTTTGTTAATTAATTACTAATGTAACTAAAAAACCGTCACATTTTTCCTTGGGTTGTAAAGGGTATTATTAGCTTCATTCTCTCTGTTTCAAAACATCTGTTTCAAATTAATTTTCTTAACTTATATACTTTTAAAAAACTCAATTATATACAGGAATTTCATGAATAACCAGATACTCGGCCTTCACCATATAACGGCAATCGCCGGCGATGCCCAGCGCAATTATGATTTTTACACCGCGGTCCTGGGATTGAGAATGGTGAAGAGAACTGTGAATTTTGATGATCCCAATACTTATCATTTCTATTTTGGAGACCGGGTGGGAAGCCCGGGAACAATACTCACTTTTTTTCCCTGGCCACGCGTAAAACAGGGTAAGGCCGGGGTGGGAATGGCAACTGAAGTAGGTTATTCTGTTCCGCCCGGGAGTTTGGAATTCTGGAGGGAAAGGTTTGAAAAATTTGGTGTTGACTATGGAAATATCAACAGAAAATTTGGTGAAGATTTTATACCCTTCCGCGATCCCGACGGCCTTAACCTGGAATTGATAGTTTCAGATTCCCAGGATGACCGGGAGGGATTTGAAACCAGTGAGGTAGATCAAAATTCTGCTATAAAAGGATTCCATAATGTGACCCTGAGCCTTTGGAATATCCAGCCAACTGCCGCGATCCTCACGGATATATTCGGATACAAATTTACCGGTCAGGAGGGCAATCTCTATCGTTTTAAGACAGATGCAGTTTCTACCGCAGCAATAGTTGATCTTTTGGAAAAACCTGACGGTGAACGGGGAGTAAATGCAGGAGGAACAAACCACCATGTGGCATTCAGGGTTAAAGATGAAGAAACCCTGATGTTTTTTAGAGAGAAAGTCCTTAAAAGCGGACTTCAGATCACAGAGAAGATCAACAGGGACTATTTTTTCTCCCTGTATTTTAGGGAACCGGGTGGGGTCCTTTTTGAAATTGCAACAGATAATCCGGGTTTTGCAACAGATGAGAGTGTAGACGAGCTGGGTAGCAGATTGCAGTTACCCGATAGATATAAGGGACAACGTGCACAAATTGAAAATTCTTTGCCGGAGTTGAAAATTTAAAAATGATCTTCCTCTCTATTTTAAAGAATTTGTAAAAAATCAATATAATTTAAAAATCAGGATATGCATATAAAAAATATAATCACCACAGGAAAACCTGCAACCGAGGCAAGAAAGGCACTTATCATGGTTCATGGACGGGGTGCAGGTGCAAATGATATTTTAGTGCTGGCATCACAATTGAATGTCGGGGAGTATGCAATATTTGCACCCCAGGCCACAAATAACACGTGGTATCCGGGTTCCTTCCTGCTTCCCAAAGAACAAAATGAGCCCTGGCTGTCCTCGGCTTTGGCCTTGATAGAAGAAACTGTTCAGGATATAAGAAAACAGGGAATAGAATATGAAAATATTTATTTTCTTGGATTCTCCCAGGGGGCGTGCCTGGTTCTGGAATATGTCACAAAAAACCCACGTAGATATGGAGGTGTAGCAGCTTTTACGGGAGGTTTACCGGGGAAAATAATAGATGAAAATGATTATGCGGGGGATTTGGAAGGAACACGGGTGTTTATAGGAACAGGAGATCCCGATGATCATGTACCTTTAGAACGGGTGAACCAAACTGCTGCAATTATGAACAGTCTCAATGCTGCGGTGAGGGTCGAAGTCTATAAGAATAAAACTCATAGCGTTTCCAGGGACGAAATTGACCAGGCAAATTCCCTGATCTTTAATTAAGGGTCATGGACCTGGATGAATTATAATTATTCAATTCAATGGAAAAATATCAGATCCCGGCTCAAACCCGCATTGGACATATACATCTCAAAGTTTCAGACCTTGAGCGTGCGCTGAAATTTTACCGGGACTTACTGGGTTTTGAGGTGACACAGTTTTATGGTGACCAGGCAGCTTTTCTCTCTGCAGGCGGTTATCATCACCATATTGGCCTTAATACCTGGAATAGTAAAGGCTCTTCCCCAGCGCCTGCAAATTTGCCGGGCCTGTTTCATACTGCAATACTTTATCCCGAAAAAAAAGATCTGGCCAGGATATTAAAACGAATTCTTGCTGAAACATATCCCTTAACCGGCGCAGCCGACCATGGTGTCTCTGAAGCCATTTACCTCAATGATCCAGATGGGAATGGGGTAGAATTGTACTGGGACAGACCACAAAAGGAATGGCCTAAAAAACCAGATGGTTCACTGGGCATGTATACCCGGCCCCTGGATCTTGAAAAATTACTTGAACTTACCTGAGTAATATTCTCCCAATATATTTTTGTTTGCTGCATGACAGATCTTGAAAATTTGTAATTTCGAAATAGCCGATGATTATCTGAATCAAAAATTATGGAACTTAAAACTCATGTTAATTGTGATGTACCCGGGCTTTGGCTGGAACATCAAAAAGGACTAAAGAATTTTATTTATAAAAGAGTAAAAGACAAGGATATTGCCAATGATATTTCCCAGGAGGTATTGCTCAAGGTTTATAATTTCTGCCAGGCAAAATCCGGCGTAAGGAATGTGCGCAGCTGGCTGTTTCAGATCGCTCAAAACACAATAACTGATCATTTTAGAAAACAGGCAAAATTCACTGTAAGGGATGTTCCTGAACAAGCGGTAGAAGATGAAAATCTGGCCTTTAATGATGCCGTGAAATACATAACTCCCATGCTGGAATTTCTTCCCGAGACTTATTCACTCCCTTTGAAATTATCTGATTTAGAAGGAATGAAACAGGCAGATATTGCAAATCGGCTGGGGCTAAGCCTCCCGGCAACCAAATCACGTATACAGAGAGGCAGACAGCTTCTTATGGAAGAATTTATTACATGTTGTCATTTTGAAAAAGACTCTACGGGAAATCTTCTCTCTTTTGAAATAAAAGAAAGTTGTGCCCCCCTTCAAAAAATTAAAAAAGAAATTTTTTAAAAAATTATGCATCTTTTTTGAACCCCATACGTCCTGAATATGTAAACTTAA
This sequence comes from Gillisia sp., assembly GCA_041743165.1. GTDB lineage: Bacteria > Bacteroidota > Bacteroidia > Flavobacteriales > Flavobacteriaceae > Gillisia. Next base: position 8,974 of record JBGTNH010000020.1, on the reverse strand, counting down.
AAACATATTCAAAATGAAAAGATTTCACGTACATGTAAGGGTTAAGGATCTAAATGAAAGCCTTGCATTTTATAATGCCCTGTTTAACCAGCCGCCAACCGTTTTAAAACCAGATTATGCAAAATGGATGCTTGAAGATCCCCGCATAAATTATGCTATCTCCACCGGTCATGCTGAAAACGGAATAGAACACCTGGGTCTGCAGGTAGAATCTGAAACCGAACTCCGGGAAGTATATCAAAATATGGAACAGGCCAAAGGCAGTATAAGGGTGGAGGGCGAATGTACCTGCTGCTATTCCAAATCTCAAAAAAGCTGGATCACAGACCCCCAGGGAGTAGACTGGGAAGCCTTTTACACCCATGGTACCGCTACCGTGTATGGCGAAGGAATAAATTCCCGGCCTTCACCTGAAGTTATGGAACAATGGTCAGGAAGCGACAGCAAGAATTCTGAAGTAGAAATTATAAAGGAAAAACCCGTTTCAAGCTGTGGACTCAGCAGCTGTCAAATCCAAAATTAACATTATGCGCACCAAAAAAATTACAATCACCTGTAACATTTTGGTTTCTTTTTCTTCTATAATAAAAATACATAAAGTGATGAAAACATTTATTCTTATAACAATTATGTTCTGTTTTGGTTTGCGGTTGCAGGCTGAAGAAAAAATGATTATAACCTCAGACGGGGTGCAATTATTTGTAAATATTAAAGGTTCCGGTAGCCCCGTTCTATACCTTCATGGAGGTCCCGGATCTGGCAGTTATTGGTTTGAAAAATTCTTCGGGGAATTCCTGGAGCAGCATTATACCATGATCTATCTGGATCAAAGAGGGGTGGGCCGCTCCTCCGGCAATCACGACAATGATTATTCCATGGATCGCATGGGGCTGGATTTTGAAGAATTAAGAGAGGAACTTGGATATGAATCATGGATAACCCTTGGACACTCTTTTGGAGGTATCCTGCAAATGGGGTATTACAAAAGATTTCCCAATTCAATTAAAGGCATGATCATGATCAATTGTACTCTTAATATAATGGAAAGTTTTTGTGAAAGCTGGGGTCCCAAAGCTGCCGAGTTTACTGGGAAGGCTAACAAACCCTGCTCCGGGGATCCTGCAAAGGTGAGGGAAATGTTAGGGGCTCATATAAATAATCTCAGGGAGCAAAATGCATTTTGGAAAATGGGCTATAAAGATCAACAAAATGAAAGGCTTATTGACGATACTTATGCAGATATTACTAACTGGAACGGTAGTTTCAGCAACCTTGGATTTACAATTTTAGATTATTGGGAAGATTATAAGGTTAAAACTGGTAATGTAGAAGTTCCGGTGTTATTCTTTTATGGCAGCGAAGACTGGATGGTGGGGCCTGATCATTATAAAGGGATAAACTTTCAAAAAGGTTTAATGTGGGAAAGTAAAGTAGGTCATATGCCATTTATGGAAAATAAAGATGACCTGGAAAAGGCTATTCTTGTCTTCAAAAACAACAATTTTTAAAGATGCACCCCGGCCCTTCCGGGGTACATCTACAAAGGGTCATACTTAAAAGATGGTAAAATCCTCTGGGAAGCAATGCGCAAAAGATCCTGAGCCGGCAGGATCTTATGCAGAATTTAAGGTTAAATGCCCGGATTGAAGATGTAAAGAAAGTCAAGGGGCCACGACTTGAGCGTAATGGAGATATAAGTATTATTGTAAAAGAAAAAATTAATTTCTCACGTCCACTTCAATCACCTCGGTTTCAATAGTTGAAAGTTTTTCCAATTTTCCCTTTAAATATAGATCAACCAGGTCACTGAGATCTGTGGTGTAATCTTCAGTGGTATAATTTTCATAATCTACAAACCTTATTCCTCCAACATACCGGGGGTTATATGCTACCCTAAATCTTATACCGCCTTCATTTACCTGAAATTTATATGCCAGATAATCTATTGTATAATTTTCTTTGTGTATCCAGTACATAAATTCGTCATGATGATCTGCTCCACCGCCCTCCTGCTGGAAGGTAACCTTTATTTTATAATAGGGTTCGCTTAGAATTATAATTTCCCCTGCTTTTTCTTTATTTACAGCACGGTTATTTAAGGCATAAGGAAGGTGTGCGAAATAATGTACCGAATTTACACTGTGGGTATATCTTACCGCCATAGAATCGGGTACTGTGACCAGGCTGTCATTAACATATCTGCGAAAACCGGTATTATTCAATACATCCCTGGTAGTGCCCAGGGAATCTGCTTTAATTCTTTCCAGTTGAAATTCCCCACCTCTTCGCCTGCTCTTATATAAATGTTCCCGGAACCTGAATGTAATGGTTGCTCTTTTATATTTTTCTCCCCCTGCCGTTTCAATAGTTTTATCAATTATTTCCTGTGCACTGATTTCTGTGTTCTCCTTTTTACAGGATGATATTAAAACAACGATCAACAATAAAAAAATGGTCCTCATAATTTTTTCAAAGTTGTAAAGATAAAGAATGTTAAAATAACTGCTTTCTGTTTGTAGGGAATATATTCCCACCCTTATTGTCATATTTCAAAATTACATTTTCATTGTACCTTTATCTGGGTAATCCTTCCTATTTTTGTGAATTGGTAATTAAACGACATCAAAAATCAGGCTTTGCATTCTATTTTCTGAATGTTATTCTTCAAAAAAACAAAATGACAGCAAATACGATCAACATAAAGAACCGGAAAGCCAAATTTGAATATGAGATCATTGATAAGTTCATAGCCGGAATCAAACTTGCCGGAACAGAGATAAAGGCTATAAGGCAGGGTAAAGCTTCAATTGCTGAAAGTTTTTGTGAATTTCAGAATGAGGAATTATTTGTTATTAATATGACCGTGGAAGAATACTCTCATGCTACTCATTTTAACCACGATCCAAAAAGTGCCAGGAAACTCCTTATGAAGCGCCGGGAACTCAATAAACTTCATAAAGAAGTTAAAAGTTCCGGACTTACAATTGTGCCTTTGCGTTTGTTTATAAACGATCGCGGACTGGCAAAATTACAAATCGCCCTTGCCCGGGGAAAAAAGCTTTATGATAAGAGAGAAACCATAAAGGATAGGGATAGTAAACGCAAGCTTGACCGAATTAAAAAAGAATATAATTAATCCTTTTACGTTCTCATATTTTCAACCTCTGTAAATGCAACAACACCTCAAGTTTGTAATCCTTTTTATTTTTTTTACCAACCTTATGTTCTCCCAGGTCACCGGTATAGTTCGTGATCTCCAGGGACAACCTCTTCCCTATGTAAACATATATACAGAAGATGGAAAATCAGGAACCACCACAAATGAGGATGGAAATTACATTTTAAAACTTTCCGGGACCGGGAATTACACGCTGATTTATCAATATCTGGGTTTTGAAACCCTGAGGAAAGATGTGAGCATTCAAAATTTCCCATATCCATTAGACGTTCAACTTACACCCGCCACTACAAGCCTTGATGAAGTAATAGTGAATTCAAATGAAAATCCTGCCAATAAGATCATCAGGAATGCTATAAATAACCGAAAAAGGAATCTTTCCCGGCTTGAGCAGTACACTGCAGATTATTATTCCCGGGGATTGTGGAGAATAAAGAATGCCCCTGAAAAAATTCTTGGTCAGGAAATAGGAGATCTGGGGGGCGGGCTGGATTCTACCCGCAGCGGAATAGTTTACCTAAGCGAAACTATTTCGGAGATCACCTACCGGGCTCCGGATGATTTTAAAGAAAAGATCATTGCCTCAAAAGTAAGCGGTAATGACAATGGCTTCAGTTTGAACTCGGCCAGGGAATCTGAATTCTCTTTTTACAAAAACACTATTGATATCAATGCCAGTATAGTCTCCCCTATTGCCGACTACGGTTTTAACTATTACAACTACCGCCTTGAAGGAGTTTTTTATGATGAGAACGGGCAACTCATCAATAAGATTCAGGTCATACCAAAGCGACCTAAAGACAGGGTTTTCCATGGTTCAATTTATATTGTAGAAGATTCCTGGCAAATTTATGGGGTTGAACTTAATGTTACAGGGGAAGCAATTCAATTTGAGGCAATAGAAAATCTCACCTTCACACAGAATTTTAAATATTCTGAAGAAAACAAATTCTGGTTGAAGATCTCCCAGACCGTGGATTTTAGCTTTGCTATGTTTGGTATTTCAGGAGACGGAAGATTTACTGCTGTTTACAGCAATTACAATTTTACTCCCCGGTTTGACCGTAATACATTTTCCAGGGAAGTAATGTCCTTTGCCGAGGCTGCCAATAAAAAAGATTCGGTTTTCTGGCAAAATGTACGACCCGTGCCATTAACCACAGAAGAACTTTCAGATTATATCAAAAAAGACAGCATCCAGGAACTTCGAAAATCCAAAACCTATCTTGACTCTGTTGACCGGGTAAGGAATAAGTTCAATTTGTCCAACCTTGCCTTTGGGTATAGTTTCAGCAACTCGTATGAGAAGAATAATTTAAGTATCTCCTCACCTCTTCTTGGCACCAATTTTAATACGGTTCAGGGATGGAATACTACCGTTAACCTCAATTTCCGTCAAAATCTTGATGAAAATAATTCAAAATACTGGAGGCTTGGAGGCACATTAAACTATGGTTTCAGCGATGAAAGATTGAGGTATACCGCTCTGTTTCAGAAAAAGTTCAATAATTTATCAAGACCTATTCTCACCCTTTCGGGTGGAGTACGGGCAGATCAAATAAACAATACCAATCCAATTTCAGAAAGAATAAATACTGCTACCAGTCTCATTTACCAGCGTAACTATATGAAGTTATATGAGAGACAATTTGCAGAAATAGCTTTTCAGCAGGAAATTTTTAATGGGTTCAGGCTGTTTTCAGATTTAAGTTATAACAGGCGTAATGCATTATTTAATTCTACAGATCAGGTATGGAGGAACCGGGAAGGGGTGGATTATACTTCAAATAACCCTTTACAACCGCTGGACTTTGGCACAGCTCCCTTTGAAGATCATGATATCTACAAGCTGAATTTAAATGCCCGGATAGACTTTGCGCAAAATTATATGAGCTATCCCGATGGTAAGTATAATATTCAGAATAACAAATATCCAACTCTATTGCTGGGTTATGAAAAGGGATTTGGCTCAAGTATAAATGATTATGATTTTGACCAGTTTAAAATCGGCTTGAGGCAGGATGTTAAACTTGGCAATAAAGGATTATTTACTTACAATTTAAGATCGGGTGCTTTTATAAATGGTGATGAAATTGCTTTTGTGGATTATCAACACTTTAACGGCAATCAAACCAGGATAGGAGATGGATTTTATTCAGACAGGTTCCTAATGCTTCCGTATTACGAATTCAGCACAAATAAAAACTACCTGGAAGGTCATTTTGAGCAGGATTTTAAAGGTTGGGTGTTGGGTAAGATCCCCGGGATCAATCAGCTGAATTTTAACCTGATACTGGGCGCTCATTTCCTTTCTACCGAAAACAAAAAGCCCTATTCAGAATTTTCTGCCGGTATAGATAATCTGGGATATGGAAAATTCAGATTCTTAAGATTGGATTATGTGGTCTCCAACTATGAAGGCAGCAGGAACGGAGCATTTATTTTTGGACTGAAATTCCTCGGGATCCTGGAATAAAAAATTTCTTGATTTTATTTTTCCCCACCCGGAATTGCAAAAAAAAACAATTCCGACCTCCCCCAAGGGGAGGTAAAGGAACTACCTCGATGCAAGCATACAAGGTATCAAATTTCAAAAAACAAATCCCAAATTCCAAAAAAGGAAAAATGATGCAAGCAACGCGGAATTTATCCTAAGAGATTAAATTCAGGATATAAACCTAATTTTTGTCCTCGAGCAGAGGAACAAAGCGAAAATCCCCAAATTCTTTTTTGGTAAATCCCTTTTCAGAATTTCTAATATAAAGAGTCATTACCTGTACATCTTCTCCCACCGGGATTACCAGCCTGCCCCCAATTTCCAACTGGGAAAGTAAAGCTTTAGGTACAAAAGGTGCCCCTGCGGTCACGATGATCTTATCAAATGGAGCATATTCGGGCAGGCCTTTATATCCATCACCAAAAGACAGGTGTTTTGGCCTGTAACCAAGTTTTGACAGAAAGACTTTTGTTTTCTTGTATAACTCCTGCTGGCGTTCAATAGAATGAACTTTTGCTCCCAGTTCACAAAGCACCGCCGTCTGGTACCCACTTCCTGTACCTATTTCCAGGACCTTATCTCCTTTTTTAATTTCCAGCAATTCGGTTTGATATGCTACGGTGTAGGGTTGAGAGATAGTTTGATCTGCAGCAATGGGAAAGGCCTTATCCTGGTAAGCGTGATCCTCAAAACTGCTGTCCATGAAAAGGTGACGGGGAATGGTCTTAATCGCTTCAAGTACTTTTTTATCCTTTACCCCTTTAGCTTCAACAATAGCTGCCAGTTGCTGCCTTTTACCTTTATGTTTGTATGTATCCCTGAGCACTTCTTTGATTTTCTTTGAATCTGTAAAATTAATCAAACAAATTGGGGGTTTCAAATGAAGATGAGATTAATCTTAGACGGTAGTTGGTAGTCGTTAGTCTTTAGTCTTTAGTCTTTAGTCCTTAGTCTTTAGACGGTAGTCTGTAGATATTGGTCGGAGGTCAGTGGTCGGAGGTCAGTGGTCGGAGGTCAAATTGGAAACTTTTTACTTTTTTACTTTTTACTTTTTAACTTTTCTACTTCTTCACTTCCTCACTTCCTCACTTCCTCACTTCTTCACTTCTTCACTTCTTCACTTCTTCACTTCTTCACTTTTTGACTTTTTAACTTTCCATCTTATTTACGTTCTTCTTTTTCTAAAAGTGTTATTTTTGTTTAAAACCTCAAAATATGCTTAAAGCAGGAGTAATTGGTGCAGGCCACCTTGGCAAAATCCATTTAAAACTATTACAACAATCCAATAAATATGACCTTGTAGGATTCTACGATGAAAATAATGAAGTTGCGGAAAAAGTGAAGATTGAATTCGGTTATAATCGATTTGCTTCCATGGATGATCTCATCAGTGCCGTTGAAGTGGTTGATGTTGTAACACCTACGCAATCGCATTTTGATATTGCCAAAAAAGTGCTCACAGCCGGAAAGCATCTTTTTATAGAAAAGCCTGTAACCTCAACTTTTGCTGAAGCTGAAGAACTCATAAGCCTGGCTAAAAGGCATCAAGTCAAAGGACAGGTAGGACATGTGGAACGCTTTAACCCGGCTTTTACCGCAGTTAAAGATCAAATTGGGGTTCCTATGTTCATTGAAGCTCACCGCCTGGCAGAATTTAATCCCAGAGGTACAGATGTCCCGGTGGTGCTGGATCTTATGATACACGATATTGATGTTATACTGAGTGTAGTCGATTCAAAAATAAAAAATATAAGTGCCAGTGGCGTTTCTGTAATAAGTGATACTCCGGATATTGCAAATGCGCGCATTGAATTTGAAAATGGTTGTGTGGCCAATCTTACGGCAAGCAGGATCTCATTAAAGAATATGCGTAAGGCCAGGTTTTTCCAGCGGGATGCTTACATTTCTGTAGATTTTCTTGAACGGAAATGTGAGGTGGTAAAAATGAAGGATGCCCCTGAAAATCCTGATGATTTTGCGATGATCCTTCAAAATGCAGAGGGCATTAAAAAACAGATCTATTTTGATAATCCCAGAGTAGAGACTAATAATGCAATTCTGGATGAACTTGATTCATTTGCCAATGCGATAAACCAAAATACTGTTCCCATTGTAGATCTTTCACAGGGATCCCGGGCCCTAAAAGTGGCCAATCAGATTATTCAGTGTTTTAAAAAATAAAAAAAGAAACTTCTAATTACTTAAACCTGGTTTGACAGGAAAATTTTAATGATGAAAAAAATAGCGATTATAGGAGCAGGTACAATGGGTAATGGAATTGCCCATACTTTTGCCCAGTTTGGATACAAAGTTAACCTTATAGATATTTCAAAGGAAAGCCTCCAGCGGGGACTCGATACCATTTCTAAAAATCTTGACAGGATGGTAGCCAAAGAAAAAATCACTGAAGAGGATAAGAAAAACACCCTGGCCAATATTTCAACCCATATAGATATTCCTTCGGGGGTAAAGAAGGTTGGCCTGGTAGTGGAAGCCGCTTCAGAAAATGTAAAACTCAAATTACAGATCTTTAAGCAGCTGGATTCAAATTGCTCAGAAGATACAATTCTTGCCACCAATACCTCATCCATATCCATCACGCAGATTGCAGCAGAAGTTTCCCACCCGGAGCGCGTAATTGGAATGCACTTTATGAATCCCGTACCGGTGATGAAACTGGTAGAGATCATAAGGGGTTACAATACTTCAGATAAAGTGACCAAAACCATTATGAATCTTTCAGAAAAACTGGGGAAAGTTCCTGTGGAGGTTAATGACTACCCGGGATTTGTGGCAAATAGGATTCTTATGCCTATGATCAATGAAGCTATTGAAACCCTTTACAACGGGGTAGCCGGGGTATATGAGATAGATACTGTGATGAAACTTGGGATGGCACATCCTATGGGACCTTTACAGCTTGCAGACTTCATTGGCCTTGATGTATGTCATTCTATTCTTGAAGTGATGTACAATGGTTTCAAAAATCCAAAATATGCTCCTTCCCCACTTCTCACAAACATGGTAATGGCCGGAAAGCTGGGCGTCAAATCCGGTGAAGGCTTTTATGATTATTCTGAAAATAAAAAAGCAGAGAACATCTCACGACAATTTTCCAGGTAAATATTAGTGAATGGTGAATGGTGAGTGGTGGATAGTGGGTGGTGAATGGTGAATGGTGAATGGTGAATGGTGAATGGTGAATGGTGAATGGTGAATAGGGATTGGTGAATGGTGAATAGTGAGTGGTGATTGGGGAATGGTGAATGGTGAATAGGGAATGGTGAATGGTGAATGGT
>JBGTNH010000019.1:0-9392 GCA_041743165.1 Gillisia sp. | reverse complement strand
CCAAAAGGAGTCACGTGCTTATCAGAATACTCAATGGGAAGATTAACCATATGGGTGAAATTAAAATGTATACGAAATATACTGAATATAGAGAGTTAACAAACAGGTTTAATTCTTAAATGCATAATACGGGTTTAAAGGACATAAAGTATTTTTTTACCAGGAAGGTTCAGGCGAGGATCTTTTGATTCTGCATGGATATCCCTATGGTAGTTATGAATGGAAACCGATTCTGAAAGACTTATCGCAAAATTATAGGGTTAGCCTTTTTGATTTCCTGGGGATGGGATTTTCAGACAAACCAGATGACTTTCACTACAGCTATAAGGAACATTGCGACACGATAAATGCTTTATTATCCTACCTGGAGGTGACTGAAGTTCGTATTTTAGCCCATGACATGGGTGCCAGCGTAGCCCAGGAACTTCTGGCCCTGGGAAATGAAGATAAATTGAACTTCAATATCCGGTCCTGTGCTTTTATAAATGCAGGCTTATTTATGGATGTTTATAAACCAAGATTAATTCAAAGAATCCTTTCACAAAGCCCTTCCTTTATTGGGAAATTTCTCAGTAAAAAGATGAGTAAATCTGCCGTTGACAAATCTGTTAAATCTGTTTTTGGTCCCCATACACAACCCACTGAAGAATTTCTCAACAGGCAATGGGAAATTCTGAATTATAATGATGGCAAATCCATTACCTATCTCATTGGAAAACTTGTTTTTGAAAAATACCGGTATCAGGAAAGGTGGATTAAAGCTATGCAGTCTACAAGTGCAGATATCTGTTATATATGCGGCCCTTTTGATCCAAATTCCGGATTGCATATGGCAAAACGATATGAACAATTAATTCCCCACCCCTTAGTCCTGCTTATGGAATCTCATATAGGCCATTGGCCTTTTATTGAAGATCCCGGGATGTTTATGGATTACGTAAATCTTTTTCATGCAAAGGCTAAAGCATCTACGATTTCAAATAAACAATAAAAAGGAGAAGGAGCTAAAAAAGCAAAAATTAAAGAACCAAAACATGACTCAAAGGATATTCCTCGTAATTCCACCCCAGGTACATCTCCTCGACATCAATGGCCCGGCCCATATCTTTTATGAAACCCGTGAATTGGGCGCAGATGTAAAGCTTCATTATATTAGTTTAAATGACCAGGACAGGGTTGAATCAAGTGCGGGACTGGTATTCTCTGAGCTTGAGCCCTTTAAAAATTTTGTTTTGAACGTTAATGACTGGATATTTATTCCCGGACTGGATAAGCGAACCATTGACAGGTTTGGAGCTACTAAAGAACTTCAATCTTTTTACCAGTGGCTGCAAACACAAAGCAACCATGGAGCAAAAATTTGTTCTGTATGTACAGGTGCTTATTTAGTTGCACAGGCTGGAATATTAAAAAATAAACAATGCACGACCCATTGGAAATATTTTGATGATTTCAGATGCAAATTTCCTGAGACCGTTCTGCTTAAAGATCGTCTCTTTGTCAAAGACACAAACATTTATTCAAGTGCCGGGGTATCTTCCGGTATTGATTTATCCCTTTTTATAGTAGAAGAAATCTATGGGTCCGCTTTTGCCGCTAAAGTGGCTAAGGAAATGGTTATTTATATACGCCGCTCACAAAATGATCCACAATTAAGTATATTTCTTCAATACCGCAATCACCTTGATGACCGCATACACCGGGTTCAGGATCTTCTTGCCCAGCATCTAAGCCAGGGGATGAAAATAGAAGAGCTTGCTGCCTGCGTTTATATGAGTCCACGTAATCTAACCCGGCTCTTTAAAAAGACAACAGGCTTGACCATAGGGAAATATCAGGACAAACTACGTATGGAACGCGCCATGACAATGCTAAAGGAGGGCCATAAAGTAGAAGCTGTGGCAGATGCCTGTGGTTTTTCAGGAGGTAATCCCCTACGGGAATTAATGAAAAAAACTATTGGATAATCAACCTGAGATGTTGTATTTTAAATAGGATATTTTTTAAATATGCTATGTTGTCCATTTCATGTTTTCATATCTCAGATAAATGGCTGGTTAATGGGGAGAAATATATGATAGAAAGTATTGATACTTTGCTTTAAGAAAATTGCTGACCAGGATTCTGTAACTTTTTATTATAGCCGATTTCCTAAGCCCACTTAGGATCACCGCAGAACAATTTGGAGGTGTAATGGATATGTTGTTAAAAACAGAGGGTAATAAAGAACGTTTGTTTCTGGCATTGGATAAAGGTGGCATATACGAGGTCATAGTCCAGGATTAAAATAATAATTAGAAAAAACACTTTTGCTCTTTTTTTTTCGGCATAAAAACTTAAAGGCTGTTTCCGATATTATTATGATATTGATAGCAAAGAGAAAAACTATGGCTTATTTTTAATGAATCTCAACCATTTTCTCCCCAATACATTATCACGTGCGGGCCTTGGCTTGTTATTTACTCCCGGGATATTATTTGTTGCAATTGAATCAATTTCTACTCTTAAAGTGTATTGTTAACGATCATAGAGTGTTCAAAAGTGAACACTATTACTTCCCCATATGAGAGCTAAAGAACTACTAATAAAGAATTTATATTTATGGCATTATTATAACTACAGGAGAAATGCATGAGACTTCTAACCAGATTTATTTAATTTGATAAAGGAATTTTCTTTTTAAACAAAAACTTATCTAATATTTCAAAATCCCGAATAATGAAATCAAAATTGGCAATTATCTTTTGTTCGACAATGATTTTGTGCTGCAAAATTTTTCAGCCCAAAATAGCGACAAAAATGAAAATCAGGCATTCTTTTCTATAGACAGTCTTATTCAATTTAAAATGAAGGAAGCGGGAATCGTATGTTTGTATGGACTAATGGTTACGGATATGCAGACAGGGAAGAAAAAACCCCTTTTCCTCCTTCAAGAATAGTGAATATAGCTTCAGTAAGTAAACTTTTACACCAGAGCAGATTCGAAATAATTCTTTATGTGTAACAAAAACATGCCATAGTCTTATTATAAACTATAATGCTTATGAAAAATTTAATACTACCAACTACCTCTATATATATATTTATTTTGTTGTGTATAGGTTCTCTTCATGCTCAGGAAGTCAAAACTAAGAATGGCGTTTTAAAAGGTGTTACTGTGGATGAGATAGAAGTATTCAAAGGAGTCCCATTTGCAATACCTCCTGTAGGCGATTTGAGATGGCAGGCTCCAAAACCTTTGAAGCCTTGGAATGGAGTTTATGAGGCCAATAAATTTGCTCCAATTTGTATGCAAATAGGTATGTATCCCAAAGATTCACCTATAGAGGAAATGAACGAAGATTGTTTATACCTCAACATATGGAAGCCCCAAAAGGCAAATTCGCATAAACTTCCTGTTATGGTGTGGTTTTATGGAGGGGGACTTGTAAATGGCTCAGCATCAATACCTTTATATTCCGGTGAGAACCTTGCGAAACAAGACGTTATAGTCATCACTGCAAATTACCGGCTTGGAGCATTAGGTTTTCTGGCACACCCCGAACTGTCAAAAGAAGCAGACTATAACAGCTCGGGTAATTATGGTTTGCTGGATATGATAGCAGCTCTCAAATGGGTTCAAGAGAATATCGAATTTTTTGGTGGAGACCCAAACAATGTTACTGTATTTGGTCATTCATCAGGTGCAATTTCCATAAGTGCCTTAATTACATCTCCATTAACCCAAGGTCTTTTCCATAAAGCAATTGGTCAAAGTGGCGGCCTGTTTGAGCCAATAGAATTAGATAAGGGATTTTCCTTGGCTACCCTGGAACAAGCAGGTGAAAAATTTGCCACCCGAGCAGGTGTGACTTCTTTAAAAGAATTGCGAAACATTCCTGCTGAAGATCTCATAAAGATTCCTGTGCATACCTCTATCAATATAGATGGATATGTACTAAAGCAGCCTCCGTTTGATGCTTATAAGAAGGGGGAATACAATAAGGTTTCAGTTTTATTGGGGAATACCGCAGATGAAGGGCAGGAATTTGTTTCTGATTTAAGCATTACCAAAGAAAATTATCAGGAAGAACTCAAAAAGCATTTCCCAGGCTGGCTGGTGTGGTTAGCAGCTCCAGATCCTGGCAAAACTGACGATGATGCACTAAAAGCCGCAATTTCATTTGAAGGGGACCTAAGATTTAAATGGAATATGTGGTCATGGGCAAAGCTGGCGTCAAAGGAAAAAGAGAATAAAGTTTATGTTTACGAATTCTCTAAATCACCACCTTTTCCCAAAAATTCTGACCAGGCCGGATGGGGAGCTACACACGGAAGTGATCTGGCCTATGTTTTTGGTAATCTTGATCAAAATAACTGGAATTGGGCTGAAGACGATTACCGTTTGTCTAATGCAATGGTAAACTATTGGACCAACTTCGCCAAGTATGGCAACCCAAATAGCGCGGGTTTACCTCAGTGGCCTGAATTTTCTGTGGAAAACCCACAGAAATTGCATTTGGACAGCGAAATAATATCGTCTCAATTAGATACCAAGGGGACAATATCAAAAATAGACCGGGTTTATAGTATTTCTCGTTTTATAATGAAGAACTACATTATTTTATTGATTTTGGTATTATCAATATTTTCTTATATAGTTTTTTCATTAGTAAAACGTGCACGTAAGCGTAAGATAAATAATACTTTAAAATAAATACTTTAATCTTTAAAATTAAAGGAAAAGGAAGAAACCTGGTTAACATCATATGTTCTAAAAAGCAACAGATTTAACCTTATGGAAGTATCCGGAGAAACTACGAATAGAACGGCCATAAAGTAGAAGCTGTGGCAGATGAGATGCCTGTGGTTTTTCAGGAGGTAATCCGCTACGGGAATCAATGAAGAAAACCATCAAATGAACCGCCGGTTCTAATTCCATTCATATGTCAGTTGTCCTTTTTCCTAGCTAAGTTGTCCTGATACTACAGGCAATTCCAGCTTACCTTTGGAAAAAAATATTATGGAAATTATTTATAAAACAGCATTACTTTTCACCCTTGTATTTGCTTCTTTTGTAACTCTTGCACAAACTGCTGTGGATAAAAACAACCAACCTAAAACAATAGCTTTTTACTTGCAGGATCGGGTAGAAATTCTCGACTTCGCAGGTCCCCTGGAAGTTTTTTCCTATGCAGGCTACGAGGTTTTTACCGTCTCTAAATCTGAAGAAGAAATAAAAGCGCAGGGAGTATTAACTGTGAAGCCAGACTACAGCCTGAAAAATGCACCAAAAGCAGATATCCTGGCGGTTTTTGGGGGCAATGCCTCCTCTGCTTATAAGGATCCTGAAGTCATTGCATGGATAAAGAACCAAACCGATGTCGCCTTTTATTTTTCTGTGTGTACCGGGGCATTTTTATTGGCAGAGGCTGGTATTTTACACAATAAAGTAGCTACAACTTTTTATGGCTCATTGGATGACCTGGAAGCCAGATATCCGGCTATAGATGTTCGCAGGGATGTACGCTTTGTAGACAATGGGAAAATTATTACTACAGCCGGCATTTCAGCCGGAATTGACGGAGCGTTGCATTTAGTAGCTAAACTTCAGGGAATTAGTGCCGCGAAACGCACAGCATATTATATGGAATACGACAATTGGGTTCCCGGGGACGGGTTGACAATTGGAGAGGAACATATCTATAACAGCCTTCCAAGCATACAGGAACTTCAGGAGTATTCAGGGAATTACGAGTATAAAGATGGGGGCCTAATGCTCATCGAAACCGGTAACCGCAGTGGAGAACTGCATGCATATTTAAACGGAAAAAAATATTTACTTTTTTCAGAAGAGAAGGACACTTTCTCTACTACCAATGGGGATTTAATTTATTTCCAGCGTGATACGGCTCATCAAATCCATAGCTATATGACAGACCTGAAGGGTCCAACCTATAAAAAAGGTGCTTAAAGGTAGAAATTCAATAAAATTTTCTTCTCCCTCCTGATTTTGGATTTACAGGCTTTTGGATTTTCAGACATTTTAATTTTGTCCGGATAAATGTCTTTTTTGTCCTTTCTTCACTTGCTTAATACTATACCTTTGCCCCCTATAATGCATGTAATAAAATAAGACTCTTCTTAATCTGTTATTCTGGCATTTCAGGAAAATCTTTTAAAATGATAACTGTTATAGATAAGCAGCCCTATTTTAAGATGAATTCACATGACTCATTTTCAATCAGTTATTTATCTACTTTTACATCTGTAGGCTAACTATTTTAGCTATACTTACATTTTTACAACCTGGCTTTAATTAAATAACAAATGAAAAAAATTTTTATATCAACGGTTTGTATGCTTTTTTGTACGGTCTTTATTGCTCAAACAATAGAGAACCCCATCATTATCGGCCAGAAACATAGCATAAAATCTGAAATAATAAATGAGACCTATACTTATAACGTTTACCTGCCTCCATCTTATGAAACATCTTCAAACAAGAAATACATTGTCGCCTATGTCCTTGATGGGGATAATAGTAAGTTTCATGAAGTGACAGGGATTATTCAATCTATGAATTCCAAAGAGCATTTAAAAAACCAGATCCCGGAATTAATTGTCATAAGTATTGAGAATAACAATAGATTTAGAGATTTCACGCCAACCCATTCTATGAATTATCTTGAGCAGGAAAATGTTCGTGCTTTTAGCAGTAGCGGTAAGGCAGATGATTTTTTGTATTTTCTGGAAAAGGAATTGATACCTAAAATAGATAGTACTTACAGAACACTTTCCAAAAACATGATCATCGGCCACTCATTAGGAGGGCTCTTTGCTATCCATTCTCTTTTGGAGTCCCCTAACTTATTTTCCTATTATATCCTTATAGACGCTTCCTGGTTTTGGGATAATAATTATGTTGCCAGAAGAGCAAAAGAAGTATTGCAGCACAGGCCAGACATGGAAGCAGAAGTATATATCTCGTTAGCAAATAATCTTAAGGACGATGAAAGACATTACCAGTGGGGACAGGAATTTTTTCAGTTATTGGATAGCCATTCTTCGCCGAAACTAAATGCTAAAATCCAATATTTTGAAGATGAAAAACATTTGACTGTTCCTATACTAAGTACCTATTATGGTCTTCGTTTTATCTTTGATGGTTTTGAACTTGACATTAATGATATTTTTTTAAACCCTAACATTATAAACGAACATAATGAGAAGGTGAAAACTAAACTGGGAGTAGAAATAAATTTAGAGGAACTGTTTGTTAATCACCTTGGTTATGTTGCCTTGCATGAAATTGGCAATCCTGATGTTGCAATATCTATTTTTGAAATTAATGCTGAAAACTACCCATCTTCATTAAATGTGTGGGATAGTTTGGCCGATGGGTATCTGGGGAAAGGTTTACCTGAAAAAGCAAAAGCCTGTTATGCAAAAATTTTAACCCTTGATCCAGGAAATGTGGATGCAAGAGATAAGTTGGCGGGCCTCAAATAGCCTTTTATACCTATTAGCACCCTAAAAACGGCACAATACAAAAAAGAGGTTAATAATCCTCTTTCCTTTCGGGTCTTCAAGCATCCCGGAAGCATTTTGATTTGTTCCCTTCTTATACCAGATTATCTGTCTCTATAAGAGGCTTTTTTGTCCTTTTTCCTCACTATGTAAAATACTAGCTTTGCCCTCTAAAACCTATTATGAAAAGGATTTTTATTTTACTCCTTGCAGTGATTATTCCTGTATCTATCTATGCTCAAATTCCCCCGGGGATTGTGAGCCTTGAAGAGCAAATAAATAAAATTCTCAATATCACCAATACCCCGGGTTGTGCCATTGCAATAGTTCAGGAGGGGAAAATTATTTACTCCAGTGGTTTTGGCTACAGGGATTACGAAAATAAAATAAAGGTCGACGCCAATACTATATTCCCAATAGGTTCCGCCACCAAGGCATTTACTGCTGCTCTCCTTGGCCAGCTTCGGGAGAAAGGAGAAATCTCGTTTCAGGAAAGCCCATTAAAATATATCCCTTCCTTAAAATTCTTTAATGAAAACTTAAATAACTACTTAATTGTCGAAGATCTACTTAGCATGCGTACAGGACTGGCCCGGCATGACCAGGCCTGGGCTGGAATACCTGTACTTGACCGGGATAGTTTACTCCGCAGAATTGAATATCTCGAACCCGGTAACAGTTTGAGAACAAACTGGAATTACAGCAATTTCTCTTACTTCATCCTGGGATCAATAACAGAAAAACTTACCAGGGAATCGTGGGAATCAAACATCAGGAAATCACTTTTTGAGCCCCTGAAAATGTACAGCTCTAATTTAGGTATACAAGGTTTACAGGAAAGTTCAAACGTGGCTTTAGGTTATAATGTTCGTAGCAACAAAATAGAAAAAGTAGCCTATTACGATCTCGCTGCCATGGGTCCCGCAGGGGATATTAACAGCAATGCCTCAGATATGGGAAACTGGTTGCTTACCTGGCTTAATAAAGGGAAATTAGGTCAACAACAAATTTTGCCAGAGCAATATGTGATGGAGGCAATGAGTCCACAGGTCATAATGCCAACAGGGTATTTACCCGGGGAGGAATTTCAGGGTATGTATTCAGCCAGTTATGGCTTCGGTTGGATAATTACCAATTATAAGGGACTTTATCGGGTAGAGCATGGTGGAAGTATTGATGGTTTCAGATCTACCGTTGTTATTTTTCCCAATGAGAAAACGGGAATTGTTGTATTGACCAATCAAACCAATTACGAACCGGCTATGTTGATTAGAAACACCATTGCAGATCTCATTTTGGATGTAAAACCAACTGACTGGCTTAAGGTGTATATAGAAAGTCAGGAAGAGAATCAGCCTGGCACAAATGAAATCATAAGCCTTCCAGATCCTGTCCCTGAAATAACAATCAACTCAAACCAATTCGAGGCGTTGGTTGGGAATTATTTACATCCCGGATATGGCAGAATCGAAATTTTTCTGGAAAGCGACTCTCTTTATACCTGGTTTAGAAGAAGAAAATTGAAAATTGTTCCCACTGCTACAGAGCATGTATTTCACGCCATCCATATAGTGTCACCGTACAGCAGGGCGATGCCTCCTTTGGAGTTTAAGAAAAACGAGAAGGGGGAAACTTTATCCTTAATAATTCAGTTTGAACCTGAAATTAAAGCCATTGAGTTCATACGTGGAAGAATTAAAATTAAATAAACTTCGTTTAAATGTCCAATTTAGTTTGTTTGGTTCAACCCGTATTATGCATTTAAGAATTAAACCTGTTTGTTAACTCTCTATATTCAGTATATTTCGTATACATTTTAATTTCACCCATATGGTTAATCTTCCCATTGAGTATTCTGATAAGCACGTGACTCCTTTTGGTGG
>JBGTNH010000018.1:0-7679 GCA_041743165.1 Gillisia sp. | reverse complement strand
CCACCAAAAGGAGTCACGTGCTTATCAGAATACTCAATGGGAAGATTAACCATATGGGTGAAATTAAAATGTATACGAAATATACTGAATATAGAGAGTTAACAAACAGGTTTAATTCTTAAATGCATAATACGGGTTTATGCGCTATGCCGAGTCAAAAATTCAAATTCAATATGGGTTCCTTCCCGGCTGTATTCTTTCATTTTTCCATTGAGTTGTTGTGTCAATAATGTTATTAATTGAGTACCAAAACCCGTACCTCTGGGAGCCTGACCTTGGGTCTTACCAATGCCATTATCATTTATTTTTAACTTTAAATTATTGTCCTGAGTTTTTTCTAAACTTATTTTTATCGTGCCTTGTTCCTGCCTGGGGAAAGCATATTTAAGGGCGTTGGTAAGGAGCTCATTCACGATGAGACCTATGGGGATGGCAGTATCTACATCCAGGTCTAACTTTTCCATAGTGCATTCAATTTTCACCTCTTTTTCTGCATTGAAAGTGTCAAGAATACTTTCGCTTAGGTTGATGAAGTAATCCTTCATTTCTATACTATCAAGGGTTGTACCCTGATATAATTTTTGATGAATTATCCCCATAGATTGTACTCTGTTCTGGCTGGCAATCATAGCATCTTTAGTGGCCGGGTCATCTATTTGGGCCGACTGTAAGGCAATTAGGCTTTTTACCAATTCTAAATTGTTCTTTACACGATGGTGAATTTCTTTGAGGAGCAGTTCGTTTTCTGCATTTTGTTTATCAAGCAATTCATTTTTATGAGCTAATTCTCCATTCAATGCTTTTAGTTTTTGATTACTCCTTTGTTTAAGTCTGTAATTGCGATATAACAGGCCAAGCAATAAAGCACCAATAACCAGGGCGATTATATATTTGGTTTGCTGTTGTTGCTTTGCAGCGAGCTCTTTTTCTTGTTGTAAAACATTCACCTGTAATTCATTTTCGCGAAGGCTTCTTTCGTTTCTTTCCACTTCAATACTATTGTTGGCATCTGCCCACTCAATATAATATTCAAGGGCAGTCTTATAATCTCCTTTGAGCGCATACAAACTCGATAATTTTTCAATAAAGCTGGCTGTATTTGCTTTAGTATTTATCGCAATTGAGGAGTTTTTGGCAATTTCATAATAATCAATTGCTGTATCGTAATTGCCTTCTGCCTCAGCAATATTGCCCAGCAGAACATGTGCAAATTGATAAACATCAATTGTTTGTAAGTTGTTCTCCTCCAAAAATTTTATCGTTTTATATAGGTAAGGTTTAGCCTCTTCGTATTTTTCGTTTTTAATCAGGCTGCTACCCATGGAATAGGAATACCAGGTATGATGAAAGGGATTAGTGATTTGAGGTAATAACACTTCTATTTGATTCATATAATAGTCACTTGAATCAGGATTTGATTCAGCATAATGGTAGATTAAAAGTTTGTAAGTTAAAATAAGTGCCTCATTCCTTTCAGGATAATCTGAATTCTGATAGCCAATCATACTTTCTCTTAAATATTGAAAAGATTTTTCCTGCTCTTCCGGCAAACCATATTGAGAAAGAAATCTGCCTTTATCTTTCAAAATTTTAAGCTGAATTTCAGGTCGCTTATCATCCTTTAGTAAGTCCAAAGCTTTTACAAAAAGCTCGAGCCCCGGTTTGGGCTCTCCTCTTACTATTTTTATCAAAGCCCAATTGATCAATAAATCATACCCCAATACCTTATCTTTTTTACTTTCCGGAATTTTTTCGTAATAAGACCAACCTATAGGAGCAAGCGAATCTACTACGTTAAAGTTATGAGACCGGTTTGCTCTATCTGTAATATCACGGTACAAATAAGCCAATTGTTCATATTGCAGGGGTTGGCTATTTTGGAGTAATAGCGCAGCCATATCAAAATAATAAACCGTACTGTCCCGATTAAAATGGGGCATTTCCTTAAAGTACAAGGCCTTGTCCTGGTATGCTCTGCTTAAAGCAGCAATCTGAGTAGGAGAAAGGTCTTGCATATCACTCATTTCAAATGCGGTATTTGCACGAGGCAATGCTTGTTCCTGAGAATAGATATCATCAAGGAAAAACCCTACTACAATCGAAATAAGTAATAATAAATTTTTCATATAGATGACTTTTCTTGAAATTCTTGAAGTTTTAATGTGAAAACCGTTTTTCCCGGTTTTGAGTGAACGTACAATTCTCCCCCATGCGCCTTAACAATATCATAGCTCAAACTTAATCCCAAGCCAGTTCCCTCCCCGGTGGGTTTCGTGGTAAAGAAAGGCTGGAAAATTTTGTCTTTAATGGAGTCTGGGATGCCGGGGCCGTTGTCTGAAACTGTTATTTGTACCCCTAAATCCCCTGAAGGGGACTTTATTCCCCTTGTTTTAACAGTTACTTTGGGATTTTCTACCCCATGAACTGCCTGGAACGCATTATTTATTAGATTAAGCAAAACCCTTCCAATATCCTGTGGCACTACGTCGACTTTTGGCAGGGTAGGGTCCAGGTCGGTTGAAAAATTGGCATTGAAGGATTTGTCTTTAGCTCTTAACCCGTGGTAAGAAAGTCTTAGGTATTCATCGGCCAGGGCATTAATGTTAGTAGGAATTTTTTCTCCGGAACTACTGCGACTATGGGCGAGCATTCCTTTTACAATAGCATCTGCACGCTTACCGTGGTGGTGGATTTTTTCAAGATTCTGTTTGATGTCCTCCAGAATCTCATCTTCTAAAAGATCCTCTTCCAATTTGATTTCCCCTGAGCTTTGCCGAAGGCCCTGGATTCTGGCTCTTGTCTCTTTGATCTCATCAACCAATTCTGAACTTACCTCTGAAAAATTATTCACAAAATTCAATGGATTCTGGATCTCATGGGCAATTCCTGCTGTGAGTTCCCCCAGGCTCGCCATTTTTTCTGATTGTATGAGCTGGGATTGAGTGTTTTTAAGGTTTTCATAAGCTTTCTCGATCTCCTTAGCCTGTTCCAGCTCTTTCCTGCGGGCAGCCTCTCGTTCTCTTTTTATTAATCGCTTCCTCTGGAACCGGTCAACTGAAACAATTCCCAAAATGAACAGCATTAAATAAAATACATACGCCCACCATGTCTTCCACCAGGGTGGCAGGATAGTGATTCCCATGCTGGCACCTTCCATATTCCAGACTCCAAAACTATTGGCGCCCCGTACCCTGAAAGTATATTCACCCGGCGGAACATTAATGTAAGGAAATGTTTCCCCATCACGTACATCATTACGCCAGGCCTGGTCATAGCCTTCGAGCATAAACTGCAGCTGAACAGATGAAGCGTCATAAAAATCAAATAAGGCAACCGATAGCGCAAATAAATTCTGGTCGTGTGCCAATTGGATAGCTTCAGTTTGCCAGATTGGTTTCTCAAATAATTCATTAGCTTCAGACGGATTTTGATTGCCAAACATCTGGAAACCAATAATACGGATATCAGGTAACCTGGTATTCTTTTGTTGCAAAATCTTATTTGGGTAAAAGGCATGATAACCCCCTTTCCGGCTGAAAAACAGTTCCCCGTCGTCAGCCACAAATCCACTATGGAAATGGTCAAAGGCATTTCTTATTCCGCTGTTTGCATTATAAACCGACATGGTTTCATACTCCGGATCAAAATTAATTATAGTATGCAGGTCACTTAACCAAAGATTTCCATCGTCTGATTTTTCCAGTGACAAAAGATTATTTGAAGGCAACAGGCTGTTATAGGAAGTAAATGATTTGAAAATACCGGTGGCAGGATTAAATTTTTGCAATCCATATAACCAATCAATAAACCATATATTCCCGCCATTGTCTTCGGTTATGTCCATTACCAAACCACCCTGTTTTCTTGCGCTAAAAAATCGTTCTATTCTTTTTGCTGGCGGGCTAATCCGGTCTAAAAACAATGGATTTAATATGTCGCCATTCGGAGAACCTCCTCCAACCCAGATATTTCCTTTATCATCTTCGTAAATGGACCCGACAATGTTTCCACTGAGGCTATTTGGATCGTCGGGATCGTGGATGTAGTTTACAACCTCATCTGTTACCGGGTCGTAACGAAAAAGGCCGTATTCCCAACTCCCAAACCAGAAATGGCCTGAGATGGAATGTAAAAAAGGCGACCAAAAAGATTGTAAAATGTCATCTGAAATACCCGTAGATTTAAACACCTGGAAAACAGAAGTTTCAGGATTTCCACGAAATTGCCCGAGGTCAGTTCCAGCCCATATATATCCTTCCCTGTCCAGCGTTAAATTTAAAATTCTTGTAACCGGTGGCTCAGGATTGCCAATTGTAATTACTGTCCTCGAACCTGTATTGCGATCAATACGTTCGAGAAAATTGCCACGGGCTATCCATATATTGCCCGCCTTATCCTTTAATATACCATTAGAAGGTAATCTAAATTCATTCTCATCCATTGGAATGTCGAAAAAGGGAAAAAGGTCGTCTTGCTTTTTGATTTTAAAAACTGTCCTGCTCTCGCCACCGGATGTAATCCAAAGTGTTCCATCATTTGTCTGATAAATGTACCAAAGGAAATCGGTGTTTAGTTCGCCGGTACTGCTGTTCATTGTAAAGTGCCGGGTGGTTCCGGAAGCCGGGTCAAACAATTTAAGTCCACCAGGGAAAGCGGTTATCCAGATTCTGCCTTCATCGTCCTCGTAAATTGAAGAAATTTGAGTCCAGGAATCAGAATCAACCGGAGTGGGTCCGGGTTGCCAGGGACCTGATAACTTATCAGGGTTTGATGGGTCATTGGTTAACCGTTGAAACGTGCCCTTAACCCTGTCCATTTTGTGCAAGCCGTCACCAACAGTGCCAATCCAGAAGTTGCCCTGGCTGTCTTCCAGGATCGACCTGACTTTATTATTAATAAGGGAAGTGGAATCTTCAGGGTCATGCAAATACCGGGTGAAAGTTCCATCTTCAGGATTATATCTGTTTAATCCGCCTTCGCTGGAATTTGTATCCCAGGGAAATCCTGTTCCAACCCAAAGCGTACCTGTCTTATCAACATAAAGCGCCCTTACCCTGTTATAGGAAAGCGAGGTTGGATCTTCGGGATCATGCTGAAAATGTTTAAACGTTCCTGTTTCAGGATCGTATCGTTCAAGCCCCGTTTCTCCTCCAACCCAGATAAAACCCTGATGGTCCTCTGCAACTGTACTGAATACATTGCCATTCAGGGACTCCGGGTTCTCCGGATCATGCTGGTATCTTGTAAAGACTCCACTTTCCACATCGAGAGAAGTCAACGCTCCGGCCTGCCAATGTGTTAGCCATAGCATGCCTTTGGAATCAAGAAAAACAGACTCTATATAATCCGCGGACAACGAATTCGGATTATTAATATCGTTCCGGTAGGTAACAAAGTTTTGCCCATCGTAACGTAACAACCCTCCTTGCGTGGCAAACCAGAGAAAACCTGTCTTATCCTGCACCATTCCCTGTACGCTGTTCACAAAAGCATCCCCCGGCAGTTCAAAAATCTCAAACCTTGGATTGAAATCCTGTGCGCTTGCAGTGTTCATTTCCTGGGCAAAGAGTTGCAAATGCATGCACATCAAAAACGTAAAAGTTCCAAGTAGAATTTTCATAATATGCTGTTTGAAAATGGTAAATGAATAATAAATGTTGAACCTTCGCCTTCTTTTGACTCCACTTTCAATTCTCCTGCATGTGCCTTAACAATATCATAGCTCAAACTCAAACCCAATCCTGTTCCCTCCCCGGTAGGTTTGGTGGTGAAAAATGGCTGAAATATTTTGTCTTTAATGGAGTCTGGGATGCCCGGGCCATTGTCTGAAACTGTTATTTGTATCCCTAAATCCCCTGAAGGGGACTTTATTCCCCTTGTTTTAACAGTTACTTTGGGATTTTCTACTCCATTAACTGCCTGGAAAGCATTATTTATAAGATTAAGCAATACCCTTCCTATATCTTGTGGCACAACATTTACTTTTTGTAGGGTAGGGTCGAGGTCTATGGAGAAATCTGCATTGAAGGATTTATCTTTAGCTCTTAAACCGTGGTAACTTAACCGGAGGTATTCATCGGCCAGAACATTAAGGTCTGTAAGGACTTTTTCTCCGGAACTACTGCGGCTATGAGCGAGCATACCTTTTACAATGGCATCTGCGCGCTTACCGTGGTGGGGGATCTTCTGTAGATTTTCTTTTACGTCATTGGCCAGTGCGGTAGCTTCCTTTATATCTCCTTTTTCAAGTTCTTCTTTTAATTCATCCAGCATTTCTTCTGAAACTTCCGAAAAATTATTAACGAAATTTAGGGGGTTTTGAATCTCATGCGCGATCCCGGCGGTAAGCTGGCCAAGGGAAGCCAGTTTTTCCTGCTGGATGAGTTGCGTTTGGGTTGCTTTAAGATTGGCGTAGGATGTTTCAATAATGGTCTTATCCTTTCTTTGCCGGAGATTGCTCCTGTAAGTAATAATACTTATCAACAATAAAACCCCAATTCCGGCGGCCAATCCGTACATTCTTATTCGACTCTGGAGCAATACCTTTTCGGTTTCCAGTTCTTTCAATTTTAACTGCTCGTTGAGCCCAATAACCTGGAATTCTTTGAGTTTCTCTTCTCTATTTAAAGTTCTACTTATAGTAGCGCCTTCTTTCATGTGGTAATAGGCGCTATCAACTTGAGATTTGGCATCAAACAATGAAGCAAGGGTTGAATGTGCTTTGATTAAACCCAGGGAATCGCTCATGGAACGGTATGTAAACAAAGCCTTATGGGCTAACACATAACTGGAATCAAGGGATCCTGAAGTTTTATATAAATTTGCCAATGCCAGGTATCCTTCTCCAAGAAAATCTGGACTATCCTTTTCGATATTGGTTGCCACACTCAATTTATATAACCTTTCTGCTTCGATTTTATTACCTTGAGCTTCATGGATTTTTCCAATATCCCAGTAGATAAGACCTGTATATGTTAAATATCCAAAGGACTTAGAAAATTTAAGCGCCTTCTCCAGTTCTGTTTCTGCCAAATCATATTGTCCCAGGCCAAAATAAGATTCCCCTTTGTTCATATGCAGCATTGAATTCATAATCTTATCCTGTCTAATTTTATTTAATTCGGCCACTTCCTGATAGTATTCGATGGCTTTCTCATAATTACCAACAAAATAATTGAGTATTCCTAAATGGTTATTGATATCCAACAGCACAGACAATCGCACACTGCTTGCCTTTCCATCATCGGTCAATACAGCTATATTCCAAATATTCATCTCATATTTAGGATCTGAAGCAAGTTCGCGTGCTGCCAGAAGGTAATTTAAAGAGCCGGGGTAATTTTGTATCAAACTCGAGACATAACCCAGCCTGCTCAAGGCTTCGGCTTCCCAGATTTTTTGTTTTAACATTCTGGCCAACTGTAATTGTGCTTCATAATGTTCAATTGCAGAAAATCGGTTTCTCTCCTGGTAATACAGCCCGAGTTGCCGGTGGATATACATTTTTACTGTATCATTTTGAGTGGATTGAAGCTTCACCTTTAAACCCGTATTATGCATTTAAGAATTAAACCTGTTTGTTAACTCTCTATATTCAGTATATTTCGTATACATTTTAATTTCACCCATATGGTTAATCTTCCCATTGAGTATTCTGATAAGCACGTGACTCCTTTTGG
>JBGTNH010000017.1:0-27939 GCA_041743165.1 Gillisia sp. | reverse complement strand
ATAAATTTGTTAAATTTTTAGGGTACTTTAAGAGGATGAACAATCCGCTTTTCCAAAGAAAGCGGGGGCAAATATACCAAGATTTTTTTACTCCCCGAAAACTTTTTTTAAAGTTTTTTTAAGAAGAAAAATATCCATGGAAATTTTTACCAAATTCCTGCCAAACATATTCCATTCAATGAACTTCTGCCTATGTTGCGAAAGCTAAGCTTCCTTTCCTAAGCGGCTGCAAATATACACCTGCTTTTCGCTTTCCGGCAAATAAAAGGAGAAGAAATTTGTAATTATTTTCTCACAACCTCTAAGCGGTTGAAAATCTTGAAATTGACATTTAAAATCTTTCTGAATTCCAAAGGATAAATGCTGATTTCATTTTCCGCAGGGGTTTTGTCGGAAGCATTCGAGAACCTTACAGATTAATTAAAAAATTCAGCAAAAAATTATAAAGCTTTGAATAGAAATCTTCTAATTTTAAATTGACAGACATATATTCTATGCATTATTGTACAACCCCATTTATCCTGTTATATTTGCGCTATAATTAATGTAATAATGATAAAGATAACTTTGCCGGACGGCAGTATTAAAGAATTTGAAAATGGCAACACTCCTATGGATGTGGCTATGAGTATAAGCGAAGGCCTGGCGAGAAACGTAGTTTCAGCAAAATTCAATGATAACATAGTAGAGGTATCCACTCCCCTGACTACCGATGGTAATCTTACATTATTTACTTTTAATGATGCTGAAGGAAAAAAAGCCTTCTGGCATTCTACCTCTCACGTCATGGCCCAAGCCCTGGAGCAACTATATCCGGGAATAAAACTTACTATTGGGCCTGCAATTGAAAGAGGTTTTTACTACGACGTTGATTTTGGTGATCACAAAATCTCTGAAAACGATTTCAGGAAGATCGAAAACAGAATGCTGGAAATCGCGAGAGGAAAACACGACTTTAAAATGCGTTCAGCTTCCAAAGCCGAAGCATTGGAATTTTATAAAAAACAGAACAACCCCTATAAAGTAGAACTGATAGAAAACCTGGAAGACGGGTCTATTACTTTTTGCGATCACGACACTTTCACAGATCTCTGTCGTGGGGGCCATATTCCAAACACAGGCTTTATAAAAGCTGTGAAACTCACTAGTGCGGCAGGAGCCTACTGGAGGGGTGATGAGAAAAATCCGCAACTTACAAGGGTTTACGGAATTTCATTTCCGAAGCAAAAAGATCTTAAAGAATATCTGGAACTTCTTGAAGAAGCAAAAAGACGGGATCATAGAAAACTTGGAAAAGAACTGGAACTTTTTACTTTTTCTCAAAAAGTAGGTCAGGGTTTACCGCTATGGTTACCAAAAGGAGCAGCCTTACGGGAGCGCCTTGAGAATTTTTTGAAAAAAGCACAGAAGACCGCAGGATATGAAATGGTAATCACTCCTCATATTGGGCAAAAGGAATTATATGTAACCTCAGGGCATTATGAAAAATACGGGGCAGATAGTTTCCAGGCAATAAAAACTCCAAACGAAGGCGAAGAATTCATGCTAAAGCCCATGAACTGCCCACATCATTGTGAGATCTACAACGCTGCTCCATGGAGTTACAGGGATCTTCCAAAACGATTTGCAGAATTTGGGACCGTTTATCGTTATGAACAAAGCGGGGAATTACATGGTTTAACAAGGGTGCGTGGTTTCACCCAGGATGATGCGCATATTTTTTGTACTCCGGACCAGTTGGATGAAGAATTTAAAAAGGTAATAGATCTAACTTTATATGTATTTGAATCCTTAGGATTTGAAGATTTTACTACTCAGGTTTCTTTAAGAGATCCTGGAAATAAGGCAAAATATATTGGAAGCGACGAGATCTGGGACAAGGCGGAGAGTGCCATAATTTCAGCAGCTATAGAAAAAGGACTTAATTTTGTAATTGAAAAAGGAGAGGCGGCATTCTACGGGCCAAAACTGGATTTCATGGTAAAAGATGCCCTTGGAAGAAGCTGGCAGCTGGGAACCATTCAGGTAGATTATAATTTACCCAATCGTTTTGACCTTACCTATAAAGGGAGTGACAATGAAATGCACCGCCCAGTTATGATCCACCGTGCTCCCTTTGGAAGCATGGAGCGCTTCGTTGCTGTGCTTTTAGAGAATACCGGTGGAAATTTCCCCCTCTGGTTAATGCCTGAACAAGCTATTATTCTCTCTCTCAGTGAGAAATATGAAAAATACTCACAAAAAGTTTTGAGTTTGCTGGAAAATCACGAAATTCGCGCCCTGGCAAATAACCGAAACGACACCATTGGTAAGAAAATTCGGGAGGCGGAAATGAGTAAAATCCCTTATATGTTGATCATAGGGGAGCAGGAAGAGAACGATGGTACAGTTTCTGTACGCAAACACGGCGAAGGAGATATAGGCACAATGTCTATAGAAGCCTTTGCCGAATTAATTAATGAAGAGATAAAAAGAACGTTGAAACCGTTTAATGTTTAATTAAAATTATATAGCCATAGCAATACGTAGAAAAAGATCGAAGCGACCGCTTAGAGAGATTAAAGAAGATCAACACCGCATTAATTCCAAAATCCGGACAGACGAAGTACGTCTTGTAGGAGAAAATGTTGAAATTGGAGTTTACCCTATTAAAAGGGCTTTAGAAATTGCAGAGGAGCAGGGACTGGATCTGGTAGAGATCTCACCCAACGCAAATCCACCCGTAGCCAAAGTAATGGACTACAAGAAATTTCTTTATGAGCAGAAGAAGCGTGAGAAAGTTCTGAAGGCAAAAGCTACGAAAGTAGTGGTTAAGGAAATTCGCTTTGGACCTCAAACCGATGATCATGACTACGAATTCAAAAAGAAGAATGCAGAAAAATTCCTTAAGGATGGGGCTAAATTAAAAGCTTTTGTTTTTTTCAAAGGAAGATCTATTATATTTAAAGACCAGGGACAGATCTTATTATTAAGACTTGCCCAGGATCTGGAGGAAGTTGGCAAAGTTGAACAATTGCCAAAGCTGGAGGGTAAACGTATGACCATGTTTATGTCTCCGAAGAAAACGAAATAAGAACGTTAATTAATAAATCAAACGAGAATGCCGAAGATGAAAACAAAATCCAGTGCCAAAAAGCGATTTAAGCTTACAGGTTCTGGTAAAATCAAAAGAAAGCAAGCGTACAAAAGTCACATCTTAACAAAGAAGTCAAAAAAACGCAAGCTCGCTTTAACGCACTCTACTTTAGTACACGAGGCGGATGAAAACAATATCAAACTTCAACTACGATTAAAGTAATTGAGTATTGATGGTTTAAATAATTTATAAACCCTGGAGTCAGGCCCTACAAGTTCCAAATAAGGACGCCTGCTACAAAAACAATTAAAAAATATGCCAAGATCAGTAAATTCAGTTGCCAAGAGAGCCAGAAGAAAAAAGGTTCTAAAACAGGCAAAAGGTTACTTTGGACGTCGTAAAAACGTTTGGACAGTAGCAAAAAATGCAGTAGATAAAGCAATGTTATATGCTTACAGAGACCGTAAGACCAAGAAAAGAAACTTCCGTTCCCTTTGGATTATGCGTATCAACGCAGGAGCCAGACAATATGGAATATCTTATTCTCAATTCATGGGAGGATTAAAATCTGCCAATATCGACCTGAACCGAAAAGTTCTTGCAGATCTTGCGATGAACCACCCTGATGCGTTCAAAGCTATTGTTGACAAAGTAAAATAATACAAATACGATTATCGTTCTTATAAAGATCCTGCTTTTAGCGGGATCTTTTTTTTTGTCCCAGTTTAAACTCCCCAGACTGTTACCACTAAATTTCTTGGGCCTCCATGATCCCTGTGTTCACAGAGATATATTCCCTGCCAGGCTCCAAGATTAAGCTTTCCGGCTGTTATGGGAATATTTAAAGAAATATCTGTTAGAGAAGTTTTTAGATGAGCCGGCATATCATCCGGTCCTTCAGAAGTATGTTTGTAATAGGGTTGATCTTCGGGTACCATTTTATTAAAATGACTTTGAAAATCCAGTCTTACAGTTGGATCTGCATTTTCATTAATAGTAAGGCTGGCAGAAGTGTGTTTGATAAAGACTGAAAAAATTCCTGTCTCTATTTCTGAAATTTCAGGAAATTTCTGCATAATATCGTGGGTTATCAAATGAAA
This sequence comes from Gillisia sp., assembly GCA_041743165.1. Classification (GTDB taxonomy): domain Bacteria; phylum Bacteroidota; class Bacteroidia; order Flavobacteriales; family Flavobacteriaceae; genus Gillisia. The sequence goes on along the minus strand of JBGTNH010000017.1, from coordinate 23,763 downwards.
ACCCCTGGGTTTCCTTGCCAATGTAATTTCCTTTTGATAAAACTTGTTCATTTAAAATGATCAAATATTAAAATTAGGTTTTTTGCTTCTTCTTTTTTGCAGCCGGGAATAAAACATTATTCAGAATTAGCCTGTAACCCGGTGAGGTGGGATGTAGTTCAAGTTCAGTTTTAGGATCCCCTACCCTATGCTGATAGTCCTCGGGGTCATGACCTCCGTAAAAGGTGAAAAAACCCTGTCCTTTTATTCCATGAATATATCTTGCCTCTCCATTAATCTTATTTTCAGCGAGAACAAGAACTGTTGATTTTATGGTGGCGGGATCAAAAGCGGTGGTTTGACCCATGAAACCTTTGACGAGAACAGTATGATTTTGATTGAGCATGGTAGGGACGGGATCCCATTTGGCTGAGAATTCCATAAGTGTAAAATAATCTACATCTCTGGCCACATTATCTCTCTTACCGGTCATATCAATTGAAGAAAATTCATAAACCATAGGATTGCGCTCCAGGATAAAATTTTCAAAGGCAAATGTTTTAGTGAAATCGATCTTTGACTGGTATCCAGGCTCACTGGGATCCCCGTCAAACATTGGTTCTGCTATATCAACACCTTCTGCGGAAAGAGCAATATCGAAACTGTCTGTAGCGCTGCACATGGCAAACATGAACCCTCCCCCAATCACGTAATCTCTAATTTTCAAGGCCACCGCAAGTTTTTGTTCAGAAACCTTAGAGTACCCTAATTTTGAAGCAAGGGCTTCAGCTTCTGCCTTTTCCTGAATATACCAGGGAGTAGTTCTGTAATTTCGATAAAATTTACCATACTGGCCGGTAAAGTCTTCATGATGCAAATGCAGCCAATCATAAAGGACCAGGGCATCAGCTAATACCTCTTCATCATAAATAGTTTCATACGGAATTTCTGCATAAGTGAGTGCGAGGGTTACAGCATCATCCCAGGGTTTATTACCCTGCGGAGAATACACCGCAATTTTTGGCGCCTTTTCCAAAATTACAGCCTCCATATTCCTGGATGGGCTTTCAATCTCCTGAAGAATAGAAGAAGTCCTGCTATCACTTATCACCTCAAAAGAAACGCCTCTTATACGACACTCTCTTTGAAGGGCTTCGGTATCCTGAATAAGAAAAGATCCTCCCTGGTAATTAAGCAGCCATCTGACTTCCAAACCTTTTTGCAAGGCATAATAAGTTATGCCATAAGCTTTAAGGTGATTGGATTGATTTTTGGCATCCATTGGAATTAAGATGGAAGAGGCCAGGCCAGAAAAGCTTATAAAACATAACAGGAGCAATAAAACTAAAGTTTTAAGGCTCCTGGCTGTCAAAAAAGGGAAATTTGTAGGGGTAAAGATCTGTTCTTTTCTATCTTTAGTTTTAAAATGGTACGTCGTTGTCGTCATCATCATTAAAGTCGTTCATTGAACTTCCAAAAGCCTCGTTTGCACTTGGATTAGGCAAAGGTGCACTTCTGAAAGTGTCATCGTTCGCGGCTTCATTCATTTTTGAATGAAACTCAAAAGGAGAATCAAATTCCTCTAAGTTATCGAATTTCCCAAGATGACCAAGGAATTTTAATCGAATATTATCAAGACCCCCATTACGGTGTTTTGCCACAATAAATTCTCCCTGGTTGGCCGTGGGAGATCTTTCTTCATCATCCCATTCTTCTATTTTATAATACTCCGGCCTGTAAATAAATGATACAATATCTGCATCCTGTTCAATGGCTCCGGATTCCCTTAGATCACTTAAGAGAGGTCTTTTACTTCCTCCTCTTGTTTCTACCGCACGCGAGAGCTGAGATAGCGCAATAACCGGGATATTCAATTCCTTTGCGAGGGCTTTCAGGTTTCGGGAAATCGTCGAGATCTCCTGTTCTCTGTTCCCTCCTTTTACAGAGCTTCCTGCAGTCATTAACTGAAGGTAATCTACAACGATAAGTTTGATTCCGTATTGTGAGGATAAACGCCTGGCTTTCGCCCTTAGATCAAAGATAGACAGGGAGGGGGTATCATCTATGAACAGGGGCGCCTTTTCCAGGTCCTTTACTTTTACGTTGAGCTGTTCCCACTCATGAGTTTCCAGGTTACCGGTTCTTAACTTTTCTGAAGACAAGCCTGTCTCTGAAGAAATAAGTCGGGTAATAAGCTGTACTGCAGACATTTCAAGGGAGAAAAATGCTACGGGAATATTATTACCCACAGCAATATTCCTTGCCATAGATAAAGTTAATGCAGTTTTACCCATACCCGGTCTGGCTGCAATAATGATAAGGTCACTAGGCTGCCAACCAGAGGTGAGTTTATCCAGTTTATCAAATCCCGATGGGACCCCACTCAAACCATCTTTATTGGATATTTCCTGAATCCGGTTTTTTGCCTGGATCACAAGACTATGTGCTGTTTCTGTAGATCTCTTTATATTTCCCTGGGTGACCTCATATAATTTTGATTCTGCCGCATCCAAAAGATCAAAAACATCTGTACTTTCGTCGTAAGAGTCCTCAATGATTTCGTTTGAAATTTTAATAAGACTTCTCTGTATATATTTTTGCAGAATAATACGGGCATGAAATTCAATGTGCGCAGAAGAAGATACCTTTTGAGTAAGCTGAATTAAATAATATTCGCCCCCAATCTTATCAAGACGACCATCTTTTCTCAATTGATTTGAAACGGTTAATAAATCTATCGCCTCTGTATTTTCAAACAGCTTATAGATAGCTTCAAATATATATTGATGGGCTATTTTATAAAACACATCCATATGAAGGATATCGATAATCTCATCAACCCCTTTTTTATCTATCATCATTGCCCCCAAAACAACTTCCTCTAAATCAACGGCTTGCGGAGGAATTTTTCCTTTCTCCAGGTTAATTACATTACCTGAACCATATTTTATACTTTGGGGGGCGGTGAGTTTTTCCATAATACGAATGTAAAAAAATTGTTAAGACAATCTTAAGGAATTACCCTTAAGGTAATTAACCAGTAATGAACAAATGCCTGTTGACAACTATTTTTTTTTGTTAACAAGGCCAAAAAAATCCGAAGAACAAACTTCGGATTTTTTTGAAAGGGTGATGTCTAAAGAACTATACTTTAAATACTCCCATATTAGAATATTTTTTCATTCTTTGATTTACCAGTTCTGTTGGTGATAAGTTTTTAAATTCTTCATAGGATGAAATAATCGCATTTTTCACAGTATTAAAAGTTTCCTCCCTGTTACTATGTGCACCACCCAAGGGTTCTTTAACTATTTCATCAATTAGCTTTTGCTTTTTCATATCCTTAGCAGTAAGTTTCAGAGCCTCTGCTGCTATTTCCTTAAATTCCCAACTTCTCCAGAGAATAGATGAACAGGACTCGGGGGAGATTACAGAGTACCATGTATTTTCCAACATGAGGACCTTATCTCCCACTCCAATACCCAGAGCTCCTCCACTGGCCCCTTCACCAATAATTACTACTATTATAGGAACTTTAAGCCTGGTCATTTCAAAAATATTCCTGGCAATTGCTTCTCCTTGTCCTCTTTCCTCAGCCTCCAGGCCGGGATATGCTCCAGGGGTATCAATAAAGCTCACAACAGGAAGCCCGAATTTTTCAGCAGATTGCATCAATCTTAACGCTTTTCTATATCCTTCCGGATTTGCCATGCCAAAATTCCTGTACTGGCGGGTTTTTGTATTATAACCTTTTTGCTGGCCAATTACCATAAAACTTTGCTCACCAATCTTTCCCAGACCACCAATCATAGCTTTATCATCCTTCACATTTCTGTCCCCATGTAGTTCCAAAAATGTGTTGCCACAAATGGCATTAATATAATCTAAAGTATATGGACGATTGGGATGTCTGGACAATTGAACCTTTTGCCAGGCGGTAAGATTCTTATATATATTTTTCTTGGTTTCTTCAAGCTTTTTTTCGATCTGCCTGCAGGTGGCAGTCACATCTACATTGCTTTCTGAACCAATATTACAGGCCTTCTGATATTGCTCTTCTAACTCCTTTATAGGTAATTCAAAGTCCAAATATTCCATACCGAATTATGGTGTTGTTATTAATACACAAATATAACAAACTTTAAAAGGAAGACTTCCTAAGATAGCTTATTAATTTTCCGCTTTGTTTTAAGATATCCGTTAAGAACCACTGTAGCAAGGATCAACGCCGCACCATAATAAAATTCGGGAGCCATTTGTTCCTTATTACCAAAGACCAGAAAAGCTAGAAAAATTCCATAAACAGGTTCAAGATTTATAGTAAGCATTACAGTATAAGGACTTAAATGTTTCATCACAGCTACAGAGACTATAAATGCGTACGCGGTACAAATGGAAGCCAGAATTAACAGGAACATCCAGTCATTAAATGAAAGAGTAAAAAACTCCATATTAAACCCAGAGTTGCCTTCCCTCATGACAGTGATGAATAACAAATAGATTGTAATAGCAATAACCCCTATGAGTAATTCATAAAATGAAATAACAGATGCCCTGGCATGATGTATTAATTTACCATTTATAAGAGTAAATACTGCCGAAAGAAAAGCCGAGATTAGCCCAAGGATTATTCCAAGTGTATATTGTGTTTCTACTTTAAAAATAATATATAGACCGGCAATTACCAGTAAACCAAAAAATACTTCATAACCCACAAATTTTCTGTTATAAAATAAGGGCTCAAGCACCGAGGTAAATAATGCGCCTGTGGAAAGTAGTGCCAGAGTAATGGAAACATTTGATACCTTAATAGCTCCAAAAAATGTAAGCCAGTGTAAGGCAATCACGATACCTGCAATAATGAGAATTAAAATTTTCTTAGGTGCGATCTTTAAAGAGTACTTTTTATACCATAACCATAACAATATGAAACCGGTAGCCAACAGCATTCTATACCACACAAGCGGAATTGCATCCAAAGATATCAGGGCTCCCAGCACGGCCGTGAACCCCCAGATAAATACTATTAAATGGAAATGAAGGTAACTTTTTAATTTATCGCCGGGCATTATAAAGCAGATAAATCGCCAGAACTCCAAACAGTATATTGGGGAACCAAACTGCTATCATTGGTGAGAAAGTTGATTGCTCGGCCATAGTTCCAAATACTTTATCAAAAAATATAAATACAAAGGCCAGAGTGATGCCCAGGGCAAGGTTTACTCCCATACCTCCTCGGCGTTTGCGGGCAGAAACCGCCACCGCAATTACAGTAAGAATAAATGCTGAAACGGGAAGACTCCATCGCTTGTAGGCAACTACAAGGTATCTGTTCATATTTCCAGATCCCCGCCGGCGCTCCTGCTCTATAAATTGACTAAGCTGTTTGTGATTTAGTGTCTCAGCAATATAAGATACCGGGGTAAGTTCATCAAATTCAAACGGCAAAATGGTGTCAAGAGTCCGTTCATGAAATATTTGGTCTCCTTCTTCTCCTACAATTCTGTTATCTACATTGGTGAGCACATAAGTATCTGAAGTATCTATATACTGCAACCGGGAGGCACTTAATTTAAAGACCAGTTGATTTCCCTCAAAATGCTCAAGGGTAAAATTTCTTGCAGATTTGGTGGCTGGTTGAAAATTACTGGCATATATATATTCCTTTTCATTGATCTGTCTAAACACATCCTGGGTTTCCTGTACCTCGGTTCCCTTTTTGAGATAGGTATATTTAAACTCGTTAAAACCTTTACTTGCAGATGGGGCGAGATACATACTTAGAATAAGGGCACCTATACAAACAATGGTAGCCCCAATAAGATAAGGCCGTAAAAACCGCCAGAAAGATACACCGCTGCTTAAAAATGCAATGATCTCTGTATTATTGGCAAGTTTGGAGGTAAACCATATTACCGAAAGAAATAAAAATAAAGGAAAAAGTAGGTTGGCAAAATAAATAGAAAAATTCAGGTAATAGATCAATACCTCTTTTAAAGGCACCTCACTTTCCAGTATCTTTCCTATTTTTTCTGCCAGGTTTACAACTATTCCTATAGGAATAAAAAGTATCAGCATAAGTAGAAAAGTTCCTAAATATCTTTTTAATATGTACCAATCAAGAATCTTCAATTTATAAGCGCTTATTCATTTGAACCACCATGCGATTTTTCCAGGAGGAAAAATCACCTGCTAATATATGTTTTCTGGCTTCACGAACCAACCATAGGTAGAAACCGAGATTATGGATAGTAGCAATTTGCTTGCCAAGCATTTCATTTACAGAGAACAGATGCTTTAGGTATGCTTTGCTGTACTCTGTATCAACCCAGGTCATAGCCATTTCGTCGATGGGTGAAAAATCATCCTCCCATTTCTTGTTCTTTATATTTATGGTGCCATGGGCAGTGAACAACATTCCATTACGTGCATTTCTGGTGGGCATTACGCAATCAAACATATCAATACCCAAAGCGATATTTTCCAGGATATTTATGGGGGTTCCTACCCCCATTAAGTATCTGGGTTTATCTTCAGGCAGGATTGCAGTCACAACTTCAGTCATGGCGTACATTTCCTCAGCAGGTTCTCCCACAGAAAGCCCTCCAATTGCATTACCTTCAGCTCCAACCGATGCTATATACTCTGCAGACTGTGCCCTGAGATCCTTATAAGTACTTCCTTGTACAATTGGAAAAAATGCCTGAGTGTAATCATATACATAGGGAGTTTTCTCAAGATGATTAATACACCTGTCCAACCATCTATGTGTCATATGCATTGAGCGCTTTGCATATTTATAATCACAGGGATATGGTGTACATTCATCAAATGCCATAATAATATCTGCACCAATAGTACGCTGTATCTCCATTACATTTTCGGGGGTAAAGGTGTGATAAGATCCATCGATATGCGATTTAAACCTCACTCCTTCCTCCTTGATCTTTCTTCTTTCAGACAGGGAGTATACCTGGTAGCCACCGCTGTCTGTAAGTATGTTCCGGTCCCAGTTTATGAACTTATGTAAGCCACCGGCTTTCTTTAATATTTCAGTTTGGGGTCTAAGATACAAATGATAGGTATTTCCAAGAATCACATCTGGGTTTATCTCTTCTTTAAGTTCCCTTTGATGTACTCCTTTTACAGAACCCACAGTACCTACAGGCATAAAAATAGGAGTTTCAATAACCCCGTGATCTGTTTTGATCTTACCTGCTCTTGCTTTACTTCCGGGATCGGTGGTTAAAAGGTCAAAAATCATATTTTATTTTAAGTGGTGCAAAGATACTTAAGTAAAGAGGAAATTGCAGATCGCAAAAATTAAAAATTGTTAGCTAAAATGTTCAATTCGTTGATAACTGGTAAATTCTGGCTTTGTGTTAAGATTTTAAAAACTTATTTTTGCCTCATTCATAACAACAAGATAGAAATGCCAGAAAAACATCAGTTAGAAGATTTTGTAAGCCAGGTTCGCAGGGACATAGTAAGACAGGTACACAAGGTAAATTCGGGTCATCCCGGGGGTTCATTGGGATGTACCGAATTCATCTCTGTTTTATACCAGGAAATCATGGAACATAATCCGGATTTTAATATGGATGGCATAGGAGAAGACCTGTTCTTTTTATCAAATGGTCATATTTCACCGGTATTCTACAGCGTCCTGGCGAGAAGCGGATATTTTCCGGTAGAAGAATTAAGTACTTTCAGATTAATAAATTCAAGGCTACAAGGCCATCCAACAACTCATGAGGGTTTACCCGGCATACGCGTGGCCTCAGGTTCACTGGGCCAGGGAATGAGCGTAGCAATAGGAGCAGCACTTACCAAGAAATTAAATAATGACGATCATCTCGTTTACTCCCTTCATGGTGACGGGGAGATGCAGGAAGGTCAAAACTGGGAGGCTATTATGTATGCTTCAGCCAATAAAGTTGACAACCTCATCTCCACTATTGATCGCAACGGCCAGCAAATAGATGGATGTACAGATGATGTACTTCCGCTGGGTGATCTTAAATTAAAATTTGAAGCCTTTGGCTGGGAGGTCATCGAGATTGAAGAAGGAAATAATCTTTCCAGGGTAATTGAAGGCCTAAAAGAAGCAAAACTCCGAACCGGGAAAGGAAAACCTGTATGTATCCTTCTCAGGACCGAAATGGGTAATGGAGTGGATTATATGATGGGTTCTCATAAGTGGCATGGGGTGGCACCAAATGATGAACAACTTGAAAATGCCCTTTCTCAAAACCCCGAAACTTTAGGGGATTACTAAAAGCCCCTCCCAACCTCCCCGAAGGGGAGGAGTTAAATAAACAAAATGATAAATATTAATTTTTAAAATAGACCCAAAACTCCCCTCCTTCGGAGGGGTTTGGTAAAGACTTATGAAAAAATATACAAATACAGGAAATAAGGATACAAGATCAGGTTTTGGAGTAGGTTTGGCTGAACTCGGGAAAACTAATGAAAACGTTGTGGCGCTTTGTGCAGATCTTACAGGTTCATTAAAAATGGATGAATTCAAAGAAAATCATCCAGACAGGTTTTTTCAGATAGGAATTGCAGAAGCTAATATGATTGGCATTGCAGCCGGTATGACCATAGGTGGCAAGATCCCGTTTACCGGAACCTTTGCCAATTTCTCTACAGGAAGGGTCTATGACCAGATACGTCAAAGCATAGCTTATTCTGATAAGAATGTGAAGATATGCGCTTCACATGCAGGGGTTACTCTTGGTGAGGATGGCGCAACCCACCAGATCCTTGAAGATATAGGATTGATGAAAATGCTTCCGGGAATGACCGTGATCAATACCTGTGATTTCAACCAGACAAAAGCAGCCACATTAGCCATTGCAGAACATCACGGACCGGTTTATTTAAGATTTGGAAGACCAAAGGTAGCAAATTTTACTCCTGAGGATCAAAAATTTGAAATTGGAAAAGCTGTAATGCTTAATGAAGGGAAGGATGTTACCATCATTGCTACCGGTCATTTAGTTTGGGAAGCATTACAGGCAGCAGAACAACTGGAAGAGAAAGGAATCCGCGCCGAAGTGATCAATATACATACAATTAAACCCCTTGATGAAGAAGCCATTCTTAAATCGGTTAAAAAGACAGGTTGTGTAGTGACTGCGGAAGAGCACAACTTCCTGGGCGGGCTGGGAGAAAGTATTGCAAGAACACTTACCCTTAACCATCCTGCACCACAGGAATTTGTAGCTACACAAGATACATTTGGAGAAAGCGGAACTCCGGAGCAATTACTTGCCAAGTATGGTTTGAATGCTGAAGCTATTGTAAAGGCTTCGCAAAAAGTAATAGAGAGAAAATAATATTAAACATTAATAGTCTGGCAATCATCCCCTTCTGGCTCTTACCAGAGGGGGATTTTTAATTTTGAAAATAATTGGCAAAGACATTGCGTTATACTTTGGAAATTAAAACAGGATATATGAAAAATTTACTTGTTATTTTTATGATCTTTATTGGCGCAAATGGCATGGCTCAAATGTCGTACGGTATCAAAGGCGGATTAAATTTTGGAGCAACCGGTGTTTATCAGACAATTTCAGACGGGATTCAGGAGGCTATCACCATTGAAGGCAAAAGCAATACAGGATATCATCTGGGAGGATTTGCAAGATTTGGCTTTTTGGGAGTGTTTTTGCAACCTGAATTGGTATATACCAGATTGAATACAGAATACAATCAATATGAATACAAACTGGATAAAATTGATGCGCCGGTTTTATTGGGCATTAATATATTGGGACCGCTTAACATTAAAGCGGGCCCATCTTTTCAGTACATCTTAAAAAATGAATTTGATAATTCTGCCATTGCTGTTTCAGATGTGGACAACAAGATTACCCTGGGTTATCAACTGGGTGCAGGCGTGGGATTAGGAAAATTGGGATTAGATCTTAGATATGAAGGCGCTTTTAAGGAAAACACTGCCTTTAGTGAAACGGCTTCCCAAAATTTCACAGTAGATTCCAGACCATCTCAATGGATCCTGAGCCTTGGATATAGGTTTTAAATATAAAAATCTATAAAAAGTAAAGAGCCGTAATGGTTACGGCTCTTTGATTATTATGAAACGGGCTCGAAAAAATTAGGATCCAGGTAATTTGGTATACCGTTGTTATTGGAGTCGGGGAATTCTATTGTGCCATCTTCCTTTATAATGATCTCTTGCCTTGTTGGGGTTCCATCCCCATCATCATCGGGATCAGAATAATTCGGAATACCATCCCCATCTGTATCATCATTAAAAAGATCCCCATCGCCGTCAAGGTCTTCCCTCCAGGATGGTATGCCATCATTATCATGATCTGCTTCCACCGCTCTTAACATTTGTACACTAAATATAAGAGGACTATATGCGGGGATATTTGGAAGAGCAGAAGAGAAAAAACCTAATCCGGAAGGCATGAAAAATGCTCCTATCCCATAATCTTCATTCCAGGTGACTGTATTGTCTGCATTAACAATAAATCCTGAACCTTCCCTGAATTCAGTAAGACCGGCTTTAAATCCGGGTACAAAATTTCCGCCAGTCCTAACTATCCTACCCTGGAAATCTCTCGTTAGAACCCCGGGAAGGTCAAACCACGTAGGTATTACGGTATTACTGTCAAAAATAAGCCTGTTGGTTAAAACACCCTCAAAAGTGGCAAATGCTGAATCTGCAAAGGTTAACTGTCTTCCCACACCTTCCCGCACTTTAAGAATATACATTTTATAATCAATTCCATCGTTAGGAACATTTCTAACAAATAGAAAATCTGAATCTATAAGTGGGGTTTTATTTGAATTTTCCCCCGCTATTGTATCAAAACGTACTACATAATCAAATCCTGCGGGTGGATTCTCAAAATCTTCATAATTGTAAAAATGCGTTTTGAGGTAAGCCTGTAATGTCTCTTCATCTGTAGCAGCCTGTTCCCGGGCATCCCGGGGTGGAACTACTATAATTTCATCATCATCACTACTGCAGCCAATTAAAAGACTAACAAAAGCAAATATTACAAACGATCTTTTCAATATCATCATTAAGCTAAATTTAAGGGCGCAAGATACAATATTCTCGTATTTTTGTTTAGGAAATTGAGAGTTTTAAGCAAGGAAAATGAGAGTTGATAAATATTTATGGTGTGTAAGGTTCTTTAAAACCCGAAGCATCGCCACCAAAGCGTGTAAACTGGGAAAAGTCAAGATCCATGGGCAAAATGTGAAACCTTCCAGAGAAGTCTATCCCACAGATAAAATTACAATAAGAAAGGACCAGATAGATTATGAAATTGAGGTTCTGGATATTCCTTCCAATAGAGTGGGCGCAAAAATTGCTGGATTGTATGTGAACGATATTACCCCAAAAGAAGCCTTTGAAAAAATGGAATTATTAAAATATTCCAAAGAATACTACAGGAAGAAAGGGACAGGGAGGCCTACCAAAAAGGACAGACGGGATATTGATGATCTTCTTGATAATACAGATGTTGACGGTAAAGAGGAAACAGAAAGGAAAAGTGAAGAATAATAGTGAATACTGGAATAACCGCTACCTGGATGCGGCAACAGGTTGGGACATTGGACATGTTTCGAGGCCCTTAAAAGAATATATAGATCAAATCAAGGATAAGAGAATAAAAATATTGCTTCCGGGAGGTGGAAATTCTTATGAGGCTGAATACCTTTACACAAAGGGATTTGAGAATATTTTTGTGAATGATATTGCGAAAAGGCCACTTGAAAACTTTAAAAAAAGAGTTCCTTCCTTTCCTGATTCCAATTTACTGCTGAAAGATTTTTTTGATATTGACCAAAGATTTGATCTTGTACTTGAGCAAACCTTTTTTTGCGCCTTACCTATTACACTAAGGAAGGATTATGTTATAAAAATGCATGAACTGCTTTTACCGGAAGGAAAATTGGCTGGTGTTTTTTTTAACACCCATTTTGATAAGGAAGGTCCGCCATTTGGAGGTGACCGGCAGGAATATTTAAAATTATTTCAGGAAAAATTTCTAATTAAAAGAATTGAAGATTGTTATAATTCCATTTCTCCCCGGCAGGGAGATGAATTGTTTTTTATATTTATAAAAAAATAGAAAATATGCCCAAGGCCAACATTATCCTGAATGGGGAACAGATTCAGAATAAAATAAGAAGGATTGCCTTTCAGATCTATGAAAGCAATGTTGATGAATCCCAACTCATACTTGCCGGTATTACAAAAAGCGGTTACCAGTTTGCTCAAAAGCTGAAAAAGGTCCTGGAAGAGATTTCAGATTTGGATATCTTACTTTGTGAAGTAAAAGTGGATAAAAAAAATCCTTTAAACCCCGTAAAAACCTCTCTGGATCCCGAAGAGTATACAAATAAATCTATAGTCCTTACAGATGATGTTCTCAATAGTGGTGCAACCCTGATTTATGGGGTAAAACATTTTCTTGATGTTCCTTTGAAACGATTTAAAACGGCGGTTCTTGTTGACAGAAGTCATAAAAAATACCCTGTAAAAGCCGATTTTAAAGGTATTTCCCTTTCTACTTCCCTTAATGAAAGAGTTGAGGTGCATTTTGCTGAAGGTAAAAACCGGGTTGAGTTATTGTAACTTTGTAATAATACTATCTGCTATAGCTTCCGGTGATTTACCCTCTACATTTATAATAGTATCTGCCTGCAGGTAATCATAAGCCCTTTCAAATAAATGTTTTCTGATAAAATCTTCCAAATCTTCCTTTACTGTAAGATGACTTATCACAGGCCGTGTTTCCTTTTCATTAAATAACCTTTCGGTAAGAAATTCCACCGAAGCTTTTAAGTAGACCAAATGAGTTTCGGGGCAATTTTTTATGAGTTGTAAATTATTCCCATAACTAAGGGTCCCACCACCTAGTGCCACAATAATAGAAGAAGGGTCTTCCAGAGTATCTTTTAAAACCTCGGTTTCCAGTTTACGAAAATATAGTTCACCTTTTTTATGGAAAATCGCAGGTATACTACATTCTTCCATAAGTTCAATCTGGTCGTCAAGGTCTATATGGGAAAGGTTTAATTTTGCAGCTAGGTGGCGGGCTACAAGAGATTTACCAGAGCCCATATACCCACAAAGGAATATTTTCATACTGAATACAAGAGGATTAGATATTTATTTGAAACATTTGCAAATTTATATCAAAATCCTCTTGAAAAATAAATTACGGAGAGTATCTTTGCACCCGCATTTGAGAAATAATGCAAGGCCAGATTTGGTAGCTCAGTTGGTAGAGCATCTCCCTTTTAAGGAGAGGGTCCTGGGTTCGAGCCCCAGCCAGATCACTAATAAAAAGTTCTGATTTTGTTGGGCGAGAAGTTTACCCTGAGCGAAGCCGAAGGGAGCCCCCCGTCCGAACGGATTCATCCGGGCGGTAAGCCAGATCACTAATAAAAAGTTCTGATTTTGTTAGGCGTGATCCCGATAGCTATCGGGAATGCCGAGGGAAGCGTAGCTTAATTGGGGGAAGCCCCCCGTCCGAACGGATTCATCCGGGCGGGCAGCCAGATGAATAATTTTTGTGCCTTTTTTTGGCTTCGTAGATATTTTACATCCACTGTAAATCTAGCCAACTGAGACCGTCGCAAAATTGTGTATTAAAGATCATGATCTTTAAGTTTTGTTCATTTAAATCGATTTGGTAGCTCAGTTGGTAGAGCATCTCCCTTTTAAGGAGAGGGTCCTGGGTTCGAGCCCCAGCCAGATCACTAATAAAAGTTCAGATTTTGTTGGGCGAGAAGTTTATCCCGAGTGAAGCGTAGCGTAATCGAGGGAAGCCCCAGCCAGATCACTAATTGAAGTTCTGATTGTGGGGGCGAGAAGTTCATCCCGAGTGAAGCGTAGCGTAATCGAGGGAAGCCCCCCGTCCGAACGGATTCATCCGGGCGGGCAGCCAGATCACTAATTGAAGTTCTGATCTATAGTTGGTGGAGAACCCGATAGCTGGGAATCCTGAGCAAAGCCGAAAGAAGCCTTCATACGAGCAGATTCTTCCGGGTATGCAGCCAAATCACTTGACAATCCGGAGTATGTTCGGATTTTACTATTAACCCTCTTGGTATATTTATCAAGAGTATTCCACCCGGGTGCTGGAATTGGTAGACAGGCATGGTTGAGGGCCATGTGTCCATTAGGGCGTGCGGGTTCAAGTCCCGCTCCGGGTACAATTTTCATTTTTACCGCAGAAACTCCATTCGGAGTTTTTTTTTATCATCAGGGATTTATTATCATTTTGAATCTACTGTCTCCATCAGATATGGACATTTTTATTCAATAAGCTTAAAAAGATTTAGCTTATTTTCTTAATGTTTTACCGGTTTGAAAGATTGCAGAAAGTCCTAAATAGATCCCAGACCCTCTTCAGTCATTTGTGCATAGCATGTCCAGAGCATTAGTGTTTGGAATTTTACCCGAACAACTTAACGGGCTGATAAAACTGTCTAAATATTTTTGTTTAATCTTTGTATGTCAATATTAAACATTTAACATTTTCATATCATTTAGGATTATATTTTTATTTAGATTTGTCCATACTTTTTTCAAATTTATGGAACACATTAAACAAAACTTTAGTATAAAAGACCTGGAACATCTTAGTGGTGTAAAGGCGCATACCATTAGAATTTGGGAAAAGCGCTATAATATCCTTACTCCGGACAGAACAGATACCAATATCAGGACCTATGATCTTGGTAATCTTCAAAAGATATTAAATGTTACCTTCCTTAACGAGCACGGTTATAAAATTTCTCGTATAGCAAAACTTACCGAGCCAGAAATTACAAAGATGGTAAAAGAGGTTGCCGCCAGTACCAGTCATCAGGACAGAGCAATAAACTCTTTCAAATTGTCAATGATCAATTTTGATCAGAATCTATTTCATCAAACCTATAAATCTTTACTAGCTACCCGTACTTTCCGGGATATTTTTCATCAGGTATTTATACCCTTACTAGATGAAATTGGATTATTATGGCAAACCGATACCATTAACCCTGTTCATGAGCATTTCCTGGTTGGACTTATTAAGCAAAAACTTTATCTGAATATCGCTCAACTGGAAAACAGGAACGAATTCAAAGATGACAGTTTATATGTGCTTTTTCTTCCTGAAAACGAAATACATGATCTGGGGATCCTTTATCTGAACTATGAGCTAAATTTCAATCAGAGAAAGACTATATATCTGGGTCCTAGCATGCCATTAAAAGACATGAAATACATTCTTGAAATCCATCCAGATCCAAAATTTATAAGCTATCTCACTGTGGGGCACCTGGATATTTCAGGTTTTGTTGAAGAATTCGAAAATGAATTATGTAAGGAATCTAAAAAAGAACTCAATTTATTTGGTGCTCGTATCCAGTCACTGGATCCTTCAAAACAGCCTGCCCATATTAAAATATATAAATCAATCACAGAATTTGCAACTAATTTGGAATGAAAAAGAGGGTAAGCATAATAGGGTCGGGGTTTAGTTCTTTAGCAGCCTCATGTTATCTCGCTCAAAGCGGGTATCAAGTAACTGTATATGAAAAAAATGAAACCATAGGTGGTAGAGCACGGCAATTCAATAGGGATGGATTCACTTTTGATATGGGTCCGTCCTGGTATTGGATGCCAGATGTATTTGAAAGATTTTTTAAAGATTTTGAAAAAAAACCTTCAGATTATTATATCCTTAGAAAGTTAAACCCTGCTTATAAAGTCTTTTTCAGTAATTCAAAGAGTATCACTATTGAGGATACCCTGGAAAAAATTCGCCATCAATTTGAGCAGGAGGAACCGGGAAGTTCCTTGAAACTGCAAAAGTTTATTAACAAGGCTCAAAAAAACTACGACATAGCTATTAAAGAACTGGTATACCGCCCCGGGGTTTCACCTATAGAATTGGTTACACCCGAGACTATTAAAAAAATAGGTCAATTTTTCAGTACTGTCTCCAGAGATGTGAGAAAGGAATTTAAAAATCCAAATTTAATCCAGATCCTTGAATTCCCGGTTTTATTTCTTGGGGCAAAACCCAGTGACACTCCATCTTTTTATAGTTTTATGAATTATGCAGATTTTGGTCTGGGGACCTGGCATCCTGATGGGGGAATGTTCAGGGTTATAGAAGGTATGCACTCCCTTGCCAGCTCATTAGGGGTAATTTTTAAAACAGGCGCTAATGTTTCTAAAATTAATGTGGGTGATCACAAAAATCTTAAGTCAATTATAGTCAATAACCATGAAATTGATACTGAAATACTGATTTGTGGTTCAGACTACCATAACAGTGAAACCTTACTCGATCCTGAATATCGTCAATATTCCGAAAAGTATTGGCAAAGTCGAACTTTCGCTCCCTCGGCACTATTATTTTATTTAGGTTTTGATAAAAAGCTAAAAAATATCAATCATCACAATCTTTTCTTTGATGTTGATTTTGAACAACATGCACGAGAGATATATGACGATCCGCAATGGCCGGAGGAACCTTTATTTTATGCTAATTTTACTTCAGTAACCGATAATAGCACGGCTCCGGAAAATTGTGAAAATGGTTTTTTTCTCGTTCCTATTGCCCCGGGACTACAGGACACTCCTGAATTACGGGAGAAATATTTTCAAAAAATCATATCCCGATTTCAAATGTTAACCAATCAGGAAGTTGAAAATAATATTATATTTAAAGAGTCCTATTGTGTTGCCGATTTTATAACTGACTATAATAGCTACCAGGGGAATGCTTATGGAATGGCAAATACTCTCCTGCAAACTGCCTTTTTAAGGCCAAAATTAAAAAGCGCACTGGTGAAAGGCTTGTATTTCACAGGTCAACTTACCGTTCCCGGACCAGGAGTTCCCCCCGCTTTGATTTCCGGAAAACTGGTAAGTGGTTTAATCCAAAAAGATTACAAATTATGAAATCAATTTTTGATACAGTCTCGGGGACATGTAGTAAAGCCGTAACTAACGCTTACAGCACGTCATTTTCTATGGCAACCAAAATGCTCGCTCCTACAATAAGGCAGGATATCTATAATATATATGGATTTGTTCGATTTGCAGATGAAATCGTTGATTCCTTTCATGAATATGATAAGGAAACACTTTTTAATGACTTTAGCGAAGATCTTTTTAAGGCTATTGAAAATAAAATTAGTCTTAATCCTATTTTAAACGCTTTTCAGGAAACGGTTCACCGATACAAAATTGACCCTTCCCTTTATACTGCTTTTTTAAAAAGTATGAGGCTGGACCTCCATAAATCCCAATATTTAACCCAGGCTGAATATAAAGAATATATTTACGGCAGTGCAGATGTGGTGGGCCTTATGTGTCTTAAAGTGTTTGTACATGGTGATAGCAGCAAGTATGAAGAACTTAAAACCTCTGCAATGAGCCTGGGTTCTGCTTTTCAAAAAGTTAATTTTCTTCGGGATCTAAAAGCCGACTTTGAGGATCTGAGCCGAAGCTATTTCCCGGATACAAATCTTGAAGCCCTGGACGAGGAAAGTAAACAAAAGATCATTAGAGAAATTGAGAATGACTTTAAATTAGGCTATGCCGGCATACTTAAATTACCTACAGAAGCAAAATTTGGGGTTTATACTGCATATATTTATTATAATCAATTACTGAAAAAATTAAAAAAAGTTCCTTCATTGGAAATTAAAAACAGCAGGATAAGCGTTCCGGTTTATCAAAAGGCTGGTCTACTTGCAAAATCTTATATATCTTACAGATTAAATATTTTATAATGGAAATACTACTTTGGATTGTGGTTTTTATTGCCACTTTTTTGATGATGGAAGGGATGGCGTGGTTTACCCATAAGTATGTGATGCATGGATTTTTATGGAAACTCCATAAGGATCACCACCGAAAGGATCATGATAGCTGGTGGGAACGCAATGACCTTTTCTTTGTGTTCTATGCAGTCATAAGCATAGGTTTTTTTCTTCTTTGGCAATATGAGGGGATCTGGATTGCCCTTCCTATTGGATTAGGAATTCTGGCGTATGGAATCGCGTATTTTACCGTACATGATATTTTCATTCATCAAAGATTTAAGATCTTCAGAAATGCAAATAACAGGTACGCAAAAGGAGTTCGCAGAGCCCATAAAATGCACCATAAACATTTAGGCAAAGATGAAGGGGAATGTTTTGGGATGCTTTGGGTACCTTTCAAATACTTTAAAAAACAGTAAATTTTCTATAACCTCCTAGATGATAAAACATTTTGACTACATCATTATAGGAGGAGGACTTGCCGGTTTACAACTCGCATTAAGGTTTGGAAAAGACAAATTTTTTGAACAAAAGACTATTGCGATAATTGATCCCTCCCCAAAAATTTCCAACGACAAAACCTGGTGTTACTGGGAGCAGGGTATTGGCCAGTGGGATCATCTCTTAACCAAGTCCTGGGATAAAAGCCAGTTCTTTTCTTCCAATGAAAAAATTGAACTGGAATTAGAACCTTACCGCTATAAGATGTTGCGCTCTATACATTTTTATAATTATGCGCATGATCAACTCAAAGATATTCCAAATCTTTATTTTATTACAGATAAAATATCAAAAATAGATCAAGCCTCATCTGTGGCTTTTGGGCAAAAAAATGAGTATAATGGTCTTCATATTTTTGACAGCAGGATCACTTCAAATTATGAAAAGGATAAAAAATCCAGCATTCTGTTTCAGCATTTTAAGGGATGGAAAATCAAAACAGCTGAGAATGCTTTTGATCCCCAGATCTTTACTATTATGGATTTTCGGCTTAAATATAAGAATAGCACGAGTTTCACCTATGTTTTGCCCCTTTCTGAAACAGAAGCTCTCATAGAATTCACATTTTTTACCCCCTTTCTTACTGAAGAAGATGTTTACGATGAATACCTGACAAATTATATAAAGAATATCTTAAATGTCAGGGAATATAAAATCGAAGAAACTGAGAAAGGTGTTATCCCTATGACAGATTTTCCTTTTCACAATGAATCATCATTAAGGGTGACCAAAATTGGCACAGGGGGCTCATGGGTGAAAGGATCTACAGGATATTCCTTTAAACATACTGAAAAGAAAACAGAGCTTATCATAAACAATATCAAAAAAGGAACAAATCCTGGCAGTGGTTTGATCAATAATCTTAAAAGGCGCTACGATTCTATTTTTATTGATGTTTTGGATAATAATAATCATTTGGGAGAGCAAATATTTACCAGCCTTTATCAACAGAATACTATTACCGAAATTTTTAGATTTCTTGATGAAGAGAGCAGTTTTAAGGAAGATTTAGAGATAATGTTCTCTCTTTATCATCCGCAGTTTTTAAAATCTTTTTTTAAGAAAATTTTCAGAAGTTAATCTTTCAGGGAAATTTCCCTGGGACTTAAAAGGCCATCAATAGTCTTTCTAACGGCATCACTATTCCAATCTGCAGCTCCAACTTTCTCGATGACAATGTTTCCTTCTCTATTTATTAAATATGTGGTAGGGAGGGTATTGCCATTAAGGGGTTGTGGAGGTTGGCTCAAAGGTCTGTAGGCGGGAAGGGTCATATTCTTACGGTTAAGATAACCCCTTACGGTCTCATGATCTTCAGAGGACACGAATATGAAGATGATCTTGTCCTGGTAATCTGCATAAAGATCCTGAAAACTCGGCATTTCAGCAATGCATGGCGGGCACCAGGTCGCCCAGAAATTTATAAGGACCACTTCTCCCTCATATTGAGAGAGATTTTCTCGATCCCGGTTATTCTTTTCCAGCGACCACTCGTAAGAACCTATAGATTTACGATCTTCTACTGAGGTGATGGATGGACTGAAAGAAAGTGCTTTATTGAGAAAAATTTGAATTGGCTTACGGGTTCCGGGAATAATAAGGACCAGGATCACCACTACAATTATGATATTAAACCATTGATTTTGAAAAAGCTTCATGCCTCACGTATTATTGTGCAAAGTAAAGCATTTTTAGAAAGGCTTCCTAAAGCTATAAATTCTTATTTTTAATGGAATTAATCTTTTTATTCATGGAATAAAGTTCCTTTTTTAAAAATTCTATGGCTTCTTGCATGCTCTGTAACTTTCCATTGGCATCCGTTAAATGTTGAGGTACAAGAACATTACTTATTTTACCACGTACCATCATAATTTCGAGAATTTCATTTTTCTTATAAGTCAATACATGTATATCTTCCGGGTTATCATTTTCAAAGAGATAAGCATCAGGGTCTTGTGAATGACGTAACCTTTTTAATAATAAAGAATCTTTGGTAATGACCAGGACTATTGAGCCATCCAGAATGAGATCATGATTATGGTGAGTTTGGCATATCACAATATCACCGGGAAAAACCGTGGGAGACATACTGGTTCCATCTACTTCAAATAATTTATGATCTATAGTGGGATTATACTTAGGGATCTTATACCATTCAACGTCTACTTTCCCCAAATCCCCAGGAGAGTTTTTTACAAATCCCGCATGAATTTTGGTTTTAACATAGGGAACGAATCCTTCAGATGGAGATACCCTTATTAGCATTTTATCCCCTTTAAGAATAAAATCTGTGGTAACCTCATAAAAATTACTAAGACCTACAACATGCTCAGATACAATACCGTTCTGAGAATTTTCAATGAGAGAATACGCAGCCTGAGATATAAATAAATTTTCTGCAACATATTGCTGGGAAAATTTATTTTTTTTCCGCAGTTCTTTTAATCTTTCCCCTATTGCTTATCGTTGATGCATTAATCAATCCTGTTTTTAGTTGAACCTAATTAATATCGCAAAGGTCGTTCAATTTAAACCTTAAATTAACTTATATAATTAATAATAGTCAAATAGGCTTAGATTAAGAAATCTATAGTTAAATTTTTCTTAATATTTTTCAATTTTAGGCTCTATAATTCCTTAAAATAATCTTAAAGGACACCAATTAGCACTTTTTTATAATCCATTCGGCTATAGATAAGTAAAAATTATAATTAAAATTTATAAATCCAGAAGGGTATAAAAAATACCTGACCAAGAATGAATAAAAATTTAATGAAAAAACTTAAAAATATAAAAATACCACGAAAGGTATTTAAAACCTTTCGTGGTATTGAACTATTAAAAAAAGCTATTTATGCTGCGTTCTGCTTTTTTATCAAATTAAGTGCAGATCCATGCTTATACCATTCAATTTGCGGTTGATTGTAGGTATGATTTGCTTTGATTAAATCCTTCGAACCATCGGCATGAACTATTTCAATTGTAAGCGGTTTATCCGGTGCAAATGATTCCAGGTCCACAAAATTAAATGTATCATCTTCCTGAACAAGATCATAATCTGTCTCATTACTAAAAGTTATACCCAGCATTCCCTGCTTTTTGAGATTGGTCTCATGGATCCTGGCAAAAGACTTTACCAGAACAACCTTTACCCCCAAATGTCTTGGTTCCATTGCCGCATGCTCACGAGATGATCCTTCTCCATAATTGTGATCCCCTACTACCACTGTAGGTATTCCGGCTGCCTTATAGGCCCGTTGCACTACAGGCACCCCGTCATATTCACCGGTTATCTGGTTCTTTACGTAATTTGTTTTTTTATTGAAAGCATTAATAGCCCCAATAAGCATATTATTGGAAATATTATCCAGATGTCCTCTAAACCTCAACCATGGCCCGGCCATAGAAATATGATCTGTAGTACATTTGCCAAATGCTTTTATTAATAATCTGGCACCCATAATGTTTTTTCCATCCCATGGTTCAAATGGTTCCAGTAATTGTAATCTCTCACTATCTTTAGCCACTTTAACCTCAACAAAACTTCCCTCTTCACTGGGAGCTACATAGCCAGGATCTTCAACATCAAATCCTTTAGGCGGAAGTTCAATTCCTGTAGGCTCATCCAACATTACTTCTATTCCATCCTCATTAATAAGTTTATCACGTGTAGGATCAAAATCCAGTCTGCCAGAAATGGCTATAGCAGCTACCATTTCAGGTGATCCTACAAATGCATGGGTATTTGGATTACCATCTGCCCGCTTGGAAAAGTTCCTGTTAAAAGAATGAACGATTGTGTTCTTTTCATCTCCTTTGCGATCGCTTCTATCCCATTGACCAATACATGGACCACATGCGTTGGTAAAAATAGTCGCATCAAGCTGTTCAAAAATATCCAGGAGTCCATCCCTTTCGGCTGTGAATCTTATAGTTTCAGATCCTGGATTGATCCCAAAATCTGACATAGCTTTCACTTTTTTATCTACCGCCTGTTTGGCGATAGATGCGGCACGGGTTAGATCTTCATAGGAGGAGTTGGTACAAGACCCAATTAAACCCCAATCCACTTTTAAAGGCCAGTCATTTTCACGGGCTTTTTGAGCCATTTCTGATATCGGGGTTGCAAGATCTGGTGTAAAAGGTCCATTTAAATGAGGTTTTAATTCAGATAGATTGATCTCGATCAACTCATCAAAATATTGTTCGGGATTTGCATATACCTCATCATCACCTGTAAGGTGTTCTCTTATTTTATTTGCTGCGGCAGCAACATCTGCACGATTGGTAGCAATAAGGTATCGTTCCATGGAATCATCATATCCAAATGTTGATGTGGTAGCTCCAACCTCGGCACCCATATTACATATGGTTCCTTTACCAGTGGCCGACATTGACCTTGCACCTTCTCCAAAATACTCTATGATGGCTCCTGTACCTCCTTTAACAGTAAGGATTCCGGCTACTTTTAAAATAACATCTTTTGGGGCTGTCCATCCTGAAAGTTTACCTGTCAATTTCACTCCGATGAGTTTGGGGAATTTAAGTTCCCAGGCCATCCCGGCCATAACATCTACTGCATCTGCCCCTCCAACACCTATAGCTATCATACCAAGTCCTCCGGCATTTACAGTATGTGAGTCTGTTCCTATCATCATTCCCCCGGGAAATGCGTAATTTTCAAGAACCACCTGGTGGATAATACCAGCTCCCGGTCTCCAGAATCCTATCCCATATTTATTGGAAACAGATTCAAGGAAATCAAAAACCTCACTGCTTGATTTATTGGCGGCTTGAAGATCCAGCATAGCTCCCAATTTTGCCTGGATAAGGTGATCACAATGCACCGTTGTTGGCACTGCCACTGTTTTTTTTCCTGCCTGCATAAATTGCAATAAGGCCATTTGCGCAGTAGCATCCTGGCAGGCTATCCTGTCTGGAGCAAAATCCACATAGTCCTTTCCTCTTTGAAATGCGCGCGTGGTTTCCCCTTCCCAAAGGTGAGAATAAAGGATTTTCTCTGAGAGGGTTAAAGGCTTTCCAACCACTTCACGTGCTTTTTGAACACGTCGTGCCATTTGATCATAAACCTTTTTGATCATATCAATATCGTATGCCATAATATGTATGTTTTATATTCTAAAAAAAGCTCTGCAAAATTACGAATTATCCTCATAAATTAAAAATTCTAATTAAAATTGAAGATATAATTAGAATAATTCAATAAATATAATTTTTATATCCTTAAATTTTAATATTTTACAAAAAAAACATCGTGAAATAGGAAATTCGCAAAATTAACTCCTTTATTGAGGATTTCGTTTTTTAGTTTTGCAGCCAAGCCCTCGTCAGTTCGAGTGATCCCGAGGCCTCGGGATTGTATCGAGAACACACGAGGGAATTATGTGCAATTAACCTGTTCTCGATACATTTTTTGCCTTCGCTATCGCT
>JBGTNH010000016.1:0-22822 GCA_041743165.1 Gillisia sp. | reverse complement strand
GCTGTTCCAGCTCTGAAATCTTGCTTCGAAGGTTC
Organism: Gillisia sp.; assembly: GCA_041743165.1. Lineage (GTDB taxonomy): Bacteria > Bacteroidota > Bacteroidia > Flavobacteriales > Flavobacteriaceae > Gillisia. The sequence continues at coordinate 22,787 of JBGTNH010000016.1, read as the reverse complement.
ATAATGAGTTGGGTATCGCTTTTACTCTCGACAATGATCCGTTCATTCTTTTCTTTGGGTCGACCATACTTTTTAAGCCAGCGATAAACCGAAGTATAAGAAACCTCATACTCCTTGCAAATGTCGGAGATCCTGGATCTACCGGTTTCAATCTCCTTTACCTTCTTCATCTTGAATTCGGTAGAGAAATACCTATTGGACCTTTGTGAAGAATTCATCCTGAAGTTGTTTTTGGCTTTCATCTTTATAAAATTAGGGTTAATTTCACAATCAAAAGCTGTCATTCTATTTCAGGCATAGTCACATTTCCAGTTCCAAGACGCTAGATGCTGAATCAAGTTCAGCATGACGTGGGGAGGGTTCAAGGTTTAGGGTTTAGGGTTGAAAATTCAAAATTCAAAATTCAAAATTCAAAATTTCCAATTCCAAGACGCTAGATGCTGAATCAAGTTCAGCATGACGTGGGGAGGGATTAAGGTTTAAAAATAAAAGGAAAAGAGTTAAAATAGACAGGATAAAAGCTGAAGATGCCTCCCTTCGTCACCCTGAGGCCCAGGTAAAATTTTTACTAGCGTAAGGTGATAACGTACGAATATCATCTAAGAATATGATCATTTTCTTTGCAGGATTTCAACGGCCTACGAAAGTTTATCGTAAAATTTGAAGTGAGAGGGGCGTTAAAAATTTTAGGCTGCCTGCCCGGCCGTTCAGGCGGGTTTGAGCGAAACGCCATATCCTCGCCAGAATAATCATCCCCGCGAGTTCCTAAAATTTAGCCACCGAATGAAAAATTTAGATAAGCTTTCGTCAGCCTAGACTTTCCCGCCCGTGCCGGTCGGACGGGTTTTAGTTCTTTTTCTTGCAACCGACGACCAACGGGAGAGGATTGCAGCAAAAAAAGAACAAACAGTCTTATGAAACGGAAATAAACTCGCAACCTTTTTCAAAAATTAGCGAGGTTCATAGTTCACGACTATACTTTCCGCCGGCCGATAAATTCAAAGGTTTAAGGTTTAAAACTGAAAGGAAACAGTTAATGATTTCGCGCTTTTTCTCATAACCTGTTTGAGTCATTTTATCCGTTCAATCATAATTGCTTATTGTACTAAGCAAAAATGATATAGAATTGCTTAATAGAGTAAGCATTTATTATTTCGAATCATAATCTCGGTCCACCCTTCCGCCGCCCTATCGGGCGCCACCTTCCCTCGGAGAGGGAAGGAGCCTTATTTGGGGTTCAAAAGTACATGACTAGTGTTAAACCAAAAGCTGACGGCTGATTACTGATAGCTGACAGCTGACGTCCTAACGATTCTTGTTATTAAGAAGATCCATAAGGTTGACATCATTCCCCAGCAACACCTCCTCAGAGTTTATCCTTCCATCCCTGGAGCCGTTTTCCAGTTTGAGGACTCCGCGAGGGCAGACGGCGGAGCAGATCCCGCAGCCTACGCAGCTGGAGCGCACTATATTTTCACCCTTCTGGGCATAGGCGCGCACGTCTATTCCCATCTCGCAGTAGGTGGAGCAATTTCCGCAGGAGATACATTGCCCCCCATTGGTGGTGATCCTGAATTTTGAGAAAAGGCGTTGTTGCATTCCCAGCACGGCGGCCATAGGGCAACCAAATCTACACCAAACCCTGTTGCCAAATATGGGATAGAATCCCACTCCTATAACTCCGGAAAATGCAGCGCCTATAAGGAAACCGTACCAGGCGCGCAATTGATGTCCTTCAAAAAAGAAAATGGCCTGATTCCCGCTAAAATAATTGATACCTATTATGGCCATTATAATTACGAAATATCCTATCGCCCCATATTTGGCATCTTTAGCAAGTTGCTCGCGCTTAAAGATCATAATCAGGGCAAAAATCAGGGTTAACAATCCCGCCACACCCCAAAGGAAAACATCACGGGTGAGCCAGGTCGCACTGCTGTCATCTCCCAAAAATGAATAGAGCACAGCAATGGTCATTACTACTACAAACACCAGCACACTGTGAATTACCCAACGTTCCACCTTCCAGGCAAACAGACTTTTATCTGACAAATGCCTGTAGGGATCGCCGGCGGTTTCCGCAAGTCCGCCACAGCCGCACACCCAGGAGCAATACCATCTTTTGCCGTATTTATAAGTTAAAATAGGGGTGATCACAAAAATGCTCAGGATTCCAAAGGCAAACATGAGAATTCCCAAATTCCCAGCCGAAAAGAATTCATCCAATTTGTATCCTGCAAAAAGATCATAATTCAACGGCCATATATTGACCGGATTATAATAGGGCCGGTTTAACCTTACAAGAATCTCGGGAATTAAAAACGCAAACCCCAGCTGGAAAAACATCACAGAGTAGGTGCGTAAAACCTCGTATTTGTTATGCCTGTATTTAAGTATAAATTTATAGCCAAAAACAAGGATGGCCAAAGTGTATAGCGTGCCGTATACAAACCACTGACTCGCTGGATTCCCGCTTATCAATTGGCTAAGGGGATCGAACAAAGCGATGATCCCGGTATTTGCTCCATCTTCTCTCATCCCGAGATATTCCGGATACCAGTACAATACGATATAAAAGACTGTAAGCCCGATGCCCGTCACCCAGGCCCATAATCCGCGGTTGGTCATCGATTTAAACCAGACACCGTCATTCTTTATTCCCTCGTGTTTTCCCCTGTAGGCATCATTTGCAAAGATAATCGTACCAATAGCAATCATTCCCAGTGATAAGCTTAGAAACAAAACCCTATTAGGAAAATCGACATTGAAGATCGCCAGTATCAGGATGAACAACCCCAATATCCCGATGGCCGAAGCAATGCGTTGAGTATTAGAAAGCGCAGCAGGGGCATCACCGGTCATAGACATATTATGTTCTATTTTACTCATATTTGTTGTATTTATTTAATTTTAATCAAACCTTCCTGGTCTAAGAAATTGTTTGGATTCTTTTGTAGTTTAAACTCAGATTAAAAAATATTAGCTTTTACAAGCCCTTATGTTTTCCTGCCGAACTTTAGTCCTTAAACCTGTAAAACTTCTTCCCTAAAACTATCATATATCTCTTTCTCATGACGATCGTAAAACTCGGGATCAAAATTTGCTGTTTTTAAATTTGCCAACACGTGGCTTATACTTCTTTCCTCTGTAAGCCAACGGTCAAAGACCTCATGCCGCATTCTTATTCCATACGTATTTATACCCACAAACTTACCGGAATCCTCATCATAAACAAGAGTCATGAACTTGGTCTTATCGGCGTGCACCCAGTGTAAATACTTTTGATTTTCTTCCAACTTGATGCCCACTTTTCCATAAGTCTGATATTCGATATCAAAGAATTTTGCGCTATTGAACCAGTGCCCGGGTTTATAAGGCATTTTGTTTCCTGATAATGTCTGGCCCAAAACCTCTCCCATCATCCTGCCAACGTACCAGACAGCTTCAATCGCATTCCGGTGATCCTGAGGATCGCGTTGCTGCGCACAGTCGCCAATAGCATAAACATCGGGGATGTTGGTTTGAAGATATTGGTCTACCAGGATCCCGCGATCAATCTGCAGTTCAGAATTCTTTAGAAAATCGATATTAGGCCTTACCCCTGTGCATATTCCAACCACATCGCAGGGAATTTCATCTCCTTCTGTAGTAATTACGGCCCGTGCCCTTCCGTTATCATCGGCCAGTATTTTTTCCAGAGATGTGTTATGACGAAGATCCACTCCATGGGAGCGAACAAGTTCTGAAAGCAAAGCGGCATCATGTTCCGGAAGTACATTTCCCCAAAATCCGCTCTCCCTTACAAGGAAAGTAACCGGGATCTTCCGGGTACGAAGCATTTCTGCCAGCTCTACGCCTATTAGCCCGCCACCTACAATCACTGCCGACTTACAATTTTTGGTGTTTTCCTCGAGCAACTGCAGGTCCTGCAGGGAAACCAGTCCCTGAACTCCCTTCAGATCCTGTCCTTCCCATCCAAAAAAACTTGGTATAGAACCGGTTGCAAGGACAAGTTTATCATAGCTCATAGGTTCACCAACAGAAAAATGAAGTAGTTTTTGCTCAAATTCGATCTTTTCTACCCGTGTTTTCTTTAGTTCAATACGGTTTTCCTTCCAAAACCAGTCTTCATAAGGTTTAAGATGGTCAAATTTCATGTGTCCCATATACACATACATAAGGGCTGTGCGAGAGAAGAAATAATCACTTTCTGCAGAGATCACAGTGATCCTATGTTCAGAAAATTTCCTCACGTGCCGGGCGGTGGTTATCCCTGCTATTCCGTTACCTATAATAACAATATGCTCCATGAATTTTATTACTTTTGGCGGTTGGTGATTAAATGGTTAGGATTAAGGATATTTTTCGACATATGATTAATTGGTCGCTAGTTTTTTCTAAACCTTAAAAATTTTAATTATGAAGTATGTTGCAATTCTTTTTTTGTTTATTTCAGGTTCACTAGCATCTCAGGATACTGATTCCTACTTTAACCTTGCCGACAAATTCTTTAATACATACGTTGAGAATGGTCTGGTAAAGTACGCAGAAATCAAGAAAAATCCCAAATCTCTTAATGATTTAATGGCCCAGGCCAAAAATATAAATATTCCCCCCTCCAATGAGGCCCAGTTTAAAGCTTTTTGGATCAATGCCTATAACCTGGCGGTGATAGATGGAATCGTGAAGTCCTACCCTGTAAAATCGCCAATGGACATCAAAGGCTTTTTTGATCAAAAAACCTACAGCCTGGGACAAAAATCCTTAACACTGGACCAAATAGAGAAAAAAATGCTGTTGGGGAATTTTCCCGATGAGGAACGCTTTCACTTCGTACTGGTATGCGCGGCAAAGAGCTGCCCTCCCATTATCTCCAAGGCTTACAGGCCGGAAACTCTGGAAGCTCAATTGCAGCAGCAAACGGTAAAGGCTCTTAACGACCCCAATTTTTTAAAGCTTACCAGGGATAAGGTAGAATTTTCAGAAATGATGAAATGGTATAAGGAAGATTTTACCAAAGGAAATGTCACCCTTATAGATTACGTCAATAAGTTCAGAACCAAAAAAATCCCAGAGGGGATTGCTTCGGGGTACTACACCTACAATTGGGAACTCAATGAATTCTAGTTTTAATTTGCCCCGGGTTTTTAAATATGTAAACCTGTTTCTCCTGCTGGTGCTGCAGGTCTCCTTCAGCTCCTGTGAAGCTCAGGGGAATTCCAAAAAAATTAACGGGGTAAGTTTTGTCGCTTCCCGGCAGGAGATCGTTTCTCAACATTTTGAGCCCGTGCTCAACGTGAATGCAAATGCAGTGGCAGTGATGCCTTTTGGATTTATGGAAAGTCTCGCCAGCCCCAACCTTCGGTTTAATGTGGAGCGGCAATGGTGGGGAGAAAAGGTTGAGGGCGCCGCAAAAACCATTCAGCTGGCAAAAGAAAATAATTTGGAAGTACTCCTAAAACCTCAAATTTGGATTCAGAGGGGGGATTTTACCGGACATATTGAAATGCCTTCAGAAAATGACTGGAAAATCTTTGAGGCCAATTACCGCGAATTTATCTTGTTGTATGCCCGTTTAGCTGAAAAAGAAAAGGTGGAGATGTTTTGTATTGGCACAGAACTGAATTCCTTTGTAACCGCCCGCCCTGGCTTTTGGAAATCTCTTATTGCCGAAGTGAAGCAGGTATACAAGGGAGAGCTCACTTATGCCGAAAACTGGGACAAGATTGAGCAGGTGCCTTTTTGGAAAGATTTGGATTATATTGGCGTAGATGCCTATTTCCCGCTTAGCGATAAACAATCTCCCACCGTCGCAGAAATAAGGGCAGGATGGCAACCAGTGAAAAACCAATTAAAGGAACTTTCACAAAACCATAAAAAGCCCATTTTATTTACAGAATATGGGTATAGGAATATTGATTACGCAGTGAGAAATCCCTGGGACGCTTCACGGGAACTAGTGGGGACTAATAACCAGGCCCAGGCCAATGCACTACAGGCGCTGTACGAGGAACTTTGGAATGAGAAGTGGTTTGCCGGCGGCTATCTCTGGAAATGGCACCATGACCTGCAACGTGGAGGAAGAGAAAACAACCAGTTTTCCCCGCAGGATAAACCTGCAGAAGGTGTGGTTAAAGAATATTACGGAACTTTTGGGGTAAATTAGGAAATGTTCCTTTAAACCAAATTCTAATTCCATTACCTTCTTCGACCCGCTGCTCTGCCCGGCATGACATTAGTTATCAAAATTTATTTAAACGAATAGCCGGCCTTGAAACGCCCGGGCCATAAAAAGCTCCCCACACTATTTCCCTGAGGGGTGGGGCCCCTACTTCCTGGTTTGTCTCAAAAGTAGCTGTAGGGGCATTCATTTTTTAAAGAAACCAGGGATTACATTTCTTTTATCAATTCCTTAAACAGGAGTATCATTTGTGGCTCGGCTTTGTGTGCCATCGCCAATATTTCAGTTATGTTGACAGGTTGCAGATCGTCAGGATTACATTCATCTGTTATAACTGAAACAGCCGAAACAGGTAATCCCAAGTGATTTGCTACGATAACTTCGGGAACGGTGCTCATCCCCACCGCATCTGCCCCTATGATCTTAAGGTAGCGATATTCTGCCCTTGTCTCCAATTGAGGCCCCAGCACTGCAGCATAAACACCTTTATGCAGGATAATATTTTCCTTTTTCGCGATCTCTTCAAATTTCGCATTCATCTCTTTATCGTAGGGGGCACTCATATCTACAAAACGTTCACCCAGGTGATGAACCCCGTTAAAGGCCAAAGGTGAATCACCTATGAGGTTGATATGGTCATCCAACAGCATCAGCTCTCCTTTTTTGTAATCAGGATTAATGGAACCGGCGGCGTTTGAAACAAGCAACTTTTTAACACCCAACCTTTGCATTACCCTCACGGGAAAAGTAACATCCTGCATGGAATAACCTTCATACATATGAAACCTGCCCTGCATCACGACCAACTTTTTTCCCTCCAGAATACCATAGATAAGTTTTCCCTTGTGAAATTCGACGGTAGCGGTTGGAAAGTAAGGAATGTGATTATAACTCACTTCCTCCTTGATATCAATCTCCTGAATGATCTGGCCAAGGCCGCTGCCCAGGATGATGCCAACTTCAGGCTCATCAAATCCCCTGCCTTTTAAATAATTCGTTGTTTCCTGTATTTCTTTAAGCATTGTGATGGTTGACTTTCAAAAATTGTTGAAATTCCTTTATATTCTTAATGTCGGAATATACATCTATATCATTTCGATAATCGAGATAAGCGACATCCTGTTCTTTTAAATCCTGAATTGTTTCCTTAAATACAGACGATGTCCCCCATATTTTATTCTGAAATATCTGCGGAAATAATCTCTTCATTCCCAAAAGATAATAACCTCCGTCTTCAGCCGGGCCTATCACAAGGTCATTTTCCTGAAGTAACCCGAAAGCTTTTTTAAGATCCTCCATGTATAAATCAAAAAGATCGCTGCCAATTATGATTATATTTTCAAATCCCTCTTTAAATCCTTCCTGAAAGGCGTTTTTCATCTTGTCGCCCAGATCTTTACCGTGCTGAGGCCTTTTTTCAAACTTGGCATTATCCCAAAGGTCATTTTCAATAATTTTTTCTGAATAATAAACCCGCTTAACTACTTCAAGCTCACTGGTTACAGATACAGTGTGCTTAAGCAGAAATTTATAAACTTCAAGAGCTGCCTCATCGCCTATATCTGCCGCAAGTCTCGTCTTTACCTTTCCCAAAACCGGAGGACGGGTAAAGATTATTAAGAGATTCTTTGATTTTTCTTCCACCTGTAAATTATTTGGCAACCGCTCCCTGGCAACTGCTTCCTGCTCCGGCAGTACAACCAAAGCAATGTTGAGAGGTGATGATCTCACGATTGGTAAGCAAATCTTCATTAAATTCTGAAATATGCTTCACCTTCCCGTTCAATTTCAGGTTGAGCATCTGGTTAAAGTCGCAGTCGTACAACCACCCGTCCCAGCTTACCGAAATAGTGTTGATACACATCACGTTCTCAACCGCCTGTGGGTTATATGCATCAACGAGGGCATACATATAATCCTCGTAATTTTCAGAAGCGATAAGAAATTCCAAAAACCGGCTGATTGGCAGGTTAGTGATCGCAAGTAAATTATTGAAACTGATATTATGATCTTCATGTAAGGCTTGCTTGAAATCCTGCTCAAGTGCCGACTGGTCACCGGGTAGGAATGCCCCTGAAGGATTGTATACAAGGTCAAGTTTTAATCCGCTGCCCTCTTTTCCATATCCTACCGCATTAAGCATCTGGAGTGCTTTAATAGATTTTTCAAAAACCCCGCTTCCGCGTTGTTTATCTGTTTTTTCACGTTTATAGAATGGCAGGGAAGAGACTACGTGAATGTTGTATTCTTTAAAGAATTCCGGCAAATCGTGATATTTTTTATTGGCAAGGATGATGGTAAGATTGGACCTCACAATAAAATCCTTTATTCCGGCTTTTGCTGCTTCGGAAACAAACCACCTGAATAATGGATTCATCTCGGGCGCGCCGCCGGTAAGATCGAGAGTATGAGCCGAGGTTGTTCTTATTACTTCCAGGCACTGCAGCATTGTCTCGCGGGTCATGATCTCCTTCCTGTCTGGTCCTGCATCCACATGGCAATGCGAACAAACCTGGTTGCACATATAACCAAGATTAAGTTGCAGGATCTCAGGTGTTTTGGCTTTTAATGGGAAGGTGTGGGATTTTGACAATTTCTCTTTAAAGGTGGGTAGACCGCCTTTTTTAAAGATGCCATTGCTTAAATATTTTAATTGATTGGCAGGAAGGGAAAGATCGTCTTTCCTGGCAGACAAGGATTTTGATTTTAACATTATTCTTTTTTAAATATTAAGTATCGTGTAATTAGTCGGAATTTTAGTCTAGGATTTACAGATACTTCAATTTGTTTAGGGGGTAACCTCCGGAATTGGGTGTTTTTGAATTAGGGTTGATGTTTTTCGCAACAGTGTGCCGGGAACATACAACTACCAAGAGGCAACCACTACCGGAACAAATTACATACTAAGCTTTTCATACTTATTCATCATTTGCACCCCGTGGACCAGGGTGGCCCCGCTTTTTATGGCAGCACCCACATGCACGGCTTCCATCATTTCCTCCTTTGTAATTCCACGTTTGAGTCCATCCTTTGTATAGGCATCTATACAATAAGGACATTGAACCACATGTGAAACAGCAAGGGCTATCAGGGATTTTTCACGGGCGGTGAGGGCACCTTCTTCAAATACTTTTCCATAATATTCAAAGAATTTAGTGCCAAGTTCCTCGCTCCATTCGGTGATATCCCCAAATTTGCGAAGATCGGCGGGGTCGTAATAGGATTTACTCATACTAACAGCAATTTTCATCTAAAGTATTCTTTAATAGCGAAAGAGACAAGATAAAGGCAGGAATTTTGGGGTTGTAAGTATGTAAGATGATTGTTGGGAGCAAGGATTTTATTAGATAAATGAGCCCTACAGGGTGCCTTAAAAATAATATTTGCCTCACCGACGAATAATGTGGTGTGTACGTTTTGGATTAGATTATAAACTTGTGAATAAAAGGATATTACGCCCTGTCAGGGTCTTTCTTTGCAGGGGAATTAATTTACTATCCCGCTTCACGGAATGCTTATAAATTGCGGCCTTGCAGGGCTTAATATTAAAAAAAGAAGAATAGAACGTTTAACCCATGAAAAAGAATTTTTAAAAAACCCTCGTGTAGCTGCTTCTTCAAAATGACAACCTTCTCTTTTTCTCCTCCAGAGTCCTTAAAAAGCTCCCCCTTCGGGAGCCGGAGGGCCAAAAGCTTTATCATTGGGCTCCCATAATTCGATCTTATTTCCCTCCAGATCCATGATCCAGCCAAATTTTCCCTCTTCAACTTTTTGGATCTCGTCAAAAACTGTAACTCCCTCAGCTTTCAGGGTTTTGAGTAACTCCTCAAGGTTCTCTACCCGGTAGTTCATCATGAAATCCTTTTGGGAAGGCTCAAAATGGGTAGTATCCTCTTTGAACGGACTCCATTGTGTGGAGCAATCATTTCCATCCTTATCCTTCCACCAGAAAGTACATCCCCATTGGTCTGTATTCAATCCAAGATGTTTATTGTACCATTCCTTTACAGCTTTAGGATCTTTTGTCTTAAAAAACACCCCGCCAATTCCCGTGACCCTGTTTTTCATAATTTTAGATTTAAATTATTTAATGAGGAATACTACGCAAGAGTAAGAGTTCCCCCTCGTTAGGGGGCCTTAAACCTCCCAATAATCTTCTCTGCAATCGTGACCGCAAGTTTTTCATGAGACTCTATGGTCCATCCTGCCACATGCGGACTAAAGATAACACTTTCCAGAAACATCAATTCCTGCAGAGCTTCGGGCACTTCTTTTTCTGCAAAAAGGTTTTCAAAGGAGCTTTTTTCAAATTCCAGAACATCCAGGCCGGCTCCCAGGATCTTACCTTCAATCAATGCCGAAACCAGGTCTGCTGTTACGACACTTTTTCCTCTGGCAGTATTGATAAGCCAGAAAGGTTTTTGAAACGCATTGATGTAATCTGCATTCACCATTCTATTCGTCAAATTGGTCCATGGAGTATGAAGGCTTACCACGTCTGCTTTTTGCTGAAGTTCTGCCAATTCTACCTGCCGGGCATTTTCATCACCTACATTTGATTTTATGTCATAACACAAAACCTCAACATCAAATCCGCGAAGTTTCTTTGCAAAAGCTTTCCCCATATTACCGTAGCCTATAATGCCCACGGTCTTGCCATCGAGTTCAATCCCGCGATTGGCTTCTCGATGCCATAATCCCTGCCGCACTTCCCGGTCTGCCTTATTCAGTTTATTGAAGAGGGATAATATCATCCCAAGGGTATGTTCGGCAACTGCATTTCGGTTACCTTCGGGGGCTGTAAAAAGTGCAATCTGTCTTTCTTCAGCATAATCAACATCTATACTTTCCAGTCCCGCCCCTACCCGGGCAATAAATTTAAGTTTTGGAAGGGCCTCCATAAAGCTGCGATCCATATCAAACCTGCTTCTTATCACAATTCCTTCATAAAGGTGTGCATTCTCCAGGATCTCCTCCCGTGATTGATCATATGCTATGATATTATGATATCCGGCATTTTCCAGTTTCTGCAAAAGAAGTGGGTGGTTGCTGTCTATATGAAGTACGATCATTAAAATCTAAATTTTAGGATATTCATCTACTTTCAGAGCGCTCTCTGTATTACCGGTGTGTTTTATACTCAATTTCTCAAAGAGCAGAACATGTACTTCCTCCCCATTTTGAGTCATGGGACAATGTCTTACCCCCTTTGGCACCACAATGATCTCTCCTTCCTCCACTTTCTCTGTCCGGTCTTCAAACTGAATTAAAAGCGTTCCTTTAAGCACCTGGAAAAGTTCGTCCTCCTCATCGTGCTGATGCCAAACAAATTCTCCTTTTACCTTTGCCAGTAAAACCTGCATATCATTTACCACGGCAATCTGATGCGGATGCCAGTGTGCATTAAATCTGGAAAGTTTATGGTGGAGATTTACAGATTTCATAAAGAGGTTTATCAGTACTGACTAAAATCCGAGGATCAGTTTGGAAATATAAAAGAACAGGAATATTCCAAAAATATCATTGCTTGTAGTAATGAAAGGGCCAGTTGCAATTGCCGGATCTATACCGCGTTTATCAAGTATTATAGGTACAAATGTCCCGATAAGGGCGGCAATTATAATAACTGCCAGCAGGGAAAGGGCAATAGTGATGCTCACAAGGTGATCCTGTCCAACTATCAATCCAAATACGAGGACAAGAACTCCAAGGGCGACTCCATTTATAAGGCTTAAACTCACCTCTTTTATAAGCCTGTTAAAAAGGCTGCCTCTAAGATTATCGTTTGCGAGACCCTGGACAATGATAGCACTTGATTGCACCCCAACATTTCCGGCCATGGCCGCGATAAGGGGAGTGAAGAAAAACAGAATAGGAAATTGTTCCAGGGCTTCCTCAAATCCCTGCATGATATAAACTGAGCCTAAACCCCCGAAAAGTCCGAGTACCAGCCAGGGTAATCTTGCCCGGGTAAGCAGCCAAACACTGTCATCTGCCTCAACATCTTCAGAGATACCGGCAGCCATTTGATAATCCTTCTCGGCTTCCTCCCTGATATAATCTATAATATCATCAACCGTGATCCTACCCACAAGCCGGCCCATTTCATCTACCACGGGAATGGCTTCAAGGTCATATTTTTGCATGATCCTGGCTACTTCATCTCCCGGAGTATGAACATTCACATAGTCCACTTTAGGAATATAAACATCGCTGATGTTGGCTTTGGTAGGAGCGGTAATAAGATCTTTAAGCGAGAGTCTTCCTTTAAGTTTATTCTTATCGTCTACCACATAAATGGAATGAACCCGTGTAACATTCTCGGCCTGGGCACGCATCTCGGCCATACAACCGGTAACGCTCCAGTTCTCATTGACCTTCACGAGTTCCTTTGCCATCAAACCTCCGGCCGAATCTTCATCAAATCTAAGAAGATCTACAATATTATCTGCATGCTCCTCATCAATCATCTCAGCAATAACGCTTTGCTGGCGCTCTTCAGACAGTTCTGCAATAATATCTGCAGCATCATCTGTATCCATTTCTTCGAGCTCCTCTGCGATCTCCTTAGGGGAAAGATTATCAAGTATGCGCTCCCGCACACCTTCTTCCAGCTCCATCAGGGCTTCGGCAGTTTTTTCGCTGTCCAGTAACTTGATGATATAAGTGGCCTCATCAAGATCCAGCTCTGTGATGATCTCGGCAATATCGGCCGGGTGAACTTCTTCCAAATGTAAAATCAACTCCTCATCATTCTTTTGTTCAATGAGAAATTCGATTTTCTGGATTAATTCATCACTTATTTGAAATTGCATGGGGCTGTATTTTTAATGTAAGCTCAATAAACTGTTCTGTGCTAAGTTGTTCCGGACGTTGGCCAAAGATAGCATCTTCACGCAAATTATCGGGCAACTGGAAAATTTTTAAGCTATTTCTTAACGTTTTACGCCTTTGTTGAAAAGCCGTTTTCACAACCCTAAAGAACAATGCCTCATTACAAGGGAGGGAGTAATCTTCTTTACGTGTCAATCTTATCACTCCGCTTTCAACTTTTGGCGGAGGGTTAAATACTGAAGGTGGTACGGTAAAGAGATAAGTAATATCATAGAATGCCTGGGCGAGTACCGAAAGTATACCATAAGTCTTATTTCCATGAGGAGAAGCGATCCTCTGAGCTACCTCCTTCTGAAACATTCCCGAAAACTCCGGAATGATATCACGGTTCTCCAGTGTTTTAAATACGATCTGAGTAGAAATATTATATGGAAAATTGCCTATAATGGCAAAAGCTTCTCCATTGAAAACAGATCTTATATCGTACTTTAAAAAATCCTCTTCGTATATCTTTCCTTCAAGGGCAGGATAATTTTCATTTAAGTAAACTACGCTGTCCCTGTCAATTTCAACCACGGCGAGCTCAACATCTTTTTTAAGCAGGTATTTTGTCAAAACTCCCATTCCCGGGCCAATTTCCAAAACATTTTTATACCCCGAATAGGTGAGAGATTCCGCAATATTCTCTGCAGTTCTTTCATCGGTTAAAAAGTGCTGACCCAAATGTTTTTTGGCCCTTACTTCTCCTTCAACAGGTTGATTTTTTCTTTCTGCTTTATTACTGGCCTTGTTATTTTTCATATTTTATTTTGTGCCCGTGCGCTTCAGGAAATTTTTAAAAATCTAATTGGAGTTATTATAATAAGCTTCTTCCACTACCTGCATTTCTGTACGAAAGGTCACAAATTTACCTTCAAATCGTTTCGACTGTGCCCTTAATTCGGCTGCATTTTCCTTATAATATTCCCCAAGTTTTTCCCTGCTCTCTGTAGTATATTGAACAGAATATGTCATACCACCCATTTCTTCCTCCACCATTACTCTGGTCATTATGGCTTTTGAAAATTTTCCCGTTTTCAGCATATGCGGAATATGTTCTGTCCTCATCCATTTTACCCATTCATCATGAACATCTTCCTGAATATTTGTGGTTACGTTGTATATATACATGGAGTGGTTTGTGGTTTTGTTAGGGAATAGGGAATGGTGAATAGTGATTAGTTTTTTTGTTTGGTTATTAAAATTGGTGCTTGGTGCTTGGAATTGTTTTGCTTTATTTTATTCTTTGTTATTTGTGGTTTGTGGTTTTGTTAGGGAATAGGGAATGGTGAATAGTGATTAGTTTTTTTGTTTGGTTATTAAAATTGGTGCTTGGTGCTTGGTGCTTGGTGCTTGTTGCTTGGAATTGTTGCTTTATTTTATTCTTTGTTATTTGTGGTTTGTGGTTTTGTTAGGGAATGGGGAGTCGTGAATAGTGATTAGTTTTTTTGGTTGGGTATTAAAATTGGTGCTTGATGCTTGGTGCTTGGTGCTTTATTTTATTCTTTGTTGTTTGTGGTTTGTTGTTTGTGGTTTGGGATTTTTGAATTTTATTTACTCTATAGAATCACCCCGTAATTGCCTGAAATTTTTTCTTGCTTCAACAAAATATATACTATCCGGAAAACTAAAAATGATCTGTTCATAATATTCCCGGGCCTTATCCGGATCTTCCAGTTTATTCATATAAAGTTCTGCGAGGTAATAAGTAGCGTTGTCTGCAAGTATATCGGTGTAAAAATGCTGTAAGATCTGCAGGTAATTGGCTTCGGCTTTTCTCCATTCCCCTCGTATTTCAAAAAGTTGTGCCTGCTTTAGCAAGGCCTCATCTTCAATTTTTTCTCCCTTGTGGTTTGATAGAATATCATCAAGGATCCCGATAGCCTCATCTGTTCTTTCCTGAAGCGCCAATAGATCTGCCCGGGCATATTTCTTTAATGCAGTATGAGTGGAATCTTCAAGCGAGTTATCCCTTATAAGCAGGCTAAGCTCCATGGCGTCATTGGCAATCAATTGGGATGTGGAGGCTTTAAGAACATTGAGCTGATTTTGCGCCCATTCAAAATCTCCTTTGAAATAACTGGTTCTTGCCACTTTAAAACGCGCTTCCTGAGACATTTCATTATTCTTGACAAGGTTTTGAACCTGGGAATAGAAAATAAGAGCCTGATTGAACTTCTCCTGAAGGACCAATATATCACCCTGAGCCATTTTGACGGCAGCGAGATTAAACGCACCCAGATTTTTATCTGAAAGGTCATTAAGCATTTTAAGGGCTTCCTGGGGTTCGCTCATTTTAAATGCCCTGAAATTTGCATATTCCAGTTGCAGATTTATGGTTTCAGGCCCATTTCCAAATCTGGCCAGAAGGTCCTCAAATTCCTTTTTTATCCCGGGAAAGGAATTTTTTGGTTCGGTATCAATTTTCATTTCCAGTAATAACTGATATGCCTGTAGCAGAATATTAGGAGATGTAGATTCCTCAATAATAAAACTAACCACATCTTTGGCTGTTTCAATATCTCCTTCAGTTTTAGCAATTATGGTGAGTTGAATGATCCTTTGGAGATCCATATTGCTCCTTCTGTAAATTGCTTTTTCCTGAGCAAAAGCCTGGGCATATTGCTTCTGCTGAATGAAAAGCCACGCCAGCATTTCATTATAAGTCACATCGGGATTTTTTTGCAGGCGTTGCAATAGTAATTTTCTTAGAACGGCATTGGCCTCATTACCGGGGTCTTCCAGGATGTACCTGTCAAATTCCCTTATAAGATTATAACTTATTTCGGGTTCTTTATCTATAAGATCAAGATATGCGGTAAACATTTGCTCCAGTTTGCCCTGCTCACCGTAGATCCTCGCGAGAGGCAGATCAAATTTTACATCGGGGGTGAGCCTTTTTCCTATAAGATAGGCTTCGGCTGCCTCGTCCAGAAGACTGTATTTTTCAAAAGTGCGGGCTACGGAATATGTGTAATTAGGTTGCTCCTCCAGGATATCCAAAGCACGCCTGTTATATTCTCTTGCTTTCTCCTGTTGTTGCTGTAATGCCGAATTATGTCCAAGTTCGATAAATAATGTGGGATTGTTTGGGGTACGTTTAAGTCTTTCCTGCAATAAAGCCTCGGCTGAAGTAAAATCTTCAAGCTGCTGGTGAGCACTAACAAGTCCGTAAAAATAAGTGGAATTTCCGGGTGATTCTTTTACCAGCTGCTGATAGGTGTTCAGTGCTTTTTCATATTCGCCCTGGTCCAGATAGTTTCGTGCCAGTTGATCATTCTGAGCATACAGACTGAAACCGGTGAAAAAAAAGACTATTATTAAACCAAGACCACGCATCCTGTAAAGATAACAAAATGCCTTAATAAAAAATTTTGAATCCGATAATCCCTGAGGCAAATCATTTGGGAATTTCGCCAGTTTCATTTTCTCCTTGAGGGCAAAATTGAAATTTTTTATTTGCCCCACCCGGAATTGCAAAAAAAAAGCAATTCTGACCTCCCCCAGGGGGAGGTAATATTAGAAACCCCGATGATGGTCATCGAGGAATAATTTACATATAAATTTTTATGACGTTAATCTATACGATCAAATCCTGCATAGGGTCTCAATACCTCCGGAACGTTTATACCTTCCGGGGTTTGATAATTTTCAAGTATTCCTGCCAGCACACGTGGTAAAGCAAGAGCACTCCCATTAAGGGTATGTAACAACTGCTTTCCGCCATCTTTATCCTTATAACGCAGTTTCAACCTGTTGGCCTGAAAAGTCTCAAAGTTGGAAACCGAGCTTATCTCCAGCCACCTGTCTTGAGCAGTTGAAAAAACTTCAAAGTCATAAGTTAGCGCAGAGGTGAAGCCCATATCCCCTCCACATAATCTCAGGACACGATAAGGCAATTTAAGATCGTTCAACAATCCTTTTACATGTTCCACCATCCCTTCAAGAGCGGCATAAGAATCTTCGGGCTTTTCAATCCTTACCAGTTCCACTTTGTCAAACTGGTGTAACCGGTTGAGTCCGCGTACGTGAGCACCATAAGATCCTGCTTCCCTGCGGAAGCATGGCGTATATCCTGTACAGGTAATGGGAAGATCTGCTTCAGTAAGCATCTGGTCCCTGAAGATATTTGTAATGGGAACCTCGGCAGTTGGAATGAGGTATAGGTCATCCTCGGTGACATGATACATCTGTCCTTCCTTATCAGGAAGCTGACCTGTTCCAAATCCCGATGCTTCATTAACGAGTAAAGGCAACTGGTATTCGGTATAACCTGATTCGGCTGCTTTATCGAGGAAATATGTGATTAGAGCACGTTGTAATCTTGCTCCTTTTCCTTTGTAAACGGGAAATCCTGCTCCTGTTATTTTGTTTCCCAGTTCAAAATCTATGATGTCATATTTCTTCGCAAGTTCCCAGTGAGGCAATGAACCTTCAGCCAGTTTGGGAATCTCACCCGCAGCAAAAACCTCTTCATTATCTTCGGCAGTTTTACCTGCGGGAACAGAGGAATGGGGCACATTGGGGATGGTATATAACAACTGATCCAGTCTCAGTATAGTATCATTCAGCGTTTCTGAAAGCACGCGTGAAGATTCCTTCAACTTAGCCGACTTCTCCTTTAACAAACCCGCTTTTAAATGCTCTCCGGTTTTGAAAAGCAATCCAATTTCCTTGGAAAGTTGATTGGCCGAAGCCAGGGTATCATCCAATTGGGTTTGAGTAGATCGCCGGGTTTCATCAAGTTGTATAACCTCCTCAAATAAATCTTCAGCTTTAAAATTCCTTTTTTCAAGAGCTTTGATGTATTCCTCTTTATGTGCTCTTATATTGCTTACCTGTAACATGGGACCGGTTAATTTTTTAGAAGCACAAATGTAACAAAAGCCCTGAACAGTTTCAGTCTAATTTGGAAGGTAAAATCCAGTCATGATGTTTAAAATGATACCACTTTTCATTGGCAATATCAACTTTTGGATCTATTAACCTTCGCCGGGGACGGCCGTTTACACTAACATGGGCATCGACAAAAACCTGAACATCTTTCCCCTTTTCAGCATATTCCTTTTTAAGGCGTTGCGAAAATTGCCAGATCATATCTGGTTTTGAACTAATAGCACCAAGTTGTTTATTGCCCAGGTATTTCTCTTTTTGTACGTAAATGGTATCTGTTGTGCCTTTTTCCACCACTTTAAAAGTACTGTTACCACTCTTGGTGCGCAGCATCATTCTCCAGCTTAGCCTGTGTCCCTCTTCTGTCCATAAAACATTGTCCTCAAAGAAATGATGTCGCAGGGGAAGGGCAATTTGTACCGCAAACCAGATTGAGCCAATTATAAGTAAGGGTTTTCTGTAAGAAGGAATTATAATTTCCCTTGCATCATAAAAGGGTTTTCTTCCCTTTAAAAACAAGTTGTGCACTTTTTTCACAGGAAAGAAGAAAATAAAAAGCGCCAGCGCCATGTAGGGAAATATCCCAATATGGAAAATAAAACTATTAAAAAGGTGAAAGAATATAGCGGCTATAAATGCAGGCACCCTTGTTTTTCGCCAGAGCATGAGGGGAATGATCAACAAATCCAGCAAAAAGCCAAACCAGGTAATAGTAAAATGCGCCCAAGGCTGCTGTAAAAGATCCCCCACCAGCCAGTAATCTGCCTTTCCGCTCATTAAAATTGCAGGAAATGTGCCATCAAACCAATCGGGATAAATCTTGGCAACGGCTGCATATGTATAAACTATCCACATTTGCAGTACTATAGCCACCCAAACCCACCGAGGCATGGAAATGTCCCTTTTGGAAGGATCTCTCCTGGAATCAAGAGAGGCGTACCGGTTTGCAGGGAGAAAGGACATGATGATCAATAACAACATCAAAAGGTAATAATGATTGTTGTAAGAAGACTTTTGCATGAGATATACGCCCGTCCACATGACAGTATAGGCAATGATACTAATCCTGTATTTCCAACCTAAGGTTACCAAGATCCCAAAAAACCCCATTACAGCATAGTAATACAACATGCCGTTGCCGGGGAGTGGTTGAAGAAAATCAAATCCAATGAAATTGAAAGTTTGCTGCGGCTCCATAAGAGTGCGCTCAATCCACCCGGTAAAAATGGCTCCCCAGGCTTCAATGGTGATCAAAAGCCCGAAAAAGATCCGGAACATCACCAGTGCGCTGTTATCAATACGGGTAAATAACCATTTATTCAGCATAATTATCCCTTATATATCTTTCACAAAAGGCTTCATCCTGCTTCATGGCGATCTTTAGTGAATCAACTGAATCAAATTTCTTCTCATCCCTAATCCGGGTAAGTAATTCTATCTGGAGTTTGCGACCATACAGGTCTTTATTGAGTAAAAAGAAATAGGTTTCAATCGTTACCTCTTTACCCCCCACTGTAGGGTTTGTACCAATGCTCATCATTCCGAAATATGGGATCTCGTCAATTATCGCACGTACCACATATACCCCTATCCTGGGAATAAGCTTATAGTCTTCTTCCACATGGAGATTGGCGGTTGGATATCCAAAGCCTTTGCCCATACCTTTTCCGGGAACTATAGTGCCGGTTAAAGTAAAAGGGTGTTGAAGATATGCATTTGCCAGTTCAACCCTGCCCTCCATCAATGATTTCCTGATCTTGGTGGAACTCACCGCTACATCTTCTATATCCTGCTGACTTATCTCCTCAACCTTAAAGTCAAATTGTTCACCAAATTCACGAAGAGTGTTTATATCGGCCGTACGGTTTCGGCCAAACCGGTGATCGTAACCTATGATCACCATTTTAGCATTAAGCCTGTTAACCAGGATATCCCTTACAAATTCCAGAGCTGTAAGCCTTGAAAACTGATGGGTAAAGGGGTGTATAATAAGATGATCGAGGCCAGATTTTTCAAGGATTTGCCTGCGCTCTTCAATGGTATGGATTAGTTTTATCCCACTGTCTTCCTGAAGTACCATACGGGGGTGGGGGAAAAAAGTAAGTATTGCCGATTCCAACGAACTTGCTTTTGCAATTTCCACAAGCCGTGAAATTATTTTTTGATGCCCAGCATGTACCCCGTCAAAGGTTCCGATAGTTATTACTGTGGAATTATCGCTTTTAAAAGCATGTGCGCCTTTATGTTCTTTCAAGAGAGATTTATTTACCGTTAAAAGTATTCATTGTATTGGTGATTCCTGCTGTACCAAAGGATTTTACCAGTTCAGCCGACTTATCAAGGCGTTCAGGGAGCAATTTTCTTTCTTCTTCTCCCCATTCACCCAGGACATAATCCACCTGTCTTCCTTTGGAGAATTCGTCACTGATCCCAAACCTGAACCTGTTATAATTTGTAGTATTTAATTGGGTCTGAATATCCTTAAGCCCGTTATGTCCTCCATCGCTTCCTTTAGTCTTAACTCTTATGGTACCAAAAGCCAGATTGAGATCATCTGTGATCACCAGTAAATTTTCCAGGGGAATCTTTTCTTTTGTGAGCCAGTAATTTACGGCCTTTCCGCTTAAATTCATGTAGGTTGAAGGCTTAAGCAGAATAAATGTGCGACCTTTATATCTAAAGGTGGCTATATCCCCCAGTTTTTCTGTAGAAAATGAGACTCCTTCTTTTTCTGCAAGGTGATCAACTATTTTAAAGCCTATATTATGACGGGTATTGTGATATTTAGGACCAATATTGCCAAGACCTGCAATCAAAAATTTTTTCATAGGATCTACCTGTTCCTCTGGTTGTTTTTTGCCCAATATCCTTCCGAAGAATGCCAGCATTGAATAAGTTTTGGTAAAGATAAAATTTAATCTTAAAAGTGAGGAGTTACCGATGATAAGATCATACGATGGTTTGATGGTTGGATTAGGTTAAAAAGTTAAAAGTTAAAAAGGGATTTGGCTTGCAGCCATCAGCAATCAGCTCTCAGCAATCCGGGACCGGGGCAACCAGTAAGATTCGCGAAAATTTGTTTTTTAATCTCCGGGATTAGTGGGAAATAAAATTCAAGATTAGAGGTTAAAAATTCTGCCACTTAAAAGCCAGGTATAATGACTATATTCTACCAGGGAACAGATACATTATACAATATACATTTATGCCCTTACCTGCGGCAGGTCATTGTTTCACGTGAATTCGTTCTTCGCCCCGGAAGTGAAAAGTGGAAATCTTAGACACAAACCCTGATTTTATATCCAGATAAAAGTTCCCCTTGGGGGGCGGAGGGGGCCATTTCCCGCTTTGGAGGCAGAGGGGAGTCTAAAAGAAAACATCCCAAACCTTGCGGCATGGGATGTTTAGAATATAATTTAATTGTGATCTATTCCTTCTTGGCATCAGTTGCTTCGGCTCCACCTTCCTGAGTGTTACCTTCAGCTGAAGCTTCAGTAGCCGGAACTTCTCCTGCCGGTACTTCTTCTTCTTCCTCTTCCAGATCAGCAATAAGGTTACGGGAAGTTTTCACCTGGCAAATTACCGTATTGTCCGGGTGTAAGATCTTGTAATCATCACTTTGAACGGCAGTAACATACAATTTGTTTCCAATTTTAAGGTTGGTTACATCTGCTTCGATAAAGTCTGGTAATTTTGCAGGTATACCTTTTACCTTCAAACGACGAAGGTTATAACGCAATACCCCACCATTTTTAACACCACGTGCAACACCTTTAGTATGGATAGGAATTTCCATAGCAATTTCCTTTCCTTCAAGTACCTGATAGAAATCCATGTGAAGGATGGCATCAGTTACGGGATGAAACTGAATGTCCTGAAGAACAGCATCAATTTTTTGTCCGCCTAAGTCCAAAACCACAGTATGAACATCGGGTGTGTACACAAGGCTCTTGAACGCAATTTCTTCTGCTGAAAAATGTAATGGTTCTCCCCCTCCGTATAATACGCAAGGAACCTGTCCAGCATTACGTAGGTCTTTGGTCGCCCTTTTACCCACGCTTTCTCTTTTAGATCCGTTGATCGTTATTGATTTCATTTATAAAAAATTTTTAGGGTGCAAAGGTGCGATATTTTTTTATGTTATTAAAGTGCTGAAAGAGAATTATTTTGAGGGGAGACATTAGTCAATAAACGGTGGTCGTTAGTGTGGGGTTTGGGGTTTGGGGTTTGTTGTTTGTTGTTTGGGGTTTGTTGTTTGTTGTTTGGGGTTTGGGGTTTGGGGTTTGGGGTTTGTTGTTTTGGGGTTGACGGTACCCAATCAGTATAGGTATATTGTATACTGTATACTGTAGATATAAAAAACTCTCTTATCGTCACCCTGAACTTGGTTCAGGGTATAACATGAGGGGAATTCAATCAAGATAGATGCTGAAATAAATTATCATTGACGTATTTTTTAAAAACCTGTAAATCAGTAAATTATTAGTGTGATTTTAATAGCCATTTTAGGATTTTTCAATTCCTAAACGTCAATCTCCTACGCTAGGTAAATTTTTTTACCGCAGGTCTCGAACTGACGTGTAGTGATAATAGGGGCCTGACTAGGGGAATAAAAAACCCTCGTCAGTTCGAGTGAATTTTTTGAGCGTTTCAGCGAGAAAAATTTGTATCGAGAACACACGAGGGAGTTATGTGCAACTAACCTGTTCTCGATACATTTTTTGCCTTCGCTATCGCTGCATCAAAAAATACTACCCTTGACGTATTTTGTAAAAACATGAAAATCAGTAAATTAATAGCGTGATTTTAATAGCCGTTTTAGGATTTTAAAATTCCTAAA
>JBGTNH010000015.1:0-5222 GCA_041743165.1 Gillisia sp. | reverse complement strand
TGATCTACAAATCTTTTCATTAGACTCATACCACCAAAAGGAGTCACGTGCTTATCAGAATACTCAATGGGAAGATTAACCATATGGGTGAAATTAAAATGTATACGAAATATACTGAATATAGAGAGTTAACAAACAGGTACCCCTAGGAAATTTGGAGAAAATTATCGTCCATAAGTCAAAAGTCCCCTTTAGGGGATATAGGGGTTAAACCCCCAACCCCCTGAAGGGGGCTATATATTTGCCTTTCATAGATACATTCCAAATTGATCTAAATATGATAAAAAATGCTCCTTAGAAAGGGATAAGCCAATTGGATCTGGTTAAAAGTCCCCTTTAGGGGATTTAGGGGTTAAACCCCCAACCCCCTGAAGGGGGCTATATATTTACCTTTCATAGATACATTCAGAATTGATCTAAATATTATAAAAAATGATCCTTAGAAAAGGATAAGACCATTGGATCTGGTTAAAAGTCCCCTTTAGGGGATTTAGGGGTTAAACCCCCAATCCCCTGAAGAGGGCTATATATTTACCTTTCATTATTACATTCAAAGTAGAGCTATAAGATTAAATACCCCTAGGAAATTTGGAGAAAATTATCGTCCATAAGTCAAAAGTCCCCTTTAGATTTAGGGGTAAGCCTCTCAAGTTGAGTTGCTATTTCTTCTGAATTTTGCAGAATATCTTTATTCGTAAATCTAATTACCTTTATACCAAAATCATTAAATACTGCTGTTCTCATCGCATCATATTCAACTTTATCCTCCCGTAAATGAATTTCCCCATCGACTTCTATGACTAATTTAAGTTCATGACAATAAAAATCTGCTATAAATTGATTTATTGGGTGTTGACGTCTGAATTTCACTCCGAGCTTTTTATTTGAAAGGATATCCCAAAGAATTTTTTCTGTTTTTGTTTCCCTCTTCCTTAAATCTCTTGCTTGCTTATGAATAATCCAGGATGCTCCATAAAACATGTCATATACCTTTTCCTCCATCATTTTTAAATTAACTCAATAAGAAGTTACGAAAAACTCTCAACTCTCAGAAGAGGCTATAATCTTCTTTTTATAGATACACGTAGAATTTACATTTAGAAAGTGAAGGTGAAAACTTTTTTGTAGAACCATCAAAACTTATGTTTAAAGAGAGAACATTATCGATAGTTTAAAACAAAAGTCCCCTTTAGGGGATTTAGGGGTACAACAAAAAAACCTCCCGAAAAAGGAGGCTTTAATTTTGAGCCGATAGAGGGACTCGAACCCACGACCTGCTGATTACAAATCAGCTGCTCTAGCCAGCTGAGCTACATCGGCATAAAAACAATATTATAATTGATTGATCTTAGCTACAAGATCCTGAGCTTTGGTTTCAAGTTCTTTTTCAATTGATTTGAAATGTTGCTTTTTATTCTCAATATTTCTCTGATTGATCTTTGCCATTAACTCGTCAAAATCTTTGATCGCCTCGTCAACTATCTCCTCTGTCTTCTGGGGATCCTGTTTTGGGTTGGCCAATTGATGCACGTATGCTGCCTCAATAATATCTCCCATCACATAATTAATATCCCTTTTTAACAATCTTTTACTTGCCATCTTCATAAAAATTTAGGCTGCGAATTTAATTCTTTTTTGAATATAATTCTCAACTTCTTTAAAAAATATTATTCTTCCCCACCTCCTATTAATTATCTGAAAAAGCCAATTTAAACCGTTCTCCTCTATTTTGTATTCACGAGTTCACGGAGGTTCTTCAGGGCCTTGGAAGTATGGTTAGATGCGTTTAAATTATTATATCTCTGAGTAGGCCATTTCTGTCAAATACGAAAGTCTCCCTTCCTGGAAGCAGACCAAACATTGAAGCTTTCACTCCAAACGCTTTTCTTGCTTCGTTGTTTGGATCTGAAAGAAAAATGAATGGCAGATTATATCGATTGGAAAATTTGTTGTGTGATTCAGCAGAATCTGAACTTATAGCGATCACTTCTGCCCCGAGGTCTTTGAAAGCCTGGTATTGATCTCTGAAATCGCAGGCTTCGGTGGTACAACCAGGAGTAAAATTCCGTGGGTAA
Organism: Gillisia sp.; assembly: GCA_041743165.1. Lineage (GTDB taxonomy): Bacteria > Bacteroidota > Bacteroidia > Flavobacteriales > Flavobacteriaceae > Gillisia. The sequence continues at coordinate 3,147 of JBGTNH010000015.1, read as the reverse complement.
AAATATATAACCACCGGATTCAATCCTTTGAATTTATCCAACTGAAATTTATTTCCATCTTTATCCTTCAGTTTAACTGAAGGTAGCATATCACCCTCCTTTAATTCCATTACTCTCCTTTATAGGTTACAAAATTCCGGGGTGTTTCATAAAGGGTGACGTCAAGGTCGAGGGATTGATCAAGGTGAGGCCTAAGTTTATTCCAGATAACTATAGAAATATTTTCTGCCGTAGGGTTAAGATCTTTAAACTCTTCAACCTCAACATTGAGATTTTTATGATCAAAGGCTGTTTCAACTTCAGAATAGATGAGATCCTTTAAAATTTTCATATCAACAACAAAGCCTGTTTCAGGATCTATTTCACCTGTCACAGAAACCACCAATTCATAATTATGCCCATGGTAATTGGGATTACTGCACTTTCCGAAGACATTCTTATTCTTCTCATCATCCCAATCCTTATGGAACAATCTGTGGGCGGCATTAAAATGCGCTTTCCTGTTTACTGTTACCCTCATTGTTGAATGCTTTGGTAATATTTATCAAAAATGATCTTGAACCATGCGGTATAGATATGAGGGTTCTTTTCCATATCTTTTTTAACTTCTTCAAGGCTAAGCCATTTATAACCCGCAGCCTCTTCAGGATTTAAAACAGGCTCATCATTATATTTCCCCACCAGGATGTGATCAAATTCGTGTTCAGTCAATCCATTATCAAAGGGAGCCTTATAGATAAAGGAAACTGTGTCCTTAAGCTCTGTACTAAAACCCATTTCCTCCTGCAACCTGCGCATTCCGGCTTCTATATTTGTTTCGCCTTCCCGTTGATGACTGCAACAGGTATTGGTCCATAACCCGGGTGAATGATACTTTGTGTGCGCCCTTTGTTGCAACATGAGTTCATCATTCTCATTAAAGATAAAAACCGAAAAAGCCCGGTGCAACAGCGCTTTTTGATGAGCCTCCATTTTAGGCATAAGGCCTATTTGCTCATCCTTCTCGTTAACCAATATTACGTTTTCTTCTGTCATAGCATTTTGTGATGTCCAAAAATACAAAATCAGGCCGCCAAATCATAGGAAAATCACCCCTGCATCTGTCTGCAAATATCTTTATTTATATAAAACTCTGTGATACAACAATTCTTATTTCTTCCTCAAATGATTTATCTTTGCACCTCCAAAACCCGGAAGAAAAATAAGCCTGTCACAGCATTAACATTCCGAAAACCAGCAAATGCCTCCGGGCCTCTGTAAATATTTGGAATTATACAGATCAAAGATTACATATGAAATTTACTGACGAGATTAAGCGAAGAAGAACCTTTGGGATCATTTCTCACCCTGATGCCGGAAAAACCACCCTTACCGAAAAATTATTGCTTTTTGGTGGGGCTATTCATGAAGCAGGCGCGGTTAAATCCAATAAGATTAAAAAAGGTGCCACCAGTGACTTTATGGAAATTGAGCGCCAACGTGGAATCTCTGTTGCAACTTCGGTACTTGCATTTGAATATCAGGGAACCAAGATCAATATTCTGGATACTCCGGGACATAAGGATTTTGCTGAGGATACCTTCAGGACACTCACGGCGGTAGATAGTGTGATCGTGGTAATTGATGTTGCTAAAGGCGTGGAAGAGCAAACCGAAAAACTTGTCGAAGTTTGCCGGATGCGTAACATACCTATGATCGTTTTTATAAATAAAATGGACCGGGAGGGTAAGGATGCTTTTGAACTTCTGGATGAGATCGAACAAAAGCTAAACCTGACCGTTACTCCTCTGAGTTTTCCCATAGGAATGGGTTATGATTTTAAGGGGATATACAACATCTGGGAGAAGAATGTAAACCTTTTCACGGGGGATCCGAAAAAAGACATTGAAGATACCATTGAGATCTCAGATCTTGATTCCCCGGAACTTGATAAACTTATTGGAGAAAGAGCTGCAGATACTTTGCGTGCTGAACTGGAACTTGCTTACGGGGTGTATCCGGAATTTGATAAAGAGGCTTACCTGGAAGGAAATCTGCAACCGGTATTCTTTGGGTCGGCTTTGAATAATTTTGGTGTCCGGGAGCTTCTGGATTGCTTTGTATCAATTGCTCCTACCCCGCGGGCGAAAGACAGTGAAGAGCGCACAGTAAAACCAGATGAAAAACAATTTTCGGGATTTGTGTTTAAGATCCATGCCAATATGGATCCCAAACACCGGGACCGCCTGGCCTTTGTCAAGGTTGTATCAGGAATGTTTGAAAGGAATAAACCTTATTTACACGTAAGGCATGGAAAGAATTTAAAGTTTTCCAGTCCGAACGCATTTTTTGCAGAAAAGAAAGAGATTGTTGATATTTCATATCCCGGCGATATCGTGGGGCTTCATGATACCGGCAATTTTAAGATTGGTGACACCCTTACTGAAGGTGAAGTCCTTAATTACAGGGGTGTTCCCAGCTTCTCTCCTGAGCATTTCAGATACATTAACAATGCAGATCCTATGAAGACCAAACAACTTGAAAAAGGGGTGGATCAGCTCATGGATGAAGGTGTTGCACAGTTATTTACCCTTGAAATGAACGGGCGTAAAGTAATTGGAACAGTAGGTGCTCTCCAGTTTGAAGTGATCCAGTACAGACTTGAGCATGAATATGGAGCCAAATGCACCTATGAAAATCTCAATGTATATAAAGCCACCTGGGTGGAAGCCAAAGATCCAAAGAATGAAGAATTCAAGGACTTTCAAAGGGTAAAAGCAAAATATCTAGCAAAAGATAAAGGCGGAAAAATGGTATTTTTTGCCGATTCCCAGTTCTCACTTCAAATGACCCAGCAAAAATATCCTTCAATCAAATTTCATTTTACTTCGGAATTTTAAAATTAAAAATTTCCTAAATCCGATTATCCCGAGAGTAAACCCTTCGGATCATTATCGTCAATTTCATTTGGTCATTGTCTAAAACATAAATGTTGTATTGTGCCCCACCCGGAATTGCAACAAAAAGGTATCCACCCCACCAACCCCATATTGCCTGCCTGCCTTTCTACCGTTAGCTTTGCCTAAAATACTATTATTATGAGCAAGCAGGAAGAAATGTACAATTTGGTTACGGAATATTGTAGTAGCGGCCTTTCAGCCAAAGCCT
>JBGTNH010000014.1:0-42740 GCA_041743165.1 Gillisia sp. | reverse complement strand
TCACTTCATGTTATACGCTGAAATAAATTCAGAGTGACGATTCATCACACCATCAAACCATCACATCATCAAACCATCATTCCGTTGGCGCGGATTTACAATCTGTGACGACGACCTCTGCACGTCAGTCGAGCCTGCCCGAACCCATCGGGGCGGGCTTGCCCGTCCCGTAGGGCGGGTGTTTTTTACTGAAGCAAGAGCGGAAGGAAAAAATGTATCGAGAACAGGTTGGTAGTTCCAATCTCCCTCGGTTCTCGATACAAATTTTTCTCGCTGAAACGCTCTAAAAATTCACTCGAACTGACGAGGGCCTTCTTATACAAAACGTCAGTTCGAATGTTTTTCAGCAGAGCGAGAGCGATGATGAAAAATGTATCGAGAACAGGTTACGAGTTCCCAACTCCCCGTGTGTTCTCGATACAATCCCGAGTACTCGGGATCACTCGATCTGACGAGGGTTATCGTTCAATGCACATTGGCGCGGATTTGCAATCTGTGACATTATTGTTTTTCACTTCATGTTATACGCTGAAATAAATTCAGAGTGACGATTCATCACATCATCAAACCATCATATCATCAAACCATCATTCCGTTGGCGCGGATTTACAATCTGTGACGACGACCTCTGCACGTCAGTCGAGCCTGCCCGAACCCATCGGGGCGGGCTTGCCCGTCCCGTAGGGCGGGTGTTTTTTACTGAGCGATAGCAGAAGGAAAAAATGTATCGGGAACAGGTTAGGAGAACAGAATACGCGAGGGTTTTATTCAAGAATTCTCCAATATCTCCATCAGTCTATAATTTAGATATAATTTTTCTTTCCCAACCTTCTCGGATGTTAAAAACCTCGCATCCTCCAAATCATTCAAATATTTTCCTACGGTTTTTGGAGTTCCTAAACCAGCATCAATTAAGTATTGACGTTTTGCGTAAGGGAGTTTGAAGAGTATTTCTATTAAATCTTTAGAATAGACTTTTGGTAGCGTTACCTTTACTTCATCGGTAAAAGTTTGCATCAATTCATTCACTTGATTTAAAAGTGTTAATCCCTTATTTGCAGTAAAAGAAATCATTTCAAGCATATACAAAATCCATTCTTCCCAGGCATCATTTTCTGTTACCTGGCGTAATTTCGAGTAGTAATCTAGTTTGTTTTTAATAATATATTCACTGAGATATAGTGCCGGAATATCCAGGAGTTTTTCAATTTTTAAATATAGCAATAACAAAATTCGTCCTGTTCGGCCATTCCCGTCTGTAAATGGGTGAATCGCTTCAAATTGGTAGTGCATAATTGCCATTTTAATTAAGGGGTCGAGGGCATCTTTTTCGTTTAGGAACTTTTCGAGATTGGCTAATTTATCTCGTAATACCGCTTCTCCCGAGGGTGGGGTATATATGATTTCACCACGTGGATTTTTAAGACTTGTGCCGGGAGTGGTCCTAATACCTGAGGTATTTTTCTTTATAATTTTTACAATTTCTACGCACAAATTGGTAGTGATAAAAGGTTTTTTGTCAATAGCCTCTAAGCCTTGCCATAAAGCCTCTTTGTAACTGATTACTTCCTTGGTTGAAGGATTGTCAAATGTTTTATCTGCCACAATAGCCCTATACAATTCGTCATTTGTTGTGATGATGTTTTCGATTTCAGAACTGGCTTTAGCTTCCTGCAAATGGATAGTATCCAGGAATAAAGTTGGATTGGGTAAATTAATGAACATACCATTTAATTTTGCCAATGCTCTACTGGCTTCTATCGTTTTACGCAGTACCGATGTTGTTTCTAATGAAGCTTTAGGTGGCAACAATGGTAGATTGTTGTAGGGCTCATTTCTATTAAAATCTTTCATTGATACAAGGGTAAAAAGTACTATCGTTATTTAAACAAGGGTAAATATATAAAAAATTTACCTTCGTTGTTGTTTTGAGAGTAATATTTACATCTGTTTTGAGGCAAAGCCTCTTCAACTTAATATTACACCATTTTTTTAAAAACAGTGAGTGAAAAAACCATCGATTAATCCGGTAAATTTTTAAGAAAATATTTAGTTTTATTAATCTTTCCTTTGACCTGCATTACCCTACCCGCCGGCTCTTAGGAAAAACGATAAATTACTTTCGCTGCGCGAGGCTTCACGACCACTAGGCAGCTTTAATTTTGAAGAAATATATGAGCTTCAGGAAGTCTCAAAACTTAAAAACAATTTATTAGAACCCAAATTTATTACTTAAAATGAATTTCAAAACCTACCTCCTCCCCGCCCTCATAATCCTCTTCCTCACCTCTTGCGGAAACTCCAAATACCACTACTATTTTGAAAAGGGAAGTATTGTTGATTTTACTGAGGGAGAATGGATACTAAATAAGTCTTACACCAATTACAACGAAGACAGGATAAATAAAATAGCACGAAAGCAATTCAGTAAGATTTTGGGCGACTCATTATTTCTGATTGAGGAGGTAAGACAGGGCAAAGTACTGCCGGCAAAATTGTCCTTTGATCCTTCCGCAGAAAACCTCCTGGATCTTAAAAGGGCCACCGGAAAAGACTACTTGATCAACGTGCAGTCCAACATCATAAAAAATGAAACCAGCACTTTCCCCACCACCCCTGAAGTAGGCAGCGCAAATAAAACCAATGAGGCCGGGATAAGGATCAAGATCTACGATCTTAATACCCAAACCTTACTTTCAGAAGGTGCGGTGACGGGAATTGCAAATGAGACCAGGACAGCCGGTGAGAAAGGAATAAGCTTCACCAATAATGCCGAGACCCTGGCGATGCAGGGACTTATCAAACTGATCAAGAGATACAAGAAAAATGGTAAAATCAATTAAAATCCTGATATAAAAATCCTCCGCCTCACTTTTTTCACCTGCCTCATTATCCTTCTTCAATCCTGTACTGATAAGGACAAAGCCTGCAATGGTATTTGTACATAGGAGTATCGATCTATTGTGGTTTATGTTGAGGACACCGAGGGTTCCCTGGTTGAATTGGATAGTTTCAAAGTACTCGATCTCACAAACGGAAGGGACATTTCACTTCAGCAGGATGATTACCAAAGTGAAAGAGGGATTTATCCAATTTTTAGTGATAAATATGTGGGTGATTACAAGAACCAGCAACTTCAAATAAAATTCAGCAGATTCATCAACGGCCTGGAGGTGGTGAGCGAGATTTACAAGGTAGGCGCAGACTGTTGTCATGTGTACCATATTTCAGGGGCTCTTGAACTGGTACTTTAAAACATTTACAATACCGCTGTTGCAACCAGGCCAATCCAGCGCAAATTACACCAGAGTTTATTGACTTCTCACAACTAAAAAATATCACCAATCAAAACTGCTCCTCTGATTCTTGTAAATTTACTGGAAACTGGTAACCGGTAACTAATAACCGGATATTCATTTGATATCAAGTTCTTTTAGTTTCTCTTTATAATCTTTTATCTTATCCAAATTGAGTACATTTAATACGCTGATAATAAATTCTGAAAAGCACATCTTAATATTCCAGGATGAAATAAAATACCAGCAAATTTACTTTCCAGATCATTAAAGCATGAGAAATGAATTTTTAAGGCACACCTTATCAACTATTGATTACCGGTTTCGGAAGTCTGTAATAAATGTAGCAGATGAATTTGGAAACTTTTCTGCAGGTATGGGTAGCAGAACTCCAAAACAAATTATAAATCATATGTATCACGTTTTAAGTGTTACACATATATTTATTTTGCAGGAAAAGTATAATGCAAAAGCACCACAAAAGCTGGAACTCAGATTGGAGATTGATCGTTTTATTTCGGAATTAAAAAAACTGGATGAGTTATTTGCAGAAAAAGAGCTTGATATAGATTACACTAAGAAGCTGTTACAGGGACCCCTTTCTGATATCCTGACCCATATTGGACAAATTTCAATGCTCCAAAGACTAAATGGAAATTCAATTGAAGGTGAAAATTTTGCGTCTGTAGCGATTAAAACCGGAATTGTCTAAAAAAGTAAAACATTTATTGTAAATCAATTCAGAGAAATGTCCTGTAGTTTAAGAAATATAATTCCCCGGAATTTAGGGAAGGAATGTTGCCTTTGTTAAGAAAGGTTCGGATAAAAAATTTAAAAAATTCGCAATGAGAAATCTCATCATATTTGTAATTACCTTCTTATTAATAGCTCATACCCATTCTGCTCAGGAAAGGGAATATTTTGTAACCAAAAATAATGATACTGTATACGGGGAAATATCCAGAGGTTTCAATTTAATAAAACCCAATCCTGTTCAGTATTTCCTGAAGGATGAGCAGGGAAATAAAATAGCTATAAATCCCGCAACGGTTAAACTTATAAGATCTCTGGATGGGGTTGACGGGGATAGTTTTATTGCCCCCGTTTATGACCGTGCTTTTGCAAAAAGAATTATAGATGGAAGGATCCAGTTGTATCTTTCAGTAGATGCAGCTGTATTTTACACTTCAAAAAATGGTTCTACTATCCAATATGCTGAAATGGGAGGTTTTTCCAGAAAAAAAGCACATGCAGAAATTCGGCCTTTGCTTGAAGATAACCCGGAAATATCGAAAGAATTCGATACTCTCCAGGGATCTGAACGCAACATCAGGTACATTATTGAAAAATATAATTCCTTTGAAAAATGATAACCGGTTATTTTGGATTTTCTTGAAATCCAGACCATTAGAGGGACTGTCTTGCCGATATTCAATTTGGTTTTAGAAAATTAAGGCAGGGGTATATTTTCAATGTCAATTCTGTAATGAGTAACTGGTAAACTTACATAACTTCTAACTTAACCCTTAACTCCTAACCCTTAACCCCTAACTCATAACTCATAACTCATAACTCATAACTCATAACCCCTAACTCCTAACCCTTAACCCTTTTGAAAGGATATAATAATTGATTTTTAAAATCGGTAGGAAATTTTTCATCTCCGTGGAAACCAATTTCTATATCCCTTCCATTGTTTGGCACATAAGCAGTTCCAAATAAATAATCCCAAATACTTAAAGACAGGCCATAGTTCATACCAAAGGGATGTTCTTTTGGTAAGGCTTTAGAATGATGCCAGATATGCATTTTTGGATTATTAAAAATATAACCAAGGACTCCATAATCCCAACCCACATTTGCATGGTTTAAATGCCCGATAAAAACTGAAAACATATGGACCACAAAAAACTGCTCGATCCCGAAACCAATCATTGCTAAAGGTATATATTGAACCGATTTATAAACTATGGTTTCCACAAAGTGAAATCTAAACTGGGCCGCAAAACCCATTTCTTTTACACTATGATGTATTTTATGAAATTTCCATAAAAAGGGTTGTTTATGAAGTTGACGGTGAACGTTCCATTGAATAAAATCTGCTATTACAAACATCGCTAGTAATTGACTCCAAACAGGCCAGGTTTGTACTTCAAATGCCACAATGTTATCGATACCAAACAGATTTAGAAAATCATTGAAAAGTTCAACTCCAACGTTGGATAACGCATTGTATCCAATGAGGGAAAACAGAAAAAAATTAAAAAGAATATAAAAACTATCCAGCCAAAAACCCTTTCTGAATAATTTTTGACTCTTTCTCCAGGGAATAATAATCTCAATCAACCAAACAAGCAAGGATAATCCAATTAACCAATAAAAATAATTGGTCCATGATGGATTTGAAATTTCATCTATGAGATAATTAAAGTATCCCGTAAAAGATTCGGTTATAATTGTTTTGTATTTATGCAAGGTGAAATTTGTTTACGCAGTAAAATTAAACATTCCCCCGACTGGAACAGTAAAAATTTTAAAATTTGGGGAATCTATCTCACATCTCAATACTCACATCTCAATACTCACAACTCAATACTTAATTCTCAATTCTCAACTCTTATAATTCCCTCTGCATTCTCTGCAACGTTGATTTTGCTATACTAACAAGTTCAGGATGATCAACCCCAATAAGTTCTCCCTTTCTTTTTAGAACCCTTCCGCCGACTGAAACAAACTCAACATTTTCAGGTTGGCCGGCTTCTATTATTAAATTATAAGGTTGTGTACTTGCCGAAAAATTGAGGTCATTTTTCTTCAGCATGATGAGATCTGCAGCTTTTCCAGGAGCTATTGTACCGGTCTTACCCTCTATTCCCAGCAGCCTCGCGCCATTTATCGTAGCCATTTTGAGAATATCTCGGGGATCCACATGAAACTCATCCAGGGCAAGGGCATTGCCTAAATTCAGCAAAACCTTCATCGTAGCAAAATGGTCTAGGTTGCCGCTTAAGGAGGTAGTATCAACACCAATCCCTAAATTCACCCCGCCCCGCATCAGCTCGTTTACCTTTGGAAGGCCAAAACCTATTCGCATCTCGCTGAAGGGTGTCATGGTGATCGAAGCACCTGTTTCTTTAACCATTTCAATTTCTTCGGGAGTGATGGAATTGCCGTGAATGATATTCACATCTTTACCAAGCAGTCCTTTTTGGTAAAGCTGTGAGATTTGTCCTTTTTGCTGCGGATTTGAACTGGCATGTATGGAAATAAGCAGTCCCATATCCCTGGCCTTTTTCCAGTCCGTTTCAAGAAAAGGAGAGGTTACCGATCTTGCTCCAAGGCCCAGGCTTATATTCCGGTATTTCTCATTTGCAGAAACCCGGTTGTAAACCTGACTGATCCCTTCCCAGTCGGTAGGAGTATCTGCAGGCAGATCCCGGTAGCCGCCATAGGCAACGTGACCCCTCATTCCAATTTCGGCAAGAGCGTCAAAACTTGCCATTACATGCTCCGGACTTCTGGCGTTGTGATTGAAATCGTTTAAAGTAGAGACACCGGCATTGATCGCTTCAGCCGCTGCATACTTCGCTGCGAGGTACATATCCTCAGGCGAATATAACTTGCTGTAACGTTCAGTCATCGGGAAATAGCCTTCCTCTTTGCTGCTGCCCGACATGCTGCGGAGTAAAGATGTCCAGAGATGCCAGTGATTATCTATCAATCCCGGTAATAAAATGCCATCTGTCCCGTCTATGACCATGATCCCTTCAGATGCATTGATTTTAGAAGAAATTTCTTTGATTATTCCATTTTCAACCCAAACAGATGATCTTTCAAAATCGCCCAGTTCATCATCCATAGAAAGAATGTGGACGTTACTGATGAAAAAATCCTGTACTTCAGGAGTTTGATCTCTTGTTTCTGAAAAAGAATTCTGAAGTTCAATAAGGCCTGCGGGCATCAGGCCGGCAATAGTTAAAAGCCCCGTCTTCTTCAGGAAATCTCGTCTAAGTAAATTCATAGGAACCGGATTTTCTTAAAGCTAATAACAAAACCGGTAAACTGCTCTTAAGGGAAGGTTAAAAGCCCTTCGGGATAGAATATAGAAAAGAGAACAGAGAGAAGAGAGGGTTGGCAGTTGACGGTTTTTGAAAAGTTGAGAGTGGAGAGTGGAGAGAGGAGCTTGCCCGAACCCTTAGGGGCGGGAGTCTGGACGCAGGAGTTTATCAGTTGTCAGTTGTTGTAGGTTGTAAGTTGTAGCTTAAAATTCCAATTCACTCTCCCATTCTGAGGAAATAATCTCATCCTTTTTGATAAGATTGCCCGAAGTTGTGATCCTGTATTGATTCTTATCTGAACGTTGCAATTCCCAGATAATATTTTCTGCTTCGGGAAATTCAGCATTTCCTTTCATTTGCTCTTCAAATAATCTTTTAACGATATTCCTGTCAGACAGGGCATCATTAAATAATCTCAAAACCGTTTCTTTGGTAAGTACAGCTTCCCCGTTTTCCGCAGCTGTGATAGAACAATCTATGATGGTAGCGCTGGAAGAGGGGAATTTTCCGTTAAATGCTTTATACAGTAACTGATTGACATGAAACAGGGTTGATTGTAAATCCATTTCGGGATATTCTTCACACACGGTATCTATCAACATATCATTGGAGATCTGGTCAATTTGCCCATCGGTTAATTGTTCTCCCAGTTTATAATCCAACACGATCCTGGCCGCCTCTGCCGGTTCAAAATCTGTAATGGCCATAAATAACAAATCCCTCAAATTCTCTGCACTATCACCATCAGCATCAGGGAAATCAAATTTTGTCAATAACCGGGTATAATCCTCCCTGGTCCAGTACCCTGTTATCTCATCGACACTGCGTACATCTTCTATCACTATTTTATATTTCATCTTATAATCTGTATCGGGTTTTTAAGGTTTCCCGAAGCACGGCAGTATAATCATTCTGATTCATTAATCTGCTGTACGAACTCACAACTTATCATGTCTCAGGGGAATATTGAAATCTCATACCTGTTGGCGCGGATTTGTAAACCGTGACAACGTTCGGAGATTTCCTGTGGGCGCGGATTTTGAAACTCCAAAAACCCTTCCGTCTTGAGCGGAAGCATATTTATCTTATGATGGTATTTTTAGCCGCTCAATCCACCCTGCCCGGTTCCGTTCAGGCGGGCTTCCCTTGAAAAAAGGGAAGGAGCTTTGATTTTTTCTTTTTGAAATAATACTTCACTTCTCATCTCAAATCTTAATACTCATATCTAAATATCTCATACCTGTTGGCGAAGATTTGCAATCCGTGACAACAACACCTCCTGTTGACGCGGATTTGTAATCCGTGACAACGTTCGGAGATTTCCTGTGGGCGCGGATTTGCAATCCGTGACGACGAGAACATCTCAATTCTCATATCTCATATCTCCCCTTCAGGAAAATGAATCAATATAATTCAACCCGCGCTCCTTAAGGGAAATATTGTTATAACCAAAAAATTCTATACCATTGGCATGGGCGGCGTCGTAATCATTGATGCTGTCACCTATTAGGCACACTTCCTCTTTGTTGTATTTATATTCCTCCAGTATATCTTCCACAAGAGAAATCTTTGGCATTGGTGAACCCTGGATGGTTTTAAAATATTGAGAAATACCGAGCTGAGATGCGAGGAACTTCAACTCATCCCCATCAGATCCCGAAACGATATGCATTTCATAATTGGTATGTTCAGCTTTTATAAAATTGAGCACCTCAGGAATGAGCCTTTCCTGTTGTGTAAGTTCCTTTCTCATTATTTCTGAAAACTCGTCAGACATTTCCTTAACTTTTTCTTCATCTACCTCCTCCCCGAGTATTTCCTCCTGAAAATACCTGAATTTCACATAACGTGAGAGTCCGCCATTTTTGTTGTGGTACTCCAGCAGTTCTTCCACCTGGTCTTCCGAATATTGCGACAACACCTGCCGGAAGCCTTTTTCCCTCACATCCATCGAGTCCAGGATGACTCCGTCAAAATCCCAAAGGATAACCTTCTTTTTTTCAAATTGCTTCATGTTTCAATATAGGGTTTAGCCCGGCAACATCCTAATGGGGGAGTGTTTTCATTTTCTACCTGTAGACTTTTATACTGAAAGATAGCGTAGGGACAAAATGTATCGAGAACTCCCTTAACCATTCCCCATTCCCCATTCCCCATTCCCTATTCACCATTCCCTATTCCCCGGGTGTGTAAGTAATCCTCAATTGGCCAATACAGACCCCACAATTCCCCTACTCTACATTTATTGGACACCTGATATCCAGCGAATTCCCTTTGGGTATGTAAATTGCTATTGGCAATCTGACTCTGAACAAATATTTAGAGGGTGAAAAACTTAAGTGTTTTCATGATTGAAATGAAAATTGAAAATTTAATTAAGGAAGATGATTGCAGAAGAAATTAGATTATCCCCATCAGCCCGGGCTGAAAAATTTAAAGCAGAAAATTATACATTTAAAAAAGAGGTTAATCAGGAAGATTCAGAAATCGATCAGGTTTCAGAAAATTACAGCCAAGCAACTTTTACCAAAAGGCATCATTTCACTCTGGCAATGACATTTTTATTGCTAACCGGTGGCGCGTTTTCTTTTTACCTGTTGCGACCTGAGTTTGAGGCAATGAATATGAGCAGATTGGATACCTTTGGAGGAATGAACCTGCTTGGAATAGGAATAACTTTATTGCTGTTCCGGCTTGGATTTCTGGCGTATATCTCGAGTTTATTCTTTCGCTATAAGCCTGTGAGTACTGTTACAGATGAAGAATTGCCCACCTGTACCGTCATCGTGCCGGCCTATAATGAAGGCAAATTGGTGTATGACACTTTGATCAGTTTAACCAACAGCATTTATCCTGAAGAAAAATTACAATTGCTCGCCATCGACGATGGGAGTAAGGATGATACCTGGGAATGGATGAAAAAGGCCAAGGAAGAATTGGGAGACCGTGTGGTGATTCTTCAGCAACCCCATAACCAGGGAAAAAGACATGCCCTTTACCGCGGTTTCAACATGGGGACAGGAGAAGTTTTCGTAACAGTAGACAGTGATTCCATTGTTGAAAAAAACACTTTGAGAAACCTGGTCTCACCATTTATCACCAATGAAAAGTGTGGAGCCGTTGCGGGTAATGTCCGCGTTTTGAACAATGAAAAAGCCATCATTCCACGTATGCTGAATGTAAGTTTCGTCTTCAGTTTTGAATTTATTCGCTCTGCTCAAAGCGTATTGGGATCTGTATTATGTACTCCCGGGGCATTGGCGGCATACAGCAGCAAAGCGGTAATGAATTGCCTGCCGGAGTGGATCAACCAGACCTTTATGGGGCAACCTACAGACATTGGAGAAGATCGCGCCATGACCAACATGATCCTGAAACAGGGATACCATGTATTATTTCAACGCAATGCCTATGTGCTTACAAATATTCCTGAGAAATTCAGCAGCCTGCACAAGATGTTCACCCGTTGGGAAAGAAGCAATGTGCGGGAAAACCTAATGATGTCCAGATTTGCCTTTACGCCTTTCAGGGAAGGAGCCAGATCAGGCACCAGGTTGTTATTACTGAATCAATGGATGCGTATGATCTCAACCTATCCCGTATTGCTTATTATGATCATTTTGTTGATCTCACACCCGGTATTATTCCTAAGTTCGACCCTATTAAGCATTCTTATATTCTCCACACTTCCCGCATTCTTTTATGCAAAGAAGTATAATATATCTGAAGCTTTCTGGGCTTACTCCTATAGTATATTCTATACTTTCAGTTTGTTCTGGATCACTCCCTATGCCATGGCTACCGCCAACAGAAGAGGCTGGTTAACACGCGGACTGGCGGAAAAGAAATAGTGTGATATAGTGAGTAGTGAGTAGTGAATAGTGATGGGCAATCCCCACATGGGTTTTTTCGAAGATTTTATCTACACATTTATTAAGAACACCTCCTGAGAACGGGAGGTGTTCTTTTTTGAAGCAGGTTTTTTTGATCTAATACCTTTTTCTTTTCCTAAATTTTTCTGCTGAAAGTTTTTATGCCAAAATGATCTCTTCGGAAACCTTTTCTTCTGAAACTTTTTCTGCGGAAATCTCTTCTGCGGAAACTTCTATTTCTGAAATATTTTCCTCTTCTGAAATTTCTCTCTCGGTAACCGCAGTCGGATTTACGATCTCTTCTTCATCCTTCCCAAAATACGGGAATACATCCAGGATTGGGGATTCGGTAATTGACGGAATGGTATAATCTCCCATGGTGTCCTGCATTACCTCTGTGGTATTTTCAAAAGCTTCTTTAATATCATTGGCCTGCACAAGCATATAGATATTGGTCTTCTTTTCCTTTCCGCTTTCTTCATCCAGGGCGATTAAAGATACTTTGGATTTAAACCATCGATCTGAATTCTCAAAGGGATGCACTTCAGCAAAATTGGCGACTTTTATATTCATGATCTTGAAATCCTCATTGGTGTAAGCCGCCATTTCTTCGCTTATCCTTTTTTCAGCTTCGGTATAAGAAACCGCATCCAGCAAATAGGTATCTGTTTTAACTTTCTGTTCTCCAGTCTCGTGTGTTTTTCTGTATTTCACCTTACATTCAAACCAGGTCATGCTCATATTTTTATTTTTAGGGTGCCAAAAATAGGATTAAAAAAATAGATTTTAGATGTTAGATTTTATATTTTAGAATCATTAATAACCGGGAAAAGACTTCACACCGCTCTGCTTCTGGAGCCTGGAGGCAAGACTTCTATATAGGGGTATGAAAATCAATACCCTAACAAAACCCATATTTTATATTAAGCTGAGTATTATTTTAAATTCCCGGTTAAAAAATTCTTTCGTAAACCCGGGGATAAGAAATGCCTATTGTTAAAAGAATTTTAAACCGTCAAATGCACCGAAACCGATCAGATAATTTTATGTAAATTACAGAAGCTTATGATTATCAAAAGATTATGTCGTTTTTTTCTTGTTGATTCAGGTTTACAGGTAACTTTTTTAAAACTTCAAAGAGATAGAAGATTTCAGGGAATTTTTGAAAAGCTTCCCGATCAATAAGAAGAACAACTGTAATAATTGATTCAAATAATTCTGTAATGTATAATTCTATTGATATGAGATTCTTAATATTGATTTCTTTTGTGTTTTCTTTTGCAGCATGTAAAGGGCAAACCGAAGGTAAGTTAGCATCCAGTGATTCGAGGGTTATAAATGGTTTTGAAATTGTTGATCCTACAGTACCAATAAATGAAATTTACCAGGGGACACCCACGCGGGATGCCATTCCTTCTATTGATGATCCTAAATACCTCAAAGCCGAAAATGCTGATTTTATGAATCCGCAGGACAAAATCATTGGTTTGAAAATCAATAATGATATTAAAGCTTTCCCCATAAAAATCCTTACCTGGCATGAAATTGTAAACGATGTTGTGGGAGGGATGAAAGTGGTTATTAGTTATTGCCCCCTGTGTGACAGTGCTTATGTTTTTGAAAGGGAAATCAATGGCAAAACTTACACTTTTGGGGTAAGCGGACTATTGTATAACAGCAATGTGGTAATGTACGACCACCAAACCGAGACTCTTTGGTCACAGGTGAAAAGCGAAGCAATAAGCGGGGAATTGAAGGGTACAAAGCTTCCCCAGGTAGATGCTACCTCTACCACCTGGGGTGACTGGGTGGCTAAGCATCCTTCAACAGAAGTGCTCTCCAAAGAAACCGGGCATAACCGCAATTATGAGGAGAGTCCTTACGGAACGTATTCCGAAGACCGGGACATCATGTTTCCTGTAGATAATACCAGTGATCGCTATCATCCCAAAGACTTTGTTGCTGGTATTGAAATAGATGGCAACTTTAAAGCCTATCCTTTCCCCGAGCTGCGTAAAGCCGGGACAGACGAACTTTCAGATCAATTTATGGGTAAAGACCTGACAATTCATTTTAATGAACAAGCCGAGCAGGTCACCATCGAAGCTAAAGATGGCACCACTGTTCCCGTTAACAGAATGTACTGGTTTGCCTGGTATGCCTTTCATCCTAATACAGAAGTCTTTACTCTTGAAGAATAATGATACGGCTTTTTCAGGCTCCCGAGGGGAACAATAGTGTTAGTGAAAAAATAAAAGAGTTCCACAGCGTTTACAACTATTCACTATTCACATTTAACTACTCACTATTTCCTAAAAAGCCTGGCGCAGATGGTGATGCTGTGATGATTTAATGGTGCCATGATAGGATGTTTTGAAGGGTTTAATTAAGGGTGGTTGACCACGATGATTATTGTTTTGATTTATAATTCAATTTAGAAAAACCCTTCCGTCTTAATCATCTGGAAAAATTATCAAAATAAGAAATCCCAACAACACAGATTTTAAATCCGGGACTAGTTCTAACTTTAATGTAAAAGTTCTAAAATGCTCCTCTCCTTTTTAAGGAGGGGTGGACGCATAGCGGACGGGGTGGTTGACGACGATAATTACTGTTTTGATTAATGATCAAAATTAGAAGAACCCTTCCGTCTAAATCAGCTGGAATAATTCTCTTAATAAGAAAACCCAACAACACAGATTTTCAATCTGTGACTAGTTCTAACTTTAGTGTAAAAGTTCTAAAAAGCTCCCCTCCTTTTTTTAAGGAGGGGTGGACGCGTAGCGGACGGGGTGGTTGAACATGATGATTATTGTTTTGATTAATGATCAAAATTAGAAAAACCCTTCCGTCTAAATCAGCTGGAATAATTTTCAAAATTAGGTAAGCAACCATTAGCTGATTAAGCCACCCTGCCCGTTCCATTCAGGCGGGCTTCCCTTGAAAAGGGAAGGAGCTTTTAAAATTTTTTAATTTCACCAGCCCGGATTTGCAAGCTTTAAGTTCCCCTTTTTTAAGGAGGGGTGGACGCGTAGCGGACGGGGTGGTTGAACATGATGATTATTTTAAATTCCTATTAATTTAATACATTTATACCCGGGGATACCGGACGCACTTTCTGTGCTTCGATCCCTGTCCTTTTTAAAAAACCCGATAGGCAATGTTTAATTTTCTTCACCAAAAAGTATCTGAAACCATCAACATTACCGATGAAGAATTTGAATATGCCAAAACGCTTTTTATTCCGAAGAAACTCCGCAAGAAACGTTTTCTGCTGGAAGATGGAGACCCTTGTATTTATACCACATTTGTTGAAAATGGATTACTGCGCAGTTTTACCATAGATGAAAAAGGAACTGAGCATATCCTGCAGTTTGGTATGCAGGGTTGGTGGGTGGGAGATCTTTACAGCTTTCTTACCGGGGAACCTTCAGAGTATAATATTGAGGCACTGGAGGACAGCGAACTTTTACTAATCACCAAATCCTCTTGGGACCTGCTGCTGGATGAAGTCCCGGCTTTTGAGCGATATTTCAGGATTCTTATTCAAAATAATTTAATAGCGACCCAAAGAAGATTGATGGGTACAATGAGCTCCACTGCCGAGGAGCGCTACCAGAAACTCCTGCAACAATTTCCCGATATCATCCAAAGGGTACCCCAACATATGGTCGCATCCTACATTGGCGTAACCCGGGAAACTCTGAGCCGGTTACGGAGTCAGCTCGCCTCAGGTTAATTTTAATTTTCCTATTGATGTTCCAGTTTTCTTATCACTTTACACGGATTTCCTGCAGCAAATACATCTGAAGGGATATCTTTAGTTACCACGCTACCCGCACCAATTACCGTACGATCCCCAATGCTTATTCCGGGACAGATCACGGCGCTCCCACCAATCCACACATCCTCTCCGATTTTCACAGGTTTGGCAAATTCAATACCTGTAGCCCGATCTTTGTGGTTAAGTGGATGGGTCGCGGTATAGATCTGCACGGTTGGGCCAATAAGCGTACGGCTTCCAATTTCCACCTTCATTACATCAAGCACCACACAATTGAAATTGAAGAACACTTTATCGCCTAATATTATATTATAACCGTAATCACAATAAAAGGGTGGCTGTAACCAGGTATCCTGCCCGGTGTTTGGAAGTAATGATTTTAATATCCTGCCCCGCTCTTCTATCATATTTTCCGGGAAATCATTCAGTTGCTTTATGAGAAGCCTGGCCTGTAATCTTTCTTCAGTTAATTCTTTATCCAGTGGATCATACAGCTCACCAGCGAGCATTTTCTGTTTTTCGGTTTTCATAGTTCCTGTAAAGGTGGGTTTATGGTTGAATGAAATTTTTTCCTATAGGGCGCGTATATCCCGGAATCTATAAAAATAATATTCCCCTGACTACTCTTTAACATGAATTTTGAAAAAATCTGTGACATAAATCACGTCCATTTCTTAACATAGGTCATTGGCAAGGGCTACTTAAGCCCTTAAATTTGCAGGGTAAATATTAATTAATAATGAAAAAATAAAATTATGGCAACTACAAAATGGACAATTGATCCCACCCACAGTGAAGTAACTTTTAAAGTAAAGCATTTAATGATCTCTACGGTTACAGGTAGCTTTAAAGTTTTTGAAGGCCAGGCAGAGACCGAAACCGAGGAATTCAAGAAAATAAAGAAGGTTGAATTCAAAGCCGATGTAAAATCCATAGATACCAACAATGCACAAAGAGATGAACACCTGAGATCTGCCGACTTCTTTGCTGCAGATGAGCATGCAGATATGACCTTCAGAGCACAGAATTTTGATGTAAATAGCGGAGAGTTGCAGGGAGAATTGACTATAAGAAGCACTACAAAACCTATCACCCTTGATGTTGATTTTGGTGGAGTGGTTGTAGATCCTTACGGGCAAACAAAAGCCGGGCTTACCATTTCAGGAAAAATAAGCCGTAAAGAATTTGGTTTGACCTGGGATGCAGTAACTGAAGCAGGAAGCGTGGTAGTGAGTGACCAGGTAAGATTGAATGCTGAAGTACAGTTTGTAAAGCAGGCGTAAATAAAAAATTTTTGAATCCGACTAACTCCGTGGCAAGCCATCCAGGAATAACTTCTGTTTCATATTGTTCTCGGGATAAAAAACCAAAATTTTTTATTTTGCTCCACCCGGAACTGCAAAAAAAACAGTTCCGACCTCCCCAAAGGGGAGGTATTAGCGGAGACCTCGAGGCAGAGCCATCGAGGAATGAAGAAGACGTAACCGGCAGCCGGGAATGTGAAATCCACATTCCCCGGAGTTGCCAAATAAAAAAAAGATGGTTAAGAAAACAATAGCAGTTTTAGGAGATAACGAAAATTTTTCTTCCAATTTGATGGAAGTTCTGACAAAGCAGGATCTTAGATTGCTCTTTATTTCTGAAGACGAGGCAAGTAAAATTGAACTAAAGCAACGACTGGAAGAGGCGAATCCTACTGCCGAAGTTGAATTCACGAGTTGCGAAAGGGAAGGATGCTGGGAAGCAGACATCATTGCTATAACACCCATGAAGAGCCTTTCCGGCGAACTGGTTCAAAAGATAAGGGAAGTAGCCACACAAAAAATAGTGCTGGTTTTCAAAAAGGAAAATAATGTTTCTGATCATGCGGAGCTTTCAAATTCACTACCTTATTCCAAAGTAATAGAAATAATACTCAATTCCCCACAGAAAGAATTTATCCTGAGCGGTAAGGATGAAAATTCTATTGTTGCCGTAAAGGAAATTTTTGAAAATGCGGGGTTTAAATATAAAAACAACAATGATGCAGGTAAAAATATGGTCTGATGTAAGATGTCCTTTCTGCTTTATAGGAAAGAGAAAATTCGAGGCTGCCCTTGAAAATTTTCCGCAGAATGATAAAGTAGAAGTAATATGGAAAAGCTTTCAGCTTGATCCTACTTTGAAAACAAATGTAAACGAAAGCACCCTTGATTATTTTGTAAAAGCCAAGGGAGTGAGTAAAGAGCAGGCAAGGCAAATGTTTTCAGGAGCTTCCCAAATGGCCCGCGCTGAAGGAATTGAATTCAATCTTGAAGAATCTGTCCCTGCCAACTCCCTTAAAGCACACAGGCTTATTCAGTTTGCTAAAACAAAAGATTTAGGAAACGAGATAGAAGAAGCCCTGTTTAAGGCACATTTTGAAGAAGCTTTGAATATCGATGATGTAAATGTCTTGGTAAAGGTGGCAGGATCAATAGGATTAAATGCCGAAGAGGTTGAAAACATTTTTTCTACAAACGCTTTTGTCAATGAGGTAAAGCAGGACGAACTGGAAGCAAGAAAGATAGGCGTGAGAGGAGTTCCCTTCTTTGTCTTTGAAAATAAATATGCAGTTTCCGGAGCCCAGCCTTCTGAAATATTCCTGCAACACCTTGAAAAAGTGTGGGAAGAATTCCAAAAGAAAAGTCCGGGTTTAGAGATCTCTGAGGGAGATTCCTGCTCGACAGACGGAACATGTAATTAATAAAATAACAATAGAATTTATAATCTCAAATTTCCAAATAAGGAATTTTGAATTTTGAATCTTAAACTTTGATTTTTTTCCTTTTTAACTTTTTAACTTAATAACTTAATAACTTAATAATAAAAACATGAAACAAATACTTTCTTTATTCGTAGTAGCTTTTTTAAGCATTAACACATTTGCTCAAACCACCACATGGAATGCAGATCCTGCCCATACACAGGTTTTCTTTAAGATTACACATTTGGGCATTGCCGATATCAAAGGTAATTTCAACAAATTCAACGGGAGCATTGTAGCCACCAAAGATGATTTTAGCGATGCACAATATGAAATAACCATTGAGGTTCCTTCTATAGATACCGGAATTGAAAGAAGGGATAATCACCTGAGAAATGCCGATTTTTTTGATGTTGAAAAATATCCAACCATGACTTTCAAAAGCACTTCATCCAAAAAATTGAGTGATAAAAAATACCTGGTAACCGGCGATCTTACTTTCCATGGGGTCACCAAACCTGTGACCCTAGAGGTAACTCACCGAGGTACCATAGAACATCCACAGAATGGAAAAACCATCGCCGGTTTTGCAGTATCGGGGAATATAAAAAGATCTGATTTCAATTTAGGCCCCAATTTCCCTGAAGCTATCTTGAGTGACGACGTGAAGATTGATGTAAATGGTGAATTCATAAAACAATAATAAATTAAGTGGGAAATTGCGAACCAGGATAATATCACTGGATAACCCTACCGACTTCCTTTTTTACAAAAACTAAAATATGAATAGAATTTTTAAAACAGATTTTGAAGCAATCCAAGTGGATATTGCTCTATTAATTATAAGGATTGGCGTAGGGTTGTTAATGCTTACCCATGGGATCCCCAAATTGCAAATGTTAATAGCCGGAGGGGAGATACAATTTCCCGGAGTAATGGGAATGAGTCCGGCACTTTCACTGGGACTCACGGTATTTGCCGAAGTACTTTGTTCAATACTTATTTTTATTGGACTGGGGACAAGACTCGCCAGCATTCCACTTATAATAACCATGATTGTTGCAGTATTTCTGATACACGCAAATGATCCTCTGGCCGGTAAAGAAATGGGATTATTATATCTTTTATTATATATTCCCTTATTGATCCTTGGTGGAGGAAAGTTTTCACTGGATAGACTGCTGAACCCTTTCCCCAGGGCTGAAGTAATTACAAATTAGAATACATTATTGTTATGTATTAAAAAATGCAGCATTTTAAACAGTGCTGCATTTTAATTTTAGAATATAGTATATATTCTACACCTTCTTTGGAGGAAGTTCAAAAGCGATGGCCTCATGTTCAAAATGATTTCTATGAGACCCGTCACAAAAGGGTTTGTTCTTTGAAAGACCACAGCGGCAAAGTGTTACTTGTTCCCGCCCTCCCAGATCATAATTATTTCCGTTCTTATCTACGATCTCAAAGTCTCCCGCAATGATGAGAGAACCGTTATTGTTTACTGTAATTTTTGTTTTAGCCATTTTCTTTTATTGTTAAGTGGCAATTTACTGTTTTTAATAATAATTGAACAGGTAAATTTATTCCCTGCTAACTTCCATTTAAAACCTCCTTTTATTGGCGTAATTCACCAAAGATAGCATCACGGGGACTTCCACCAGCACCCCCACTACACAAACCAGCGCAGCCGGACTATCAAGTCCAAATAAGCCAATTGCAACAGCAACAGATAATTCAAAGAAATTACTTGCTCCAATCAATGCAGCCGGTGCGCAAACCGGATGGGTTAGTTTTAACTTTTTACCTGCAAACCAGGTGGCAAAAAATATGAAATAAGTCTGGATAATAAGTGGGATAGCGATAAGGAATATGACCAGGGGGTTGTTCAGAATATTTTCACCCTGAAAAGCAAACAGCAGGATCAAAGTAAGCAGGAGAGCGATCACGCTCACTGGTTTGAACTTAGGCAAGAAGTCTGACTGGAACCAGTCTTTACCCCTGCGCTTTATCAACATATTACTGGTTAATATCCCCGCCACAAGCGGAATTACCACATAAATAAGGATACTTAATATAAGGGTTTCGTAAGGCACGATCACATCTGTAATTCCAAGAAGTAATCCCACAATTGGAACAAAAGCAAAAAGTATGATAATATCGTTTACTGAAACCTGCATTAATGTATAATTGGGATCACCATCTGTAAGATAAGACCAAACAAAAACCATCGCGGTACAGGGTGCAGCCCCAAGTATGATCGCCCCCGCGATATATTCACCAGCCAGGGCGGGATCAATAAAAGCAGCAAAGATCTTTGTGAAAAAAATCCAGGCAAAAAACGCCATGGTAAAAGGTTTTACCAGCCAGTTCATGATTACTGTAAGCACAATTCCTTTTGGTCTTTTGCCTATTTTCCTTAAGCTGGTAAAATCTATTTGCAACATCATGGGATAGATCATCATCCAGATGAGTAAAGCAATTGGAATATTGACCTGGTAGATCTCCCAGGTACTCATTACTTCCATCGCATCACCTGCGATGTAGCCAATAAAAATACCCCCTGCGATACAGAGGGCAACCCACAAACTCAGATATTTTTCAAAAAAAGCAATCTCCTTTTTTTCTGCCATAGTAAACTAAATTTTGGTTGAATTATTATGTTTATCGGTTCTAATAGCCGTTTCTTAGATTCTCAGCATAAGCATTGGGTAGACGACTGTCCTCCACCGCCTTAGCCGCTTTCTCAATGTCGTATTCAAACCTGAGGAATTCCGTTCTAATGCTGTCCTTCTTCAGAACAGATGAATTTTCATCTATCTCCAGCATAACATAGCATCCCCGCTTATCCTTATCCTTTGGTTTACCTACAGATCCAAGATTAATTGCATGCCGGTAATGAGGATTTTCACCATTTTCAGAATTTAAGATCCTGTGATAAGGCTTATGGGTATGGCCAAAACACATGATATCTGCATCGGCATTTTCCAGGATTCTTAAAAGGCTTTTTTCATCCCTGTCTTCAAATAAATATTCATTGATCTTACGCGGACTCCCATGAACCAATAGTAAATTCAGCTGGTCATCGTTAAGTTTAAATTCCACTTTAATATGCGCAGGAAGGCTTCTTAAATATGCCCTGTTTTTATCATTGATCAACTCATTTGTCAGGGAGATGGACATCGCTCCATTGGCTTTCTCCTCGTCGGTTTTATAAGCACAGCCACAATCATCGGTGTTCCTGCCAATTCCAAAATCATAATTCCCGGCAATTGTAGGAATATTCCTTTTTCTAATTATCTCTATAACCTCATTGGGCCAGATATTATAACCTACCAGGTCGCCGAGGCAATAAATTGAATCAATGTTGCGCTTTTCAATATCGGCAAAAAATGCTTCCAGCGCGGGGAGATTAGCATGGATATCACTGAATAATGCGATTTTCATAAATATTTAATTAATGGTTAGTAGACGATGAGGCAATTACAGGTTTTTCATCATAAAATTTTAGCAGGGCCGGAAGTAGTTCCTCTTCGGGTAAGAAGGGAATACCGAATGTTCTCTTTGCGAGATCTTTCCTTATTGTTTGGATCACTTTACCTTCAGCAAGTGCCCTGCTTTTTAAAAGCGGATCCTTAATTTCTTTTTGCATTGAAAGACTTTGATTCACAAGCCATGCATAGGTATTTATTCCCGCCCGTTTAAGATCTTCCTGTAAAGCTGCAGCTTCCCGCATGGGTGTGGTTTCGGGTAACGAAACAAGGATAACCCGGGAGAGCGTTGAATCCTGTAAAGCCATATAAGGAGTCCTTATCCTTTCAGGATCCATTCCTGTAGTTCTTAAAACCTCACGGTGATAACTTCCCGCAGTATCCAGTAAAAGGAGGGTGTGCCCTGTAGGGGCGGTGTCAATCACCACAAATTTCCTTTTTGCCTGTTGTATTGCCTTTGAAAATGCGTGAAAAACAGCAACCTCCTCGGTACATGGAGATTTTAGATCTTCCAGCAGCAATTTTTTACCCTTGTCATCAAGATTTTTTCCTTTTTGGGATAGAATTTTTTCTGTATATCGTTGGGTTTCAAGTTTTGGATCAATGCGATCAATGCTTAGATTCTCAGGAAGCTCTTTTAACTGGTTAATAAAATCCTGTACATGTGCCGCAGGATCTGTAGTGGTAAGATGAACATCATATCCTTTTTTCGCGATCATCACTGCCAGGGCAGACGCGGCAATTGTTTTGCCCACTCCCCCCTTACCCATGGTCATGATAAGTCCGTTGGTTTTCTCCCGCGTGAGTTCTTCCACCAGCTCATCTATGCCCGAGAGGATCAGGTCCGGTTCATCCACAGCATCAATCCTTTCTTCCACCATTTTCTTTTGAATAATAGGATCAAGAAGTGACCGCAGCTTTTCTGCTCCAAGAATATTATATGGAAGTAGAGGAAAGGTTTGTAGGGGTAATTTCTGAAGATTATGAGGTATTGACTCCAGTTCTTTTTCAGCCAGATTCTGCATTTTCATTGCAAACTCATCACTGGTATCAAGTGCTTTGAAAAGTCCGTTGATCAATAATTTTTGGCTTTTCATTCCCAGTTCGGCCAGTTCATCGCTGGTTCTGGAAGCTTCTTTAATGGAAGCCCGGTCTGCCCGGGCCACCAGGTAAAAGGTCGCCATGTTGGGATCCCGAAGCCGGTTTACAACAGTATTATATCTTTCCTGGCTGCTTTTTAATGCCGAAGTTGGACCAAGACAGGAAGCACCATTAGGATTTTCTTCCGTAAATGAAGACCAGGCTGCGGGCAATTCCAGAAGCCTCAAAGTATGCCCGGTAGGAGCTGTATCAAAAACTACTACATCAAATTTGCCTCCTTCAGCCTCTCCTGAAATAAATCGGGAAAACTCATCAAAGGCCGCTATCTCTGTGGTACAGGCTCCGCTAAGTTCTTCGTTCATTTTCTTAATATCGGCATCGCTCAATACATTCTTTAAGGGCTCATTAACCCTGGATCTGTATTCCTCCGCAGAAATCTCCGGATCTATATTGATCGCCCACAGGTTGTCAACTTCATTTACCGGATTGATCTTATCATAAACTTTGCCCTGCAGGACATCCTCCAGGTTGGAAGCGGGATCTGTGCTTACCAGCAAGACTTTCTTTCCTTCCTCGGCTAGTTTTATGGCAGTTGCGCAGGAGAGAGAAGTCTTCCCTACCCCTCCTTTACCGGTGAAAAAAATGTATGGAGTTTCAGATTTTTTCATGGCATTTATTTTTAGAGGTTTTGCAATCTAACAACACCCGAAACCCGGAGCACAGGATGTGTTGGCGTAACTCACTTTTGATGTTTCCGCGGGAATTCCGCAGTTATCCTTTGCCAGACAATCTGTATGAGTTGTGGTAAGCAGGAAATTTTTTCCGTCGAAATCAAGGCCGAATTTGTTGATGGTTTTTCCCTGGTATTCCACTTCAATATCCAAATCTCCTAATCCCAGGATCTTTTCCGAAAGTTCTATAATATGGGTTAATTTTTCCGGATGTAGCCGGTGATTATAGTCATTGGTATCCCACAATTGAAAATTTACTAACTCTTCCTTCCTTTCGGTACCGCCACAATCAATAAAATGCTTTGAAATTTTACCTACTTCAGTTACGTGAAAATTACGGGGCACCAAATTGCCATCAGGAAGCTGGAAAGCAATGCTATCCATTTTCTTAAGGTGGATTTTTATTTCTGAAAGTTTCATAATATCAGGTTTTTAAGATTATGTATTTAACAGCAGTCGTTGTTCAGGTTCAGGTTTTGGTTAAAAAATTGAGCCAAAAGATCCTTGATCTCTTTCCAGTTCTCCTGGTTTATACAATAACAAACCCTGACCCCTTCCACATTTCCCTTGATCAATCCTACCGACTTGAGTTCTTTTAGATGTTGGGAAATGGTGGGTTGGGCCAATCCTATTTCTGTCACGAGATCTCCGCAAATGCAAGTGTCTTTATTCATTATTTGCTGAAGTATAGCTATCCTGGCAGGATGACCCAGTACCCTGGCCACATTGGCTAACTTATTTTGCAATGGACTAAAAATTTCTGATTTTGTAATTCCCATATCAATATTGTTATATTGCAATATTACGATAAATATAATAATTTGATCCGTAATGGATAACTTTTTTAAATCCAATCAGGATTAACCTAAAACAAAAACTCCGAAAAATTTTCCGGAGTTTAAGAGGTTAGTTAGTATTTGAAATTTGAATCCTGTGGCAAATTTACATTTACGACAGTTATATTTATATGGCACTATAAATGGAATCCTCCACAACAGATTTCTGTTCAAGAAGCATATCTGTAAGCTCGTGGTGAGTAACGCCTGAGTACAGAAAAGTGTAATACATCTCAATATTTTTTATTTCAAAATCCTGGCATTTATCAAGATTGACCTTATAAAACAGGTTATGGACTTTATAATCTAAAGAAGATGCGGCGGGTAAAACAACATTTAAAATCGCAGAAATCCTGGAATCCTTTTCAGTTATAAACTGGTGAAGGCAACCTTCGATTTCCTTTTTTATTTTCTCCCGGTGACTTATCCTGCGGCTGAATTCATGTTTATAATAATCGGCTTCATCCCCGGTAACCCCGTAATAAATAGAGTAATACATTTTCAACAAATGTTGATTTGAAGCATAGAGTCGCCAAAGTCTTAGATACATCATAAATGTTATCATAGGAAATATTTTAAAAAGTTAGCGGGGTATGTTTGCCGGGGAACTGATCTTAAAAATTTTGAGATCGACAGTTAACAAATATATAAAATTTTCATAATCAGACAACTACAAGATCACAATTTTTTATAATAAATTTTATAAGAATATAACAAGTAATGTTAACGTTTTCTTAACGTTAACATTTGGATCTCTCTTATAGGCCTAAAATCAGGACTAAAACTGTTTAATAGTTACTTCATGAAATTGCCAAATACGAATGAATCAATGATTAGAGGAAAAGACTTATTCCGTTAAAGTATTGAAAAGTTAGTACAGGAATATGCCATTAATCCATAACTTATTGCTTTTAAAATAAACACCCGGATTGTTCTCCGGGTTTTTATTCGCTATTTCTTAAATAATTAGAAATGCCAATAAGCTCAGACAGAAGTTACATATGGAAACAGTAAAAAAAGAAATAAAAACCCCTACGCTAAATAATTCCCATGATACCTTAACTCCAAAACGTGTACTTAGCGCTGTTGATGCCATAGCGCTTATAGTTGGAATAGTGATTGGAGCAGGAATTTTCAGAACACCATCTCTGGTAGCAGCAAATGTCGAATCCGGGGGAATGATGTTGACCGTATGGCTTGTGGGTGGATTGGTTTCTCTTATTGGAGCCTTATGTTATGCCGAGCTTACCACTACCTTTCCCAATACAGGAGGGGATTACCATTTTCTTATGCGGGCTTTTGGAAAAAAGACCGCTTTTCTTTTTGCCTGGGCACGTATGAGCGTAATTCAAACAGGTTCAATAGCGCTTCTTTCCTTTATTTTTGGAGACTATGCCTCCCAGATCTACAGTCTTGGAGAATTCTCGCCTGTTATCTATGCCGCAATTATCGTCTTTATTCTCACCACAATTAATATAGTGGGAATACATATGGGAGCAAATGCCCAGAAAGTACTTACTACTCTTGAGGTCATTGGTATCCTGGCAGTAATCGTTGTAGGCCTTTTCATGGTTCCTGCGGCTGCCGATGTTTCCTTTAGTTTTACCCCGGTGACCGATTCCGGTAACGCCCTGGGTCTTGCAATGGTGTTTGTGTTACTCACATTTGGAGGATGGAATGAAGCTGCTTACATCTCTGCCGAATTAAAATCAGGAAAGAAAAAAATGGTAAGTGCTTTAATCCTGAGTATTTTTATTATCACAGCTATCTATTTACTCATCAACATCGCCTTTCTGAAAGGACTTGGAATGGAGGGAATGGCAGAAACTCCGGCAGTTGCAGGAGATCTAATGGGTGTTGCTTTCGGACAGGCTGGAGTAGTAATTATCTCCCTCATAGTTGCCATTTGCGCGATGACTTCTGCCAACGCAACCATTTTCACAGGGGCCCGTTCAAATTATGCTTTAGGCCGGGATTTTACCGCCTTTTCTTTTTTAGGCAAATGGAAAAGCGAATTAAAAGGCCCGGTTAATGCCTTTATCATACAGGGGATAATCGCTTTGATCCTTGTAAGTTTCGGACTTTTTTCAAGAAGCGGTTTTGAAACTATGATCGATTATACCGCCCCGGTATTCTGGTTCTTTCTGCTTATGGTGGGAATATCTCTTTTTGTTCTCCGGAAAAAAGAGCCTAATGTGGAAAGACCTTTTAAAGTGCCGCTTTACCCGGTATTACCCCTGATCTTCTGTCTTTCCAGTGGTTATTTGTTATACTCCAGCATTGCCTATACAGGCTGGGGAGCTTTGGTAGGAATCGGGGTTTTGTTGATTGGGGTGTTGTTCTTGTTATTTAAGCCCTCCATTGCCCGAAGGAATAAATCTTCCATTATATAACAATCCTTGAAATTTAAGAGATAGCTTAAAATTAAAAAATCCATATTATGAAAAATCTAAAGATCTTTATTGCAGCGATCCTGATTAGCGCAGGATCAATAGTGGAACTGGCGGCACAGGATGTAGGATATGTACCCACCCGCACCCCGGTTCTTAACGCTATGCTCAGGCTGGCAGATGTGAAACCCACAGATGTGGTTTATGACCTGGGAAGTGGCGACGGCAGGATTGTAATCGCCGCAGCCAAAGAGTATGGCGCGCGCGGAGTGGGAATTGATATTGATCCTAAAAGGATCGAGGAAGCTAATGAAAATGCCAGAAATGCCAATGTTACAGATATGGTGGAATTCAGGCAGGCAGATCTCTTTGAATCAGATTTTAGCGAAGCTACTGTTGTGACACTTTACTTGCTCAACACACTTAACGAAAAACTAAAACCCATTTTACTGGAACAATTAAAACCCGGTACCCGTGTAGTTTCCCATGCCTTTGAAATGGGCGACTGGGAACCCGATCACACCCGTGAAGTAGATGGCACCAGGATCTTTATGTGGACCATTCCGGAGAAGGAATAGGAATGTATAAGAATCAATAAAAGTCCGAAGGGTCGAATCTATCATCGATAGGTGCAGCCCATAAAAAATCATGAGTAAAGCCCTGAAAGGGCGACAGCCATAAGCGAAGGTTGCAGCCCTTCGATAGAGTCAGATCCAAACAAAAAAAGCCCCGAAAGGGCGCAAGAAATCAGCGAAGGTTGCAGCCCTTCGATATAATCAAATCCAAACAAAAAAAGCCCTGAAAGGGCGCAAGAAATCAGCGAAGGGTGCAGCCCTTCGATAGAATTAATCCAAACAAAAAAAGCCCTGAAAGGGCGTAAGATATCAGCGAAGGGTGCAGCCCTTCGATAGAGTCAGATCAAAACAAAAAAAGCCCTGAAAGGGCGCAAGAAATCAGCGAAGGGTGCAGCCCTTCGAATGAAAACAATCAATTTACAAACTCAGCCCTGAAAGGGCGCAAGAAATCAGCGAAGGGTGAAGCCCTTCGATATAATCAAATCCAAACAAAAAAAGCCCTGAAAGGGCGCAAGATATCAGCGAAGGGTGCAGCCTTTCGATAGAACCAACACACCAACCCCAAAGCCCTGAAAGGGCGTAAGAAATCAGCGTTGGGTGAAGCCCATCGACCATAAATCCCCTATCACCTCAAAGCTTTGCAGGGGGCAAATACATCGACGCAGCGTGAAGTCTAATGGGAAACTAATTTGCAAAAAAAAAGGAGCATACTTTATAAGTATCCTCCTTTTTCTACAACCTAACTTACTTTGGGGTACAAAGCGAAAGATTACCCCGCAATCTTAAATCGTAAATTATTAAAAATGATCCGGAGAAATTTTCGAGCTTGTTTCCTCCGGATCAAAACCTAAACCTGTCGGTATCGTAAATTTAAAAAGCTTTCTGATAAACATTTTTTAAAGCTATGTTAAAATAAAAGGTTTTGTGGTATTTAATTTGCGATTTCGAATTAAAACGACTTCCCAGTTTTTAACATTATTTTTAACTTTTTCGACCTAAATTAAGATCAAATTGCCTTAGAGACCGTATCAATAAATTGATATTCAGTTGGGTTTCCAGAGGAAAAAAATAAGTTTTTATACTCTTAAGACCACGGGTCTAAGATTAATATTGAATTCCCTTAACCTTTTGGAAATTCTGAATTCCATCTGGATGAAACTCCCTCTGCCCTGTTCCTGAATATTTAATAAATTTCCTCTAATTATTTTTGACATTTTGGCCCTCCGCTTTTGTCTTTATCCAGGATACCATTAGTTTTAATACATCCGGTGAGAAAGTTTGTTCAATAGTGAAATATTCTGCGGGTAATCCGGTTTCACTATTCTGAAACAAATGATTTAAATTTTCGAATTCCATTACCGTTACTTCATTGTTGCCGCTATCCTTCAGGATTTTTTCAATTGACTTGAGATTTTCTTCCGCGGGTACTTGTACATCCTTTGACCCGCCTAAAGCCAGTACAGGGATTCCAATTTTACTAAGTACAGTTTGAGGGTCATATCTGATAAAGTCTACAAACCATGGATAAGACATTTGTGTTGAAATGGCATTGAGTTGATTCTCGGGCAGCATTGGTCCAAATACTTCAGAAAAATACTTTTTTAGACTATTTTTTAATTCCTCATTGTCTCCTTCAAATTCTAATATAATATTATAAGCTCCTTTCATTTTTTCCTGTCCCTCAGTAATAGCAAGTTCAGGTGCCCCCATTTTCCTTTCAATCAGTTCTTTCTGTAGTAATATTAATTTATCACCCCTCATTCCCGGGGCAGCTAGTAATATAACATAGGCCACATCTTTTGATTCCATTGCAACAATTGGAGCGATTATACCTCCTAAACTATGACCCACCAATCCAATCTTTGTTTTATCAATCTCCTTTCGGGTTTTTAAATATTCCAAAGCGCTTTTGGCATCACTTACAAAACCTTTAATACCGGTTTGATTATGATCGCCCTCAGATTCAGCTGTGCCCCTATCATCAACTCTAAGTACTGCAATGCCATTTTTCGTAAAATAATCTGCAATTAATAAAAATGATTTGTGTTCAAAAATTTCAGAATTTCTGTCTTGAGGCCCACTTCCGCTAAGGAGAATTACAGCAGGAAAACCAGAACCCGTTTTAGGAAAGGTAAGTGTTCCGGCAAGTAATACGCTATCTTCCTTATTTTCAAAATAGATGTCCTCAGAATTATATCCAAAAGGTTCCCGGGGTTCCTGGGGCCTGTTAGCCTGGCTATAGAAATTAATTGTAACCGTAAATAAAAGTATTGATAGTAAGGTTGGTGATTTCATATCTGTGCGGTGTTTTTTTCTTTTTTAAATATAATATAAGAGTATACTATGGGAACTATAGTTATAATTCCGGTGATAATAAAAAATATGGGATAATTGTGTTTCTCTTTAAAGATTAAACTGGTAATCACTACAATAAGGCCCCCAATAAACCACATTTTACCACCCAGTTCATGTGTCCTCTTCCATACGGTTTCACTTTCAAGAGTCCATGGTGTCCTTATTCCAATAAAGTAATTGGCCTTTATTATTTTAAAATAATTGCCGAAAATAATATATAGAACTCCTACTAATAATACTACATAATTAGGATTAGCAAAGGATTGATTCAGGGCCGTATGGATTATAAATAAAGCCAGAATGGTCATAAGGGTGGTCACTATAAGTTTGATTACCTGAAATTTATTACCCATTTTTTTCAATTGATCTTTTGGGTCAATTCTGGGGGCAACGAGGAAGATGGCATATATGAGCAATGGCAGGAAAATGGGAATAAGAATGAGTTCCAACTTACTTCCATACCTGGTAATTTCTCCATGAAGATTCCAGTGCATTGGAACCTTATCCGGTAATTGATCCCATACATAAGCCAAATAAATAAATGGTAGCGACACAATAAAAATTGCGGGTAATTCCTTTTTAAAACTCATTAAATCACTTTTTTAATTTCAAAATCCAGTTTATTAAGTCCTCCAATATTGTTGTATTGAGGGAATATTCAACAAATTGTCCCTTTTTCTCACTTATAATAAGATCTGCCCTTTTTAAAATATCAAGATGATGCGAGATACTAGGTTTTGATATATTGAAATTATCTGCAATCTCCCCGGCATTCATATCCCTATTCTTTAATAATTCAATTATCTCCCTTCGTGTTTCATCATTAAGAGCTTTGAATAAAGTATTCATCTCACTTATTTAGTTATTTAGACAAATATCTAAATATTATTGTAATAATGGCATTAATCATTTAAAAAATTTTCCACATAATATTCCCATATCTCATATCTCAATACTAACTACTCAATATCAATTACTCAATACTAAATCTTTATATTTGAAGAAATCAATTCCTTATGAAAACATTTATTCCTGCTTTCTTTCTCTTCTTTCTGAATTTTTCCCTTTGTGCCCAGACACTGAGCTCTGCAGAGAAAAAAATGGTGGATTATCTCCGCGCCAATGAAAACGCGCAAATCGATCTTATTGAAAGATCTGTCAATATCAATAGTGGCACCCTCAATCTCGCAGGGGTTAAAGAAGTTGGAATGTTATATAAGGCGGAACTGGATGCAATGGGATTTCAAACGCGTTGGATCACAATGCCCGATAGCCTGAATCGCGCGGGGCATCTTTTTGCTGAGATTAATGGCGGCAAAGGTAAAACTCTGCTTCTCATTGGTCATCTCGATTCCGTTTTTGAAGAAGACCATGAATTTCAAAAATTCAAAAGGTCTGACAGTATTGCATATGGTCCTGCAGCAAATGATATGAAAGGTGGTAATGCGGTGATCATCTATGCCCTTAAGGCCCTTCACGCGGCCGGGGAACTTAAAAATAAAAATATTATAGTAGCCTTTACCGGTGATGAAGAAAAACCTGGATCTCCCCTTAGTATAAGCAGACATGACCTGGTTGAAGCCGGAAAAAAAAGTGATATAGCATTAGGATTTGAAACCGCCTCGGGTATGCATCATGCCACTGTAGCCCGCAGGGGATCAAGCGGCTGGCAACTTGAAGTAAAAGGAAAGCAGGCGCATTCTTCAGGAATTTTCAGCAACAATGTGGGAGCAGGAGCTATCTTTGAAGCCGCCAGGATCCTCAATGATATTTATACCGATGTTAAGGGAGAAGAACTTCTTACTTTTAATCCCGGAGTGATCCTTGGAGGAACCCAGGTTGATTATGACCCCGGCCTTGCCAAAGGAACCGCATATGGGAAAACAAATGTGGTAGCCAGTGAACTTGTAGTGCATGGCGGACTCCGTTTTATTTCTGAAGAACAAAAAGAAAATGCCCGCAATAAGATGCGGGAGATCGTGAAGAATAATCATCCACATACATCGGCGAGCATAACATTTTCAGATTCATATCCCGCGATGAAACCTACTGAGGGTAACATGGCCTTGCTGAAAGTTTTGGATAAAGTCAGCACAAACCTGGGCCATGGTCGGGTAGAAGCTTATGACCCGGGAAGACGTGGTGCGGCAGATATTTCCTTTATTGCCGAATATGTGGACGGACTTGACGGACTTGGAGTTATGGGTGGAGGAGCACATTCCCCATCTGAAACCATAGACCTTAGAACCGTTACACCCCTTACCGAAAGGGCTGCGCTTCTTATCCACCGATTGGGAAGTCAGAAAAAATAATTTCCCGTAAAAAATTTCCAGATAAAATTTATGATTAATAAAATTATGTTCAAGCCACCCTCCCTGCTATTAGTATTTACAATTCTGTTTTTCTCAATTAACACCTTCGCCCAGGTGCAAAAATCACCACCGAGGTCAGAAGGTGAAGGCCCGTGGCCGCAGCTTATCATTAGAGGTGTTACCCTTATTAATGGAAATGGAGCCCCTCCTACCGGTCCGGTGGATATTGTGGTAGAAAAGAACAGAATCACCCAGGTAAGAACAGTGGGCTACCCCGGTGTTGAAATCAAGGCAGATAGCAGACCCAAACTCGCAGCTGGGGGAAAAGAACTCGATGCTACCGGGATGTTCCTCCTGCCTGGGTTTGTAGACGCTCATGCCCATATTGGAGGTCAGGCACAGGGAGCCAATGCAGAATATGTATTCAAACTCTGGATGGCTCACGGGGTAACTACCATTCGCGATCCTTCGGCCGGGAACGGATTAGATTGGGTGCTGGATCAAAAACAAAAAAGCGCCGCCAATGAAATCACCGCTCCCCGTATTTTAGCTTATACGGCTTTTGGGCAGGGATCCTCTGTGACCACACCAGATCAGGCCAGGAAATGGGTACAGGAAAATGCAAAAAAGGGTGCAGACGGAATTAAATTCTTCGGGGCTGCCCCGAAGATCATGGAAGCTGCACTGGATGAGAATAAAAAACTGGGATTACGATCTACAGCCCACCATGCCCAGATGGCGGTGGCCAAATGGAACGTGCTGCACTCTGCCCGGGCCGGACTCACAAGTATGGAACACTGGTATGGTTTGCCGGAAGCGCTTTTTCATGATCGTACCGTGCAGGATTATCCCGCCAATTATAACTATAACAATGAGCAGGACAGGTTCAGTCAGGCAGGAAAGCTTTGGGAACAGGCCGCCCCACCCTATTCAGATAAATGGAATGAGGTGATGAATGAGCTGCTGGAACTGGATTTCACCCTCTCTCCTACTTTCAACATCTATGAAGCCAGCCGTGACCTGATGAGGGCCAGCACTGCGGAATGGCATGTGGATTATACCATTCCCTCCCTCTGGGAATTCTATCAGCCCAGCAAGATCTCCCATGGTTCCTACTGGCATTTCTGGGGAACAGAAGAAGAGGTGGCCTGGAAGAACAATTACAGATTGTGGATGACCTTCATCAATGAATATAAGAACCGCGGCGGAAGGATTGTAGCGGGATCAGATTCCGGATTTATCTTTCAGCTTTATGGCTTTGCTTATATACGGGAACTCGAACTTCTTCGGGAAGCAGGTCTTCACCCACTTGAAGTGATCATGGCGGCTACTTTAAATGGAGCCGAGGCACTGGGAATGGATGATGAAATTGGTTCTGTGGAAGTCGGAAAGCTGGCAGATTTCGTGATCGTGGAAGAAAATCCCCTTGCTAATTTCAAAGTGCTGTATGGAACGGGCGCGATCAAATTAACCGAAGAAAACGAAGTAGTAAGAGTTGGGGGAGTAAAATATACCATCAAAGATGGTATTATCTACGATGCGAAACAACTGCTTCAGGATGTAAAGGAAATGGTGGATAAGGAAAAACAAAAGTCGGGGTTTAAAATTAAACAACCGGGAGTTGTTGATTAAATGATTTAATGTTTAAGATTCAAAATTCCAGGTTGAAGGATCCTCATATAATCTACAACCAATTTTGAAAAATTAAATATTTAAACAGAGGTACTTTGGAACTTGCCCGAACCCTTAGGATTTTGACCTCAAGAATAAATGAAATCCATCTCCATTGGGGACCAAACCTCACAGATAAAAACCTGTGAGGTTTGGTCCAAATAGTTGCGGTAAATCTAAGACTTAGAAAATACGTCAATGGTAACTTGTTTCAGGGTATAACATGTTTGAAACTTGGATCGCCTTACTTTTTCTGCGTAAATCTGCGAATTTTGCGGGAAACAAATAGGTCGCTTCAGAACAATAAACAGCTTACATTATACATTCTACATTCTACAATCCTAAGCAAACCTCATCTCCAAAGTAATTTCCTTAAATTTCCCTGCTGCGCGCTTTGCAATGGCTGATCTCTCATCAGGGTTTTCAAAGAAAATAACTTTAGGAGATCCCTGTTTTCTCATATAATTGCTAAGGATCTTATGGGTGTGATAGGTTGCTTCCTGTAGTTTCAGGAAAGGTTCATAGTCTTCAATACACATTACCTGCTCATTCTTGTCAATGTATCCAAAGCCATGGTATCTTCCTTCTTTTACCAAAATAAAAGCTTCTTCCTCATAATGCCTTCCTTTCTCCCTGATAATATAAGTTGAAGATTCCTGTGTAAGAGAGCCAATGGCTTTTTTTACTTTCTGATTGTAATCCTCAACCGCTTCCTTACCAGAGCAGATTCCATCACAATTCTTAATCCTGAAATGCGAACACACCTCAACACTGCTCTGCAAAGTGCAGTACCGGGGGCACAATCCATACTGCTCGCATAGATATTCCAGTTTTTCCATAGCCAGTGCCCTGCTGTAATAAGTCCCCACCGATTCCTTAATACGTTTTGTTTTACCCAGCGCCAGCTGGATCACTCCTTTTTGATTCACATAGCTAATGATCTGGTAGACCGTCCCTGGGCGTTTCTGTGCCTGGTTGAATTTGGGATAATGCTTCCTTATATATTCCGATTCCAGTAGAAGAGCGATAAGTTCGTTACCGGTGGTCTCATGATCTATATAATAAGTCTCCTGGCCCAGGTGATATTCCTTGCTCATCTTATCGTAAAAATGAGAGATCACCCGCTTCTTGATATTGATCGCTTTTCCCGCATAAACCACTTTGTGATGCTTGTCTTTGAAAAGGTATATTCCCGGACATTCAGGAAGATCGTAGATCTGGTCTGCCGCAAGATGGGGTGGCAAGGTAGCCTGCCGTGAGTGAGCGTGCAGAAATGATCTTATTACCTTATAATCATCATCCAATGTTAATAAACGCTGGAAAAGAATAACGGTGGCATCTGTATCCCCTTCAGCACGGTGTCGGTTGACAATGGGTATATTGATGGAGTCGCATAACCTTCCAAGACTGTAGGAAAATAAATTCGGAATAAGTTTTCGGGAAAGGCGAACGGTGCAGAGTTTCTTTCTGCTGTATTCGAAGCCAAGATCTGCAAATTCATTCCGCAGTACATTGTAATCAAAGTTTACATTATGGGCTACGAAAATCGCATTCCTGGTGATCTCTTCAATTTTTTTCGCCACTTCATGGAATTTGGGAGCATCGGCAACCATTTCATTGTGGATCCCGGTGAGGGCCGTGATCTGGATAGGGATATGTTTTTCGGGATTGATGAGGGTGGTGTATTTGTCAATGATCTGGTTACCCCGTAATAAGACAATGCATATCTCGGTGAGCCGGTTCCCGTTGATCCCACCCCCGGTGGTCTCCACATCTATAATCGCAAATAACTGATCATTCATCATAACTTGTCCAGGAGGTAAATGTAATAATTTAATTTGAAAAGTAGGAAAAATTCCTACTAATAGGAAAGAATCCTATTCGAGTGGAACCCTTCCGTCTTAATCAGCCATCATATCTATCATAATCTCATATTAATCCAGCAGCTGATTAAGCCACCCTGCCCGTTCCATTCAGGCGGGCTTCCCTTGAAAAAAGGGAAGAAACTTTTTTTGGATTTTTTTGAAAATGCTTTATCTGAAACTATGAGAAGTAGTATTAATAATAACCCGCTTTCCCTGAACTTAAAGGAAGGAGATAAAAAAAGAAAAAATCCTCTATGTGGACGAATAACTTTAAATCAATTCCCAACCTATAGGGAGGGGAAAAGCGGAAAGAGAATCGGGTTTAAATCATAATCCCGGACCACCCTTCCGTCACCCTATCGGGCGACACCTTCCCTCAGAGAGGGAAGGAGCCCTTGAGTTTTCCTAATATTAACTATTCGTCAGGAGTAAGAGTTCCCCTCGGGGGCGGAGGGGGCCATCCCATCCCCGGAAACCGGCAACTTAAAATTATCTTAACGCCTCATTATAAATCCGTTAAAATCATTAGCTTGAGGGTGTTTTTAAAAAGCTGTAACCCCGGCAGCCTTATCCTTTTAATAATTCAAATCAATTCTTATGAAAACTTCGAAAACAATTTTTACAGTTATGTTGGTGGCCTTTATTTCTTTGGCTCCTGCAGGTGCTCAGGAACTGGACGTTATATATGTTCCTACCCGGGAACCTGTGATGGATGCCATGTTGCGTATGGCAAAAGTGGATTCATCAGACATTGTCTATGATCTTGGATGCGGTGATGGCCGAATTGTGATTGCCGCTGCTCAGAGGTTTGGAGCGACTGGCGTAGGAATAGACCTGGATCCACAGCGAATAAAAGAAGCCAGGGAAAATGCTAAAGAGGCGGGAGTAACAGATAAAGTAACCTTTATAGAAGGTGATCTGTTTGATTCAGATTTTAGCGAAGCTACAGTCGTGACTCTTTATTTGCTCACAGAACTCAACAAAAGATTAAAACCTTTACTAATGGCACAATTAAAGCCGGGTACACGCATAGTTTCCCACGCTTTCAGTATGGGCGACTGGGAACCAGATGCTCAGGAAGAAGTTGATGGAACAACTGTATACCTCTGGACCATCCCAGCGAGAATTACACCTTAATCTTAAGCCTTAGGACTAAAACAATCTAACCTGATACCATTTACAGCTAGTCTCCCTGTTTTCAACATCCCGATGGTTTACTGTTGGGATTTTTATTTTTAATCATCTTTAGATTTAAAATCAGTCGATTTTTTTTGCAAATGAAGATGAAATATTACCACGTCCTCTTAATAAAGAATAAACCTAATTGTAGGTAAATAGTAAATAATTGAATAAAAAATCCTTTAATCATACATATTAAAACTTGTAGAATTTCTTAAAAAGGTGTGGAAAATTTTACCCACTTTTTTAACAATTGTCTTTATAATTTTTTTGGAGTTTTTGTATGAGGTAAAAATTAATTTAAGATATGGGCGTATTTTTTCGAAATTATTTTCATCATATCACCCTAAGATACAGGCCTTTCCCATACTATTATTTCTTTTAAGTAATCTTCTGCAGATTATTATTTTTTTCTTAAAAAGGAAAGGCGATTCCTTTTATGGACAAAAGTGGAATTGATATTGCCTTTTGATACATATGTGTTTTAAAAATAAATTTATGCGTGTAATAGAGGATTCTTTAAAAAAAAGAAAATATACAGATCCTGAATCAATTCGCATTAATTGGGACCGATTAATTTTTAGAAGTTTCTTAGTTCTTGGAACATTCCTCTTCCTGGGTTTTGTAAGCTACCTGCTCTGGTTTTTGTTACAATAAATTCCAATTCTTTTTCTGGTGCTGTAAATACTGATCCATCCTTTTTCTGTAGTCCGTAGTCTATAACCTGTAGTAGTTAGGGGGACTCAAATCCGAAAAAAATTTTTCTGCTAAATTTTGTGGAAAATAATAAGTCGGTAGTTTTTAGAGCAACTTTCAAACTTTCCAACTTTCACTCATAACTCATAACCCATAACCCATAACCCTTAACCCTTAACTCCTCACATAAAAATCGTTTCCAGTATCCCTCCAACATAATATGCCAGAAGTGCTGCAATGCCACCCAGGGAGATGGTTTCGAGAATGCCTATCATCATATTTTTTTCGGTTACATAACTCTTAAGTGCCCCTACAATTGCCAGAGCAATTGCCGTAAGGATACAGGAATACAGGAAGAGATCCGGATTCCCTGCACTTATCCCCTCACCAATGAATACATAAGATAAAAGTGGCACAGATCCTACCACGATGAAGCTCACAAAGGTTACTCCGGCGGTTTTATAAGGTGTCTTCTCCCCTATCACCATCTCGAGTTCTTCTTTCATCATAGTATCAACCCATATGTCTTTATCGGCAGTGATCACCTCAACTACCTTTTCCAGCAGTTCCCCCTGGAAACCTTTGGCTTCATAAATTTCCCGTATTTCCTGTTTTTCTTTTTCCGGCAGGTTTTCTACCTCCCAATATTCAATTTGCCGGTGTTTTCTGAAATTATCCCGCTCAGCTTTTGTAGAAAAAAAGTTACCTACAGACATGGAAAAACCATCGGCAATTAAATTAGCAATCCCCAGGATTATAACAACCGCTATACCCAGGTTGGCGCCCTCTGCACCTGCTACTACTGCAAAGGTGGTGATAGCCCCATCAATACCCCCATAAACAAACTCACCTATATACTCCTTATTGACAAGACCTTTCCCTCTGGAATGCAGATCACTTTCCTTGGGTTTCCCTTTCAGTTGGAATCTTTTGGAAATACTCATTGGTATCGGGTTTTAACTTGTTAAGGTAAATCCCTTTCCGGCTTTTCCCTATGATGAGGATCAGGAATTAGCGAAAGAGTCGATAGTCGTTAGTCGTTAGTCGTTAGTCGTTAGACTATAATTAAAAATTTTTGAATTTTGAATTTTGAATTTTGAATCCTGAACTTTTAACTTTTTAACTTTTTAACTGCTTGCAATCCATCCCTGCATTGAATTATCATTTCCACCGCCTTATCTACAGTTTCCAGTTTAGTGCGGAAGGAGAGGATAGCGAGTCTTATTACAAATTTCCCGTTTATAGTAGTTGAAGTAAGGAATACGCTGCCGTCTTTGTGTATTTCCTTCATAAGTTTCTTATTAAATTCATTTTCAGCCTGCACATCACCGTTTACAGGCCACCAGAAGTAACTTACGGAAAGATCAGGAAATGGGCCTACTCTGAATCCGGAATCAAGGAGTTGGTTCCTGAAATATTCTGTAAGTAATAATTTCTCCTCCAGGCATGCTTTAAATGGTTCAATTCCGTAGAGCTGAAGGGGAAGCCAAAGTCGAAGCGCCCGGAAATGTTTTGTAAGTTCGGGAGAGACATCTGCAGGGTCTATAATCTGGGTGTTTTCAAGGGCATCCTGCATATAATTGGCGGCATGGTGATGCGAATGAAATACTGCTTCCCCATCTTTTACCAGAACCGCACCCAGTCCAAAGGGAAGAAATAGACCTTTGTGCGGATCTACAGCAAGGGAATCCGCCAATTCTATGCCTTTGAAAAGGTGTTTGCATTTTTTAGTGAGGATGAAAAACCCGCCATAGGCTGCATCAACATGGTACCACAGATCATTTTCAGAAGCAATTTTCCCAATTTCGTATAAAGGATCCACCGCTCCGGTATCTGTTGTTCCGGCCGAAGCAATTAAAAGAAAAGGTTTTAATCCGGCTTTTAGATCGGCATGTATTTTATTCTCAAGATCACCCGGCAGGATCCTGAAATTTTCATCCTGCTTAAGGCGGCGCACAATTACATCCTCAAGGCCAATGATACGCAGGGCTTTCAGGTTACAGTGATGAAGGTGCTCACTGAGATATACCACACTCTTTTCTATC
Organism: Gillisia sp.; assembly: GCA_041743165.1. GTDB lineage: Bacteria > Bacteroidota > Bacteroidia > Flavobacteriales > Flavobacteriaceae > Gillisia. The sequence goes on along the minus strand of JBGTNH010000014.1, from coordinate 3,761 downwards.
TGCGCGCCTTTGATCTTATACTTGTCCCTTGCGGCGGTAAGAGCGATCAAATTGGCGATAGATCCTCCAGAAGTCAAATTTCCAACAGCAGTTTCAGGAAACCCAAACAGAGATTTCATCCAGTTTAGAAGTTCGTGCTCCATTGCCACAGCTCCCGGAGACGCAAATGAAATTCCGGCGTATTCGTTGGTGATATCTGCCAAATAATCTGCCAGAGCCGAAGTGTAGATTCCACCTCCGGGGATATAACCCATATGTCCGCCACTTGCCGGTTTCACTCCGTGCGCGGCCACCTCCCGGGAATAGATCTCCAGGATTTCATTTATGGAACGGGTACTCCTTTCTACTGCAAAAGCTGACTTATCCGGAGTATCTGTTGTGTAGGCTTTTTCATTGGGAAGGTTGACCAGAAAATTATTGGAATAGGCCTGCAATTCGCCCAACAATTTATCGCGCTCCTCTACAGAGGGATCCAGACTTTGAGATTTCTGCTGCAGTTCAAGTATACGTGATCTGAGGTCTTGCATTGTAATTTGATTATAGGACTAAATTAGAGAGTAAAATCACAGGCAGCAAATAAAAGAATAGAGAAAAGAGAAAAGAGAAAAGAGAGAAGAGAGGTTTGTAATGATTTAATAATTTGATGGTAAGATGTTAAAATGATCACCACGGATGCTGATACATGATGGTTGATTGCTGATAGCTGATGCTGACTGCTGATTGCTGATAGCTGATAGCTGATAGCTGATTATTCAAAAACTCCCAAATATTTTAAAATTGGAGTTAAAAACATCCCAACATTGAAACATTTTTAGACTTTATGCGACTTAATAATAATAGCGGTATCATAGTTGCCTGATAAGGCCTAACCTAAACCTTCAGATTATGAAAGCAAGAGAAAACACCGGAAGAGAAAGAGAAGATCTGAAAAATTATTTGTCAGAGATCAATTATGATGGAATGTTCTTTAAAGGTCAAATGATTTTGGGTGCAATTTTGCTTGGTGTTTTCCTGATCTATTTCATATGGATGTAGAAAGCCCCCCGGCCCCCTAGGTGGGAGTTCTTTTGAGTAGTGAGCAGTAAATGGGGTTTCTTTTAAACTTCATAATGGTTTAAATTTCAGAAAACTGAATGGAAATAGGTAAGGTTTGACCTTCAGCCGCGCGGTCGAGGGTCGGAAAGATGTATCATAAATCACCAGATAAGGTGAAATAGCCCCTGAATATCTCTAATAGCTTATTTGGCGAAGTAATTGATTAATTGAGAAATTCTATTTTACCGTCATAAAATCGGTACCAAAGATGCTCACTTGCGGCCACGGGGAAGATCATAAAAGCAAGCCCGTAAACTTTCCCCACTTTTTCCACTATAAGGCTTCCATCAGCCGCGTTGGACAGGATGAGGTATTCTCTTTGGTATCCGGCTACAGGGTTATCAGCCTTGAAACGTGGTTTATAAATAATCTGCAAGCCTTGTTTTTTTTGCCTATATACAAGGTGGTAATCAGGAGACGTAATGGCTTGATATTCAAATGATTTGCTATCGCAATCAGAAGGGCAGGCCGGCCGGTATTTAATTCCGGTCACATCTATAATATAATCGTAAGTGCATTCACCCGTACCCAATAGGTTAATTGGGGAAACTTTGAGAAGATGGAGCAGACTTTCATTATACTCTCCTGAATAATCGGCTGTGGAAGGGGATTGTAATCTGGAAGCCCAGTTTGAAGGATAATCAGGTCTTCCCGTAAAACAACTTAAAAGGGAGAAAATAACCAAAAACATCCAGGCTCCCCGAAGAACAGCTTTAATCAAAGCCCGGTAAAAATCCCCGCAATTTTCCATTACTTTGGTACCTCTCTTGTAAAGTTAGCATCTTACAGGCGTATTAACTAAAGTTTTTAATGATGTTTTTTCATTATTAGTAGACGGGAGACTTTAGCATTTCATAGTCCTTTACACTTTTTTCCTCTTGATTTTTAACTTCAACATCTTGAATGCTGAACCTGGAACCTTGAGCTTTAAAATCTTCCCATTTGTTAAAAAACAGATAAAAATTATTAGCCTTAAAAGAAGCCTTCCTCATATTTATCCAGGGCTCAAACCTTATTTCATGCTCATTCTGGAAATAACAGAAGTCTTCAGCCTAAATTCCTTTAATATATTTTTAATATAAAAGAGTGTAAGCTCTTCTGCTTTAGCTGCTGACCTGAATTAATGGAACTAAACTTGTAACCCTAAGCATACCACAAATCTTGAATCATGAATACGCTGGAGAACAGAAATGACAAAGATCAATATAACCACAACTACATAAATGACATCCAGGATGATTGGAAGGTATTCAAAGCTCTCACGATCCTGGCCCTGGTTGTTTTCATGGCCCTGGTCGCATTTTTTATTTTTTAATTAGTCAATAGCCATTAGTTTGTAGTTTGTAGTTGACTTAGTTGTAAGTACCTTCCCCGCTAATTCGCGGGACTACCGTTCAATATGACTTTTCATAACTTTGTAGTATAACAAAGAGAGACCCTCACAGACCTTATTTAACACTGGGGCCTTTACAAGCCCTTTTGTCAGTATAGGCGTGCGTGCTCTTAGCATACCGATTGAAGGCATAGACCCCTAATGGTAGCTTATAATACACCAAGGCACGCTGGAGGATCCCTTTATAAAAACCTTTCGTTATGCGAGCGCATGCAGAAGGCTCTGGAACAAATGAACATTAAATTGGCAAATGTAATCAGCGATATCACAGGCAAGACAGGTCGCTTGATAATGGAGGTCATTCTTAAAGGAGAACGCGACCCTCAGGCACTGGCAAAGCATCGTGACAGGCGTAACAAGGCAGGTCCGAAAATATTATTGAAGAGTCTGGAGGGCAATTGGAGAGAAGAGTAGCTCTTCTGTCTGGAACAGGCCTATAAGCATTATAGGTTCTTAGAAACCCGTCTCAAGGACTGTGACATCGCCATAGAAAATGCCATGGAACAAATAGAAAAGGACCCCCATGCCAAAGAAAGCCTAAAAGGCGAAAGAACACGCAAAAACCAATCGGACTTCAACGTAACCCAACATCTTTACAATATCCTCGCAGTAGATGTCACCAGGATATGGGGCTTGAAAAATATTACTGCCCTGACTTTGCTCTCTGAAACCGGTCCTTGCCTAAAACAGAAATTTCCCAGTGAAAAACAATTTCTTTCATGGCTTAATGTGGTGCCTAATAATAAAATTACGGGAGGAAAAATGATCTCAAGCAGGGTCCCACGGAAAAAGAACCGCGCAGGACAAGCAATGAGGGAGGCTGCCAACGCACTATGGAATGCAAAGAACCCATTAGGGGACTACTTACGCAAGAAAAAAACAAGGTCCGGAGCCGGACAAGCAATTGTGGCTACCGCCCGAAAGATAGCATCAGTATATTACAAAATGGTAACAGAAAAAGTAGAGTTCAGAAAGGATATTATGGAAGAAGCACAAGAGAAATACTGGCGTAAAAAACTTCTATCCCTTGAAAAAACTAAAGAAAAAATAGAGGCTGAACTAATTGCAGGAGAGCCAAGAAATAGTTTAGTCATATGAGAGTTCTCAGCTAACAACTATTCCCTACTCACCATTCACTGGCGTCCGGTAAAAATACTATTTCCTGATTTAATCTTTGTAGAGCATGATTTTACCTGAACTTACTTTGTATTTTTTATTTATGGGGGTCCTAAGTCAAAAAGAGTGGGTGCGAGCTGTACATTTCTGGGAAAAA
>JBGTNH010000013.1:0-18371 GCA_041743165.1 Gillisia sp. | reverse complement strand
TTTTCCCAGAAATGTACAGCTCGCACCCACTCTTTTTGACTTAGGACCCCCATAAATAAAAAATACAAAGTAAGTTCAGGTAAAATCATGCTCTACAAAGATTAAATCAGGAAATAGTATTTTTACCGGACGCCAGTGAGTTAACAGTAATAAATCAGGAACTTGGCTCGCTTAATATTCAACTTACCGAAGAACGGGATTTTGCACACGCAATTATAAACACTACCCGTGAGCCTTTAATTGTTCTAAACGGGAAACTGGAAGTTGTTACAGCCAACAAATCATTTTATGAAGCTTTTACCGGAACACCAAGTAAAACAGAAGGTAAAAAGTTTTATGAGCTTGGTAACAACCAGTGGGACATTCCGCAATTACGTAAACTATTGGAATCCATCTTACCTCACGCTGAAAAGGTTGAAAATTTTGAAGTCGCCCATACATTCAAAACATTAGGGGAACGCTTCATGATCCTGAACGCGATGGAAATACGGCGCGAAAACAGAAAGAATAGCCTGATCCTTTTGTCAATAGAGGATATTACTGAACGAAAGTTGATGGGAAGGAAACTGGAAGAGACTATGCATCGCTATGAAGAGATGATATATTCTTCCCCCTCATTGATAGCTATTTTAGAAGGCCCTAAATTTATTATATCAATAGCAAATGAGCCATTTCTTAACCAGTTAGGGAAAGGTGAGAATATTATAGGCACTCCTTATTTGGAGGCTGTACCGGATTTGGAAGAGCAAGGCCTGGGGGAGATCCTGAGAAAAGTGTACAAAACCGGGAAGCCAGACTATGTTCATGAAATACCTGTAAACATTACCCGTAATGGTAAAACTGTTCTTTCATATTTTAACTTCGGTTATCAGGCCCAGCGTGATACTAAAGGAGTTATTAATGGAGTGGCCATTCTGGCAAATGAGGTTACAGTACAGGCAGAATTAAATAAATCCATAAGAGAAAGTGAAACCCGCTTTCACCAGATGACAGATCTAACCCCGGATAAAATTATTTGTGCAGATACTTCCGGAAAAATTTATTACTTCAATAAAAGCTGGTTGAATTTTACGGGTTTAAACCTAAAACAGTTAATAAAAAAAGGCTGGGAGCATTTAATGCATCCGGAAGAGGTTAAATATGTTCTTAATAATTGGAACAAGGCTATGACGGGAGATGTTTTTGAAGTAGAACTCCGGTTACGCGATAAAAATAATGTGTATAAATGGCATTTAGGCCGGGCCGTCCCCTTAAAAGATGAAGAGGGGAATATTCTAATGTGGATTGGGGCCATAACTCAAATCCAAAAGTTAAAAGAAGAAGAAGAACGAAAGGAAGTTTTTCTAAAAATGGTAAGTCATGAGCTTAAAACTCCCCTAACTTCAATTAAAGGATATACTCAATTTCTTTTGGAAATGATAGAGGGAAGTAAAGAGGACGTACTCCAATCCCTCCCAATTATCCCTTCTTTAGAACGAATTGATAGTCAAATTAATCGATTAACCAGATTAATTTCAGAGATGCTGGATCTGTCAAGGGTGCAGGAAAGTCAATTAATCTTACAGTCGGAGAATTTTAACCTGAATACTATGGTAGAGCAATGTGTAGAGGATATTCGATATTCCTATTCCACAGCCAATATCATAGTGAATCAACAATCTGAACTATCTGTTTACGGCGACAGAGACAGAATTAGCCAGGTACTTATCAATTTAATTACAAATGCAATTAAATATTCCCCTATTGATAAAAATATTGAAATTGATGTTTTTGAGGTGCGGGAAGGTATGGCCTCTGTAAGTGTAAAAGATCAAGGAATCGGGATCAACCAGGATGACCAGAAAAATATTTTTGAAAGATTTTTTAGAGTCACTGGAAAAGATGAACAAACCTTTGCCGGTTTTGGAATTGGTTTGTTCTTAGCTAAAGAAATAATGACTCGCCACAACGGAGATATTGAGGTTGAGAGTGAGAAAGGAAAAGGATCCTTATTTACATTCTCAATTCCCTATATATCAATGGATGGAAAAGAAGAAAAAATGGAAAGAAAAAATAGAGCTGTAGGAATTCCTGTTATTAAAGGTGAATTCATAAAGAGTTAAAATTCATTCTTAGGCTACAAAAATAGTTATAGAAAAATCAAATAAACCTATTCTTAAAATGGCTACAATTTTAATTGTTGAAGATGATCATAACTTAGGCCTCATGATTAAGGATATTCTGGAATTTAAAGGATATGAGATTATCCTATCCAGAAAACCCGAAAATACAACACAAGATATCATTCAGCATAATATAGATTTGATCCTTCTTGACAAACTCATTTCAGGTGTTGATGGTACCGATGTATGTGCTGAAATCCGAAATAATAAAGCAACATCAAACAAACCTGTACTTATGATGTCTGCACTTAATAATGCGCGGGAAATATGCCTTAAAGCAGGGGCAACAGACTTTATTTACAAACCTTTTGATATGAAAGATTTTTATGGAAAAGTGGAAAAGCTCCTGGGAAAGGAACAAACTTAAACTGCAATAAAATGTCCTTGAAGGCTTATTTTTTACATTTCAGGTCTTCCTCCTACTACACAATCACGCGCAGCTATGCTGCGAAATGAACTACCTCGATGCAAGCATACGAGGTATCAAATTCCAAAAAAACAAATCCCAAATTCCAAAAAGTAAAAACGATGCAAGCATCGGGGAATTAAACCCTAAGAGATTAAAAAAAACAAAATCTGCCAGGCTTTTTCGCCTGAGCAGATTTTTTTATTTTATGACGGCCGGCCCGATAGGGACGGTAAGGCATAGACGCATTTGCAGGATGTGCGTCCAGGGGTTTGTTAAGTCAGGAAGATATTTTGTGGCATTCGCCCCGTTTATTCTAAAATGCATAAACTGTTGCGAGAATAAATGAAGATAATTTATCTGTGGGGTCGAGGTCCTGGTTTATAAAGACATTTCTGTCAACGTTGTCCAGCCTTAACTCAGGTTTAATGGTAAGGTTTCCAACCCTATAGTTGCCGGTAAGTGTAAATGCCGTTACACTGGCATCAGAATTATACACTATGGTCTGGTCATGCCCGTTTGACAGTTCTTTAAAATATTCTGTCCTAAGACCTATGGCAAAATTGTTTGACGTTTGAATCTGTGGGTAAAGCGCCATAGCGTAGAATCCTACATCGTTGGTACTATTATATGTTGTATTGAGACCAAGGTAAAAGGCTTCTGAAAAATTCCATCCGGTAGTTATATCTAGTTGAAAGGTTGGATCAAGACCTGGCGCCTGTTCTCCATAAAGCAGGTTTAGAAAAGCACTTCCAGAAACGGTTGAATAACCAAGCTGAGCTCCAAAAGTGTATAGCCCGAATGGATCAAATTCGGTAAAATCTGTTGGATTCATGATCGCTATCAAGGCACTCCACTTATCACTTAAGATCACATCAGCTTTAAATCCTGAATGAGAAAAGGGACCAAAGGAAAACATATAGGAAGTGGAGTAGTTGAAATTATTTACGGGTGATATAACTTCATAACCTAAATAGGTGTTGAAATCACCTAAGGTTAGTCGAACCTTGTCGCTTACATTGTAATAAACAAAAAGCTGATTCACTATATTACTTGATCCCATGGAAAGAAAAACAGCTTCTTCGCCCCGTGGACCAAATACAAGGTCGGCTACAAAACCTACTTTTTTTCCCTCGTATCCCAGGATAACATTGGCCATTCCTAATGCAAAGCCGGGATCATTGGCAAAAGCAGTTGCAGGGGCCTGAGGACCCGCAATACGGGTTTCCCCATCGGGACCATAAATATATTTATTGAGACCATTAAAATTTACACGAAAATAGGTGTCTACCGACCCGCTAATGCTGAAGCCGGGTAATGTTTCTTCCAACACCTGAGATTGCTGGGCCGAAACTGCAAAATTTAAGAAGCCAATGGATGCAAAAATTAAAAATTTCTGCATTTTTGCAATAGTAATTTGTTTCATATTAAAAACTTTATTCGATTAGTTGAAATCAGTGAACTCTGGTTTATGTGGAATGAATTCAAAAGGAGCGCCCTGCCAGGCGCTCCTTGCTTTTTATTTTATTTGTTCTGCTTTGCCGGCAAACTCAGCATAAGCATTCATACCATGTTCATGAAGATCGAGACCTTCTGTCTCTTCATGGGTTTCCATTCGTAGCCCCAGCGCACTTTTAATTCCAAAAAGAATTAAAAAGGCTGAAATGCAACAAAAGGCGCCAATCACAGCGACTCCTATTAATTGATTAAGGAACTGATCAAAACCTGCCAGGGCTCCAAAGATCCCAACTGCCAATGTTCCCCAGATTCCGCATATGAGGTGAACAGCTACTGCACCTACGGGGTCATCCAGCCTTAACTTGTCAATAAGAGCAACACCTGCAACAATGAGTACTCCTGCAATAAGACCTATCGAAACGGCATCTGTAGGGGACATTACATCGGCACCAGCGGTAATTCCCACCAACCCTCCAAGAATTCCATTGAGGAACATTGTGAGGTCATAATTTTTATACCATATGGTAGATACAAGAAAAGCAGAAATACCTCCAGCTGCTGCAGCGAGACAGGTAGTCACTAAAGTAAGAGAAGTTGCAGACGGATCTGCCGAGAGTACTGAGCCTCCGTTAAAACCGAACCATCCGAGCCAGAGAATAAAAACTCCTGCTGTAGCTAAAGGCACATTATGACCAGGAATAGCATGAGAACTACCGTCTTCTCCAAACTTACCAATTCTTGCCCCCAATAAGTAAATTGCGACAAGAGCTGCCCATCCCCCTACAGAATGTACAAGGGTAGACCCTGCAAAATCATAAAATCCAAGTTCATCGAGGAACCCACCTCCCCATTTCCAGGAACCAGCTATTGGATAAACAAAGGCAAGGTAGATAATGGAGAATAGCATAAAAGCTGAAAGTTTAATTCTTTCAGCCACAGCTCCCGAGACTATGGTTGCAGCAGTGGCCGCAAACATTCCCTGAAATAAGAAGTCGGTCCAATAGGTGTAGCCTTCGTTATACGAAAGATCAAGAGAGCCATTGGCTACCGGAGCGTTTAATCCAAAAAGATCAAAAAAGTGATCGGGAATGACCCCGAGGATGAAAGAACCGGGATACATGAGGTTAAAACCAATCAGGCTATAGAGAAGCAGTCCAGTGCAAATGATAAAAACGTTCTTAAAGAGAATATTAATGGCGTTTTTTTGACGTGTGAGTCCCACTTCCAGTAAAGAAAATCCAAGATGCATAAAAAACACCAGAGCGGTGCAGACCATCATCCATACATTATTTGTAATTAATTCCATTTATAAGAGTTTATGTTGATTTAGTTTTATTTGTTAATTATGAAAGGGAGTCGGGTCCTCTTTCCTTTGTCCTTATTCTAAATGCGTTCTCCACCGGGGAGACGAAGATTTTACCGTCGCCTACAGAGCCGGTATAGGCTGAATCGAGGATTGCCTGTACGGTTTTGTGTAAGAATTCATCAGAAACGACTACAGTTATTATCCTGCGTTGAATGTCTGTTGTGCTGTAGGAGACACCCCTGTAGACATGCCCCTGTTTCTCATTACCTACTCCAGTCACGTCCCAATAGCTGAAGAAATTGACTCCATTTTCATGAAGGGCCCTTTTGACTTCGTCAAATTTTGACTGTCTAATGATTGCTTCTATTTTTTTCATTTGATAATCTTTTATATTATTTAATAAAGTAAAGCAAAATTATATTAAATGTTTAATACACCCTATTAAATTAGGGGGTATGTAATAAATAAAACTGATTTATTAATTTTATACCCTATATTTTTAGGGGGTATCAAAAAATTATATTCAAAATTGCTATATAAATAAAATAAAAATTGCTACTCAGGTTGATTTTCACAATTCTGAGCAGGGAATTGCCTAAAAGTTCAAGGAAAAATTCAGGGAAAGAACCAATTAACTTAAAAATACCGATTATAATAAATATTTTCGAAATCGGATTTCTATCAATTATTACTAATTAGCCGGCCCTTAATGAGTATTGTAAGAATTAATTTGAAAGATGAATCAATGTGCTGGACAAGGGTACCGTTCCTGATTCAGACAATTTAATTACATAAAAAAAAGAATTAAAAACCATAATCTTGGATGGAGAATAAAATCATCAACATTAAAACTGTTGCAAAGGTCGCTAAGGGCCTAAAGAGTCTTATAGATGAGATGGTTTTTGTAGGAGGTGCCATAATAAACCTATACAGATGATCTGCCAATTCGGGGGCCAATATTTTTCGCCTCTAAATCCTCGTAAATAGTTTTTTTTGCCTTGCGAGCCTATCCTCAATGTGGAAGAAATAAAACCATGTGCCCCCTCACTCCAAATGATGATAATCCAAACTGTGCTCTTCATTCAGGGCTTTTTGAATTGATGGAGAAATTTCGGGAATTTCCCCGGTAAATAACTTCATGGTATCACCCTCCTTTTTATAAAAGATATTTTTTTTCCATTCTTCCTTCTTATCCGCTGCATCTTCCCTATAATGTGCCCCCCGGGACTCATCCCTTTTCAGGGCTCCTTTTAAAACAGCTTCCGCAGCAAGCATAATAAAAGAAAGATTGCTGGCTCTTTCCCATTCTTCAGGTGTTCCTGAAAAATCTTTTACCTCCTCTTCAGAATCTCTTCTAACAACCAGTTGTTTCAATTTTTCAAGGCCTTTCTCAAGGCTTTCCGCATTCCTTACAATACCCGCATGTTCCCAAAGCAAATCACCTGTTTCGCCTATAAGCTTTTTGGGGTCCTGTGAAACAAGATTATTGATGGTTGTTGCTGCCTTTTTAAAATTTTCCCGAACAGTCTCATCATCGATAATATTTATTTTCAGATTCTTTATGACCTTGACCAGGTGTGCGCCTGTTATTTGTCCAAATACCACGGTCTCAGCAAGCGAATTGCCTCCCAGCCTGTTGGCGCCATGTACCCCTGCGGTGGCTTCCCCAACAGAGTACAGGCCCTTAAGTGTCGTCTCACCGGTTTCAAAATTTACTTTAAGGCCTCCCATGGCATAATGGGAAGTGGGTGCCACCTCAACAGGGTCCCTCGTGATATCTATACCATATTCTTTAAACCTGGAATATAGTTTTGGCAGCCGCTCTTTTATAAAATCTGCTTCCTTATGGGAGATATCCAGCCAGACCCCACCATCCCCGGTACCTCGGCCAGACCTTATTTCTTTAAAAATAGCTCTGGCTACCACATCCCTGGCATCCAGTTCCATTTTATCTGGTGAGTATTCCTTCATAAATCTTTCTTTATTCTTATTGAGCAGGTGACCCCCTTCTCCCCTAACGGCTTCAGAAACCAGCCGACCCTTCATGTCTTCAGGTTTTATCATCCCTGTGGGATGAAACTGTACCAGTTCCATATCCTGGAGCACAGCTCCTGCTTCGTAAGCCAGCCCTATATTGTCTGCAGTATTTTCATCAGATCTTGAAGAACTTCGGTTATAAACAGAAGCGAAACCCCCACAGGCAAGAACCACCGCTTTAGCCTTAAAAACCAGTTTTTCTCCTGTTTCCATGTCAAAGCCAATTGCACCCATAACTTGTCCTCCTTTCACCAGAAGCCGGGTGATATAGGTGTTGACCTTAGTAGGAATTTCCAGTTCTTCAGATCTCTTTACCAGGGTTTCCAGAATGGCTTCCCCGGTACGATCACCTACAAAACAAGTGCGACGGAATGATTGTGCACCAAAATATCGCTGGTTTATCTTACCATCTTCAGTTGTATTAAAATCACAGCCCCATTCCTGTAATTCCTTAATGCGGTCCGGAGCTCTTTGGGCCAATAGTTCTACAGCCCTGGGATCGCATAAAAACTGACCTTCCCTGAGGGTATCTGCAGCGTGAATTTCCCATCTGTCCTCTTCATCCAGATTTCCCAGGGATGCGTTTATACCACCCGCGGCCCATTTGGTGTGAGCATCGCCATGCGCTCTTTTAGACAGGACCAGGCAAGTGATCCCCGCACCCGTAAGTTCAATGGCAGTTCTTAATCCGGCTGCCCCCTGGCCAATGATCAGGACTTCTGTTGAAATTTCTCTGTGTTCCATATTTTATTTGTTTTGAATTTCAATATTTACACTCAGGAAAAATAAAACCTTGATTAATCGCAAAATTTAAGTTCTTCCCTGGGGTTAAGTGATATGATTATCCCCTCACTCTTAAGATATTAAAAACTGTTGTTAAATGAGGGGCAAATTAAAACTGAAAGCTCAAAATATTGTTAAACTTCGTTATCCAGACCTGCTTTAGGTATTAGTTGGCAACAGAAACATTCCACTATCTTATTCGTTATGCATTCCGAATTACAAGAAATAATACCCCGAAAGTCCCGGCAATAAATTTTTGTTTTTTATTTTTTATCCTCTACACTCTTCCCACAAATAAATCTCACATCCTAACAGAATATATATCTTTGTGAAACATCCAAAAAAAATTTACATGCGAGCACTCCTCCTACTCCTTAGCCTCTTCTTCACAATTGGAAACTATGCTCAAAATTCCCGGGAAATTTATAATAACGCTGTAGATGATTGGAATGAAGGTGACTATCTTGAAGCTTTGAATACCTTTAAATCGATAATCAACGGTGATGATGCCGACGTTTATTTTGAGCGTATCGCCCTTCAAACAGGAGAACTTTTCCAGGTGATTGAAATTGCTGAGGACGGGCAAAATATGAAATTTTCACGGGATGGAAATTTTGTGATCTATTCCACAAAGAATGGCTTAGTGACAACTTCCAAAGTCATTGAAGTAGTCTCTAACAAGGAAATTTTAAGCATTGAGGGCGAATCCCCCGAACTTGCCGGAGACCTGTGGATCTTCAAAAGGACCGATATAAATAACCAGGTGCTGAAAGCCGAGAAGGACCGGGCCGAAGGAATGAAAACTGTATCCAACAGGGAGGGATATAATACTTTGATGAATGAGTTTAATAACATTCTTGATAAAAACACTTTTTTATATAGCCAAAAAGGTAACAGTGCTCCAAAGAAATTAAAACTGCAGGAAATCCTGGTCCATCATTTTGTTGTTTCCGAAGACAATCAAAAGTTATATCTGGTGGGTACCAAAACCGGGGAAGAGTATTCCTCAGTTTATAAATATGACCTAAAAAGCGATAAAATAACCGAGATCCATTCCACTAAAAACAGAAAGCCTGCTCTTTCAGGGAGTGGAAATAATTTGTTCTTCCGGAATGAGAAGGATGTCAATAGTGTGGGAATTTATAATGTTGTTACCAACAAATTTTTTACAGTAGAAGGATCATTGCAGGATCATAAAGGTACCCATCTTCTCCTTCAGTCTCAAAAAGGACAGGAAAGGACATTAAATGTTATCGAAATAAGCAATCCAAACCGGAAATACGAGATCATTAGCACTACAAATCAGATTAATGATGCAACCCTTTCCCCTTCAGGCACCAAAGTTGCTTTTAGTATGATGGAGCAAAGTGATTATGAGGTTTACGTGGCCGACTTAGAAGGAACTCTCACCCGGGTATCCTATGAAATTCAGCATGACAGATTTCCAAAATTTCTTAATGAGAACAGATTTATAGCCGCTAAAGGAGAAGGAAGGCACAGAAGATCTTTTATGTACAATTTTGAAACAGGGGAAGTTACCAAGCTTTTCCACAACAATACAGTACGAACTTTCGCTCCGGAATATCAGTGGGAAATTAACTCTGCCGGAAATAAAATTTTGATCCTGGCTGAAAGAGATGGTAACACTATTTCTCCTGAACGGGGCATTTATTTGCTGGATCTTAATAAAAAAATCACCCGGCAATCTTTGCTGGAAAGAATCGACACCAATATAAAAAGTGAGGAATATCTGAAAGAAAACGGGGAAAGAATTTACGCCAACATTAAAGCAGATGTGGAAAAAGTTCTTTCAAAGGCTTCGGTGCACAGGGTTTATAGCTATGAGAGCGATCTGTTCAAATTCGGTTCAAAATTCATTTCACGACCCGGGAATGATATGGCCAGCGAGTACATCTTTAATACCTTTAAATCCTTTGGATATGAACCGGAACTTCAATGGTTCACTCCCAACAGGCCAACGCATAATGGAAAAACGGCCAATGTTATTGCAACATTAAAGGGAACCACAAATCCTGAGTTGGTATATGTGATAAGTAGTCATTATGATTCTGTAGAAAATGGACCGGGAGCCGATGATAATACCTCGGGCACCGCTGCCCTGCTTGAAGCAGCAGGAATTATGGCTAAGAATCCAATGCCGGCAACCATTATGTTTTTGGCATTTACAGGAGAAGAAGCCGGATTGCTTGGGAGCCGTGAATTTGTGCGGCAAGCAATTGAAAATGATATCAATATAGTAGGTGCATTAAATAATGATATGGTTGGCTGGACCAATGACAGCAGGCTTGACAACACTATCAGGTATTCCAATGAGGGGATCAGGGATATTCAGCATGCTGCTGCTTCCATTTTTACCACTATGATCACCTATGATGCCCTGTATTACAAAAATACTGATGCTCATGCCTATTATGAGGCTTACGGTGATATCGTAGGAGGAATAGGTTCTTATCCTGTATTAGGAAACCCTTATTATCACCAATGGAACGATAATCTGGAGACCATCAATCATCAATTGGTGACCGAAGTAGCCAAAACCACCGCGGCTACTTTAATGCTTTTGGCTTCCAGCCCTTCCCGTTTAAAAGGTGCCACCGCAAAATCCCAGGGAAATGGAAATTACCTGGTTTCCTGGACTGCAGCACCGGAGGATTCAATTTCCCACTACCTTGTGCGGCATCAGTTGCTCAATGGAAAATGGATAACTGAGCAAACAAAAGAAACCTCTATTGCACTTAGGGATCTCAAAGCCGGAAATACGGTAGAAGTTAAAGCCGTTAACCAGGCGGGACTTGAGGGCTGGGATTGGGCAAAGGTGAAAATATATTAAAACTATTTAACCTGAGCCAGAGGAAAAGAGAATCCTCTGAAAGAGAATTTACGACTTAAATTTATATGAATTTAAATTCCAAATTATCCAAAAATTCCAGAGTCTTGATTTTAGCTGTAGGTTTGTTCTTAATGATCTTTAACCTGTTCACTATTGATTATAATTTTCTTTTCTCCCGGGAAAATTGAGGACCAGGATTAAGGATCATTACCAACCTTTTATTAATAGCGGCTATGGTAATTTCTCTTCGGCATACCGCTAATAAGGATTTAAAACAGGACAAAAATGCTGAAGACAGGAGCCACCGAATGAAAATTTGGCAGATCTTTTGTCCCGTTAGGGACCACATATGGGTAGAATCAACGGGACATGAAAAAAGAATATTGAAAATCTATATTCTACAACAAGTAATTTTTTGGACAGGTCTCAGGGTCTATGTTCTTGGTTCTTGGTTTTAGGTTGTAGGTTTTAAGTTGCAGTTGTAGGTTGTAGGTTGTAGGTTGTAGGTTGTAGGGAGTAATCGAGAACAGGTTGGTAGCCCAGAATTCCCTCCTGTGTTCCCGATACAATCCCGAATCCCGATTCCCCCGTTCCCGGCTGGTAGATCCTTTGTCCCATTAGGGACCACATATGGGTAGAAACAGGATAGAAAAACATACACCGTGCCTTTAGGTACGGCATATAAGATGCCCGGTTTATATGCTGTACCTACGGCACAGATACCTTCGGGATAATTTTTTCTACCAACAGATAGTCCCATACGGGACATGAAAAAAGAATATTGAAAATCGATATTCAGGTTCTCCTACCCGGCTCCCGAATCCCGATTCCCGAATCCCCGGAGCCGAGAGCCCTACCTAATTCGCTGCGCATTCAGGATTACAAGAAATAATACCCCGGCCATCCCCAGCATAATTGTTTGAAAGTTCAACCCAACATCCAATAACATACCCACTGCCAATGGCCCCAATGCAGTACTGAGGACCATAAGCATCGTAAAAAGGCTGCGCACAGTACCCAGTTTCTCTGTTCCAAAAGTTTCAGCCAGGACTGCCGCTTTAACTGTACCGGCAATTCCCATGGTACAGCCGCTTAGTATTAAAAAGATGAGGGCACCTATGATGCTATCCATTAATGCAAAAGGAATCAGGCCTAAAGACATAGGTAGCAGGAAAAGCCGGAAAACCTTCTTTGCTGTAAATTTGTCCACCCAGAGGCCGCCAACTATTGCAAAAACAAACCTGGTAATGGCATAGGCGGTAAAAAACGCGGCATATAGGGAAACAGACCATCCCTTATCTTCAACAAATACATATTGGTAAAAAAAGATTGCGGTTGTAGAAAAGCCCAGGGCGAAACTTAGCGGCATGATAGTTTTGAAATTGTAAGCCAGGAAAACTTTTTTATACTCACTCATTAAAGCTTTTGGGGTTGGTTTATTTCCCATGCCTGCAGGATTGTCAAAATATTCCAGTTTTACAAAATAAAGACGGATTAAATATAACAATAGGAATCCCGCACTGGCATAAGCCGCAATCTCATAATCGTACCATAGGATAAGAGCGGAAATAAATAATGGAAAAACAGCTTCACCCAAAGCATATCCCAGGGACGCCGTACTCAAAGCCTTTCCCCTGTCTCTATCATAATGCCGGGACATGACTGTAAGACTAATATGGGAGAGAAGACCCTGGCCCGTGAGACGAAGCCCTATAAGGGCTATAATGAGAATGGCAATACTATAATGGGAAAGCCCAAGTAGGATGAGAGAAATAATCAGGCCTGTCAAAGTTATAATGGTCACTTTTTTAACCGGCTTATGGTCAATATTATGTCCCAGGCTAAGCATCACCGCAGAAGAAACAATAGTGGCAAAGGCATAAATACTTCCGAAAGCTCCATTGCTGATAGAAAAGGTTTTTAAAAGCTCAGGAACATAAAGTGAAATAAGAAAGGTTTGTCCAAAACTTGAAAGAAAGGTCAATCCCCCTCCAAAACTAACTTCTCTCCAATTCCTGAAAATAAACCTTAAAAGTGACTTCAAAATACAACCGGATTAGGAAGGGAATTTTTAATTAATATAAAACTTTTTGCAAAATTAAGCCCTTCCCGTGAGAAGCAAAGAAAAGATGGAAAAACCTTTGAAAAATGAGAACCGCCCCTATACCTATATTGAGACAGCGATTGATGAAAATTAAAAAATCCTAACGTGATAAATCTACGAGAAGAGAATGGCTAGTAGTACCAGAGCCATAAAAAACAAGTAAACTAAAACCCTATCTGAAATAACACCAGTTTTTTTCATTTTCCTGATTATTTGAAATACAAAGGTTAAAAGATATCAAAATCTAATATATGACTAAAATCATAGATATACATTTTTTAAGCTAAAGAGCCGAAAAATTCTAATTTAAATAAATTTACATTTCTCTTGTTTAAATAGTGTGTCAATCAACTATGAAATTTAAAAAGTCCTGCCTACAGAAAAAGGAGTAAGATCCAGGACTGGATCTTCCCCAGAGACGAGTTGGCTAACAAGTTTCCCCGTTACAGCTCCTAAACTCCAGCCTATCATTGCATGCCCTGTGGCAATAATAAGATTATCGTAAGCGGAAGTATAACCTATAAAAGGTAATCCATCTGGAGAAACCGGTCTTAATCCGGAGCGTGCGCTTCCCCTTTCTTGCTCGGTGATCTGGATATTATTGAAATAAGCCTGGGCAGCATTAGCAATAGCATTCACCCTTTTCTTTCTTATAATACCATTATTTCCTGAGAATTCCATAGTTCCTGCAAAACGGGTGAAGCCCATCATAGGTGTTACTCCAACTTTAGACTCAGCAAGAATGGTTGGAATTGTAATGCCTGTCTCTCTGTACACATCAATGCTATAACCTTTACCTCCCTGCACAGGGATCTTTATGCCAAGAGATCCCAAAATGGGACTTGTCCAGCTGCCCGCTGCAAGCACGAACTTATCGGCTATATAGACATTCCTGTTTGTTTTTACACTTGTGATTTTGTCCCCTTTTACTTCTAAAGCATTTACCTCCTCGTTTAAACAAAATGTCACTCCATGTTCCTTTAGCCATTGGATGAGTTTAGAAACAAAATCTCCGGGAGTAGAATGGGAATCACAGGTATAATAAACCGCACCCCTTATATCTTCCCTTAGCACAGGCTGCAATTTCAAAATTTCTTCCCGGGAAAGAATTTCCAGGTCCAAACCTTCTTTCTTGATCCTTTCCGCTTTCTGTATCTCCTCCTTTTCTGCCAATGCGGTTTTATAGACGGTTAAAAGACCTTTCTTCTCATAGTGAGCTTTAAAATTAACGGTGTCCAGGATTTCCTCATACAGATCCCGGCTTTTAATGTTCAATACTTTGAGAACCGGTATGGCCTTTTCAACTTTTTCTTTAGTAGAAGAACGTTTAAACTTCCAGGCCCAGTCAAAAAATTGCAAATCCAGCTGTGGTTTTATATAAAAAGGACTGGAACTGTTCCACATCCATTTAAGACCTTTGGTTATAACCCCAGGGGAGGCCAGCGAAATGATATGGCTGGGGGCAATATAGCCTGCATTAATTACAGATGCTCCACTGGCAAGATCGCCTTTGTCAATAATTCTTACTTCAAATCCAGCTTTAACAAGATAATAGGCAGACAAGAGACCGGTGATTCCTCCACCTATAACAATGATCTTTTTCAATTTCCCGATTATTTAATCTAAAATAATTAATTTATGAATCAGGTTGTTAGATAAAAGATTAAAAAATATTCTATCCTTAAATATTAAAGTGTTCTTACAACCCGGCAAATTTTAAACATTTTTAAACAGAAAAAAGAGACCAAAATATTATATTAGGCTATGGTCCTGCCCAAGAACACATATTCGCATTTTATTTTTATATTTTCCCTTCTGTTTTTTGTGCTTTTCCTGGGAAATATCAATAATTCAGTTGCACAGGTAATCCCCAATCCTGGTGCAGAGGTCCAGGAAAACCCTGAACCCCAATTTCCTGAAGACTCCCTTGGAAGACGAACCCCGCGTGGTACGGTAAGTGGTTTCATTACAGCAGTCTCAAGGCAGAATTATGACAGGGCAGCCAGATTTCTGAATCTACGGGAAATTTCTTCTGATAATGGTGAACCGGAAAGGTTGGTAAAAATTTTCCAGAGATTATTGGACCGGGGTGGAAATATAATGCCCTACTCCTGGATAAGTGACAATCCGCAGGGCCGCAGTGAAGATGATCTTCCCCCTGAAGTAGATCGCGTAGGTGCTGTTACAGCCGAGGGTGAAATAATAGATCTTTATGTAGAGATGACAAAAGGTTCTGAAGGAGGTCCAATATGGCTTTTTTCGAGCACAACCGTTGATGCCATTGCCGGGGTAGAACCTGAAGAACTTTCAATGGTTGAAAGGATTTTTCCTTCATTTTTACTGAACAATCTTTGGGGAGGTGTCCCCATCGCTCAATGGATCGCCGCAGTGCTGCTCGCTGCATTTGCTTTTTCCCTTGCATGGGGAATTATAGCTCTCCTGCGATTTCTCATAAGAATGCTATGGCGAAAAGCACGGGAAGAACCTGTGGCAGGTATCATTAAAGCATTCTCAATACCAATCCAGCTTTATCTTGGAATTTATCTTCTTATCGCTCTGTCCCTTGAAGTTGGGCTTTCCATAATTATACGACAACGCTTTAGCGGTGTGGTGGTGATCATCGGGGTAATTGCTTTGCTTATTCTTTTCTGGAGATTATCAGATTTTATAGGGAATTACAGCAAGAGAAGAATGGCTGAGAAAGGAAATATGTCCAGTGTTTCCATTATTCTTTTTCTTCAAAGAGCAGCCAAATTTATCATTATAATTTTTGGAATTATTACGGTACTTCTTAATTTGGGATATGATGTTACTACAGGTCTTGCCGCTCTGGGTATTGGTGGTCTTGCCCTGGCCCTGGGTGCTCAAAAAACCATAGAAAACCTGGTGGGCAGCGTTTCACTTATTGCAGATCAACCGGTGCGGGTTGGAGATTTTTGTAAAGTTGGTGAAACCACCGGAACCGTGGAAAAAATCGGAATGCGGTCAACAAGGATAAGAACAATAAACAGGACCCTGGTCACTATACCTAATGGACAGTTCTCTTCTGAAACCATTGAAAATTATGCCCACCGGGACCGGTTTTTCTTTGGCCCCGCGCTTGACCTGCGCTATGAAACAAGCCCGGACCAGATAAGGTATATACTTCAGGAAATTCGTACTATCCTGTATTCCCACCCCATGATAAACCCCGAACCTGCACGGGTTAGATTGGCCGAATTTGGAGAATCTTCAATAAGGATTGAAATCTTTTCATATATAGAAACCCGGGCTTTTGAAACCTTTAAGGAAGTTAAAGAGGACCTGTTGTTAAGGATCATGGATGTTATAGCAGCCAGCGGGACAGATTTTGCTTTCCCATCACAAACCGTTTATCTGTCCAGGGACAAAGGTCTTTCTAAGGAAAAAAGTGAAAAAGCAGAAGAAATGGTCAAAAAATGGAAGGAGAACAACGAATTGCAAATCCCTTCCTTTGACGAGGAAAGAAGGGCCAGTCTTAAAAATACCATTGTTTATCCCCCACCGGGTTCTGTGAAGAAACGGGAAGAGGGAGAGGAATTATTCTAATTGTGCTTAATTATTTATTTCTCTTCTTTGTTGTCCGATTAAAGAATAGCGAATTAATGTAAACCCTTGCTAGTGCTAGTCAAAAACCTTCTTTATCAATTTGAGGGGGTGGTTCTCGTTTTTGAGAATTTCTAATAGTATATTAAAGAAAGTACATTTATTAGGGTATTGATTTTCATACCCCTATATAGAAGTCTTGGCTCAACCTCTAGAAGCAGAGCGGTCTGAAGTTTTTTCCCGGACATTATTTATTTCTCTTTATTAATATTCCGGCAATTCCACATTTAATTTATATTTGATACACTTAATCTTCAACATTTTGAAGTTATCCGGTAAAAATATTGTCATAACAGCTGTTGTATGTTTATCATTAATAAATATTCAATGCAAAAATGAATCTGAAAAGGAAAGATCAACAAACCCCGAGCCTTCAATGAACTCAATACAGCAGGAAGAATTTGGAACAACTCCCGGTGGTGAACCGGTAGAATTATTTACGCTCTCCAATTCCGCAGGAATGCAGGTGAAGATCATCACATATGGTGGCAGGATGATATCACTTACGGCGCCAGACAGAGAAGGAAATCATGAAAATATAGTCCTGGGTCTGGAAACCCTGGATCAATATCTTGATGAAAATCCATATTTTGGGGCCCTGGTGGGTAGATTTGCCAACCGCATTGCAGATGGGGAATTTTATCTCGACGGAAAGAAATATCCTCTTGCCGTCAATAATGGGGAAAATCATTTACACGGCGGAGAAAAAGGTTTTGATAAGGTGGTGTGGAAGGCTGAAAAAATTGATTCCACAAATTCCCTGGTGCTTTCATACCTGAGCCCCGATATGGAAGAAGGCTTTCCCGGCAATCTTCAGGTAAAAGTAACGTATCAGCTTAACGATGATAATTCTCTTGATGTAGTTTATGAAGCTACAACCGATAAAAAAACCGTTGTAAACCTCACTCAGCATTCCTACTTCAACCTTTCAGCAAACTTTAATAATACTATTCTTGATCACGAAGTGCAAATAAATGCCGATCATTATTTGCCGGTTACCGGAAGTATGATCCCCACCGGCGAGATCAGGGAAGTGCAGCGCAGCTATTTCGATTTCAGAGAGCCAAAGGCTCTTGGAGAGCACATAGATAAGATCCTTGAAGAACAGCAATTGGACCGCGGGGCAGGATATGACCATAACTTTGTATTAAACGATAGCGCAGAAAGTGTAAGATTTGCTGCTTCAGTCTTCCATCCCGGGACCGGAAGATTAATGGAAGTTTTTACAGATATGCCCGGTATACAGCTGTACACGGGAAATTATCTGGATGGCAGTCTGCCAATTCCTGGAGGACAGGGAAATTATGAAAGAAGAACCGGCCTATGCCTGGAAACTCAGCAATTTCCCAATGCACCCAACCAGGAAAACTTCCCCCCCGCCACTTTGGAACCGGGAGAAGTTTTTAAATCAAAAACCAAGTTTAAATTTTCGGTGAGGAAGTAGTTAGTCTGTCGTTAGTCGTTAGGTGGTCTGTAGATTGTATAATGTATATTGTATACTGTATGGATGAAAACTGATAGCTGAAAGCTGATTGCTGAAAGCTGATTGCTGATAGCTGATTGCTGATTGCTGATTGCTGATTGCTGATTGCTGATTGCTGAAAGCTGAAAGCTGAAAGCTGATTGCTGATTGCTGAAAG